>NZ_JBIVOQ010000009.1:0-152208 GCF_044754225.1 Arthrobacter sp. NPDC093125 | reverse complement strand
GCGGGGAAGGTTGGTGCCGTGCTGGTGGGCGCGGTTCACAGTCGAGTCAACCGAGACAGACCAATCCACTTCACCGCGGGCATCCGCGACCGTCAGCAGCCCGGCCAGGATCCTGTCCCACGTTCCGTCACCGCTGTAGCGGCGGTGCCGCTTCCAAATTGTCTGCCATGGACCAAACTCGGACGGCACATCCCGCCAGGCAATCCCGCACCGATACCGGTAAATGATGCCCTCCACCACCCGGCGATCGTCCCGGAACGGGCGACCGCGGCGGCCGGCAGAGGACGGCAGCAACGGCTGAATGCGGGCCCACTGCCCATCAGTCAAAACAGAAGTACGAGACACCCTTCAAGCATCCCGAAGAGCGAGCCGAGAATTTAGGAGACACGCCCTAGACTACTGGCATGCCTATCATTCCGGATGCCAAAGACTGGACCTGGGTTCTCTCCCGGCCCTGCAACGAATGCGGATTCGACGCCTCGGCGGTGACGCCGTCGACTGTGCCGGGCAGCGTGGAGAACATGCTCCCGCGCTGGCGCGCCGTGCTGCGCCGGCCGGACGTTGCTGAGCGCCCAAATGACAGCACGTGGTCGGCGCTGGAATACGCCTGCCATGTCCGGGACGTCTTCAACCTATTCGACCGGCGGCTGAACCTCATGCTCACCGACGACGACGCGAAGTTCGACGACTGGGACCAGGACCGGACGGCCGTGGAGAGCGACTACGCCAACGCCGAACCGGCGCTGGTGGGCGCCGAACTGACCGCCGAAGGCGAACAGGTTGCCGCCTCCTTCGCCCGGGTTAACGAGTCGGAATGGGGCCGGACGGGGCTGCGCAGCAACGGCTCAGAATTCACGGTCCTGACCCTTGCCCAGTACTTCCTGCACGACGTCACCCACCACCTGGTGGACGTGGACGGCTAGCAGCCGGCCGCACCGTTCAGCTAACCCAGGGACTTGTCCCAGGCCAGGCTCCTGTTGACAGGCTGGTAGCCCATCTTCAGGTACAGCGCGAGCGCGCCAGTGGGGTTCTCCGAGTCGACATCCAGGGACGCCACGTCCAACCCTTCGCCGGCAAAGCGCCGCATGGCATCGGCGAGCAGCGCACTGGCGATGCCGCGCCCGCGGAACTCCCGCCGCACGCCGAGCAAGTCGGTGTAGCCTTCGCTGAAGCCCCGGGTCACGGCGCTGTCGGGGTCATAGGTGGCCAGCTGGTACCCGGCCACCGTCCCGGTGGCGCGCTCAAGCACAACGGCGCTGAGGTCGGGCCGGGACTGAGGGTCGTTGACAATGAATCCCCACGACTCTTCGTCCTTCGGCTCGCTCCCCCAGTGGTCACGGAAGGCATCGTTGTGCGCGAGCCGTACGGCCTCACTCAGCTCGGGGCCCATGGCCACCAACTCAAATTCCTGGTCCACGCCGACCTCGGGCAAGGACCCGGTCAGTGGCCGGTGCATCTCATTGAAGTAGCGCACCACGCTGTACCCATGCCGTGCGAAGAGCGCGGCCTGGTGCTCGTGCTGCTGCTCGTTGTGGATCCGGAGCCGCGCAGCGGGGCCTCTGTCCTCGACGAAGCGCTGCCGCGTCCGCGCCTCGAGCCATTCCAGCAGCGCAGAACCGACACCGCGGCGCTGCCATGCGGGATCGACGCAGCCGAAACCGTACGCTTTTCCGCTTTCCGGGTTCTTGGTGATGCGCGCGTAGGCCCGGGCCACCCCATCCGGGCCGAACCCCAGCACGGTGTTGCCCTCCGGCGGGTTCTTCCGGGACTCCATGATCTGCTCGAGCTCAGGCCGGCGCTCAAACCACACCGGCTTCTCCACCGCCGCCGTCCGGGCGATCAGCTCCGCCCAGGCCCCGACGTCGTCAGTCCCGGCGCTTTTCCACCGCAGCGAGGGAAAGTTGACAGTGCATTCCGCGGAGCCGGATCCAATCATGGAAACAGGCTAACGGGAGGCCCGCGACGGCGCCATGGACGCGCCGGACCTGATTTCCCTTGCCGGGGATTCACCAGCCTGCGGTTCACCGGTTGGGGATCCGCCGGGCAGGGCTTTTCCGGGTGAGGCTTCCCTGCCCGGGCGGAGTGCCAGCAGCGCGTCCTCAGGGCTGATGTCGTCCGGGTTGTGCGTCACGAGCACCACGGTCCGGGAACGGAGCCCGGCCCGCAGATCAGCCATCAGCGCCCTGCCCGATTCGGCGTCGAGGTGGGCTGTGGGCTCATCCAGCAGAATGACCTCCGCCTGCGTCATCAGGGTGCGGGCCACAGCGAGCCTTTGCCTCTCCCCGCCACTGAGGAAGGCGCCGCCCGGACCGATCCTGGTGTCGAGGCCCTGGTCGAGCCGCTTCAGCAGCGGCTCCAGACCGACAGCCTTGAGCGCCTGCTGCATGTCCCGTTCGGGATCTGACGCCTGCTTAGTGTCTGATGACTGCACAGGACGCCCCAGCAGCAGATTGCCCCGGATGGTGGAATCGAAGAGGTGTGCCTCCTGCGGGCACCAGGCCACCCGGCCGGTGACGCCGATCCGGCCTTCGCGGACTGGCAGGAAGCCAAGCAGAACAGCCAGCAGGGTGGATTTACCCGCACCGGAAGGCCCGGTGACAGCCAGCCAGCGGCCCGGTTCCGCCACGGCCGACAAATCCGTAAAGACCGGTGCGCCCCCGGGCCATGCCGCGGACAGGCCGGCCAGTTCAATCCCCGCGCGGCCCCCCTGCCGCGGCGCCGGAGCGGCCAGCTCCGGAGCCGTCAGTTCAGGATCCGTCAGTTCAGGAGCTTGGGATCCGCGGCCCTCTTCCAGCACCCCGGACTCACCGATCCGCCGCAGCACGGCACGCAGTGCGGGGAACTGGCGTACCGCCGTCGTCATGGCACCGAACGGTTCCGCGAGGGCCAGCTGCATCAGGACAACGACGGCCGCCGTTGGGGCTGCGACGGCGCCCTCCATGACCTGCGGTGCTGCAAGGACGGCACAGGCCAGTGCCGCGGCGCTGCAGGCCGCGACGGTGATCGCCTGGCCGAGCCCTTCAGCCCAGGCGGAGCGCTGGGACGCCCGCGTGGCCGCGCGGTCCTCCGCCCGGATGGTATCCAGGACGGATGCGGCCGCGCCGTTGGCGTGCAGCTCGGCCCTGGCATCCAGAGCGGCGGCGATGCGGCGCAGGACGCCGGAGCGGAGCCGCTGCTCGGTGCGGGCAGACATTCGGTCGGCCAGCAGTGCGGCGGCGGGCGCCAGCACCAGGCTGGCGGCGGCCGCAGCCAGGACCGCCGGCAGGGCAGCCGGCAGCAGCCAGGCTGATGCTGCGACGGCGGCTGCGGCCACGGCCAAAGCCGTCACCGGCGGCAGGACCACCCGCGGCAGCAGATCCCGGACGGTGTCGACGTCGTCGATCACCACACCGAGGACGTTCCCGCCCTGGAGCAGCCGCCGCAGGGACAGGGCCCGCCGGCTCAGCGACTCCCACAGGCGGCCGCGCAGCAGCGTCAGCGACGCAAAGACCCCGTCATGAAGCAGCAGCCGCTCACAGTAGCGCAGCACGGCCCTGCCGATTCCGAAGAACCGGACCCCCACGATGGCCGTGAGCAGGTACAGAATGGGCGGCTGTTCGCTGGCCCGCAGGATGAGCCAGCCGGACAGCCCGGAGAGGGCAACAGCAAAAAGGGAGGCCAGCGTCCCCACGGCGCCGGCGCCCGCGAACTTGCCGCGCACCGAGGCGAGCAGCCGGCCCAGCAGGCCGGCGGTCGGCGCGGTCTGTTCAGCTGCCGTTGCTTCAGCCTTGGAGGCCAGGTCCTGTGCTGCGGCGCCGGACTGCCGGGATGCTGTGGCGCCGCCACTCCCGGCCGGGACTGCGCTTCGGGAGACAGTGCTGGCGGAGGCGGTCCGGGCAGAGGCAGACCTTCCGGATACCGGTGCCGCCTGCCCGGCCGCGGCCAGGGGAACCACGTGGTCGGCCAGCTCGCGAGTCTGCCGGTCATGAGCCACCAGGATGACTGTCACCCGGTTGCGGAGGTCACGGATAGCGTCCGCGACGGAATCGGCGGTCTCCCGGTCCAGGTGGGCGGTGGGTTCATCGAGCAGCAGCACGGTGGCTCCGGCCTGGACGCGTGCCAGACCGCGGGCGAGCGCCACGCGGCGCAGTTCACCGGGGCTCAGTTCCGCGGGGTGCTTGCCGGCCAGGTGGGCCGCAGCGGCCAACGCGAGGCACTGCACCACGTCCTCGTCGGCGTTACGTGCGTCTGCAGGGCTGGCCGTTTCGGAGCCGCCGGCCGTCCGGTACAGCAGTACCTCTTCCCAAACGGTATCCGCAACCATGACCGGATGCTGGGGCACCCAGGCCACGTCCCCGGGGGCGAAGCCTTGAAGGGTTCCGGCAACTCCGGTGCCGGCAGACTCGGTGCCGGCAGACTCGGTGCCGGCCGCGTCGGTGCCGGCCGTAGCGCCGACTGTCCCTGCCAGGACCCCCAGCACGGTGCTCTTCCCGGCGCCGCTGGGTCCGTCCAGGGCGGTAATCAGCCCCGCCGGTGCGGTAAAGCTGAGTGGCCCGACGGCGGCACCCGACCTTCCGGCGTAGCGGACGGTCAGTCCGCCGACCGTGACGTCCTGAACACTCCGGGAACCGTCGGCCGGAACAACCGCGGGATCAAGCCGCCGCTGGCCGGACGCGTCCAGCACCGCCGTCGTCTCAGCGAGCGCCGCGCGGCCGTCGTCGCTCGCGTGGTGCGCCGTTCCCAGTTCCCGGAGCGGCAGGTAGCAGTCCGGTGCAAGGATCAGGGCGAGGAGTCCCGCCTCCAGCGCCATGTCGCCGTGCACCAGCCGCACGCCGATGAAGACGGCAACAACGGCCACGGAGATCGTGGCGATCAGCTCAAGCGCCAGGGCAGAGAGGAATGCGGTCCGGAGCGTGCCCATGGTGCGGGAGCGGTACTCCTCGGAGATGTCTTCGAGCGCGCGCCGCTGGGCCACAGCCCGGCCCAGCCCCACCAGCACCGGAAGTCCCTTGGCCAGTTCCAGCATGTGGGCCGAGAGCCGGGACAATGCCGCCTGCGCGTCCTTGACCCTGTCTTCCGTATAGCGGCCGATCAGCACCATGAACAGCGGCACGAGCGGCACGGTCAGCACGACCACCACGGCGCTCACCCAGTCCGCGAACAGGATCCGTGCGCCCAGCAGCAGCGGTATGGTGGCGCAGTTCACCAGGGCGGGCAGGAACTGGGTGTAATAGCTGTCCAGTGCGTCCAGGCCCCGCGTTGCCAGCACGGCCAGGCCGCCGTCGGCCGGGCCCGACGTGCGGACACCGTTGCGCAGGACGTGCTCCAGGAGCTGCGAGCGCAGCTCCTCCTTGACCCCCAGCGCAGCCCGGCGGGAGGCCACTCCGTGTGCCCAGACCGTGACTGACCTGAGGACAACGCCGGCCATTCCCCAGACCAGCTGGTCCGCCCACGCAGGGTCTTTGGTCATGAGGCCGGCCAGGACCGACGCCACGGCCTGTCCCATGAGGACGAGGGCGAGCGCTTTCAGCGCCGCGAGCAGGCCCAGGCCATAGAGCGCGGCACGGGTTGACGGTCCGCTGGGAAATTGTGGCTTCACGGTATGTTCAGTCGTTCCTGAGGAAGGCTTTGGCGGCGATCGCGGGCACGAAGCTGTGCGCCTCCGGAATGTGCGCAGCGCTGACCCTGCGGCGGAAGACCCAGTAGGTCCAGGCCTGGTAGGCGATCACGAGCGGCAGTCCCACGCACGCCACGACGGTCATCAGCCCCAGCGTGTAATCAGAGGATGACGCGTTGGCGATGGTCAGGCTGAACGCGGGATCGATGGTGGAGGGCAGCACCCTGGGGAAAACGGCCCCGAAGATTGAAGCGGTACCGCCCACCAGGAACATCCCGGTGGCAAGGAAGGCCCTGCCCTCTTTGCCTTTCCGTGCCTGGATCCACGCGGTGCCTGCGGCGAACACGGCAGCGGCGAGGAGAGCCAGCGTCCAGGTCTTGCCGAAGAGGAGCTGCACGCTCACGGCCCAGGCAGCCATGGGCAGCAGCAGGACGGGCAGCAGCCGCACAAACCAGCGGCGGGCACGGTGCCGGACCTCGCCGTCGGTCTTCAGCGCAAGGAACGCGAGCGCATGCAGCAGCGCAAAGCCGGCCACGGCAAACCCGCCGAGGACGGCGTAGCCGCTGAACCAGGCGAACGGTCCACCTTCCCGGTCCCCGTTGGCGTCCAGGGGCAGGCCGGTGGTGGTGAGCGCAAGGGCCGCACCCACCCCGAAGGCGGCCACGAAGGAACCGACGGCGATGGCCCAGTCCCAGGTGGTGCGCCAGCGGACGGTGTCCACTTTCCCGCGGTATTCGAAGGCCACTGCCCTGAAGATCAGGGCCACAAGGACGATGAGCAGCGGCAGGTACAGGGCCGAAAAGAGGGACGCATACCAGAACGGAAAGGCCGCGAACGTGGCTCCGGCTGCGGTGAGCAGCCAGACTTCATTCCCGTCCCAGACCGGTCCGATGGTGTTGAGCAGCACGCGCCGTTCCGTGTTGTCGCGGGCGAAAAGCTTCATCAGCATGCCGACCCCAAGGTCGAACCCCTCGAGGAAGAGGTATCCCGTCCACAGCACGGCGATGGCGATGAACCAGACAGTGGGCAACAGTTCCATGTTCCGTATCCTCAGGTCTTAGTAAGCGAAGGCCAGCACGTCGTCGCCCGCTCCGGGCTTGCGGGGCCCGTCCGGACCGGGCGTGGCGTCCTCGTTCTCGTCAACGGGTGCATGGGCCAGTTCCGGCATTGCGGAGACGACGCCGCCGCGGACGTACTTGACGAGGAGTTTCACCTCCACCACGAGCAGCACGGCGTAGATGGCGGTCAGGACGATCAGGGAGGTCAGGATCTCGCCAGCCGAAACCCCGGGGGAAACGGCGGCTGCCGTGAACATGAAGACCGGGTCGATGCCGTTGAGGTCGGGGTTTGGCGCGACCACGAAGGGCTGGCGTCCCATTTCCGTGAAGATCCAGCCGGCGGCATTCGCTCCGAACGGGGCCAAAATTCCGAACACGGCCAGCCGCATGAGCCAGCGGGACTGCGGAACGGTGCCGCTTCGGGTGACCCAAAGCGCCAGGAGTGCGGCGAGGGCGGCGACTCCACCGAAGCCGATCATCATGCGGAAGCCCCAGTAGGTGACCTCCATGACCGGCACGTATTCGATTTCCTGCCCTGCACGCTCACCGTAGATGGGGTAGTCCGGCAGGTGGGTGCCGTAGTCGGCCTTGTACTGGTCCACCAGGCTGTTCACGCCCTTGACCTCGGTGGTGAAATCGCCCTTGGCCAGGTAGGAAAGGATGCCGGGCACCTCGATCAGGGCCACGATGTCATCGCAGTTCTGGGATCCGAGGTTTCCCACGCTCAGGACCGAAAAGCCCGTGCCGTCGTGGCAGGCTGCCTCTGCGGCGGCCATCTTCATCGGCTGCTGCTCGAACATCAGCTTGCCCTGGAGGTCTCCGGTCAGCGCGGTGCCGGCGAAGGAAATCATCGCCACAACCGCCCCGGTCCGGAGGGAGCGGAGCCACACGGTGTGGTCGGTGCCGTCACGGCCGGGGATGTCGGCAGAGCCGACGATTACCTTCCCGTCGTTGCCCACGGTGTCAATGCCGTCGCGGCGCCGCCGCCAGAGGTGGTACCAGGCGATGCCGAGCAGGAACCCGCCTGCAACGGCGAGGGCACCGAAGAGGGTGTGCGGCACGGCGACGAGGGCGGTGTTGTTGGTGAAGACCGCCCAGGCATCGGTCATGACGGGCCGGCCGTCGATCATGTCGACGCCCACGGGGTGCTGCATCCAGCTGTTGGCGACGATGATGAAGTAGGCGGAAAAGAATGAACCGACGACGGCGATCCAGAGGCAGGCCAGGTGGACGCCCTTCTTCAGCTGCTTCCAGCCGAAGATCCATAGCCCCAGGAACGTGGACTCGACGAAGAACGCAAGCAGGGCCTCAAGGGCCAGCGGCGCTCCGAAGACGTCGCCCACAAAGCGGCTGTACTCACTCCAGGCCATGCCGAACTGGAACTCCTGCACAATGCCCGTGGCCACACCCATGATGAAGTTGATGAGGAAGAGCTTTCCCCAGAACTTTGTCATCCGCAGATAGGCCGGGTTGCCGGTCCGGTACCAAATTGTCTGCATCACGGCCACGACGAGGCCCAGGCCGATCGTCAGCGGCACCATCATGAAGTGATAGACGGTGGTGATTCCGAATTGCCAGCGTGCGATTTCCAAGGCTTCCAAGGCGGTCCCTACTTTTAGGCTGGTCCAGGCTCTCAGGCGATGTTTTCTACGTCGCGTAGAACATCAACTTCTACAAAGTGTAGAACAGCGTCCACGGCACTGTAAACATCGTTGCAGCGCCCCGAGGCCGGTGGCAACGACCTGCGGCGCGCCGCGGGTTCTACCTCATGTAGAAAGAAAGGCGGAAACGCGTTAGATTTGTACTTGAAGTATCGGGATCACAGCACGCAGCGGCCAGCCGGCCGCCCGGCGGGGTGATGGCAGAAGGATGTACAGATGGCGAGTCTTGGTGAACTGGAACGGGCAGTGATGGACCTGCTCTGGGCGGGCCAGGAAGCGGCAACCGCCAATACTCTGCGCGACATGCTGGCACAGAGCACCGCCGCGCAGGGCGGCGCGGCAGGGCACGTGGGGAAGGACCTTGCAGTCACCACTGTCCTCACAGTGCTTTCGCGCCTCGAAAAGAAGGGCCTGGTGGAGCGTGAACGCGGCACCCGCCCGCACCGCTACCAGGCAGTTTCCAGCCGGGAGGACCACACGGCGGAACTCATGCACGAGGTGCTCGGATCTGCCCCGGACCGCGAGGCCGTGCTGGCCCGGTTCATCGGTTCCGTGACGGAAAGTGAAGCTGAGACACTGCGCAAACTGCTTGGCCACAGCTAGCGGACTATGTTCTGGACCTCATATTTCCTGGCGGTCCTGGCGATAGTACTGGCATGGCCGGTACCTATCCTTCTTTCCCGCGCGCACTGGCCTGCGCGGGATCCGTTCACGGCCATGGTGCTGTGGCAGGCCATCGGCCTCGCCGGTGGCCTGTCCATGATTGGCGCCATGCTGGTGTACGGGCTCGAGCCGATCGGTGACAACCTCATCGCCGGCCTGCGGGCGCTGGCCGGAATGGTGTTCCAGAATGAACCCACCACAGCCCTCGGATTTTGGCACCTGTTTGCCCTGTCCGCAGCCGCGCTGCTGACCGCGCACCTCGTGTTCACCCTGCTGCTGACGTATTACAAGATCGAGAGGCAGCGCCGCAAGCACCGCGAGCTGCTCGCCCTGCTGGCTTCCCCCTCCGAACACGGCACCGCCACGATGGTGATCAATCACGACTCGCCGGTCGCCTACTGCCTGCCGGGCGGCGCACGGTCCGTCACGGTACTCTCCGACGGGCTGATGGCGGCACTGGAACCGGCGGAACTGCGTGCCGTGCTGATCCACGAGAACGCTCATCTCAACCAGCGCCACCACCTGCTGCTGTGGGCCTTCGCGGCGTGGCGGCAGGCGCTTCCCTGGCTGCCCACGACGCGTCTGGCGCAGGAGGCTGTCAACTCCCTGATCGAAATGCTGGCCGACGACGTGGCCCTCAAAACCGAGAGCAAAGCCACCCTGATTAAGGCCATCGCGATCGTGGCCAGCGGCTCCGCCCTCCCACAGGCAGCGCCTGCCTTCGGCCAGAGCGGCCGGACCGACCAGGGGCTGCAGCTGCCGGACGGCGCCGGAGGTTCGGGCCCGGCAAGCACGACGGCGTCCCGCGTCAGCCGCCTGCTCTCACCGCGCCCTCCGCTGCCCGGCGCCATACGGGGCGGAGTGCTCGCCGTCTGTGTGCTGCTGCTGGCCATGCCCACGGCCCTGCTGATCGTGCCGGGACTGCTGGGCTAGAGACGCCCTGGACGGGGCCGCCGTCAGGCGTCGATGCGGTCGCGGTCCAGGCTGGCTGCACCTGCAACGATGAAGTCTTTGCGCGGCGCTACGTCCGATCCCATGAGCAGGTCAAAGGTGGCCTCGGCCTGCTGGGCGTTTTCAATGTTCACTTTCCGAAGCATGCGGTGCCGGGGATCCATGGTGGTCTCGGCGAGCTGCTCGGCGTCCATCTCGCCCAGGCCCTTGTACCGCTGAATGGGTTCCTTGTAGCGCTTGCCTTCCTTGGCGAGGCGGGCAAGCAGTGCGTGCAGCTCCGCCTCCGAGTAGGTGTAGATCATCTCGTTGGCCTTCTGGCCGGGGTTGATGACTTCCACGCGGTGCAGCGGGGGCACCGCCGCGAACACCCTGCCCTGCTCCACCATGGGCCGCATGTAGCGGAAAAACAGGGTGAGCAGCAGCGTCCGGATGTGGGCGCCGTCGACGTCGGCGTCCGTCATCAGGATCACCTTCCCGTAGCGGGCGGCTTCGATCGCGAAGCTGCGTCCGGACCCGGCGCCGACCACCTGGATCAGTGCAGCGCATTCAGCGTTGGACAGCATGTCGCCCACAGAAGCTTTCTGCACGTTCAGGATCTTGCCACGAATGGGCAGCAGGGCCTGGAAGTCGGACGAGCGGGCCAGCTTCGCGGTGCCAAGGGCGGAGTCGCCCTCGACGATGAACAGCTCGGAGCGGGCGACGTCGTCCGTCCTGCAGTCCGCCAGCTTGGTCGGCATCGAGGAGGATTCCAGTGCCGATTTGCGGCGCTGCGTCTCCTTGTGCACGCGGGCGGAGATGCGGGATTTCATCTCGCTGACGATTTTTTCCAGCAGCAGCGCCGACTGAGCCTTGTCGTTGCGGTTCGAGGAGTTGAGCTTTGCCGTGATCTCCTTCTCCACCACCCGCGCCACGATGGCCTTTACCGCCGAGGTGCCGAGGATTTCCTTTGTCTGTCCCTCAAACTGCGGCTCGGCGAGACGGACGGTCAGCACGGCGGTCAGGCCGGCGAAGATGTCGTCCTTCTCGATCTTGTCGTTGCCGGCCTTGAGCTTCCTGGCGTTGGCTTCGACTGCCTTCCGGAACGTCTTGACGAGGGCCTGCTCAAAGCCGGACTGGTGGGTGCCGCCCTTGGGCGTGGAAATGATGTTGACGAAGGTGCGGACGGTGGTGTCGTAGCCGATGCCCCAGCGCATCGCGACGTCCACTTCACAGTCACGCTCGACTTCGGCCAGGGCGCTGTGGCCCCTTTCATCGAGGACCGGGACAGTTTCCTTGAACTTTCCGGCACCATGGAGGCGCCAGACGTCCGTGACCCCGGAATCAATGGCGAGGAACTCCACGAACTCGGAAATGCCGCCGTCATGGTGGAAAATCTCCTCGTGCGGCCCGTTCTCGCCGGGGGTGCCGGCAAGTTTCCGTTCGTCACGGACGGTCAGCTTCAGGCCCGGGACCAGGAATGAAGTCTGGCGGGCGCGGGCGGCCAGTTCCTCGTAGGAGAACTTGGCGTCGGGCGTGAAGATCTGCCGGTCCGCCCAGTAACGGATGCGGGTGCCGGTAACCCCGCGTTTGGCCTTGCCCACAACGTCCAGCACCGAATTATCCACGAACGGTTCGAAGGGGGCTGCCGGATCCGGGCGCGTACCGTCCTTGAAGCGGCCGGGCTCTCCCCTGCGGAAGGACATCTTGTATGTCTTGCCGCCGCGGTCCACTTCAGCGTCGAGCCGGGCGGAGAGCGCGTTGACTACCGAGGCGCCCACGCCGTGCAGGCCGCCGGACGCTGTGTAGGACCCGCCGCCGAACTTGCCTCCGGCGTGCAGCTTGGTGAAGACCACTTCCACGCCGGTGAGGCCGGTCTTGGGTTCGACGTCGATCGGGATGCCACGGCCGTCGTCGTGGATTTCCACGGAGTTGTCCGCGTGCAGGATGATCTTGATGTCGTGGCCGAAGCCAGCCAGGGCCTCATCCACCGAGTTGTCGATGATCTCCCAGAGGCAGTGCATGAGGCCCCTGGAGTCGGTGGAACCGATGTACATGCCCGGGCGCTTCCGGACAGCCTCGAGGCCCTCCAGCACCGAAAGATGGCGGGCGGTGTAATCAGAACTCGGTGCCACAGGCAGTGAACCCCTTCGAAAGACGGCCCGGCAAGGGCGTTAAATGGCTCCCTCTAGCCTAGTCGCGCGGGCGGAGATCCGCGTTCAGCCACTCCCGGCAGGGCTCCGGACGGGCCGTGCCGTTACGCACACGTGATACGCGGACAGCGAAAGTGACACATCCTTGCCATAGTTCGGCACCGAATGCTGGTTATATAGATGTACAGATCTACTAAGGAGGCCGACATGACAACAGCAGTTGCCGACCGCACACTCAACGCAGCTGACCGGTGCGACCGTTGTGGAGCACAGGCGTACGTCCGGGTTGTACTCGAGTCCTCCGGAGGTGAGCTGCTCTTCTGCGCTCACCATTCACGTGCCGTCGAAGCGACCCTCAAGCCGCTGAGCTCAGAATGGCACGATGAGACGGGCCGGCTTCACGATAAGGCGCCGGTACCGGTCGACTAGACCTTGCCGCTGAAATAGTGCGTAGCAGACAGGCCAGGGTTCCCGTTCGGGAGCCCTGGCCTTTTTGCTGCTGTTTGGCGTCATCCGCAAAAACGATCCTCCGCCAGACAAAAAGCCAGGGCTGCCACCGGTAACGGTGGCGGCCCTGGCTGAGTGTTTTCAGGCTAGTCCAGGTAATCCCGCAGGACCTGGGACCGCGACGGGTGGCGCAGCTTGGACATGGTCTTGGATTCGATCTGACGGATGCGCTCACGGGTGACGCCGTAGACCTTGCCGATTTCGTCTAAAGTCTTCGGCTGGCCGTCCGTGAGGCCGAAGCGCATGGCAACAACTCCGGCTTCGCGCTCAGACAGGGTATCGAGCACGGAGTGCAGCTGTTCCTGCAGCAGCGTGAAGCTCACGGCATCGGCAGGGACCACGGCTTCGGAGTCCTCGATGAGGTCACCGAACTCGGAGTCGCCGTCCTCGCCCAGCGGCGTATGCAGGGAGATGGGCTCGCGGCCGTACTTCTGGACCTCCACGACCTTTTCCGGGGTCATATCCAGCTCGAGGGCCAGTTCCTCGGGAGTGGGTTCGCGTCCGAGGTCCTGCAGCATCTGGCGCTGCACGCGGGCGAGCTTGTTGATGACTTCGACCATGTGCACCGGGATACGGATGGTGCGGGCCTGGTCGGCCATGGCGCGCGTGATCGCCTGCCGGATCCACCAGGTGGCGTAGGTCGAGAACTTGAAGCCCTTGGTGTAGTCGAACTTCTCAACGGCACGGATCAGACCGAGGTTGCCTTCCTGGATCAAGTCCAGGAACAGCATGCCGCGGCCGGTGTAACGCTTGGCCAGGGACACCACGAGGCGGAGGTTCGCTTCAAGAAGGTGGTTCTTGGCGCGCTTGCCGTCGTGGATGATGAACTCAAGCTCGCGCTTGTACTTCGGGTCCATGGAGCCGTCGTCGGCGGCGATCTTCTCTTCGGCAAAGAGGCCGGCCTCAATCCGGAGAGCAAGGTCAACCTCCTGCTCGGCGTTGAGGAGCGCGACTTTGCCGATCTGCTTCAGGTAGTCCTTGACGGGGTCGGCGGTGGCACCGGCCGACATGACCTGCTGCACCGGGGCGTCGTCGTCGTCGGCGTCGGAGTATACGAATCCGGAGCCGGTGGGGGCGGCGGCAGTCTTGCCGGCCTCGTCGGGTTCGTCGGTGAGTTCGGAAGGATCGGGCGTCACATCGTCCAGGTCCTCTTCGACTTCAGCATCGACGTCGTCATCAGGGGCTGCGCTGCCGGCAGCTTCGGCTGCAGCCTTGGCGCCTGGCTTGGGTCCACGCTTCTTCGGCTCGGGCTTCGAGGCGTCACCGCCACCGGCGACTGCAGCATCCTTGACGGCCTTATTGGCGGCACGGGTGGCTGCACGCTTGGCGTTGGTTGCCGCCTTCTTGTCCTCGGCCGACACATCGGCCTGGGCGGCGGGTTCCTTCTTCGCGGAAGACGGGGTCACAGAAAACCTTTCTAGCGGCGGTCTGTGGAATCACCATACGGGCAACACCACTATGACCCTGTCAAGTCCGTGATTGACATCAGGTGCAACCGCGGCCGACAGAGCCATTAATTAGAACTGCCGGGGCGGCCGCAATGTTCCCGTTCCCGGGCTCATTGCAAGCACTGATTCACGGACCCAACCGGGTCTCGGCAACCATTGTCTCACGATTTTCTCCGGGCGGGGCCGCTGCCGCCGTAATACCGGGGTCAGGACACACCCACTGCCGGGCGGCAACGCATCAGCGCCGGAGGCAGTGCCGTGGAGGCACTGAACTAGGCAGCATCCGTGCCGAACCTCTGCCAGGCTGCCTCCTTCCTTCCAGCCCAGCCGCAGATCGTTCCGCGTCGGACCACCTCCGAGAGCAGTTCGGCGAGCCTGTAGCCGGGCGCTGCCGCCAGCGCCTTGGACAGCGAGGCATGGGCGTACGAGCCCCGCCCCCGGCACCACTCGATCCAGCCTTTAGAGGTCCACGCCGCTGCCTCCGCTTCCCCCGGGCCGCAGGCCACGAGGTGAAGCATGACATCTTCAAGGAGCTTCATGGCCTGCCAGTCGGGCACCGCCGGGCTCAGTCCGAGCAGCACCTCGCCGTAACCGGGCGGCTCCGGGTTCCCGTCCCTGCCGCCGGTGTCCGGGCACTGCGCCTTCACTCCCGGCTCCTCCCCCGCCGCGAGTCCGGCGGCGCCATGTCCGACGGTGTCCGGTCCGGCGGCACCCTTCCCGCCGATACCCCTCGCGCCGATATCCGGCCCGTTGAGGGACGGTCCCTTGGCAGGAAGCCCGGGCGGGTGCGAAAAGATGCCGAACTGCTCGGCCCCGGCCAGCGCGGTGGCGCGGCCCGCGGCAGCCATCACGAGTACGGCATCCCGCCACGCCGGAACGCACAGGGTGGCCCGGAGGAAACCGGTTATGTCGCACGGCAGGGCAGCTTCGGATGCCGGGCCCGGTCCCGCCTTGCATCCCGATGAAGTGTGCAAGCCCGTTGCCGTCTCGAAACCCCGAGCCGTGTCCCTGGCTAACGTGAAAGACAGCGCCGCTTGCCAAGCATCCAGCACGATTTCAAACTGTTGCCTGCTGCCCCGCACGGCGCACAGTTCATGCGCCCAGCGTCCCTCGGCCTCCATCACGGCGGGATCCCCGGATCCTGCAGTTGCGGCGGGGTCGCTCCCGGGCGCCTCCCCCACGCTGCTTCCCAGATACACCATTTCCGCGTTGAGCCGGCTGTCCCGGATCTCCGCAAGGGGGCGGCCGGGCAGCGGGCAGCATTCGGCGTCGGTACAGTAGACGTTCCTCCAGTACTCCGCACCAACGTACCAGGCGTCCCGCACCGGCATCCCCGCAAGCCCGAGGGCCGGCTCGAGGTCGGCGAGCAGCGCCCTGCTGCCCGGCGGGCCGGCGGCGTCAGACCAGCCGTCGTCGGTGAAGAAGATGAGCAGGGTGCCGTCCGCCTCCTTATCGGCCAGGAGATAGTCAGCTACAGTCCGGGCGAAATCTTCCCGGCCGCGCGGGGATGGCGTGCCTTCCGGGAGGTCGACCCGGAGCGTCGCCCCCAGCCGTTTGCCCTGCATGGTCATGGCCACGAGGCTGCAGGAGGGCCAGTACCCCAGCGTGTGGGGAACATAACCGAGGATGTCCTCGGGGCCGCTGATGATCAGGTGCTCAGGTGCGTTCATGCCTCCAGCTTTCGCCGCTCCCTATCCTCCGCGGCAGCCCCGATCTGGGCTATGTGGACACTGTTCGTCTGGGGAGGACAGGTGGGCTGGATCCTGCAGCGGGCCGCGTGCGCCAGGACGCCGGAAGCGGCTGCACCCGGACGCGGCGAGGGCCTTAAGTGTCCGTTCGCGCTTCGCTGCGCTACATGCCGGAATGCGGAGGGCCCCGCACACCTGAATGCTGTACACCCGGGCACAGTTACCCGCGGGACGCGGACTTCCGGGCGTTACGTGCCCGCCGCTGCTGGGCCATCGCCTGGAGCAGCGGCGGCACCACGATTCCTTGCGCAGCCATTTGCCGGCGGACCTTGCGGCGGACCACCAGCATCGCGACGGACCCGAAGCCGAGGAGCAGGAAGTGCACGCAGAGCGCGATGCGGAACGGTTCCAGGCCATAAAGCACGCCATTGGAAAAGCCGGTCGTGTAAAGGACGTCCAGGACGGCGCCGATCAGGTAGATGGCCAAAAGCGCCGCGAAGAAGCCGCCCACGTTGACGATGCCTGTGGCAGTGCCGATCCGGTGGGCGGGGTTGAACGTGCGGGCGAAATCGAAGCCGATCATGGAGCCTGGACCGCCGATGGCCAGCACCACAATGAGGACGGCCAGCAGCCAGAGCGGCGAGCGGCCTGGATACAGGAGCACGGCCGCCCACGCCGCGGCGGTGGCGGCAACGAGGAGCAGGACCATCGTGGAGCGCCGCAGGGGGTGCCGCGCAACAAACCGCCCGATCAGCGGTCCGGCCCCGATGGCGCCGGCCACGTAGAGGGACATCAGCGATGCCACGGTACCGGCGTCGAGCCCCTGCGCCGATATAAGGAACGGGTACCCCCATGTCATGGCGAAAACGGTGCCGCTGAACTGGATGGTGAAGTGGCTCCACATGCCCAGCCGCGTGCCGGGCTGCTTCCATGCCCGGGAGAGCGAGATGCCGGTGGCCTTCAGCCCCTTGGCAGATTCCTGTCGTGCGGTGCCGGGCGGCAGATCCTGCAGCAGCACGACAACCAGGACGACGGCGAGGCCGGACAGTCCCGCAAGGGACAGGAAGGCAGGGCTCCAGCCGGCGCTATGAAGGACATAGGCAAACGGCACGACGCTGAGCAGCTGCCCCAGCTGCCCGGACATGCCGGTGAGCTGGGTCAGCAGCGGCACCCGGGCAGGGGCAAACCACAGCGGGATCAGCCGGATGACGGAAATGAATGTCATGGCGTCGCCGGCGCCTACGAGCACCCGGCCGAGCACACCGGCCGGGACATTCTCGGCGAAGGCGAGCTGGAGCTGGCCGAGTCCCATGAGCAGGGCGCCGCCTGCGATCATGGCCCGTGAGCCGAACCGGTCCACGAGCACTCCGACGGGAATCTGCAGGGCAGCGTAGACGAGCAGCTGGAGCACGGTGAAAAAGGAGATGGCCGAGGCGGTGGCGTGAAACCGCTCCGTCGCCTCGAGCCCGACCACACCAAAGGACGTACGCTGTGTCACAGCCACCAGGTACGCGAAAATGCCAATGGACCAAATGAGCCAGGCGCGGGGTGCAGTCACCCTTTTATTATGCCCGGCCCCAACTAAAATCCTATTTATTTTGGGGTTCCATCGTTCCATGGGTCACGGGCGTCTCCTTTCGTACCGGAAGCTTAGGCATTCCATTGACCGCGAACGCGGATTCGTAGGATCCGGCGTTCTGCCTATTGCGACGGTCAGCTTCATCACAGGAAGAAGCCCCGAACTCTACGCCCCGACCGATGCGTTCATGACGTCCGCCGGGACGATTGAGTTTCTCCGCTTGGCAGCTCTGGAATTCTTACATCGTGCGGATATTCAGTTCTGACATACGGAAAGCAGTTTCATGCATGACCAGCAGCCCGAAGCCGCGGCGGCGCTGTTTGGGACCGGTTGGGGTATAGGGGCCGAGTGAGCAAGCTTGGGGTGGGTAGGAAGGCTGTCCTCCAGTTGCACGACAGCGGAACAGTTGTGCTTTTTCCCGCTCAGGGGCTGGACGGCATTCGTCTGACAGCTGCCGCAGATCCGGTCAGGTCAGCCAGCGCCACCAGCGTGGCTGCTCCGGTTCCGGCGTCGGTTCCGGCTCCGGCTCCGGCTCCTCACCCAAGGCCAGCGCGGCCTCGACGATGTCGTCCGCGGTGAGCGTCATGACGGCCTCACGATCGAGAGCGTCGAGACTTCGTTCCTCGTCGAGCGAGAGCCGCAGCGCCTGGCGGTTGAGCGCCTGCTCGAACAGCGTGCGGGCGAACCGTGCGTTGCCGGAGTCCTCGCCCGCATGCAGCCCGGTGAGGATGCGGCGCAGCATCTGGTCCGCACCCGGCTCCAGCGTGTACTCGTGCTGAGCCAGCATCTGGTGGAAGATCGTCTGGAGTGCGTCGACGGAATAGTCGGGGAACGTGATCTCGCGGGCGAACCGGGAGCGCAGTCCGGGGTTCGAGAGCAAGAAGGACTCCATCAGCCGCGGGTACCCGGCCACGATCACGACCAAGCGGTGGCGGTGGTCCTCCATCCGCTTAAGCAGGACCTCGATCGCCTCGGGGCCAAAGTCCATCCGGCCGTCCTCCGGGGCCAGCGCGTAGGCCTCGTCGATAAACAGGACGCCGTCCAGCGCACGCCGGATCACCCGGTCCGTCTTGATGGCGGTCTGGCCGACGTACTGCCCCACCAGGCCCGAACGGTCGACCTCGACCAGGTGGCCTTTCTGGAGCAGACCGACCGCGCGGTACATCTCGGCCAGGAGCCGCGCCACGGTGGTCTTGCCCGTGCCCGGGTTTCCGAGGAACACCAGATGCTGTGATGTGGCCACCTCCGGCAGGCCGTGCGCCTTACGGCGGGCCTGGACCTGGAGCAGTGCGACGAGGGCCCGCACCTGTTCCTTCACGGTTTCCAGTCCGACCAGCGCGTCGAGCTCGGCCTGCACCTCGGACAGCGGCCGGGCCGGCGCGGGCCTTGCACCGATGAGATCGCCGACCAGGTCGTCGACGCGCTCGGAACCGGGCAGCTTGAGCTGATCGGCCAGATGGCCGATGGTTTCGCGCAGGTCATCGAGCGGATGGCGGCTGGCAGCCATGTATCAACTGTAGTACTCAAATTCCCGACCGGGGTGGGGTCCGCCTCACCAGTATCAACTGCCTTTTGGTCGTGGAAGGTGCGGCGTCAGTCTCTTGAGTGTGTTTGGGGCGGGAAGCGGCGCCTGACTTTCAGGTGCCGGTAATCAATTGGTGATCTCGTTCCAGGCTTTTCAGTAAAGAGCCCATCAGAGCTGAAGCTGCCCGTGCTTCTGTCAGAGCGGTCCGGTTGCCGGTTTGACTGTCTGGCCGGGAACAGTGGCGCCCGCGGGTCGTTCCAGCCCTGCTGCAGAATAGATTTCCTGCTCGTCGAGGGTTTCCTTGGCGAGCAGCTGCTCGACCAGGGACTCCAGGCGCCAGCGGTTTTCCTGCAGGAGCGACAGGGCGCGTTCGTAGCATTGGTCCACGAGGACGCGTGTCTCGTCGGCGAGGATGTCGAGCATTCCTTCAGAGACACCCAAGGCCCTGGGGTCGCCTTCCTCCGGCAGCACCTGGACCGGCCCGATCCGTGAGGACATGCCCCAGCGCCCGACCATCATGCGGGCAAGGTGGGTGCTGGTTTGCAGGTCGCTTTCCGCTCCGCTGGTGACGACTCCGAAGACAAGCCTTTCTGCTGCCATTCCGCCAAGAGCCCCCACTATCCGGCCCCGCAGGTAGTTTTCGTCATACCCGTAACGGTCGGTATCGGGGGTGGAAAGCGTGACGCCAAGTGCCCGGCCGCGGGGAATAATGGAAATCTTGCGGACCGGGTCGGCGCCGGCTTCCAGCATGCCGAGTAGGGCGTGGCCGGACTCGTGATATGCGGTCCGCCTCCGCTCCTCTGGGGGCATGACCACGTTCCGCGCCGTTCCCAGTTGGACCTTTTCCAGTGCGTCGAGCAGGTCGCGCTGCGTCACTGATGCGTGGGTGCGCTTTACTGCCAGGAGCGCCGCTTCATTCACGAGATTGGCCAGCTCTGCACCGGTCATGCCGGGAGTAACCCGGGCGAGGGCGTCCAGGTCAACGCTGCCGTCAAGCCTTACGTTGCGGGCGTGGACCTGCAGGATCTGGGTGCGCCCGGCCTGGTCGGGTGCGTGGACCGTGATGGAGCGGTCAAAGCGTCCCGGCCGGAGCAAGGCCGGGTCCAGCACATCAGGCCTGTTGGTAGCGGCGAGGACCACCACGCCCTCGGAGGAGGAAAACCCGTCCATTTCGGTCAGGATCTGGTTAAGCGTTTGTTCCCGCTCGTCGTGACCGCCAACAGCCAAGGAGCCTCCACGCTTGCGCCCGATGGCGTCGATCTCGTCAATGAAGATGATCGACGGCGCAGCCTCACGTGCGGCCTGGAACAACTCGCGCATGCGGCTGGCCCCGACCCCCACCACCATCTCCACGAACTCCGATGAACTCGCGTGGAAGAAGGGCACCCCGGCTTCACCTGCCGTTGCCCGTGCCAGCAGGGTTTTGCCGGTCCCTGGAGGGCCGGTCAGCAGCACCCCCTTGGGCGCCCGGGCACCTATAGCCTGATACTTTTGCGGGTCCTTCAGGAAGTCGACGACTTCGGAAATTTCTGCTTCGACTTCATCGATTCCGGCGACATCCTGGAAAGTGACGCGGATGTTTTCGGGATTCACGGGCTGGAATTTCTTGCCGCCCATGGCACCCAGTCCAATCAGGCCGGATTGGCGCTTGAGCAGCCAGAGGTAAAAGAGCACCAACAGGGCAACCGGCGCGATGGAAATCAGGAGGTTCACCAGCACCCCACGCTCCTGGACCAGAGGGGTTGCGCGCACGGTGACGTCGTTTGCCTCGAGGGCGTCGAGCAGGTTGTCATTGGCGAAAGTGGGGCGTTCTGTCACGAATTGGGTATAGCTCTGCCCTTCGGCCCCTGGCACCGGCTTCTGCTGCCGGAGCCTGCCTTCAATCGTGTCGCCACGGGAAAACACCTCGACAACATTGTTGCTCTGAACCTGAGACTTGAACTCGGAGTACGACACGGTTTCAGGAACCGCAGCCCTGTCTTGGAACGAAAGAATGAGGAAGAACCCCAGGTACAGGACGGCCAGCCACAACCATCGCTTGTACCAGCGGCCGCGGCTGGGTTCGGAGCCATCTCCTCGCCCGCGCATTCCCTCCACTTTCCAAGGGACACTCTTCTTGCCGGCGCCGGAATCCTCAGCACCGCGAAGGGACCCTGGGCTGTTACCTGCCGCCATATTCTCCATCGCGCTACCCCCGGTGAGTTTGAGTCAGGTGATTACTGCTCGAGGACGCTGTCGATGAGGTCCTTAAGGATTTCCCAGAAGTCCCTGGCCCGGAAGGATGTAACGGGTCCTCTCCCCTGGGCTTGCCGAACGGCATTCGCAACGGCAATCACCTCGGCGAACACTTCAGCCGTGACGGCAGGGACGCGTTCGGGTTCAAGGGCGAGGATATGTTCGACCATGGCTCGGGAATGTTTCGCTGCCTCCTCTTCCTGGAGCAGACCCAGCCTGCTCGGCTCAAGACGTGTCTTTGCCGTTTCGAATCCCCTATCGATATGTGGGGCGAAACCGTCGTCCATGTACTGGATTGTCATTTTCCATACCTCCATTCGCGTCCCTTTCAGGACGGCATGCAGTGTCGGCATCGATGTTCTGTTGGAATCCGTGTGACACCGGCGCCCCGGTCTAGGACGATCCCCAAGTCTGGGGAGCCATGCGTGTTGTGGCGTATGAAGCGGTCCCCGGGTCGCGGAGGCCGGTGACCGTTCTGGGGAGGGATGCCTCTGCCCTGACGCTGCTTGTGCGCTAAAGACGCAGAGGCGGTTTCGTGATAAAAGCCAGCCGCCCGAGAGGCAGTCTTGGGGCTTCGGCATCCCTCCCGGCTTATTAGGCGCTGATCTGCTGCTGCGCGCCGGCTCCGGACGTGATCTCGATCTTCCGCGGCTGTGCCTTCTCCGCCACCGGAATGCGAACTGTCAGGACGCCACCGTCGTAGCCGGCCTTCACGTTTTCTGTATCCAGCGCTTCGCCCAGGATCAGCTGCCGGCTAAAGACACCACGCGGCCGCTCCGCAGCAATCAGTTCCACACCTTCACCGACGGTGTCCTTGCGCTCGGCGCGGACGGTCAGAACGTTCTGCTCAACATTCAGATCGATCGACTCGGCCTCCACCCCGGGCAGATCAACCGCCACCACGAATTCATTGCCTTCACGCCAAGCATCCAGAGCCATCGCAGCCGGATGTGCCACCGTACCCAGTACCTGCTGCGTCAGCCGGTCGAACTGGCGGAACGGATCGCTCATCATCAACATCACATACCTCCTAAATCATCAGGTGACCTAAGTCATCAGGTGACCGGATCTATATCCGCTGATATAGATTTAAATAGCACCGGGACCAAAAGCTGACAAGAGGGTGCCGGGAAAGAAGCCGTCCAACGGAAACGGTCCACTGACGCGGCTAGTGCTCTAAGAACCCGGGCAGTTATCAACTACCACGTGCCTCGCTTCTGGACTCGACGTCGCACGTGCGTCACCACCGGTAGAGGGTGGCACGGGGAGGCCGCCAGCGTCTCTGGCCCGGACCGCGCCGATCCCGCGGGAGGCATGAGAGCCCTCGCCGGCGACGAGACGCTGACGCTGAGCGCGTTCTGGGTCAAGCTGGATCAGCTCATCGGACCGGTCCTTCTTCTGGGCATCCCCCGGCCTCGACTCTCCAAACCCAGGACCCTACAATCGGAAGCAAGTGAGGATCCGTGCGAGGCAGGGATGATCCATGGTCCACGGCAAAGCGCTTCGCCTCTCGGCGGTCCTGATTGTAGTGGGGTTCGTCCTTCACGTGGTTGCGGGTCTTTTACACGCCAACGGGCCAGCTAACGACCATCGTGTCGTGTTTGCCGAATACGCCGCCAGCGTTGTCTGGACCTCGGTGCATCTTGCCCAGTTCGCTGGGATGGCGGTGTTCATCGCCGGACTTCTTGTCCTCTTCTTCGCTCTTGACGCCGCAGGTGCAGGCGCGGCCCGGGTGGTGGCACGACTGGGTGCCGTCTCTGCAGGGGTGGCGCTTGGGCTCTACGGCGTCCTGCAGGCGGTGGACGGGGTCGCCCTGAAACAGGCCGTAGTTGCTTGGGTCGGCGCGCCGGAAGCGGAGAAAGCTGCCCGTTTCGCCAGCGCTGAGAGCATCCGATGGGTGGAGTGGGGCGCCAGGAGCTATCAAACATTCATGCTCGGTCTGACCTTGATCCTGCTCGGCTTGGCAGTGGTCTTCACGTCAAAGCTGCCGAAAGCCTTGGGATACCTGATGGGACTGTCCGGTCTTGCCTATCTCGTGCAGGGCTGGGTGGTCGGGGTGGAGGGCTTCCCGGAGACCAACACTTTCGCTATCCTGGCCGGTTATGTTCTCATCCTGGTATGGAGCATCTGGCTTGTAGCGGTCACATGGCTGACGAAGGAAACGCTAGGAGTCACAGCCTCCTGAAACCGGCGGATCCTGCCGAAGGCCGCACGCGCGCCCAAGGGTATGACGAAAAAATCCGTAGTCAGTCCAAGGGCGTCTCCATCAGCGGCCAGTTCGCCCCACCCGCCGGTGCATTCGTGAACCAGGTCAGCGCTCCTGGGTTACAACCAACACCACAGGAAGGCTCGGACAACGACCAAAACCTGTGACACCAGTCCGCACGCCCGGTCATGATCAGCCTCAGCTCCCTCATCTGGTCACTGGCGGCAATAACGGCAGCAATCGGCCTCGTCGAATGAGTCGCTAGAGGGCGACGCTAACCGTCGTTATTGACCTGCGCGGGAAACAGGAAGCCGGGTGAGGTTCTCACCCGGCTTCCCTGTTTCTCGACCAGATCCGGGGTACTAGCCCTGCAGATCTGACGCAAGCCACTCAACGGCGTGATGCTGAGGCTCGTCTTGGCCCTCGTCTACCGCGGCCCCCTCAATGCGTGGGGGTAGCCCCGCGGCAGCTCGTCACTGGGTGCCGCCCCTACCTTCTTCGTCCTCGAGGTCCTTAGGTGCCCTGAGATCCATCTCGAGCAGCGGAACCATTTTGGACTTGGTGATGGAGCGGTGAGCCAGCCATAGGACGATGAAGACCGGCAGCCCGATGTAGGAGGAAAGCACCTCCATGCTTCGCCCGGCAAGCACAGCCTCGTAGTTCTGTCCCGCGATCACCAGGACCAGCAGGGCGAAGGCCAGCAGTGGGCCTATGGGGAACAGGGACGCCTTGTACGGCAGGTCGCTGACCTTGTTTCCCTGGGCCAGGAAGCCGCGCCTGAAGCGGTAGTGGGAGACTGCGATGCCCGCCCAGACGATGAAGCCGCACAGGCCTGACATGTTCAGCAGCCAGGAGTAGGCGGCGCCCTGGCCGACGATGGCGGAGAGGAACCCGAAGAGTCCCACGGCCGCGGTCGCCAGCAACGCCGGGATGGGCACGCCACGCGCGTTGGTTCGGCCGAAGATCTTCGGGGCCATGCCGTCGTGGGCCATGGCGTAAAGCATCCGGGTGGAGGCATATAGTCCGGAGTTGCCCGCGGACAGGATGGCGGTCAGGATCACCGCGTTCATCAAGGCCGCTGCGAAGGCTATCCCGGCGCGCGAGAAGACCAGGGTAAATGGCGATGCTGCAATATCGGCCTCGCCGGCGGCCAGCAGGCTCGGGTCGGTGAACGGGATCAGGCAGCCGATGATGAAGATGGCGCCGATGTAGAAAAGCATGATGCGCCAGAAGACAGTGCGGATAGCCTTCGGTACTTCGCGACGCGGGTTCTTGGCTTCGCCGGCGGCCACACCCACCAGCTCGGTGCCCTGGAAGGAGAACCCGGCAATCATGAAGACCGAGATGACCGAGACCCAACCCCCGTGGAACACTTCATCGCGGTTTTCCCAGTTGCTCAGTCCCGGGGAGTTATCCCCGAGGATGCCGAAGATCATCAGCACGCCGGCGATCAGGAAGATCACTACTGCGCTGACCTTGATGAGGGAGAGCCAGAATTCCGACTCCCCGAAGGACTTCGCAGAGAGGGCGTTGAGCCCGGTCAGCACCAGCAGGAAGATCCCGGCCCACACCCAGCCGGGGATCCCCGGGAACCAGAAGTCCATGATGATTCCGGCCGCGACCAGCTCGGCGGCCACCGTGATGGCCCAGTTGAACCAATAGTTCCAGCCGATCGCGAACCCAAAGGACTGGGAGACGAAACGGGTTGCAAAGGACTGGAAGGAACCGGCGACCGGAATTTTGGCCGCCATCTCGCCCAGTGACTGCATCAACAGGAATACCATCAGCCCGACCAGCGCGTAGGCGACCAGCGCACCGCCGGGACCCGCCTGGGAAATGGTGCCGCCCGAGGCCACGAACAGCCCGGTACCGATCGCACCGCCTATGGCGATCATCTGCAGGTGGCGGCTGTTTAGCCCGCGCTTGAGTTCGTTGGCGGTTTCGGCGGGGGCGCGGTCTGCCCCTGTCGCAAGGGAGGATCCGTGTTGTGCCACTTCATCGGGTTTGATGTCTGTGGAAGTTCCGCTCATTGGTGTCATGCAACACCACCAAGGGGAATCAATGCGGTCCGGTTCCCCGTGCCGCCAATGGCTCGACCGGTACAGGCTTCTTCGACTGCCGTGCCGAGCGGGTAGGTCAAAACGGCCCCGAGGGGTCCCGCCTGCGTGGTGGTGGACCCCGGGCTGAGCAGTCCTGAGCCGAAGCACAGACCGGTTTCAGTGGTGCCGGGAGAGATAGCCCGATTGTCTGTTTGCGTGAGGGAGCCAAGTCCCATGGTGCCTCCGAAAAGGTAGCTGCGGTGGATTGAGCTTTCCGGCGGGCCCGGCCGGGAAGACGGTGATCAAGCTAACACAGGAAAAGAAGGCGCCCTTTGGCGAAGCGAATGTTGCACGACCAATGCACCGAAGTCTTACGAATATGCCGAAGATACCCGCGTTGAGCGTAAGAGTTGCTGATTCATCCTCGTTGGATAAGTAAGCGGCCCTGACGATCTGCTAGGACTGCCCGCCGGCGTTAGGCGACTGATTCCCGCCGGCGGGCTGCGTGGCCTCTCGCAGTCCCGAACGCTGAAGGAACCGTTCCGTAAACAACGACGATCGCGGCAACCCGGAACTGCGGGACTTCGTCCGCGAGCATCTGGAAACAGCGCTGAAGCCCCGGACAGATCAGCAACCCGTCGACGCTACTGTCCGATTTGTCCGATTGTGAGTGTCAGCGGGAATTTGAACCAGGAGCAGGGCGGCAGAGCCGGAGCGGCCCGGGCTGCTGAAGCATCTGCTGATCGGCACCAGGGGTAGGAGCTAAGCCGCGGACCATCACACCACTGTGCCTACTTTTTAGGTTCATGATCGCCGATTTCAGGGTGACTCGAAATCGTTCGACCCCAAGGCCCGCGCTGGCAAAGGTGAAAAGAGCCCGCCCCGAGCAAAAGAAGTTCTTACGCATAGGCGAAAAAGGCATCACGCATGCTTACGCATTGCTACGTTCTTCGAGTACCCCCTCAACGGAAGGAATGAACATGTCCGTCATCGCACACCTCGAGGTGACAACCACCCGGGCAGAAGACCTCAAGGCGCTCCCGGCATGGCAGGCTCTAAAGGCAGCCGTCATTGGACTGCAGCAGGTTCAAGCGCAGGACGGTTCTGTTCCGGAACCCGCCAACCACGACCTGGCCCGCCAGAATGTCAGCACCATTACTGGCTCAATCGAGGACCTGCGCCCCCACCTTCCCCACGACGCGGAATACCTGGAACTGCTCGTGCAGGACTTCCGGCGGTGGGCGTCCGAGGGCTTCGTCGTACCTGATTTCCTCGACTCGTTGGCAGCCTTCCACCCCGAGCAGTGGCGCATCGATGGGCTGCCGCACCTGGTTGTGTTCCCCATGTACACGCAAAACGGCAGCACTAACCGCTACTTTGAGGCCGTCCTCATCGAGGTTATTTGGCCTTCTTTCGTCGCTGATCTGGAGGCAGGAAACTACTCCAACAAGCTGTTCGTCCCGATCAGCTTCGTCGATTTCACCCCCGGCTACGACACGAACTCCGCAGTACTCTTCCCCGAGAGCGTGGCGGTGCGGAGCACCCCCTCGTTCACCTGGGGAGGCATTTTCGCGGACCGCGAAGCTGCCCGGTTCCGTCGCGTCCTGAAAGCTGCTGCCGACATTACTTCCCTGGACCTGCCTGCTGACGCCGCGGAATTGATCGAGGACCAGCACCTCACGGAGAAGACCTTCGTGATGTGGGATCTGATCCATGACCGGACCCACATGCGCGGCGACCTGCCCTTTGACCCGTTCATGATCAAGCAGCGGATGCCGTATTTCCTGTACTCCCTCGAGGAGCTTCGCTGTGACCTGACCGCCTTCCGCGAAGCAGTCCTCATCGAGCGGGATGAAACGGCTTCCGAGGACGCCCGCAGGCACGCCAAGCTGGTCCAGTACGCCGTGATCTTCGATCGCATTTTCCGCTTCGCGATTACCGGGAACCGGGTCCGTAACTACGACGCCGTGGGCGGCCAGCTGCTGTTCGCCTGGATGCACCAGCACAGGGTCCTGCACTGGACCGATGGGAAGTTGAACATCGACTGGAAGGACGTCGCCGGCGTGGTCGTCGAGCTGGGTCTCCGCATCGAGGAACTCTACTGGCGTTCAATCGACCGGCCGAAGACCGCACACTGGCTGGCTGCCTATGAGCTGGTCTCGGAAACCCTCACGCCCAACCCGGCCTCCGTCTGGGCCAAGGGACCGGACGCCCTTCCGCTCGACGGCCCTCCCCGGGGACTGACGGACCAGATCCTTGATGACGAATTTCCCCTGTCAATGTTCTACGAGGCACTGGAGAAGAAGATGCGCCCGGTCATTGAATCAACCGCCGGGATCACCGGTAAGAGCCCTGTGAAGACTGAGGGCGGGGCGGGCGCATGAGCCAGGACCTCTCAGGGCGTACGGTCGTCGTCGCCGGTTCGACAAGCGCTGCCGGCGTTGCAGTGGTCCGTACCCTCTCGCAAGCAGGGGCACGCGTAGCCGCCGTGGACATTCTTCAGGACCGGGTGCAGGAGCTCTCGGGCGCATACGGCAACGTCACGGGCTATGTCTGCAACCTCGCAGACCTGCAAGCCGTTGAGGACTTGGCGAAGGCGGTCCGGCATGATCTGGGTCCCGTGGACGGCCTTATCCATCTGGTAGGAGGGTGGCGCGGCGGCGCCGGTATTCAAGGCCAGACGGATCAAGACTGGGACTTCCTGCACACCAGCGTCCTCACCACCCTGAGGAACACCAGCCGCGCGTTTTACGATGACTTGGCTACCTCCCCGGCGGGACGCCTGGCCATTGTTTCCGCACAGTCCGCTTCCTCACCGACAGCGGACGGCGCCGCCTATGCTGCCGTCAAGTCCGCGGCCGAGGCATGGACCCTGGCCGTGGCCGACGGATTCCGGCAACTGCAGGGAGGAAACGAAAGCCCCCGCTCCGCTCAGCACTCAGCCGCCCTGGTCTTCGTCGTCAAGGCCTTGGTCGATGACCGGATGCGCGCAGCCCAGCCGGAACGCAGATTTCCGGGTTTCACCGATGTCAGTGTCCTGGCCGACGCCGTAGAGCGGATCTTCGGCCTGGAGGCAGAACAGATCAACGGGCTGCGCTTGCCCCTCACGGCCGGCCACCTTGCGGGTTCACCGGCATGAGCGTCAGCGTTGATTCCAAAGCAGGCGTCCCGCAGGTACTGGCTGGGCGCCTGCACGACCCGAGCTACCGGGGCTTCGCCTCGGATAACTACGCCGGGGCTCATCCCGAAATCATCGAAGCAGTTCAGGCAGCCAACGAAGGACACGTCACCGCATACGGCGAAGACGTTTACACAGCGGCGCTGCAACAGGTCGTCCGTTCCCACTTCGGGACAGCTGCTGCGGCATATCCCGTCTTCAATGGAACCGGGGCCAATGTCCTTGCCCTCCAAGCCCTGCTCCCGCGCTGGGGCGCTGTCATCTGCGCGGCAACAGCGCATATCAATACCGATGAAAACGGCGCCCCGGAACGCATTGGCGGAGTAAAGCTCCTCCCGATCCCGACACCGGATGGCAAACTCACCCCGGAACTGATCGACGCCGAAGCCTGGGGATGGGGGGACGAGCATCGGGCCCAACCGCTGGTCGTATCGATCACCCAGACCACCGAGCTCGGCACCTGCTACACGCCGGAGGAAATCCATCGGATTGCTGAGCACGTCCATGCCAAGGGAATGAAACTGCACCTGGACGGAGCAAGGCTGGCCAACGCTGCAGCACATCTCGGGCTCCCTTTGCAGGCATTCACCACCGACGTCGGTGTTGACGTCCTGTCCTTTGGCGGCACCAAAAACGGGCTGCTGTTCGGCGAAGCCGTTGTCTGGCTCAACCCACAGTCCGACCCAGGCCTGAACTACCTGCGCAAGATGAACATGCAGCTTGCCTCAAAGATGCGGTTTGTCTCTGCGCAGCTGACAGCCCTGCTGACGGATGGGTTGTGGTTGCGGTCCGCCAGCCATGCCAACGAGATGGCTCAACGTCTCAGCGCAGGGATCTCGGCCATTGACGGTGTCTTACTTACGCAAGCGACACAGTCCAATGGTGTCTTTGCCATCCTTCCACCCGGGGCGGCCGCGAAAGTCCGGGAATCCTTCCGCTTTTATGACTGGGACCAGGCACGCGGCGAAGTCCGGTGGATGTGCTCATGGGACACCACCGAAACCGATGTCCAATCTCTCGTGGCTGCCGTTGAAGCTGCCGTAGGCTCCCTGGCTTCACAACGCGACGTCTAACCAAGGAGACGCAACCGCCAACCAGTGGCGGTACTTTCCCGTCGGGGAGAAACCAAAGGATGATCTCTTCGGCCGCGATGCGGGCATAGCCAGGTCACACCTGCCGCCCATCCTGGTTAAGGCGGGCGCCGTCGGGCTGCTGGCAGAGGGCGGTGAGAAACAGGGCTTCGGCCAGGATAGCCTTTCTTAGTTCGCCCAGGTGCACGGATTCGTTGGCTCCATGCGCACGGGAATCCGGGTCTCTGGGTCCTGTCAGCAGGATAGAACAGCGGGGCTGGTGCCGGGTCAGTTCGGCCACGAACGGGACTGACCCGCCGGTGCCTCTGGTCACCGCCTCGGTTCCCCAGGCCTCCCCGAGTGCCCACAGGGCTATCTGCCCCATCCGGTCGCGGGGCGCCACTGCGAACGGCTTGGTTTTTGTGCCCGGTGTGAATGTCACTTCGGCGCCGAAGGGGGCGTGCTTCAGGGCGTGGCGGCGGACGGCTTCCATCGCCTCGTCGGGGTCATTGCCGGGTGGAATCCGGAGGCTGAACTTAACGGCGGCCGCTGGAATCAGGGTGTTCGGCGCGGTCGCTATGGGCGGGGCATCGAGTCCGACGAAGGACAGCGCGGGCTTGCCCCACAGCCGGGAGCTGATCTTCCCTGTGCCCGCCAGCTGAACGCCGGCCGGGACGCCGGCGTCACGGCGGAATTCCTCCTCGGTGAAATCCGGACCTTCGGGGCTTGCGGTAGCGAGACCTTCGACTGCGACTGACCCGTCCTCGTGGTGGAAGGTGGCCATCAGGTGGGCAAGGGCGGTGGGGGCATCGAGGGCAGGGCCGCCGAAACTCCCTGAGTGCAGCCCATGATCCAGGGTCCGCACTTCGATGGTCCCGTCGACCAGTCCCCTCAGGCTGGTGGTCAGTGCAGGAGTTCCGAGTTTCCAGCTGCCCGCATCAGCAACGATGGCCGCCTCTGCCTGGAAACGCGGCTTGTGCTGTGCAAGGAGGGCCGGCAGCGTCGGCGACCCCGACTCCTCCTCTCCTTCGATAAAGACGGTCAGGCCCAGGCCGTGGCCTGGCCCAAGGACTGTGTCCAGGGCCCGGACAGCAGCAACATGCATGATAATTCCGGCCTTGTCATCGGCCGCGCCCCGGCCCCACAGGCGTCCGTCCCTCACCACGGCAACAAACGGGTCACTCCCCCATTCCTCGGCCGGGCCAGGCGGCTGGACGTCGTGGTGGGCATATAACAGCACCGTGGGCATCCCGGGAGTGGCAGACCTGGCGGCGATAACCGCCGGTGCGCCCGGTTCACCTGCCGGGTCCGTGCCGCGGATGATTTCCGCGTCAACAAATCCTGCCTCGTTGAGCAGCTTCCGGACGTTCCCCGCACTTTGCTCAAGAGCGCCCGGATCGAAGTCGGACCAGGCGATGCCGGGCACAGCAACCAGCCCGGCCAGGACGCTCACTGTTCCTGACATCCCGGCATCAACGGCGGATGCCAGCCTCGCCACGGTTTCCCGCGGCAACCTGCCTGTGTCTTTCATAGGAACCATGGCTCCTGCCGCCTGCTCCATGAATCAATAGCCCGTGATAGTGACCGAGGTTATGAGGGGGCTATTGCGCCGGGTTCTCCCGGGCGAGGTAAGCCTCGACAGCCGCGCCCAATGCGTCCGCGTCCGGCAGCTCGTCGTTCTCGTCGGCCAGCAGTGAGCGGCGCACGGTCCCCTCTGCCTTCTCGTCGTAGCGGGCCTCCAGCTTGGCCACCACCTGCTGGACGTCGGCCGACGCCTCAACCTGTTCGGCGATCTGCCGTCCCACTTCGCGCCCCGACTCCCGGAGCCGGTCTGTGGGCAGCATCAGGGAAGCCGCAGCGCCGAGGTACTCCAGACCCGCCACGGCCGCGGTCGGGTATTCGGCCTCGGCAAGATAATGCGGGACGTGGATGACGTAGCCAGCCACGTTCCGCCCGGCATCGGCGAGGCGCAGTTCCAGCACGTGCCCCACCGCTGCCGGCACTTCCACGGTCGGCTTCCACGCAGAGATGCCTTCGATCAGGTCGGGCCGGTTGCCGTGCACGGTCACGCCGACCGGGCGGGTGTGAGGAACCGGCATGGGGATGGAGTGGATCCACGTCACGAGGTTGACGTCGAGGGCCTCCACGATCTGGACAACTGCACGCGCAAACCGCTCCCACTGCAGGTCCGGCTCGAATCCGGCGAGGAACAGGAACGGCCTGCCCAGCCCGTCCACAAGCCGGTACAGTGCCAGGCTTGGTGCCTGGTAATCCTCGAGGTGGTCCTCCACGAAAGTCACGTGCGGCCGCCGGGAGCGGTAGTCGATCAGCTGGTCTGCGTCGAAAACCGCCACACGCTCGGACTCGAGGTTGTCGAGGAGCTCGGAGGTGATCTGGCGGACAACATGGCCTGCGTCGGCAAAACCGGTGAATCCCATCACCAGGTTCAGCCCGCGCAGTTGGGGGCTGTGGAACAGCTCAATGTTTTTGGCATAGAGCGCATCGGGGTCCAGCAGCGAGCCGGAAATCCGTTCAAACACGGCGAGTTCCTTTCGTGGTCAGGGTCTACCTCCATAACGCCGGTGCCGCCCGGCTCATTCCGGGGACCGCAGTGGCGCGGCTCTCATTCAATCCCAGCGGGGAGCCAGCGACAGACTACGATCGAAATTGGCCTTGCTGGGGTCCGCTGCCGGCGGCCTCCACCGCGGGAGGGCGTCCGGAAAAGCGGGCGCCTTGCCAGCACTTCCTGCCCGAATCGTCACAGAGAATTGAGGACTGATCCTCGTGGTCAAGAATAGTGAAATAGACATTAGTGCCATTGCGCGCGACCTCAAGAAGGCGGCCAGCGACGCCGTCGTCGTGGGCGTGGGACAAGGCGCGGACGGTCCGGTCCTGCTCGAAAACCCACTGTCCGCCAAGTCAGCAGAAGCACTGACCGAATCGCTGAAGGTCCTCGGCATCACCGGGGCGGCCGACCAGATTGTCCGCCTTCCCGGACTTCCGGAAGCAGGAAACGGCATCGTTGTCTTGGCCGGCGTCGGCAAGACAAGCCCCGGCCAGCGTCTCAGCCGCGAAGCGCTGCGCCGCGCAGCCGGCTCCGCAGTCCGCCAGCTTGCGGGACTGCCCACTGTAACCCTTGCCTTCCCGACGGCGGACGTCCCCGACGTCGAAGCCGTCGCCGAAGGCGCTGCGCTCGGTGCCTACTCCTTTACCGAGTACCGCACCTCGAAAGACGGGCTCAAGGACCCGGTCCGGAACGCGGTGATCTTCACCGACCTGGCCGGCGGCAAGGACCTGGAGCCGGCACTGAAGCGGGCCGCCCTCGTTGGGAAGGCCGTCAACGCCACCCGCTCGCTCGTGAACCAGCCGCCGAGCCACCTCTATCCGGAGACTTTCGCCGATGCAGCCAAGGAACTCGCCAAGGGCCTGCCCGTCAAGGTGACCGTCTGGGATGAAAAGCGCCTCGAAAAAGAGGGCTTCGGCGGCATCATGGGCGTCGGCAAGGGCTCTGCCCGCCAGCCCCGCCTGGTGAAGGTCGAATACTCGCCGGCCAAGGCCACCCGGAAAATCGCGCTTGTGGGCAAGGGCATCACTTTCGACACGGGCGGCATCTCCATCAAGCCGGCCCTGGGCATGGGCGACATGAAGAGCGATATGGCGGGTGCCGCCGTCGTCCTTAACACAGTGCTGGCCCTCGCCGGCCTCGGCCTGCCGGTGAAGGCGACGGCCTGGCTCTGCATCGCCGAAAACATGCCGTCGGGGGCTGCGTCCCGCCCGGCTGACGTCCTCACGATGTTCGGCGGCAAGACGGTTGAAGTCCTTAACACCGACGCCGAGGGGAGGCTGGTCATGGCCGACGGCATCGTCGCAGCGAGCCAGGAGCACCCCGACGTCATCATCGACGTGGCCACCCTCACCGGCGCGCAGCTGATCGCGCTCGGAAACCGCACCGCAGGCGTCATGGGCGCGGACAGCGTCACCTCCCCGCTCAAAGCAGCAGCGGACCGCGCCGGCGAGCTGGTCTGGCCCATGCCGCTTCCTGAGGAGCTGCGGCCCAGCCTCGATTCACAGGTGGCTGACATCGCCAACATCGGTGAGCGGCACGGCGGCATGATGACTGCGGCGGTGTTCCTGCGGGAGTTCGTGGGCAAGGGGAAGAACGGCGAGGCCATCCCGTGGGCGCACATCGATATTGCCGGGCCTTCCTTTAATAACGGGGCGCCGTACGGCTACACCCCCAAGCAGGGCACTGGCTGCACGGTCCGCACGCTCGTGGCATACGCGGAGGACCTTTTGGCCCGGGCGTGACGCGGCACGCGGCTGTGTGGCAGGCCGGATGATCCCCTCGCCACACAGCCGCGTGACACTCGACACAAGCGCTCCACAAAAGCGGCGGCAAGGTGGAGCATGGATAAGTGGTTCGCTAAGGTGAACCACGGTAGTCACAAATGAAAGGGAACTGGCCTGCTGGCATAATCACGGCAGAGCAAGTTCCAAGACCAGATGATGCGTACTCTCGTGTCATCGTTCACGCGAGGGAGCGTCTAAGTGGCCGATCAGGCAACTGCGCAAGAATTCGACATCCTGGTACTCGGCGGCGGAAGCGGCGGATACGCCACCGCCCTCCGGGCCGTTCAGCTTGGCTTCTCCGTTGGGCTCGTAGAGAAGGCCAAGCTTGGCGGCACCTGCCTGCACAACGGCTGTATCCCCACCAAGGCTCTGCTCCACTCGGCCGAACTGGCCGACCACGCCCGTGACTCCGCCAAATACGGCGTGAACGTCACCCTGGACAGCATCGACATGAGCGCCGTCAACGCCTACAAGGACGGCATCATTGCCGGCAAGTACAAGGGCCTGCAAGGCCTGATCAAGTCCAAGGGCATCACCGTCATCGAAGGTGAAGGCAAACTCAAGGGCACCGACACTGTCGTCGTGAACGGCACGGCCTACAAGGGCAAGAACATCGTTCTCGCCACGGGCTCCTACTCCCGCACCCTCCCGGGCCTGGAAATCGGCGGCAAGGTCATCACCTCCGACGAAGCCCTCACCATGGACACCATCCCGAAGAGCGCCATCATCCTGGGCGGCGGCGTGATCGGCGTCGAGTTCGCCTCGGTCTGGAAGTCCTTCGGCGTCGACGTCACCATCGTTGAAGGCCTGCCGTCGCTGGTCCCCAACGAGGACGCTGCGATCGTGAAGAACTTCGAGCGCGCGTTCAAGAAGCGCGGCATCAAGTTCTCCACCGGCGTCTTCTTCCAGGGCGTCGAGCAGAACGGCGACGGCGTCAAGGTCACCCTTGTTGACGGCAAGACGTTCGAGGCAGACCTGCTCCTCGTCGCCGTCGGCCGCGGTCCGGTCACCGCCAACCTCGGCTTCGAAGATGCCGGCATCACCATCGACCGCGGCTTCGTCATCACCAACGAACGCCTGCACACCGGCGTCGGCAACATCTACGCCGTGGGCGACATCGTCCCGGGCGTCCAGCTGGCCCACCGCGGCTACCAGCAGGGCATCTTCGTTGCCGAGGAAATTGCCGGACTCAAGCCGGCCATCGTCGAAGACGTCAACATCCCCAAGGTCACCTATTCCGAGCCTGAAATCGCCACCGTCGGCTACACCGAAAAGGCTGCCAAGGAGAAGTTCGGAGACGACCAGATCCAGATTCAGGAATACAACCTCGCCGGCAACGGCAAGAGCTCCATCCTGGGCACCGGCGGCATCGTCAAGCTGGTCCGGCAGAAGGACGGCCCCGTGGTGGGCGTCCACATGATCGGCTCGCGCATGGGCGAGCAGATCGGCGAAGCGCAGCTGATCGTGAACTGGGAAGCTTACCCGGAGGATGTGGCCCAGCTGCTGCACGCCCACCCGACCCAGAACGAGGCACTGGGCGAAGCCCACCTGGCCCTCGCGGGCAAAGCCCTCCACGGCTAACAGCCAGGTCCGCGGCTACACCAGCTCCACAAGAACACAGGGCCTAGTGCACCCGGCAATATCTGCTGCGTGCACTAGGCTCGAACAAGCCAGCAATCATTCGCACAAAGATCAATAAGGAGAACGGGGACGACATGTCTGAATCCGTTAACTTGCCCGCCCTCGGTGAGAGCGTCACCGAAGGAACCGTCACCCGCTGGCTCAAGCAGGTAGGTGACCGGGTAGAGGTGGACGAGCCGCTGCTCGAAGTCTCCACCGACAAAGTAGACACTGAGATCCCCTCTCCTATCGCCGGCGTCATCGAGGAAATCCTCGTTGCTGAAGACGAAACAGCAGAAGTTGGCGCTCCCCTGGTCCGCATCGGTGACGGCTCCAGCAACGGGTCCGCCCCCGCGCAGGAAGCACCCACGCAGGAAGCACCGGCCCAGGAAGCACCCGCGCAGGAAGCACCGGCCGAAGAGGCCCCTGCTGCCGAAGCACCGGCCGCCGAAGCTCCTGCCGCTGAAGCAGCACCCGCCGCATCGGGCGAAGGCCACGAGGTCACCCTCCCGGCACTCGGCGAAAGCGTTACTGAAGGCACTGTCACCCGCTGGCTCAAGGCAGTCGGCGACACCGTGGAAGTTGACGAGCCGCTGCTCGAGGTTTCCACCGACAAGGTCGACACCGAGATCCCGTCCCCGGTAGCGGGCACGCTGCAGGAAATCCGCGTCAGCGAGGACGAGACCGCTGAAGTTGGTTCCGTGCTCGCCGTCATCGGTTCCGGCGCTGCCGCTCCCGCAGCCGCACCGGCCCCTGAGAAGCCCGCCGAAGCACCCGCTGCTCCGGCGCCTGCTGAAGCACCGGCCGCACCGGCCCAGGCTGCTGCACCGGCTCCGGCCAAGGAAGAAGCCTCGGCTCCGGCCGCTCCCGCCCAGGCGCCTGCAGCTCAGGCTCCAGCCGCTCCCGCCGAGGCGCCTGCCGCCGGCGGCGACAACGGCTACGTCACTCCCCTGGTCCGGAAGCTGGCCAACCAGCACGGTGTGGACATCGCCAGCCTGTCGGGCACCGGCGTCGGCGGCCGTATCCGCAAGCAGGACGTCCTGGCCGCCGCCGAAGCCAAGGCCGCCCCCGCTGCAGCTCCGGCAGCCGCCTCAGCCCCCGCCCCGGCTGCTGCCGCGGCTGCTTCCTCGCTGCGCGGCACCACCCAGAAGGCACCGCGCATCCGCCAGGTCATCGCCCGCCGCATGCGCGAATCGCTGGATGTGTCCACGCAGCTGACCCAGGTGCACGAAGTGGACATGACCAGGATCGCCAAGCTGCGCCTCAAGGCGAAGAACTCGTTCCAGGCCCAGAACGGCACCAAGCTCACTTTCCTGCCGTTCATCGCCAAGGCTGTGGCCGAGGCCCTGAAGCAGCACCCCAAGCTCAACGCTGCGTACGACGAAGACAAGCAGGAAATCACCTACTACAACGCCGAGCACCTGGCGATCGCCGTCGACACCGACAAGGGCCTGCTGGTCCCGGTCATTGCCGATGCCGGCACCCTCAACCTTGCCGGCCTGGCCGGCAAGATCGCCGATGTTGCGGACCGCACCCGCAACGGCAAGATCGGCCCGGACGAGCTGTCCGGCGGCACGTTCAGCATCACCAACATCGGCTCGGTCGGCGCCCTGTTTGACACGCCGATCATCAACCAGCCGCAGGTCGGCATCCTGGGCACAGGCGCCATCGTCAAGCGGCCCGTCGTGGTGCAGGACGAGAACGGCGATGACTCGATCGCCATCCGCTCGATGATGTACCTGTCGCTGACCTACGACCACCGCCTGGTGGATGGTGCCGACGCAGGACGCTTCCTGCAGACGCTGAAGGCACGACTCGAAGAGGGTGCCTTCGAATCGGACCTCGGACTCTAGGACGTAGGGCCTCTAGGACGCGGGGCCTCAAGGCTCAATAAACCGTCAAACGGCGGCTGCCATCCGGTGGGAAACCACCGGCCGGCAGCCGCCGTTTTTTGCTGCGCCGCTTTCGGACACCCGCCGCTGTTTCAGGGTCCGCTGCTGTTGCTGCACCGGCAGAACACCCCGCCGACGTGGGCAGATACGGTTTGCCAGACCCACCGGCGGTCCTACTACGGAGCGTAGAATGCTCTGGCTACACTGGTGCCATGAACATCGTCTATAACATCATGGTCTTCCTGCACATCGTCGGCGCCGCCATGATCGTCGGCATCTGGATCGGCAACATGAAGAAGCCCACCGTCCACCCCCGGCAGTTCGACGGCGCCGCGCTGCAGCTGCTCACCGGCATCGTGATGATGGGGCTGATTCCCGCCCTGGACATGGACGCCAACTATTTCAAGCTGGGCATCAAGTTTGCCATTGCACTGGCCGTCATCGTCTTGGCCTTCATTGGACGCCGCAAGTACAAGAAGGACGAGCCCATCTCGAAGGGCCTAGCACACAGCGTGGGCGGCCTTGCCCTGCTGAACATCGCGATCGCCACTCTCTGGCAGTGAACCCGCTGAACTGGCGACGGGCCCGGTCATAATCCTCTGACAGCGGACAACCCGTGCGTCCGTACCTGCCAATCCCTAGGATTGAGCAGGAAGGGCCGGGCGGCAGCCTGGGCCTGGACTGATTTGTAGTTGGACTGATCCCTAGTTAAGGAGTGGACATGGCAGCAACACGCACCGCACACACAATATGGAACGGCGACCTGATGACGGGTGCCGGCAACACGACGCTCGACAGCTCCGGACTGGGCACCTACGAGGTCACCTGGAAGGCCCGCACCGAGGCTTCGGAAGGCAAGACCAGCCCGGAAGAGCTGATCGCTGCCGCACACTCGGCCTGCTTCTCCATGGCATTCAGCCACGCCCTCGCCCAGGCCGGCCACACGCCGGAAGAGGTCCACACCAAGGCGGATGTCACCTTCGTACCGGGCACGGGCATCACGGGCAGCCATCTGACCCTGAATGCCAAGGTCCCGGGCATCTCCGAAGATGAGTTCCAGAAGATCGCAGCGGAAGCCAAGGTCGGCTGCCCTGTTTCCGGCGCCCTCGCCAGCATCGACATCACCCTCGACGCCACGCTCGCCGCTTCCTGATTCCCGGCGCGATGTCCCAGCCGCTTGACGGCGGCGGGCAGCGCCGACAGCAAGGCCCTGTGGGTTCTGGACAAACCAGAACCCACAGGGCCTTTTTGTGCCTGCGCCTATGCCGCGCGCTTTGCCGCCGGAGCGTCAGCCAGCCGTGTGCCGGCGGGCCGGCAACGGTGCGGGCCGCAGCCGCCGGTAGCCTTCACGTGCCGGCGGACGGTCAGTGGGGATCTCCTGGACCATTTCCTTCAGCGCGCCGATGCCGTATTCCAGCTGCGGGTCCCGGTTGGCTGCGTAGGCGTGCGGCGGGAACGTCACCTCGATGTCGGGTGCAACGCCGTGGTTTTCCACGTTCCAGCCCACTCCCCCGCCAAACCAGGTGGCGTAGCGCGGCTGGGTGACCCCGGTGCCGTCGGCGAGCGTAAATCGGCTGTCGATGCCCACCACGCCGCCCCAGGTGCGGGTTCCGATGACAGGGCCGATCCCCCGCAGCTTGGACACCTGGGTGATGATGTCGCCGTCGGACCCGGCAAATTCGTCGGCGAGGATGATGACGGGACCGCGCGGGGCGTGGTGCGGATAAGTGCGCGGCTTCTCACCGCGCGGCATGCTCCAGCCCGTCACCTTGCGGCCGATCAGCTCAGCCACAAGCTGGCTGGTGTGGCCGCCGCGGTTGCGGCGCACGTCAACGATGAGACCGTCGAGAGCGGTTTCGGTGTCGAGGTCGCGGTGCAGCTGAGCCCAGCCGTTGGCCATCATGTCCGGGACGTGGAGGTAGCCGAACTTCCCTCCCGACGCTTCGCGCACCGTTCGGCGGTTCGCCGCAACCCAGTCCTGGTAACGCAGGCGTTCCTCGTCCTTGATGGGGACCACGGCAATGCGCCGCTGCCCGCCTGCCGCGGCACCGTGGCCGGCCCCGTTGCGTACGGTGAGTTCCACCGTCCGGCCGGCCGCCCCCACAAGCTGCATGGCAGGCGTCAGCGTCTCCGTGAGCTGCACGCCGTCGACCGCCAGCAGGACATCCCCTGCCTTGGCGGCGGCGCCGGGACGGGCCAGCGGCGACGTCGCCATGGGGTCCGAGGACTCACCGGCGAGGATGCGGACAATCTCCCATCCCTCTCCGTTGAACGACAGGTCAGCGCCGAGGCGGCCCTGGCCATTGCTGCCGTTCTCGGTGGCCGCGGCGGGGCGGACGTAGGCATGGGATGTGCCAAGCTCCCCGTGCAGTTCCCACAGCAGATCCACGAGATCGTCGTGGGAACCGAGCCTCTCGACCAGCGGCCGGTAGCGCTTGTGGACCGATTCCCAGTCCTGTCCTGCCATGTCCTCGGTCCAGAAGAAGTCCCGCTGCAGCCGCCACGCTTCGTCGAAGGCCTGTCCCCAGACACTGACCGGGTCCATCTTCACGCGGATGCGCGAAAGGTCCACCTTGACGAGCTGTCCGGATTCCTCGTCCGCTTTGGCATCCGAGGGCACCACCCGGACCTGCTTCTCGTGGACGGCCACCACCTTCTTGCCGTCGCCGGAAACGATGTAACTGTCGAGGGAGTCCACGATGGTTGCGCTCTTGCGCTTGGCGAGATCGAACCGGACGAGGCTGGGTGCCTCGTCCTTGTCCTCAAGGCTGGCCTTGCCGTCTCCGGTGACCCCGGACAGGGGGCAGTCCAGCCACAGCAGCGCGCCTTCGGCCGCAGCCAGCGACGCGTAGTTGCCTTGCCGGACCGGAACACTGATGACCCGGTGGGAAAGTCCTTCTGCGTCCACGCGGACGGGCGCAGGTTTGTCCTGCTCCGTGCCCTCTTCTCCGGTCCCTTCCTCAAATGAAAGGTCCACGTCAGGACCGAACGGCGATGCCGTGTCAGCCGCCAGGGCCACGAGGTAGGGCTTGATCGGGCTCGGGAACGAAAGGTCGAAGGAGTGCCCGTCGTATACCGGATCGAAGCTGCGGTTGGACAGGAAGGCGAGGAATTTACCGTCGGGAGTGAACGACGGCGACTGGTCACGGAAGCGGCCGTCTGTCACGTCGACGATGGGCTGCTTTTCGCCCTGTCCGTTTGCTCCCACCTGCGTCATCCGGAGGCGGCTGCGGGAGCCAAACGACGTGACGGGCTCCGCCCAGCCGAGCCAGGCAGAGTCCGGGGACCAGCACAGGGCGTCAATGCTTCCCTCACCGATACTGGTTACCGGGGTGAGGGTGCCTTCGCGGGTGTCGGCGATGTAGACATCTCCGAACGAGGTGCCCACCGCGAGCCAGCGGCCGTCGGGGCTGGCTTCCATGGCACTGGCGCGCGACGGCTGCGGGAACGCGATCCGGATGGGCGTCGTGCCGGTGGACGCTGCGGTACCGGTCTCGTCGCTTTCGGCGGCCGGGGCGACGTCGGCACGGGAATCGTCCGCCACGGGCACCTCAACGCCCTGGCCGACGACGCCGGACGCGGAAACAGGGCTGGGCAGCGGCGCGGGCGTTCCCGAAACCGGCTGTTCAGCGGCGTCGTCCGCATTGGTCGCTGTCACGGCAGCCTGGCCGGCCCGAGTGGCGGGGGCCAGCCGCGGTGCAATCTCCCTGATGTACAGGGCTTCCTCATGGTCGTGGTCCGCAATATAGGCGATGCGCCCTTCGCTGAGGGGACGCGGAAGGCGTGCCCTTACTCCGGGGGTGGCTTCCACCACGCGGGAGGGGCCGTCCTTGTGCCGCAGCCAGTGGATGGTTCCGTGCGCCTCCACCGCGCTGGCTGCTCCGCCGGCGTCGGGACGGACGTCGCCAAGGTGCTTGCTGACCTTCAACAAGGAGGGACGGCGTCCTTGGGAAGCCGAACCGAGCGAAATGTCCATCCGGACGGCGTCGGAGCCAAGATCGTGCAGGATCCAGAGCTCTCCGGCGGATTCGAAGACCACGCGCTTGCCGTCCGTGGAGGCGTGGCGAACATAGAAGTCCTCATGGTCCGTATGGCGCCGCAGGTCACTGCCATTAGGCAGGACCGAGTACAGGTTGCCGTAGCCCTCGTGGTCCGAAAGGAAGGCGATCCGGCCGTCCACCCACATCGGATCGGCGAGGTTGCCCTCGAGGTCCGGAAGCAGCCGCTCAAACTCGCCGTTGCCGTCCGCGTCGATCCAGAGTTTCCCGGCCGTGCCGCCCCGGTAACGCTTCCACCACGCCGGCTCCCTCGACAGCACGCTGGCTACCACCACGGGCTTCTCGTCTCCGACCTCGGGGCCGAAGGCTACTGATTCAACGGGCCCGAAGGGCAGCTCCTCCGCCCACCCGCCGTCAGTGGACAGCCGGTAGGCATGGGTATGGCGGCTCTCGGCCTGGCGGAACGCACTGGTGACCACCACCTCACCGGCGGCCGTGAAGCCCTTGACCCTCGTGGTGCTGTGGCCGAAGAAGGTCAGCTGGCGGTACCCGCCGCCGTCGACGTCGGCGATGACGACCTCAGGCGCCGTTCCCTGCACGACCGACCACACGAGCTTCTTGCCATCCGGCGTGAACCGGGGATTGCGGGCCGGAAGTTGCAGGGAGGAAATGCGCCAGGCGCGGCCGCCGCCGAGGGGCGCGATCCAGACGTCGTCCTCGGCCACGAACGTGACCAGATCGCCGTGAACGTGCGGGAATCGGAAGTAGCTCGAAGAGGTCATCATTTGATCATAGTCAAAGTCAACAGGGGCATCCGGGAGGCGCCGCACCGTGCCGGACATGGTGAGATGGATCATGCGTATCGTCATGGCCGGCGCCTCCGGGTTCATCGGCAGCCCCCTCTCCGCCCGCCTCGCCGACGACGGACATGCCGTCACGCGGCTGGTCCGCAGGACGCCCGCTTCCCCCGCCGAAATCCGCTGGGACCCGTCGTCCGGATTCCTCGACCCTGCCTGCCTTGAGGGCGCCGACGCCGTCATCAACCTGTCCGGCGCCGGCATTGGTGACAGGCCGTGGACGCCCGGACGCATCAACGAACTCTTCCGTTCACGGCTGGACCCGACCCGGACCCTGGCCACGGCGATGAAGCACCTCGATGCGCCGCCGCAAGTCTTCATCAGCCAGTCCGGAACGAGCTACTACGGCGACGCAGGCGCGGCCGTCCTCCACGACGAATCCCCCGCCGGTTCCGGCATCCTTGCCCGGATCTGCATCGAATGGGAGGCCGCCGCCCGCGAGGCTCCGGACGGTGTGAGGGTGGTAACCCCGCGGACCGCCGTGGTGCTGAACCGGTCCGGCGGAGCCCTGGGGAAACTGCTTCCGCTGCTGCGGCTGGGGATCGGCGGTCCCTTGGGCAACGGCCGCCAGTACTGGCCATGGATCACGCTGCCGGACCTGTCCGCGGCATTCGGATTCCTTCTGGCGTCAGAGTTGTCCGGCCCGGTCATTGTCTCCGCCCCCGAAGCCGCCGACGTCAATGCCTTGGTGAGGGAACTGGCGGCGGCCCTGCACAGGCCCGCGGCGCTCCGAGTCCCGGCGCCCGCGCTGCGGCTCGTGATGGGCAAGCTGGCGGACGAGCTCCTCCTGGCCAGCCAGAAGGTGGAGCCGTCCCGCCTAAGTGCGGCCGGGTTCAAGTGGCAGCATCCGGCCCTCCGGGAGGCCGCCGCGTGGGTGGCCGGCGGGGAATGAAAGGCGTGGCGGCGTCGAGTGGGAGTGCGGGCGCGTGGCAGCCGCATCACCGTGCCGCGAGTATCTCTGAGATAAACCACTTGCCCTTTACCTTGAGCAGGACGAGCCGCAGGTCAATCGGCGCTGGAGCAGGGCTGGTGGCCGCAGTTCCCGCTGGGGGCCGCTGCACGTAACCGGAGGTCACAGCCGTCACGGCAACCACAGCCCGTTCGTTTGAGCTTTCCGGAAGGAGTCGAATGCCGGAAAGGGTGGTGGAGAAACCTTCGAGCACCGACTTGGACTCCTGCAGCCTGGTGCTGATGCCCGCATCGGCTGCAGCTGCCGGGGAGTTGCCGGCGTTCACCTCGCGGAGCAGTTCCAGCCTGCCATGGCTCAAGGCGAAGGAACGGAGTGCTGCGAGTCCCTTGACGGCTTCCACGGGATTGGCCGACTGCACCTGGCGACGGACGGCAGCGGGCACAGCGGCCGGAACCGGACCGCCTGCCTTCGGACCCGTAGTACTGGGTTCAGCGGGGCCCGGACTCGGCACTCCTGCCTCAGCGGCGCCCGGAACATGAATCGGCAGCAGCTCTGGTGAGGGTGGCAGCGGCAGCCACACATCTGCAATGACAGCGACGGCGGCCAGGGCGGCCCACACCGCCCTCGCGCGACTGCGGGAGGGCGCGGCGGACCGCCGCGCACGCCTGCGCGGTGACGTCCCGGCACTGGTACTCCTGCGCGGCCGGAGCGCTTTCGCCAGCCCGGAAGTGTGGAGGCGTCTTCGCCAGGCGCTCAGGCGCTCCCGATGACGGCTGCGTGGTGGCGGCTCAGGCCTGCGTGTCAGCAGCTGCGGCAGGACGCTCGGATCCACCGAGCGGGAAAGGTCAACAGGTGCTGCCGCCGCACTCCGGTAGACCGCCGTCGCAAGCTCTGTCGCATCGGGCCGCTGCCGCCGGTCCTCGTTGAGGCCTGCCTCCAGCGCCGCGGCAAGCTCAGGGGGAACATCGGGAGCCAGCACGGACAGCGGCGGCCGGGCCGCCGCCGGGAGGGGCGGAGCCCCGGTGAGGCAGTACCAGCCCACGGCGGCTGCGGCATAGACGTCTCGCCCGGGCTGCAGGCCCGCCCGGACGGCATCCACCGGGGAGGGATCCTGAAAACCTGCCGTCCCGGCATCTGAGACCCCGGCCGGATCGCCCACCATGCGGGCCACGCCGACATCGGCCAAGAGGGGCTTCCCGTGCCCGGAAAAGAGAACGTTGCCGGGCGACACATCCGAATGCGTGAATCCCTTGCCATGTAGATAAGCCAAGGCCTGGGCAACGGGCGTCAGCACGGTCACCGTCTCGCCGACGCTCAATCGTCCGCGGGCCGCGACCAGCTGCCCGAGCGAGCCGCCGGGGGCGTAGTCCATCAGGATTCCCAAAGCGGTGTCCGGGCCCTCACCGACCCTGACAACCTCATGCGCCCTGACCAGGTGCCCGTGGTCGAGGACGGACATGATCAGCAGCTCCCGGCGGATATCCTCCTCGGCATACACACCTGCACTGGAACTGCGGGGACGGGACTGGTGGCGTTGAGGCGGGTGGGATCGCGACGAGTGGGAGGTGGGCCGGGGCTCGTGGAACAGCGGGCCGAAGCACTTCAGGGCCAGCTGCCGCCCGGTGGCTTCCTCCTCCACCAGCCAGACGACGGCGCTCCCGCCGGCGCCCAGCCGGCGGCGCACCAGGTAGCCCGCCACCTTCGGCTCACGTCCTGCCGGATCAGTATCCTGCCCCTCAGCATCCATGCCTTAATGACTACCGGAATCTGGCTGTTCCCGCAGAAGTTATCCACAGGTGCGGCAGCCGGGTCCGAAGGGCCTCAGCGAGTGAGAGGTTGGGCACACACTAGCCGGGAGGGACCCGGCCAAGGTCTAAGCTGGATGCCATGACTCTTGAGTTCAGACAGCTGGGTCTCGCCCCTGATTTCGTGGATTATTCGAAGGCCTGGGACCTCCAGCGGGAAATCCATGAGAACGTCCTGGCAGGCAAGGCCGCCAGCACGGTACTTCTCCTCGAACATTCCGCCGTCTACACGGCCGGAAAGCTGACGGAGGACCACGAGCGGCCCTTCGACGGCACTCCCGTGGTACCGGTGGACCGCGGCGGCAAGCTCACATGGCACGGACCCGGCCAGCTCGTGGGTTATCCCATCATCAAACTGAAGAACAAGGCCGGAATCCGCGACTATGTCGAGCGGCTCGAGGCCGTCATCATCGCCGTCCTGGCCGACTACGGCATTCAGGCCGTCCGGATCAAGGGCCGCGCCGGTGTCTGGATCGAGGAAGACCACAAAGGCCCCGCCCGCAAGATCGCGGCCATCGGCATCAGGGTCAACCAGGGTGTCACAATGCACGGCTTCGCCATCAACTGCAACAACGACCTCGCTCCCTACGGCCAGATCATCGCCTGCGGAATCACCGATGCAGGAGTGACCACCATCGCCCGGGAAACCGGCCGCGACGTGGCTCCGGCTGATCTTGTTTCGCGGATCATCGAGGAACTGCGCAAGAATGAAGACGCTTTAGTTGCAACCCCCGAAGGAGTTCTCCTGTGACACTGGCACCAGAAGGCCGGAAGATGCTGCGTATCGAGCAGCGCAACGCGGCCACCCCGGTGGAGCGCAAGCCGGAATGGATCAAGGCCAAGGTCCAGATGGGCCCGGAGTTCGTCCAGCTCAAAAGCCTGGTCAAGAAGGAAGGCCTGCACACCGTCTGCGAGGAAGCCGGCTGCCCGAACATCTTCGAGTGCTGGGAAGACAAGGAAGCCACCTTCCTGATCGGCGGCTCCGAATGCACCCGGCGCTGTGACTTCTGCCAGATCGACACCGGCAAGCCCTCCCCGGTGGACATGTTCGAACCCACCAAGGTCGCCCGCTCCGTGCAGGCCATGGCCCTGCGCTACGCCACCGTCACCGGCGTGGCCCGCGACGACCTCGCCGACGAGGGCGTCTGGCTCTACGCCGAAACGGTCCGCAAGATCCACGAGCTGAACCCGGGCACCGGCGTCGAACTGCTGATCCCGGACTTCTCCGGCAAGCCCGAGCACATTGCCGCGATCTGCGACTCCGCACCCGAGGTGTTCGCCCACAACGTCGAGACCGTGCCGCGGATCTTCAAGCGCATCCGCCCCGCGTTCCGCTACGAACGCTCCCTGGACGTCATCACCCAGGGACGGAACCTGGGCATGGTCACCAAGTCCAACCTGATCCTGGGCATGGGCGAAACCCGCGGGGAAATCTCCGAGGCCCTCCGGGACCTGCACGAGGCCGGCTGTGACCTGATCACCATCACCCAGTACCTGCGCCCCTCCGAACGGCACCTGCCGGTGGACCGCTGGGTCAAGCCGCAGGAATTCGTGGACCTGCAGCAGGAAGCGGAGGAGATCGGCTTCCTCGGCGTCATGTCCGGCCCCCTGGTCCGCTCCTCCTACCGGGCCGGCCGGCTCTGGGCCACCGCGATGCGCAAGAAAGGCCGGGAAATCCCCGCCGAACTCGCCCACATCGAGTCCTCCGGAACCACCCGCCAGGAAGCCAGCAGCCTGCTCGCGGCGCACTCCTAGCAGGACACATCTGACCGCCCAAAGGACCGGACGCCGGAAGTATCCGGCGTCCGGTCCTTTGTCGTGGATCACGTAGAATTAAGGCACTATGGCGAAATCCCCTGATTCCAGCAACAACTCCCCGGCAGCTAACGCTCCCAAGCGCGGCCTCTTCTCGCGCAAGCCCAAGGAAGCGAAGGTCAAGAAGCCCAGCCGGCTCAAGCAGATCGGCGAAGTCTTCAACATGACGCGCCGCCACGATCCCATGGTCCCGTGGCTCATGCTGTTGGCCTTCCTGGGTGTCGTCGCCGTCAGCCTCGTCGTTGGCCTGTTGCTGAATAACTGGATTACCGGCCTGATCATCGGCATTCCGCTGGGTTTCCTCGCCGCTACATTCATCCTGTCGCGCCGCGCGGAACGGGCGGCTTTCGCCCAGATCGAAAACCAGCCCGGCGCGTCCGGGGCTGCCCTCAGCACGCTCAAGCGCGGCTGGATCACCGAAGAACAGCCGGTCGCCGTCAACCCGCGCACGCAGGACGCTGTCTTCCGCGCCATCGGCCGTCCCGGCGTCGTGCTGGTCAGCGAAGGCCCCTCACACCGCGTCAAGCCGCTGCTGGACTCTGAGCGCAAGAAGCTTGCGCGCATCCTCCCCAACGTGACCATCCATGTGATCGAGAGCGGCCGCGGGGAGGGCCAGACGCCCATCAGCCAGGTCGCGAAGAAGATGAACAAGCTGGACAAGGAGCTCACCAAGATCGAGGTCAGCGCAGTGTCCAAGCGCATTTCGTCCCTCGGCACCCGGCTCCCCATTCCGAAGGGCGTTGATCCCTACAAGGCCCGCCCGCAGCGCGGACGCTAAACTTCCTGATCCGCCCCGGCGGCCGGACCTCCTCCGGCGGCCGGGGCGCTTTCATTTGCCAGACACCGGCGGAAGCTGCATGCTGCCCGCGTCCGCCGAAAACACCAACAGAGCCGGAGATCCTGTGAAAGCACCGTCAACCACCGCCGTCGTACGCATCTTCCGTATGCTCGCCCTTGCAGAAGCGTTCAGCTGGGCAGCGCTGCTGGCCGGCATGTACTTCAAATGGATCGCCAAGACCACTGAGCTGGGCGTGGAAATCGCCGGCCCGATCCACGGGGCACTGTTCATCGGCTATGGCCTGACGGCCCTCGTCCTGTGGCGGCTGCAGCGTTGGCCGTTCCTCGTTGCGCTTTTCGCCGGTTTCTCGGCAGTCCTGCCGTTTGCCACAGTGCTGTTCGAACGCTGGGCGGAAAGCCGCGGCTACCTGACCGCGGCGGGCGCAGCCCCCGCTGGCAGGCAGGCAGCGGCGGAGGAGGAACGGAGCGTCAGGGAACCGGCCGGCGAAGAAACCGCCGACGTCTAGCTACATGCGGACCAGGACGGTCTTCGCGGCCTTGTCGTGCAGACCCCGCTGGTCCGGATCGAAGATCACGGCGGGAATGACCAGGCACAGCAGCAGCGTACGGACCAGGGCTGCCAGGGGGCCGGCGGGCGTGCCGCCGAGCCGGACCACATGGATCCCCATGGCGCGGTGGCCGATGCTGTAGCCGAGAGTTCCAATCAGCAGGATTTGTTCTGCTGCGAAGACCGCGAGTGTTGCCCACGAATCGCCCGAAAAAAGGAAGTTGCTGATCAGCAGGGCCAGGGTCCAGTCAATGACGATCGCCACGATCCGGCGCCCGGCGCGGGCAATGGATCCGCGACCCGATTCCGGAAGTCCCAGGCGCTCCCCCGGGTACTTGGAAATGCCGGATGTGTCCGGTCCGCTCAGCCAGGAACCAATGTCTCTGCGATCTACCACCGTCCAAGTTTACCGGTCAGTTGTCCCGTCCCGCGCAGTCCCGGCTCCCGAATCGTGGATGCGGATAGACCACAGTGTGGACACCGTATAGCGTTTACATATCAGGCGGTTATGTAACCTGCCGGAAACAAAGCCGACACGGACGGGAAACCCCTTGTCCCTAGGGTGGTAACAGTTGCCAGCGAGCTGGAGGCGGGGGCACTTTTGTGTTTTTCGCCTGTTCCACTGCGCTGCACCACGATTGCGCTGGACCACATAGGCCTCCAGCCAGTTATTACATATGCGTAAGGAGCATAGATGTTCAAGACTGCGGACGAAGTCCTCAAGTTCATCCAGGACGAAGATATTAAGTTCGTCGATATCCGCTTCACCGACCTTCCTGGCGTGCAGCAGCACTTCAACGTGCCGGCCAAGAGCGTCGACGCTGATTTCTTCGTCAACGGCCAGCTCTTCGACGGATCTTCCATCCGCGGCTTCCAGGGCATTGCTGAGTCTGACATGCAGCTGATCCCGGATGTCACCACCGCATTCCTGGACACGTTCCGCATGGAGAAGACCCTTGCGCTGAACTTCTCCATCGTGAACCCCCGCACCGGTGACCCTTACCACCGCGACCCCCGTGGCGTAGCCGAGAAGGCTGAAGCCTACCTCGCCTCCACCGGCATCGCAGACACCGCCTTCTTCGCTCCCGAAGCAGAGTTCTTCGTCTTCGACAACGTGCAGTACCAGTCCTCCCCCGAGGGCAGCTTCTACAAGATCGACTCCGAGGAAGCCCACTGGAACAGCGGCCGCGAAGAAGAAGGCGGAAACCTGGGCTACAAGACCCCGGTCAAGGGCGGTTACTTCCCGGTCTCCCCCACCGACAAGCAGGCTGACCTGCGTGACGCCATGTGCGTCGCCCTGGACGAGGCCGGCCTTGAGGTCGAGCGCAGCCACCACGAAGTCGGCTCCGCCGGCCAGGCTGAGATCAACTACAAGTTCACAACTCTGACCCACGCGGCTGATGACCTGCAGAAGTTCAAGTACGTCATCAAGAACACCGCTGACGCCTGGGGCAAGTCCGTTACCTTCATGCCGAAGCCGGTCTTCGGTGACAACGGCTCGGGCATGCACTGCCACCAGTCGCTGTGGAACGGCGGCCAGCCGCTGTTCTACGACGAGAAGGGCTACGCCGGCCTGTCCGACACCGCCCGCTGGTACATCGGCGGCCTGCTGAAGCACTCTTCCGCCGTCCTGGCCTTCACCAACCCGACGGTCAACTCCTACCGCCGCCTGGTCAAGGGCTTCGAGGCCCCGGTCAACATGGTCTACTCGCAGGGTAACCGCTCCGCCGGTATCCGCATCCCGATCACGGGCACCAACCCGAAGGCCAAGCGCATCGAGTTCCGCGCTCCGGACCCCTCCTCCAACCCGTACCTGGCGTTCGCTGCCCAGCTGATGGCCGGCATCGACGGTATCCGCAACCGCATTGAACCGCCGGCTCCGATCGACAAGGACCTCTACGAGCTCCCCGCCGAAGAAGCCAAGGACATCCCCAAGGCTCCGGGCACCCTCGAGGAAGCCCTGGAGGCCCTGCGCGAGGACAACGAGTTCCTGCAGGCCGGCGGCGTGTTCACCCAGGACCTGATCGACACCTGGATCGAGTACAAGTACGAGAACGAGATCCGTCCGCTGTCCCTGCGCCCGAACCCCTACGAGTTCGAGCTCTACTACGGCGTCTAGCTAAAGCAAAGGGCTAAACCAGGTTTAGTCCGCAGAGAGTCCGCACGGGCTGCCAGCACTTCCGCAACGGCAGCCCGTGCGGACTCTTCTTTGTCTGGCCACATATGGCCGTACGCATCAAGAGTGGTCTTGGCAGAGGAATGCCTGAAACTCTTCTGGAGCCACCTTCACGTCAAGGTCTTGGGCAATGAGCAGTGAAGCAAAGTAATGCCGCAGGTCATGACCCGACCGCGATGGTGTCCTCTAAGACCTATGAACGGATTACGCCCTCAATTTGGAATACTAAGGATACTGACGGTAGCTTGGCCCCAGTGCTTCCGCGGCCCCCAATTCGCGTGGCACTGACCGAGAAGAACCCCGCAACGCCAGACACGATGCGGGGTTCTTTGCCGTCCAGCTACTGCAAAATATCACTTGTCCAGAGGACATTTTGCCCACTCCAGCATCGTCGAACATCCCATCAGCTCGGAAAGAAATGATGCTGCGTGCGGTGCTTAGTTCTACTCGGTCCCGTCCTCGTACGGCACCCACGAAGCTATTGCCTCTGTCGGCTCTGGTGCTTGCATGGCATGCCTGTAGGTCAAGACGTAACGTCCCTCAGGAAGATCCATCGGGAAGTCCGGTGTTTCTTGAAGGTCGGACTGTCCGTCCTTGTCTCCACCTCTATAGACCACGTTCAGCTTCATAGCCGCAACGGTAGAACACGAAGACACCTTTAGTAAGACCCCGGCCTGCCAGCACCTTTTCGACATGAAGGGTACTCAAGGTCGCCATTCTTCCCGGTAGTCGGGGTGGCCAGCGTAGACCTCGGCGACGATGCGGAGGAACTTCTCCATGTAGTCCCGGTCGCGGGATGGTTCGTTGTCCCAGTCGATGCGCTCGTGGTGGGCGATGATCTTCCGCTTCGCCTCGCACTCGGCGAAAGCTCGGAGGTCAGCCTTTGCTTCGGTCATGGCAAGCTGTTCAAGTTCTCGCCGCGCTTCTGTCTCGTCCTCGGCGATGCGGGCATTGAGGAAGTCGATGATGTCGCTCATGTCGTTCATCCTGCCATTTCGGCGGCCCGCTCTGCCCCCCACGCGCGGAGCGGGCCACCTAGCGCCGCCGTAGAGCCCGAATGGGCCGTTACGGTGACGGTAGGCGCGATGCTACGGCAAGCACATGAACGGCGTGTAACCCGGCAGCAGGCTGATCAAGTTGAGTTGCTAAATAAGAGCTAGGTATCACTGGCAATCCTCGCATGTCCCCCAGTTGCGGGGATTGCTTAGTTACTTAGTTAATAGGGCGGTGGCCCGCCCTCATTGGGGTGCAGGGCGGGCCACCTAACCGAAGCCGCAGAAAGCGTGCATCAATTGCGGACGACGGCTGCACCGGACTATACGCACGGCGGATCAAGGACAGCTCAAGACATCCGCCAGCTACCGCGACAGGCGTAGACGAATGCAGGCCGGCTCGCGGCATTTTCGGAACCCAGTAAATTTCCCCCACTGGATAGAAGTACTGCATCTAGAGAGTTTCAACGGTCTACAGCCAGAGCAATAAGCATTGTCCAATTCGAGCTCTACTGCGGCCTCTAGCCAGTCCCGTTTTATCAGGTAGCAACGGCAATACCGAAGAGAACCCCGCATCGCCGAAGCGGTGCGGGGTTCTCCGCTGCCCGGCTGAAACACCGTTCCAGCAGCGGCTCTATAAAGGGCCGTGCTAAAAACCGCTGCTACTGGGAATCAGACTTCTGTTCCCGGTCAAGGAGGTTCTTTTTGAGCTCGTCGAACTTCTCCTTGATGATCTTCTCCGCGTCGGAGATGGTCTTTCCGGCATTGCTGAGCGGATCAAGCTGCAGGTAAACGTGCTGGCCGACCGGAAGATCATACTCATCCTTCAGGTGGGTTCCGCCTCCCACGCCTTCCAGCGTCAGGTACACCTGGGCTTCCGTGCGTGCAATACCCGCGATCTTTCCGAACACCACCGTGAAATCGTTCGACTGAAAGCTCACCGACTGCCCGACATGGGTCCTGTCCAGCTCGCCAGCCGCCACTGCCTTCTCGGACGGACTTCCGCTGTAGTTCATGAACTTCTCCTAAAGGTCGAGGAACACGTACTCCAGCAGTCTATAAGCACTCTTCAGAACCCTGCGTACATGGTCCGTTGCGGACCTGCGTCACCGCCCAGGTACAGTCCGCGGTCCTCAAAACCGGCCTTGCGGTAGGCGCCAATGCCGGCTTTGTTGCGCTCATTGACCGAAAGCACGACGCCGGACTCTCCGCTTCCCTGCCTCGCCGTGAGTTTTGCGGCGGCAGCCACAGCTGCTGCCGCGGCTGCCGTCCCCAGCCCCCTCCCCTGCCGGATCCGGTCGATAAGGAACCCTCGGAGCAGCCAGACCGAGTGGTCATCCGGCCATCCTGCCAGTGTCGCCGCACCCGTCTGCAGGGTCAGCACGCCGGCAGCCTCCCCGCCGGACTCGATCACATAGGGACGGCGTGACTCCTCTTCCAGCCCTGCCAGCATCATCCGCAGAGGATCGCCGACAAAGTCATTCTGGCCCGCGCCCAGCTCCATCATGGCCACTTCGCCGAGATGGATTGAGCGGGCATCGTCGTCAAGGTCCTTCAGGGAGATCAGCCAGATGTCGGGAAGCATGTTCTGAGACTACCCGCGTCCCGGGCAGCGTCATTAGGCCTCGGCGGCGGAGGCCGCAACATCCGTCTGGGGACCGGCCGGGTCCATCCACATGACCTCCCAGAGGTGACCGTCGAGGTCCTCGAAACTGCGGCTGTACATGAAGCCGTAGTCCTGGGCGGGCTGGGACGAGGAGCCACCGGCGTCGATCGCCTTGTTGTACATGCCGTCAACACCCTCACGGCTGTCGGCGGAAAAGGCCATGATCACCTCGGTGCTGCCTTTGGCATCCACGATGTCCTTCGAGGTGAAGGTCTTGAAGAAGCCCTCGACCAGCAGCATGACGTAGGCATTGTCATTGATGATCATGCACGTGGCGTTTTCATCGGTGTAGTCCGGGTTGAAGGTGAACCCGAGCGCCGTGAAGAACGCCACCGATTTGTTCAGGTCCGAGACAGGGAGATTTACGAAAATTTGGGTAGCCATGGGGCCAACCTAGCACCCGCCCCAGAGCATGTCAGCCCTCCGGAGCGCGTTCCACCGCGGAGGTCAATGACCGTAGAAGACCTTCTCGAAGACAGCCCGCGCGCGCCGGCTCACACGCAGATAGTTCTCCTCAAATGCCGTGGCCATCCCTTCCTCGTACCCGCACCACCGCGCCACCGCTTCCAGGTCCCGGCGTGAGGACGGCAGCAGGTCCGAGGCACGCCCCGTCCAGATGACGTTGGCGGAGCGGATGCGGCTCGCGAGCCGCCAGGCCTCGGCCAGCAACCCGGCGTCGGCGGCTTCGATGAAGCCCAGGCCGGCAGCGGCCTCCAAGGCCCCAAGCGTCGACGTCGTCCTCAGCTCCGGGTGCTGCCCCGCGTGCTGCAGCTGAAGCAGCTGCACGAGCCATTCAACGTCGCTGAGTCCGCCCCGGCCTAGCTTGAGGTGCCGGGCAGGGTCGGCGCCCCGCGGCAGGCGTTCGGACTCCACCCTGGCCTTGATGCGCCTGATCTCCCGGATGTCCGCCTCGGCGAGCGACTCCGGGTACCGGATCGGATTGATGAGCCTGAGGAAGTCATCCGCGAGCCGGTCATCCCCGGCGATCGGCCTGGCGCGCAGGAGCGCCTGCGCTTCCCAGACCAGGGACCACCGGCGGTAGTACTCGGCGTACGATTCCAGCGACCGCACCATCGCGCCGCTCTTGCCCTCGGGGCGCAGGTCCGCGTCCACCGAGAGCACGCGCTCTGCCATGATGGCCGGCCGCAGCGGCTGGGTGAGGAGGCTGGAGACATGGCCCACGATCTTTGCCGCCTGCTCCTGGGCTTCACCGTCCGCGTAGCCGGGCAAGGCGCGGTGCACGTACAGGACATCGGCGTCGGATCCGTAACCGATTTCTTTGCCGCCCTGCCGGCCCATGGCCACCACCAGCACCGCGGTCTTCAGGGGCCCTGCCGCCGACACAATGTTCTCGGCCACGCGCAGCGCGCCGAGGATAGCGGCGCGGTCAGTGTCGGCGAGGGCCTCACCCACCTGGTCCTGGGCGAGCAGTCCGGCGCTGTCCGCGATGGCGATGCGCAGGATCTCGCGCCGCCGGATCAGCCGGATCAGCCTCATGGCGCTTTCCGGCTCGGCGTGGCGGGACATCTTGGACACGATTTCCTGCCACTGCGCCTCGAAACTCAGCGGAGTGAGGTCCTTGTCTGACCCCAGCCAGGCCACGGATTCGGGCGACACTTCCAGAAGGTCGGCAATGAGCCGGGAATTGGAGAGCATGTGGCAGAGCCGCTCTGCCGCTGCGGCGGAGTCCCGCAGCATGCCGAGGTACCAGTGCGTGGTGCCAAGGGCTTCACTGATACGGCGGAAGGCGAGCAGGCCGGCGTCGGGATCCACGCCTTCGGCGAGCCAGCCCAGAAGGATGGGCAGCAGCTGCCGCTGCAGGGCGGCGCGCCGGCTGACGCCCGCCGTGAGCGCCTCGATGTGCCGCAGGGCGCCCTGCGGATCCCGGTAGCCGAGCGCGGCAAGCCGGCCCTGCGCTGCCTCAGGGGTCAGGCGGGCATCCTCGCTGCTCAGTTTCGCGGCGGTGTTGAGCAGCGGACGGTAGAAGATCCGGTCGTGCAGTTCCCGGACCGAGCGCTTTGTCTTCTGCCAGGCAGCCATGAGGGCGTCGGGGTGCGGCCGGTCGGTGGAGAACGGGCCCAAAACGGCCTTGGCCAGGGCACGCAGCGCAGGTTCCTTGACCGGCATGAGGTGGGTGCGGCGCAGCTGGAACAGCTGGATGCGGTGTTCCAGCAGCCGCAAGTACCGGTAGGCGCGGTCGAACGCGGAGGCGTCCGCCCTGCCGATGTACCCGCCGGCTGACAAGGCAGCGATCGCGGATGTCGTGTCACGGCACCGCAGCGACTCGTCGGATTTTCCGTGCACAAGCTGGAGGAGCTGCACCGTAAATTCGACATCCCGCAGCCCGCCGCGGCCCAGCTTGATCTGGCGCTGCTCCTCTGCGGCGGGGATGTGTTCAGTTACGCGCCGGCGCATGGCCTGCACCGACTCGACAAATCCGTCCCGGCCGGCGGACGACCATACGAGCGGCGAAACGGCTTCTTCGTACCGGCTGCCCAGGTCGGCGTCGCCGGCAATTGTCCTGGCCTTCAGGAGCGCCTGGAATTCCCAGCTCTCCGCCCAGCGGGCGTAATAGCTCCGGTGTGAATCGAGCGTGCGGACAAGCGGCCCGGACTTGCCCTCGGGACGCAGGTTGGCATCCACTTCCCACAGGCCGGGCTCGCGGGCCGGGGAGGAAATTGCACGCGAGATACCCGAAGCCAGCGCGGTGCCGACGCTGCTTGCCCGCGCGTCCTCCAGTTCCCCGGCCTCCACCACGTAAATGACGTCGACGTCGGAAATGTAGTTGAGTTCGCGGGCACCGCACTTGCCCATGCCGATCACAGCAAGGCCGACGTCGGCAACCTCCTCCGGGTTGAACTGCGCGCCCGCCTCCGCACGGGAGACGGCCAGGGCGGCTTCGATGGCAGCGCCGGCCAGGTCAGCGAGTTCGGCGCCGACGGCCGGCATGAAGTCCAGCGGGTCCGCCGCGCAGAGATCCTTGACGGCCAGGTCGACCACGCCGCGCCGGTATGCGGTGCGCAGGGCCTCGTATGCCTCGGGGCCGGTGATTCCCGCAACCGGACGGGAGGCCCTCGGGTCTGCCTGCACGGATTTCAGCAGCCCCGTGCGCAGCTCGTCAGCCGGCGCCTGGATGGGTTCCGGGCTGACCTTGACGTCGAAGGCTTCCAGGTGTTCCGGGTGCCGGATGAGGAACTCGCCCAGAGCTTCGCTGGCACCCAGGACCCGGTAAAGGGGTTCACTGGTGTCAGTGTCAGCGGCCGCCAGTTTCCTCAGGTCCGGATGCTTTTCAATCAGCCGGACCAGCGATTGCAGCGCAGCATCCGGGCTCGCGGCGAGCTGAAGACCGGCGAACAGCACGTCCTGGTCGATGCCCTCAAGTTCCGGGGCCGCGAGGAACCGCTCGCCCTTCTCCAGGTCACTGAAGCCGGCGGAGATGAGGCGGCGGGCCAGGCTCACGGCAACCGCCTACAGGATCGCGAGGTTGCGCTGCAGTTCATACGGCGTCACCTGAAGTCGGTAGTCCTGCCATTCGGCCCGCTTGTTGCGGAGGAAGTGCTCGAACACCTGCTCGCCCAGAATCTGCGGCATGAGCTCGGAGTCCTCCATGCTGCGGATTGCGTCATGCAGGCTCGCGGGCAGCGGGTCGTGGCCCATGGCCCGCCGTTCCGCTGAGCTCAGCGACCAGATGTCGTCTTCGGCCGCGGCGGGAAGCTGGTAGCCCTCCTCGATGCCCTTGAGCCCGGCACCCAGAAGCACGGCGTAGGCGAGGTACGGGTTGGCGGCGGAGTCGATGCCACGGTATTCGATGCGGGCGGACTGTCCCTTGCCGGGCTTGTACAGGGGCACGCGTACCAGTGCAGAGCGGTTGTTGTGGCCCCAGCTCAGGTAGCTGGGGGCCTCTCCTCCGCCCCACAGACGCTTGTAGGAGTTCACGAACTGGTTGGTCACGGCGGTGAATTCCGGGGCGTGCTTGAGGATGCCGGCGATGAACTGGCGGGCGGTCTCGGACAGCTGGAACTCGGAACCTGCCTCATAGAAGGCATTGGTGTCACCCTCGAACAGCGAGAAGTGTGTGTGCATGCCCGAACCCGGGTGGGCCGTGAACGGCTTGGGCATGAAGGTCGCGTAGGTTCCCTGCTGGAGCGCCACCTCCTTGATCACCGTACGGAACGTCATGATGTTGTCCGCGGTCTGGAGGGCGTCCGCGTAGCGGAGATCGATCTCGTTCTGGCCGGGGCCGGCCTCGTGGTGGCTGAACTCCACGGAGATGCCCACCGACTCAAGCATGGTGACGGCCGTGCGGCGGAAGTCCTGGGCCACGCCGCCGGGCACGTGGTCGAAGTAGCCGCCTTCATCCACGGGAATCGGGGCGCCGTCCGGTCCGGGCTGCTGGGACTTCAGAAGGTAGAACTCGATTTCGGGGTGCGTGTAGCACGTGAAGCCCATGTCGGCGGCCTTGGCCAAGGTGCGCTTGAGGACGTTGCGGGGGTCAGCGGCGGAGGGCTCGCCGTCGGGCGTGAGAATGTCGCAGAACATCCTGGACGTCTGCTCGGTTTCGCCTCGCCAGGGCAGGATCTGGAAGGTGGCCGGGTCAGGCTGGGCGAGCATGTCTGATTCGAACACCCGGGCCAGGCCTTCGATGGAGGACCCGTCAAAGCCCAGTCCCTCTTCAAACGCGCCTTCAACTTCAGCAGGCGCCAGCGCCACCGATTTGAGTGAACCCACGACGTCGGTGAACCACAGACGCACAAAACGTACGTCGCGCTCTTCGATCGTGCGCAGGACAAACTCTTGCTGGCGGTCCATGAAGGCCTCTTCTCCGGGTCAACGTCCATGCCCCGGCCCAACGTAATTAACGAGGCCGGCGGCAGCTCACGATTCACTTTACTCAGCATTCAGTCCCGATGTCGGCGCAGGTGTACCGCGTAACACAGCGTTAACACGCACAGCAGCCGCAGGCGCCCCTAAATGCACCAAAGGGTGTTTTGCAGGGCCTGGTGTAGCACGCCCCTGTGAGCGGAATCACCCGGCCCCGGCAGAGGCCGCGGTAGCTAGGACAACGGGTCTCGGTTTACGCTCTAGCCTATGGCCTCCACCAGCAGCAGTCCTGACTCGAGCGCGTCCGCAGAAGTACCCGCCCCTTACGGCAACGGTCCTGCGGCGGGGGGACCGCCGTCGTCGGGAGCTCCCCGGAAACCGGCTGCCAGGATCCGCACGCACCACTTGCAGCAGGCGAAGGCCAACGGCGAGCGTTTCGCGATGCTGACGGCGTATGACCAGTACACGGCGGAGATCTTCGACCAAGCCGGCATCGAGGTGCTGCTCGTGGGTGATTCGGCGTCGAACAACGTTTTCGGCAATGAATCCAGCCTCCCTGTCACCGTTGACGAGCTGCTCCCCCTGTGTCTCGCCGTGGCCCGGTCCGCAAAACGCGCCCTGGTGGTGGCGGACCTGCCGTTCGGCAGCTACGAGGTGTCCGCCCAGCAGGCAGTCGCCACCGGCGTGCGCTTCCTGAAGGAAGGGCTCGCACATGCCGTGAAGATTGAAGGGGGCGCGTTCTACGCTGATACTGTCCGCGCCATGGTGCAGGCCGGCATTCCCGTCATGGCGCACATCGGTTTCACGCCCCAGAGCGAACACTCGCTGGGCGGCTACCGCGTGCAGGGCCGCGGTGACGATGCAAAGCGGTTGATCGACGACGCCGTAGCGCTGGCTGACGCCGGCGCCTTCTGCGTGCTCATGGAGATGGTTCCGGCCGAGACGGCCGCGGCCGTCGATGCCGCCGTCGGCGTGCCGACCATCGGAATCGGCGCAGGAAATGTCACCACCGGCCAGGTGCTCGTCTGGCAGGACATGGCAGGCCTGCGGGGCGGCAAAATGGCCAAGTTCGTCAAGCAGTATGCGGACCTGCGGACCACCCTCAGTGATGCAGCCAAAGCTTACGGCGACGACGTCCGGTCGGGGCAGTTCCCAGGCCCGGAACACTCGTTCTAGGGGCCCGTTTTCCAGCGGTCCGTCAGGAAGCTAGTCCTCGTCGCCCTTTTCCCACGCCTCATTGCGGGCATGGACCTTCTCCAGGGCGTGTTCGGCCTCTTCCCGGGTTTTGTACGGGCCGATGAGCTGGGTCCAGTCCGACATGGCGTCCTCTTCGACCTCATGCGTCTTCACGTTGTACCAGTACTGGGGCATCGAGTTCCTCGCTTCCGCTGGGCGGCCGGTCCTTTGCTTTCAGTCCGGCGCCGTTGCTTTCAGTATGGCGCCGGAGTGATCCACGTAACGTAGAACGCCGCGGGGCCCCGGTGCCGCATTAATTTACATGCCAATCTGCCCTGCCTTATATGATCAATCTATGCCTTCCTTAGCCTCGACCGCACCAACCGGCACGCTGACCCCGGGATCCGTCAGCCCCCAGCGCCCGGTGCCCGCTTCCATACCGCGTCCTGAGTACGTCGGTAAGCCGGGGCCGGCCAAGTTCACCGGCTCTGAGGTGAAGTCGGCCGAGACCATTGAGAAAATCCGCGTCGCCGGAAAAGTCGCGGCCCAGGCCATCGTCGAAGTGGGGAAGCACATTGTCCCCGGCGTCACCACCGACGAACTCGACCGCATCGGCCATGAATTCCTGCTCGACCACAATGCCTACCCGTCAACCCTGGGCTACCGCGGTTTCCCCAAGTCCCTGTGCTCCTCGCTGAACGAGGTCATCTGCCACGGGATCCCGGACAGCACCGTGGTCAAGGACGGGGATATCCTCAACATCGACATCACCGCCTTCACCGGCGGAGTGCACGGGGACACGAACTACACCTTCCTTGTCGGGGATGTGGACGAGGAATCGCGCCTGCTGGTGGAACGGACGCAGGAATCGCTGAACCGTGCCATTAAAGCGGTTGCGCCGGGGCGGGAAATCAACGTGATCGGCCGTGCCATCGAGTCCTACGCCAAGCGTTTTGGCTACGGCGTTGTGCGTGACTTCACCGGCCATGGAGTCGGGGAAGCCTTCCACACCGGCCTGATCATTCCCCACTATGACGCCGCCCCTGCTTACAACACTGTGATCGAGGCGGGCATGGTGTTCACCATTGAGCCCATGCTCACGCTTGGCACCGTTGAGTGGGACATGTGGGCAGACGACTGGACGGTCGTGACGCGCGACCGCAAGCGCACCGCCCAGTTCGAACATACGCTGCTCGTCACCGAAACGGGTGCCGAGATCCTCACCCTTCCCTGACCCCTGGCCGTCACCTGCCACAGACTCCCCCGGCAAGCGACCCTTGCCCCGCCCGAGCCCACAACCCTGCCACGAACGGAATCCCATTGGCCAAAACGGACGAAAAGACCCACAAGAACGCACCGCTGATCGGCATCGACATCGGCGGTACCGGAATCAAGGGCGGCATTGTTGACCTGAAGAAGGGCAAACTGATCGGCGACCGCTTCCGCCTGGCGACGCCCCAGCCGGCCACCCCGGCAGCGGTCGTTGAAGTCGTTGCTAAGGTCGTCGAAGAACTGTCTGCGCGCCCTGACGCGCCGGAAGCGGACAGCCCGGTAGGCGTCACATTCCCCGGCATCATCCAGCACGGTGTGGTCCACTCTGCCGCCAACGTGGACAAGAGCTGGATCAACACTGACATCGACGCGCTGCTTACGGCACGGCTGGGGCGTCCGGTGGAAGTTATCAACGACGCCGACGCCGCCGGCCTCGCCGAGGCGCGCTACGGCGCCGGAGAGGGCGTCAACGGCACCGTCCTCGTCATCACGCTTGGCACCGGCATCGGCTCCGCGTTCATCTTCAACGGCCAGCTGGTACCGAATGCCGAGCTTGGCCACCTGGAGGTCGACGGATTCGACGCCGAAAGCAAGGCCTCTGCCGTGGCACGTGAGCGGGACGGACTCAGCTGGGAGGAGTACAGCGTGCTGCTGCAGCGCTACTTCTCGCACGTCGAGTTCCTGTTCTCCCCGGAACTGTTTATTGTCGGCGGCGGCATTTCCAAGCGTGCCGATGAGTACCTGCCGCGGCTGAAGCTGCGCACGCCCATCGTTCCCGCCAAGCTGAAAAACGAAGCCGGCATCGTAGGGGCAGCCCTTGAGATCGCCGTGAAGCACGAGCTCGCGAAGTAGATCCGGCCGGGGCAATGCCAGCGGGAGTAATTCCAGCCGGCGGAACGCCCGAACAGAAAACCGAAGGGGCAGACTTTACGTCTGCCGCCTTCGGTTTTTTACTGGAGCCGGTGTCGGCTTATGCGGCTTCCCCTCCGCTGCCGTCACCGGGAGTTTAGAGCGTGCTCTGTTCCGGGCTCTTGCCTTCGGCCCGCTTGGCGTCCACTTCTCCCTCATGCCGCAGCAGCGCAATGGCGGATTCGAAGTCTTCCAGTGATTCGAACGCCTGGTACACGCTGGCGAAGCGAAGATACGCCACCTTGTCGAGCTTCTGCAGCGGACCAAGGATGATCAGGCCCACCTCGTGGGCATCGATCTCCGCCGCCCCCGAAGCCCTGATGTTCTCCTCGACTTCCTGGGCGAGCATGGCGAGGTCGTCCTCGCTGACCGGCCTGCCCTGGCACGCTTTGCGGACACCGTTGATGACCTTGCTGCGGCTGAACGGCTCGCCGACGCCGGAGCGCTTGATAACGGAAAGGCTGGTGGTTTCGACCGTGGTGAACCGCCGGCCGCATTCGGGGCATTGACGGCGCCGCCTGATCGACGAACCATCGTCGGCCATGCGGCTGTCCACAACGCGCGAGTCAGGGTTGCGGCAAAACGGGCAGTACACGTTTGTTCCTTCCCTGTGCGCAGCGGCGGCGCGGGCGCGTGCCCGGCTTCTCTACCGCCACCAGTTTACGACTAGATATAGCCGAATAACAAGCCTGTAATTACTACATCTAGTGCTTAGCGTCCGTCGCTGAAACGCGCCGTCACGGCGTCGCCGTGGGCGGGCAGGTCTTCCGCGCCGGACAGGCTCACGATGTGGCTGCTGACCTCCCGGAGCGCCGACTCCGTGTAGTTGATGACCTGGATGGCGCGCAGGAATGTAGTCACGTTCAGACCCGAGGAAAACGCTGCCGTTCCGCTGGTCGGCAGCACGTGGTTGGAACCTGCACAGTAGTCCCCCAGGCTCACGGGGCTGTAGTCCCCGACGAAGATGGCCCCGGCGTTCCTGATGCGCGCCGCGACGGCAGGGGCTTCCGCCGTCATGATTTCAAGATGTTCAGCCGCGTACGCGTCGCAGGCGGCGATGCCCTGGTCAAGGCCATCCACCAGGACGACGCCGGACTGCGGGCCGGAGAGGGCCTCACGCACCCTTCCACTGTGCTTCGTCGCAAGGGCCTGGCGGTCAAGCTCCTCCCGCACGTCAGTGGCGAGCTGCTCCGAATCGGTAATCAGCACTGAGGCCGCTTTCGGGTCGTGCTCGGCCTGGCTTATCAGGTCAGCGGCAACGAAGGCGGGCCGGGCCGTGGCATCGGCCAGAATGGCAATCTCGGTGGTGCCGGCCTCGGAGTCGATCCCCACGACGCCCTTGACGAGGCGCTTGGCGGTTGCCACAAAGATGTTGCCCGGCCCGGTCACGACGTCCACGGGTTCCAGGGCGGCTTCACGCTCGGCGCCCTGCACGCCGTAGGCGAACGCTGCGATAGCCTGTGCGCCGCCGATCGCGTAGACCTCGTCAATGCCCAGCAGCGCCGCGGCCGCCAGGATGGTGGGGTGCGGCAGGCCGCCAAAGTTCTTCTGCGGCGGTGACGCCAGTGCAATGGATTCCACGCCGGCTGCCAGAGCGGGGACTACGTTCATGATGACTGACGACGGGTAGACGGCCAGGCCTCCCGGAACGTACAGACCCACCCGTGCGACCGGCACCCACTTCTGGCTCACGATGGCGCCCTCGCCCAAGGCGACGTCGACGTCGCCGGGGCGCTGGGCGTCAGCGAAGCGGCGGGCACGGCTGATGGATTCCTCCAAGGCGGACCGGACAGCCGGGTCAAGTCCGGTCAACGCCGACTGCAGCGCCTCGGCGGACACCCGCGGGTGCACCTGCTCCACGCCGTCGAAACGGAGTGCCAACTCTGTCAGCGCCGCATAGCCCCGCTCACGGACGTCAGTGATGATGGCCCCGACCTTCTGTTCGGCATCCGCGACCGTTTCGTGCCGGGCCCGCGGCACAGCCTCACGGAGTTCCGCGAGGCTCAGCCGGCGGCCACGAAGGTCCACGGTGCGGAAGTCGACGGTGGGGGAAGTCGGGCGTGCGGGGCTCTCCGGAGAAGTAGTCACCGGTTCATTTTACGCGCCCCGGAAGGCCGGACCGCGCTGCTGTGCATAGCAGCGCAGCTGTCATACACGGCCGCCGCTGTCTGCGCCCCGGTCCCGGGGCCGGTGCAGCACTTCGAGCAGGCTGATGGCGAAGTAGCCGCCAGCAACCGCCGCGGGCCACAGCAGCAAAGCCGGGTAGGCCCGAAGCGAGAAAGCGACGCTTGCGCTGGCCGAGGTGTCCTGCGGGCCGCCGAGCCAGTGGCCGGCCAGCAGCCCCGTCTGCCAGGCGAGCACTGCCGCCGCGGCACTGGCCGCGACGGACAGCAGCAGCATCCGGCGGGATCCTGCGTCCTTCCGGCCCGCCAGCAGCACAGCAACCACACAGCCCGCGACCATAAAAAGTCCCGCGAGCACGAGATCCCGCGGCAGCCACACCTGCGTGTTGGTCCCTGACGCGAAGGCTTCGTTGCCCGACAGAAGATTCAGGCCGCCGGGGGCAAGCACCCACCACAGGACACCTGCCGGCACTCCGGACCCGGCAATAACGGCTGGCCACAGCCACCCGCGTGTAGCGTGCTGCTGCCGCCGTGAACTGCGGGCAGCGCGCCGGGCCAAGGTGCGCCGCAGGGCAGCCTCCGCCGCTTCAGGTGGTCCGACAGGAGATGCGGGTGCGGGCGGGGTCATGAAGAAACGCTAACAAATGTTTGCGTGTGTTGAGCCGGATGGCCTTGCGGGAACAGGAATCAGCGTAACGCCGCGGCGGCCAATACTCTTGTAGTAGGACCACAACACCCCACCAGTCCAGCAGGGAGATCGATTACAGTGACCGCGGATGACGCTGCCTTTGAAGGCACGTTCAAGGAAATGTTCCGCCGCCATGCGGCGGGCGTTGCAATCATCACAGTGAACTACAACGGCGTTCCGTACGGGTTCACTGCGACGTCCGTGGCCTCGCTCTCCGCCAAGCCGCCGCGTTTCACCTTCAACATGGCACGCAGTTCGAGCTCCTGGCCGGCGGTGGCAAACACGACCTTTATCGGCGTTCACATGCTGGGCCTTGAGAACCAGGAACTGGCCGACCGCTTCGCGCGCACTAAGGAGCGCTTCGCCGGAGACCACTGGGCGCTGGGCCCGCATGAGGTGCCGATCCTCAAGGATGTTGCCGGCTGGCTGATCGGAAAGATCCAGATGCGCCTGTCCTTTGAAAACAACGCGGTGGTCGTGGTGGAAGTGGTGGAAGGCGAGGTGGGCGAGGACGGCACTCCCCTGCTGTACCACTCCGGCACATACGGACAGCCTGTGCCCCTGGACTACGAAATCTAAAGACTGCCAAATCTAGAGACTACGAACCCAGCTGGCCCGTCGGAGGTTCGCCGAACAACAAGCACCTGCCTAGAAGTCCAGGCACGCTGGCCCCAGCAGCACCTTCAGGTCCCCGAAGAGCGAGGGATTGGGATTGACCCGCAGGTGCACGGGCAGGGCCATGACCTCCACCCTGGTGTCACCCATGAGGTTAATTCGCACTTCGGAGTTTCCGCGGTGGTTACGCAGCACGTCGCCCAGTTCCGTGACCACGGCCTCGGTGGCTTTGTGAGTCGGCATCGTGATGACGATGGGACCGTTGGCGCCCTCACTCAGGTCGGGGACGGAGAGTTCCATGCAGTTCAGGGTGACGGCGCCGTCGTCGCGCCGCTGCAGGCGGCCCTTGACCACCACAATGAGGTCTTCGGCGAGGACGGATGCAATCGGTCCGTACACCTGGCCGAAGAACATCACTTCCATCGACCCGCCGAGATCCTCGATCTCGGCCCTGGCGTAGGCATTGCCGCTGGCCTTGGCGATTCTGCGGCTGAGCGACGTGATCATCCCGGAAATCGTCACGATGGCACCGTCCTGCGGCCCGTCCTCGGCGATGATCGAGGTGATGGACTGGTCGGCGTGCTGGCTCAGCAGCCCTTCCAGGCCCTGCAGCGGGTGGTCCGAGACATACAGCCCGAGCATGTCCCGTTCGAAGGACAGCTTGTCCTTCTTCTCCCATTCCGGAAGGTCCGGTATTTCAATGCTCAGGGACGCTTCCGATTCGGTGTCCTCGAAGCCCGCAAAGAGGTCGAACTGGCCGATCGCCTCGTTGCGCTTGAGCGTGATGACGGAATCGATGGCCTCTTCATGGACCATGGCCAGGGCGCGCCGGTGGTGGCCCAGTGAGTCGAAGGCGCCGGCTTTGATCAGGGACTCAATGGTGCGCTTGTTGCACACGACGGCCGGCACCTTCATGAGGTAGTCCTTGAAGGAGGTGTACGCGCCTTCCTTTTCGCGGGCGGCAACCATGGCTTCCACGACATTCACGCCGACGTTGCGGATGGCGCCCATCCCGAAGCGGATATCGTTCCCCACTGGCGTGAAGTTCAGGGCCGACTCGTTAACGTCGGGCGGCAGCACCGTGATGCCCATGCGACGGCATTCGTTCAGGTAGATCGCGGACTTGTCCTTGTCATCACCGACGGACGTCAGCAGCGCAGCCATGTACTCGGGTGCGTAGTGCGCTTTGAGGTACGCGGTCCAGTAGGAGATCACGCCGTAGGCGGCGGAGTGTGCCTTGTTGAAGGCGTAGTCGGAGAACGGCAGCAGGATGTCCCACAGGGTTTTGACGGCTTCCATGGAGTAGCCGTTGTCCTGCATGCCCTGGGAGAAGCCCGCGAACTGCTTGTCCAGTTCCGACTTCTTCTTCTTGCCCATGGCGCGGCGCAGGATGTCTGCCTGGCCCAGCGAGTAGCCGGCCAGTTTCTGCGCCACGGCCATGACCTGCTCCTGGTAGACGATCAGGCCGTACGTCCCGCCGAGGATCTCCTTGAGGGGTTCCTCGAGTTCGGGGTGGATGGGGATCACTTCCTGGATCCCGTTCTTGCGAAGGGCGTAATCCGTGTGGGCGTTGGCGCCCATGGGACCCGGCCGGTAGAGCGCCAGGACAGCGGAGATATCTTCGAAGTTGTCAGGCTTCATCAGCTTGAGCAGGGACCGCATCGGGCCGCCGTCGAGCTGGAACACGCCCAGGGTGTCGCCGCGTGCCAGCAGTTCGTAGGACGGTGCGTCATCGAGCTCGAGGTTTTCGAGATCCAGGTCGACCCCGCGGTTCATCTTGATGTTCTCGAGGGCATCGGAAATGATCGTCAGGTTCCGGAGGCCCAGGAAGTCCATCTTGATCAGGCCAAGGCCTTCGGACGTCGGGTAGTCGAACTGGGTGATGACCTGGCCGTCCTGGAAACGGCGCATGATCGGGATCACGTCGATGATCGGGTCCGAGGACATGATGACGCCGGCGGCGTGGACGCCCCACTGGCGCTTCAGGCCTTCAATGCCCAGTGCAGTCTCGAAAACCTTGGCTGCCTCGGGGTCCGTTGCGATGAGCTGCCGGAAGTCGCCGGCTTCGCTGTAGCGCTTGGACTCGGGGTTCTGAATGTCGGCGAGCGGGATGTCCTTGGCCATGACGGCGGGCGGCAGTGCCTTGGTGAGCTGCTCGCCCATGCTGAAGGGGTACCCGAGGACGCGCGAGGAGTCCTTGAGGGCCTGCTTGGTCTTGATGGTGCCGTACGTGACAATCATCGCGACGCGTTCATCACCGTACTTGCGGGTGACATAGTCGATAACTTCCGGACGGCGCCGGTCATCGAAGTCGACGTCGAAGTCGGGCATGGAGACGCGGTCGGGGTTGAGGAAGCGTTCGAAGATCAGGCCGTGCCTCAGCGGGTCGAGATCGGTGATGCGCATGGCGTAAGCCACCATGGAGCCTGCACCGGAACCACGGCCCGGTCCCACGCGGATGCCGTTGTTCTTGGCCCAGTTGATGAAGTCGGCAACCACCAGGAAGTAACCCGGGAAGCCCATCGAGGTGATGACACCGAGCTCATAGTCGGCCTGCTTGCGGACCTCGTCAGGGATCCCTGCGGGGTAGCGGTACTGCAGCCCCTTGTCCACTTCCTTGACCAGCCAGGATGTCTCGTCCTCCCCCGGCGGGCAGGGGAATCGGGGCATGTAGTTGGCGTCCGTGTTGAAGGACACCTCGCAGCGTTCGGCGATGAGCAGGGTGTTGTCACAGGCTTCCGGGTGGTCGCGGAAGAGTTCACGCATTTCCCGGGGAGACTTCAGGTAGTAGCCGCTGCCGGAGAAGGCGAAGCGCGAGCCGCCGTTGTCGTAGGTGGGTTCCAGCAGCGTGGAACCGGACTGGATGGCCAGCAGGGCCTCGTGCGCCTTGGCGTCGTGCTCGTGCGTGTAATGGAGGTCGTTGGTGGCTACGAGCGGGAGGTTCAGGTCTTTGGCCAGCCGCAGCAGGTCTCCGGTGACCCGGCGCTCGATGTCCAGGCCGTGGTCCATCAGTTCGCAGAAGTAGTTCTCTGCGCCGAAGATGTCGCGGAACTCCGCGGCCGCCTCCAGCGCCTCGCGGTACTGGCCAAGCCGAAGGCGGGTCTGAACCTCGCCCGACGGGCAGCCGGTGGTGGCTATGAGCCCTTCGGAGTACGTGTTGAGCAGCTCCCGGTCCAGCCTTGGCCACTTGCCGAAGACAGAGTCGAGCGAGGCAATCGACGAGGCACGGAACAGGTTCCGCATACCCACGTTGTTGTAGCTCAGGAGCGTCATGTGGGTGTAGGAGCCACCGCCGGAAACGTCGTCCTTGCGCTGGGATTCCTCGCCCCAGCGCACGCGTTCCTTGTCACCACGCGCGGTCCCCGGCGTCACATACGCTTCGACGCCGATGATGGGCTTGATGCCCTTGTCCGTGGCCTTCTTCCAGAAATCGAAGGCCCCGAACAGGTAGCCGTGGTCCGTGGTGGCGAGGGCGGGCATCCCCAGCCGCTCGGTTTCGTCGAACAGTTCGCCGAGCCGGGCCGCACCGTCCAGCATGGAGTACTCGGTGTGGGTGTGGAGATGTACGAACGAGTCATTGCTGGAAGTCACCGGACCATTCTAGTGCCGGTGCCCGACATCCACGGCGACCACGCGCACTGTCCGGCAAACCCGACCCGCCAACCTGGCGCCGGCCAACCCGATCCTCAGGCGTTGCCGGACTCCAGAACCTGCAGCGCATAGGCCAGATCTTCCGGGTACTCGCTGGTCACAGTCACCCGTTCACCGGTTCTGGGGTGGTCGAAGCCAAGCTGCCGGGCATGGAGCCACTGCCGGGTCAGGCCAAGGGTGGCGGCAAGGCGCGGGTCGGCGCCGTAGGTGAGGTCACCGGCACAGGGATGCCGAAGCGCAGCGAAATGCACACGGATCTGGTGGGTCCTGCCTGTCTCCAGATGGACCTCCACCAGGGTCGCCTTGCCATAGGCCTCAAGGACCTCGTAGTGCGTGACAGACGGCCTACCCTCCTCGATGACGGCAAAGCGCCAGTCATGGCCGGGGTGCCGCCCGATGGGAGCATCGATGGTGCCCTGCAGGGGGTCCGGCAGGCCCTGGACCACAGCGTGGTAGACCTTGTCGACGGTGCGGTCCTTGAAGGCCCGCTTGAGCGCTGTGTAGGCATCTTCTGACTTGGCAACCACCATGACACCGGACGTGCCGACGTCGAGACGGTGGACAATGCCGGCACGTTCGGACGCGCCGGACGTCGAGATGCGGTACCCGGCGCCGGCAAGTCCTCCGACGACGGTCGGCCCCACCCAGCCGGGCGACGGGTGCGCGGCCACACCCACCGGCTTATCAACGACCACGAAGTCGTCGTCATCCAGCAGGATTTTCAGGCCTTCCACTTCTTCCTCCACAACTTCCAAGGGGTCCCGCCGTACCGGGACTGTCACGTGGAGCACGGTGCCGGACGCGAGCCTGGCAGACTTCCCCAGAGGTTTTCCGCCGCTGACGACATTGCCTTCAGCGATAAGCGTCGCTGCCAGGGACCGGGACATGCCCATCAGTTTGGCCAGACCGGCATCCGCGCGGCTGCCGTCGAGCTCGTCAGGGACCACAAGCTGCTCAGACATTCTTGCCTCCGTCGTGCTTGCCCGCTGAGTGCCGGGAGCCGTCCAGCCCGATCCCCCGCAGGGTCAGCAGGCAGATGATGACCACTGAGGACACCACGGCCGAGTCGGCAATGTTGAAAATCGCGAAGTTAGGCAGCTGGATGAAATCCACCACGTGCCCCATGGCGAAAGAAGGTTCGCGGAACAACCGGTCGGTCAGGTTGCCGGTGGCACCGCCGAACAGGAGGCCCAAAGCCACAGCCCACCACGCCGAGCCGAGCCGGCGCAGCTGGAACAGGATGGCCACCGAGACGGCCACCATGATGATGGTGAAGATCCACGTCACGTTTTCGCCGATGGAAAAGGCGGCGCCTGAGTTCCGGATGAAGTACCAGTGCAGCAGCGGGGGCAGAACCGGGACGCGTTCGCCTTCGACCATGGTGCTTGTGACCCATAGCTTGGTGAGCTGGTCGAAGATGTACGCGAAGGCAGCCAGTCCGGCGAACAGGGAGAGCAGGACTGCCCGGCGGGGCCGTGGTCGCGGGGAGGCTGGGTGCGCTGCGTCAGCGGCGATTTCGTCTGTCATGGTGCTTTCGTTCGGGAACCGAGGTTAATCACAAAAGCCGGCGGCCGAGGAATCCTCAGCCACCGGCTTTCAGAATACGTGCTAAACGGTAGCGTTGCTTTCGCCGACCTCGGGGGCGGCGACGGAGCCACGGGCGTCCAGGTCGCGGAGCTGACCTTCGATGTAGGCCTTCAGGCGTGAGCGGTAGTCGCGCTCGAAGCCGCGGAGCTGCTCCACCTTGCGCTCGAGGACGGAACGCTGCTGCTCGAGTGCGCCGAGGATCTTGCGGGACTTCTCCTGGGCATCGTTGACGAGGCTGCTGGCTTCGATCTGTGCTTCGGCGATGATCTTGTCGCGCTGTTCCTGGCCGTCAGCGATGTGGCGGTCGTGCATCTGCTGGGCCATGGCGAGCAGGCCGGCAGCGGACTCGGAGACGTTGCCGCCACCTACAGCGGGAGCCGGTGCTGCCACGGGTGCAGCCTGCTCGGCAGCCTTCTTCTTGGCAAGCTCTGCGGCCTTTGCTTCGGCTTCGGCCTTCGCACGTGCTTCGTCCTTGTCGGCCTTAGCCGGAGCCGGAACCTTCTCAACGACAGGCGCCACTGCTGCGGAGGCAGCGGGATTGCCGCCGGAAACCTCGGCGAGCTTCTTGCGAAGTTCGTCGTTTTCCTGGTTCAGGCGGCGCAGTTCAACCACGATTTCGTCCAGGAAGTCATCGACCTCGTCCTGGTCGTAGCCTTCGCGGAACTTGGTCGGCTGAAAGCGCTTGTTGACAACGTCTTCTGGCGTCAAAGCCATCTGGTCACCTCGTTGGTCTAGTTAGTCAGTAGGCCTTCCGGCCGTTCAAAACTACGGTACCTAAATATGGTCTGGTTCCTCTAATTCAACACGTAGTGTCAAACCGGAGATTTTCAGCGCAGTCAGCAGTTCCTTCCGGGAACAGACGCTGCAGTGAAGCTATGCGAAGGATCTGGTGATTGCCATTGCGATGCTGAGCGCGATAAACAGCACCAGGAAGCCCAGGTCCAGGGAGACACCGCCGAGCCGCAGCGGCGGGATGACCCGGCGGAGCACCTTCAGCGGCGGATCCGTGACCGAGTACACCGCGTGCGCCGCGACCAGTGCTGCCCCTCGCGGGCGCCATTCGCGTGCGAACATTTGGACCCAGTCGAACACCAGCCGCACGATGAGTGCCACGAAGATGAACAGCAGGACGATATAGATGAGCCCGAATACTAGTCCCATGAGCTAATCAAAATCTCCATGTTCATTCCGGATGCGGCGGCATCCATGTCGGCCCGGCCTGATGCTGAACCACTGCGTCAGCTCAAATACTATGTCAGCACGGATGCCAGGCAGGAGTCCTGCCTGGCATCCGGAGCGTTTTCCCTAGCTTTGGTTGAAAAAGCTGGCGGTGGTATCGCTGGCTTTCTTGTCATCACCGATGACCTCAACGTACGACGGCGACAGCAGGAACACCTTGTTGGTGACACGCTCGATGCTTCCGCGGAGACCGAAAACCAGTCCCGCCGAGAAGTCCACAAGGCGCTTGGCGTCGGCTTCGCCCATGTCGGTGACGTTCATGATGACGGGGATGCCGTCGCGGAAGCTTTCGCCGATGAGCTTGGCGTCGTTGTAGGACCGCGGGTGGATCGTGGTGATCTGCCGGAGTCCGGTGCTTTCCTCGCGGCTGGAAGCCGCACGTTTGATGGGTGTCACGGGTGCGCGGTATTCCTCTTCGGCGGGGGCGGGCACTTCACGGACGACCTCGCGGACGGGTGCCGGGGCACGGCGTTCTTCGCGGTCAGGCTCCATGTGGTCCTCGTCCTTTTGCTGGGTGGAAAGCTCAGACTCGTAGTGCTCTTCGCCATCGGCGAGCCCAAGATAGATCATTGTCTTGCGCAGAGCGCCAGCCATGGTCGACTCCTAATCGTGTCCGTAAGCGGGCCGCCCAAACGTCTGACAGCATCGGAAATCCCCGCCATTCACTTCCAATACTCAGACGCTATCGCACGGCCGGGCGCGAACCGAGAATATCCGAGCCGATTCTCAGGTGTGTCGCACCATGGCGGATGGCGGATTCCAGGTCCTGGCTCATGCCCGCTGAAATGCCTGCTGCGGCGGGGTGGTCTGCCCGAAGCGCTGCGGAAATATCGGCCAGTTTCGCGAACGCACGGTCCGCGTCGGCGCCCAGGGGAGCAACCGCCATGACCCCGGCCAACTGCAGGCCGGCGGCGGCTTCCACCTGGTCCGCCAGCAACGCAACGTCGGCGGGTGCGGCTCCGCCGCGATGCGCCCCGGCGTCGTCTTCCAGGCTCACCTGGATAAAGCACTCCAGAGGGCCCCGGCCAGACGCCTCCTGTTCCGCTGACATGGCCCGGCCCAGCGTTTCCACGAGCTGGGGACGGTCCACAGAGTGAACGGCATGGGCGTAGCGGACCACGTTTTTGGATTTCTTGCTTTGCAGCTGGCCCACGAAGTGCCACCTGACATCCAGTCCGCTGAGCGTGGCCGCCTTTTCCGACGCCTCTTGGTCCCGGTTTTCGCCGAAGTCCGACACTCCGAGCCCGGCGAGCCTGCGGACATCATCTGCGGGGTGGAACTTGGTCACGACGATGAGCCGCGGCGCGTCGCCGCTGCGCCCAGCGGCGACGGCGGCCTCCGCAATGCGCAGGTTCACCGCTTCGAGGCGCTGCCTCAGCTGTGCCGTCCTGGGGTCTGTTTCAGGAGTCTCAGTCATGTGCCCACACCAGCCCCACGAACCGGCCGGACCGCTGGTCCCTTCGATAGGAGTAGAGGGATTCGGTTTCAAGGGTGCAGGGTCCCCGATATTCGATGACCGCGCCTTCCGCTTCAAGCTGGCTTGCTGCGCCTGCCGGAAGGTCGAGCGCCGGCGTTCCCCACGTTGTGGTGGCCCAGGCAGACGGCACGACGGCGGAGACTTCATCCCGGAGGTCGGCGGGCACTTCGTAGCAGGCACCGCAGATGGACGGCCCGAGCCAGGCGCGGATGTTCTTCGCACCCGCAACCCTCAGCTGCTCCACCGCGGCTGGAATGATCCCGGAAGCCAGTCCCGGGCGGCCCGCGTGGACCACTCCCAACAGCGGGCCGGAGTCCGACTCAGCGACAAGAACGAGGGGGATGCAGTCTGCCACCATGACGGCCAGCGGTTCCGAGCGGGACACCATCGCATCTGCTGTGGGTGTCTCCGCAGCAGAACCCATGAGAGCCACGTGGTTACCGTGAACCTGGTTCATGTAACGGAAGCTGCGCGGGGCAATCCCTGCGGCAGCGTTTAGTTCGTCGCGCCGCTGCAGAACGGACGGCCCGTTGTCGCCCACGTGCAACGCGAGGTTGCCTGCCGTGGTGTCGGTGAACGCCACCGACACACCGGGAAGAACTTCAGAGCGCCACAGGAACAATCAGAACACCGACAACAATCAAAAACACCGACAATCAGGAAAGCTTTGGTTCAGGGAAGTTTGACACAGGAACATGCTCCAGGGGCGGCCGGATCGCAGCTCCGGCCGCCCGCTGACAGTCAGGGAAGGCTTCCTACTTCAGGAAGTCCGGGACGTCCAGGTCATCCTGGCGGCCGCCGGAGAGATCGGGCTCAACAACGGACGGAAGGTCGACGTCGAATCCTGAGTCTGCGGGAACCGCGGACGACCGCTGACCCCAGCTGCCCAGGTTGGTGGCGGCACCGACTCCGGCGTGCACCGGCTGGACGTGGACCTGCGGGTTGCCGGAGGGCGCCTGGCTCGGCGCAGCGGCCGGAACAGCGGGGCGCTGCGGGGCGGCCTGCGGCTGGGACTGGTCCATGGACGGCGAGGTGGCCTTGACGTCGTCAAAACCGGCCGCGATGACTGTGACGCGCGCCTCGTCGCCGAGGGCGTCGTCGATCACGGCACCGAAGATGATGTTGGCTTCGGGGTGCGCCACTTCCTGCACCAGGCGGGCAGCCTCGTTGATCTCGAACAGGCCGAGGTCGGAACCGCCCTGGATCGAGAGCAGCACGCCGTGCGCACCGTCAATGGAAGCTTCAAGCAGCGGCGACGCAATAGCGAGCTCGGCAGCTTTGACAGCCCTGTCCTCGCCGCGGGCGGAGCCGATGCCCATGAGCGCCGAACCGGCACCCTGCATGACGGACTTGACATCGGCGAAGTCGAGGTTGATCAGCCCGGGGGTGGTGATGAGGTCCGTGATGCCCTGGACACCGGACAGCAGGACCTGGTCAGCCGAGCGGAACGCGTCCAGCACCGAGACGTTGCGGTCGCTGATGGACAGCAGGCGGTCATTGGGGATGACGATCAGCGTGTCGACTTCATCGCGCAGCGCGTCGATGCCGGCCTCGGCGGAGCCCGCGCGGCGGCGTCCCTCGAAGGTGAAGGGGCGCGTCACGACACCAATGGTCAGGGCGCCAAGGGACCGGGCGATGCGCGCGACCACGGGAGCGCCGCCGGTGCCCGTTCCACCGCCCTCGCCTGCCGTCACGAAGACCATGTCGGCCCCGCGGAGCACTTCCTCGATCTCGTCAGCGTGGTCTTCGGCAGCCTGCCGGCCGACCTCGGGATTGGCGCCAGCGCCAAGCCCGCGCGTCAGTTCGCGCCCGACGTCAAGCTTGACGTCGGCATCGCTCATCAGCAGCGCCTGGGCATCGGTGTTGATCGCGATGAATTCGACACCGCGGAGACCCACCTCGATCATGCGGTTGACTGCGTTCACGCCACCGCCGCCGATGCCGACGACCTTGATGACGGCCAAGTAATTCTGCGGAGCTGCCACGTTACGTGTCCCTTGTTCGTGTCCTATTGCGAAAACTGATGGAGTCGAGCTTGAAGCTTCGAACCTTAACCTTCGAGTTGAAGGTTATAGTTATGTCAAGTAACTCTGTCTGTGACGCTATTTCCTATGCTTCGTACATTCAATAACCGCCGCAGCGTGTCGTACTAATCCCGGCGAAATACGGCGTGTCAGTCCGTCACCGAGTCACGGGGTGCCGGGGAACGCTGATGTCGTAGACCTTGACAGGATTGGCAGGGTCAGCCGGAACCTTCAGCAGGGCTTCCAGCACGCGTGCCTTCAGCTCCTTCTCCCCCGCGTTGCCCCAGACGATGGTCTGTCCGTCAATGAGTTTCAGTTCTACCGCGTCAACGGATTTCGCGGAGGCGTTGGAAAGTTTGGCCAGGACGCTGGCGGGCAAAGCACCCAGGACGGCGGCAGTGGCCTGGAACAGATCCTTACCGATTGCACCGGCGCCGCCGTCAATCACCGGCAGTTTCACACTGGCAGGATCGGCTGTGGAGCTCAGCCGGACACCCTCCACGTCCACCAGAATGTACTCCTCCCCGCGCTTCACGAGCGCCACCGGGATGCGTTCCTGGACCTGCACCACGAGTGTCGAGGGCGGGTGGGCCTGCGTGGTCACCGACTTGATCTGCACGAGCGGCTTGAGCAGCACGTCAACTTCCCCGTCACTGATTTGGGGCAGGGGTTTTCCCTGCAGCGGTTTGAGGGCCGCCTGGACCTGTGCGGGCTTGAGCAGTTTGGTGCCGCTCACGGTCACCGTCCTGACGGCGAGCAGGGGCGAGTAGACGGCGGCCACCAGCACGCCGGCCACCAGCGCCGCCACGACGCACGCGGCGATAATGGCGCTCCGCCTGATCCGCTTGCCTTTGGGCTCGGGAAAGGCGAGGACGTTGTCTGGCCCTGCACCGGCTTTCTCGTTTGCGGCCTTCTGCTCTGCGGACTTCCGGTCAGCAAGCCTCTGCTTCCCGGCCTTCCATTTTCCGGCCATTTGGCCTGCAGCGTTCTGATAACCGGCATTCTGCCCGGCTGGTTTTTGCCCGGGCGCTTTGTGCCAGGCTGCTTTTTGCCCTTCGGGCTGCGAACCGGCAGGCTCCACATTCGCGCTCTTGGAGGCGGTGATCACTCCCGGTTGCCCGTTCCGGGACTCCCGTGCCCCGGACTCGGACACCCCGGACTGCGGCGCCTGTGATCCCGAAGCCGCCGATTCCGCTTCCTTGCCCCGGGTTCCGGGACCGGTGGGCCGATAGGTTGGCCGGCGGGTGCTAGCCACTGCGCGACTCCACAGCGAGCGACTCCACGATGAGCGGCCCGTAAGCTGTCACGTCGCCGGCGCCCGCGGTCAGCACCACGTCTCCGGGCTGTGCAGCTGCGGCCACAGCAGCCACTGCAGTTGCTCCTCCATCCGTCAGGTGCCCGCCCGCGCCGAGATGCTCCGCGATCAGGCCGCTGGTGACGCCGGGGATCGGATCTTCCCTGGCCGGATAAATGTCCAGTACCAAGGCAGTGTCCGCCGCATTCAGGGCTTCAGCGAATTCCTTGGCGAATTCACGCGTCCGGGAAAACAGATGGGGCTGGAACAGGACATGGACCTTGTGGTTCCCGGCCACAGACCGTGCGGCGGCGAGGGCAGCACGCACCTCCGTTGGGTGGTGGGCGTAGTCGTCGTACACGCGCACTCCCCTGCCCTCGCCCTTGAATTCAAACCGCCGTGAGGCACCGGAGAAGCCTGCCAGCGCCGCTGCCGCAGTGCCTGGTTCCACGCCCAGCTCCAAGGCCACCGCCATGGCGGCAGCGGCGTTGAGCGCATTGTGCCGGCCGGGGACCTGCAGTGACAGCGGGAGGCTGCCGGCCGCCGTCGTGATGGCGACGTCGCCGGGGCCGCCGTCGGACAGCCGTATCTCAGCGTCCCCGGACGTGCCGTACAGCACCACACGGGTGTTGTTCCGCTCTGCGGTGCGGCGCGCCAATGCCAGCGCTCCGGCGTCGTCAGCGCAGGCAATGAGCACCCCGTCCGCCGGCAGCAGGGCGGTGAAGCTGTCGAAGGAGGCATAGACTGCCTCGGCCGTGCCGTAGTGGTCCAGGTGGTCCGGTTCGACGTTCGTTACGACGGCGATCTTCGGCCGGTAATTCAGGAACGAGCCGTCCGACTCGTCGGCTTCCGCCACGAAAACCTTTGACGTGCCGCTTGCCGCATTGACGCCGAGCGCCGGAACGTTGGCGCCGATCGCGAAGGACGGGTCCAAACCCGCACCCTGCAGCAGCACCGCGATCATCGACGTTGTGGTGGACTTGCCGTGTGTGCCGGCCACGGTGACCACGAGGTCATCGCCCATGGTCGCGGCCAGCGCCTCCGAGCGGTGCAGCACGGGCAGGCCTGCTGCCCGGGCGGCGGCAAGCTCCGGGTTGTCCTCCCGGATGGCGGAGCCTGCGACGACTGTCTGGGCGCCGCCGAGGTTCTCCGCTGCATAGCCCACCGCAATCGTGGCCCCGGCAGCCGCGAGGTCGGCCATCACGGGCAGATCCTTCGCGTCGGAGCCGCTTACCGGCACACCCCGGGCCACCATGATCCGGGCAACGGCGGACATGCCGACGCCGCCGATCCCGATGAAATGTACGCGCCCAAGCGCTTCCTGCTGAAGTACGCCGTTGCCGGTCATGCGGATACCGCTTCCAGTACGAGACCGGCCATCAGCCGGTCGGCATCCCTGATGCCAAGGTTTTCGGAGTTTGCTGCCATGGTTTCAAGCCGGGCCCGGTCCGTCAGCAGCGGAATGAGCTGCCCGCGCACCCACTCGGGGGTGAACTCGCGGTCGGCCACCAGCAGGGCGCCGCCGGCCTGCACCAGCCCTTCGGCGTTGAGTGCCTGCTCGCCGTTGCCGATGGGCAGCGGGACGAACACGGCGGGAACGCCGACGGCGGCGACCTCGCTCACCGTGGCCGCTCCGGACCGGGCGAGCAGCAGGTCCGCGGCAGCGTACACCGACTCCATGCCGTCGACGTACTCGAGCTGGCGGTAGCCCTCCGCCTGCAGGACATTGCCGTCGCTGTCCTCCAGCGCCTTGCCCCGGCCGGTGATGTGGAGCGTCTGGATTCCGGCTTCCGCCAACGTATCCAGGGAAGCGGCCACCGTCCGGTTGATGCTCTGCGCGCCGGAAGAGCCGCCCGTGACGATGAGTACCGGTTTTTCAGGCTGCAGCCCGAGGGCGCCCAGGGCTTCCGCCCGGGCGGTTCCCCGGACCATCGCCGAAATTTCGCGCCGCATGGGCATGCCGACATGCCGGGCGTGGCGCAGCGGTGTGCCGGCGAACGCAACAGCCACGTGTTTGCTGAAGAGTGCGCCTACCCTGTTGGCGAGCCCCGGGCGGGCGTTGGCCTCGTGGATGACGATCGGAATTTTTCGGCGCCAGGCGGCCAGGTACATCGGCGTGCAGACGTAGCCGCCCACCCCCACCAGGACGTCGGCCCCGGCTTCGTCCAGGATCCGGCCGGCCTGCCTGACGGCGCCTGCCAGACGGGCGGGCAGCCGCAGCAGGTCGGCCGAGGGGCGGCGCGGGAACGGGACGCGGTCGATCGTGGCGAGTTCCAGTCCGGCCGCGGGAACCAGCCTGGTTTCCATGCCCGAGGACGTTCCGACTGCAAGCAGCCGGGCGTCGGGGCGGGCTTCGCGGATGGCCGAAGCAATGGCGAGCAGCGGGTTGATATGGCCCGCCGTTCCACCGCCGGCGAGGACCACGGATAAGGTGTCGGATTTCATCAGGAGACGTTTACGCTTTCGTACGGGGTGTCTTGCGTCCGCGCTTCCGCAGCGGCGGCAACAGTTTCCGGGGCCGAAGGTTGGGAGCCATCTGTTCCCGGGCCAGTGACAACACTACGCCGATTGCGCAGAGCGACATGAGCAGGGCTGATCCGCCGTAGGAGATGAAGGGCAGCGGAACGCCGATCACCGGGACGAGGCCGGTGACCACCGCCATGTTGACCGTGGCCTGGCCCAGCAGCCAGACCATGATGGTGCCGGCGAGGACGCGGTGGAAGAGATCCTCCTGCGCCACCACCACACGGTAGATCGCGGCGCCGAGGATGGCGAAGAGAATGAGGACGACGACGGTCCCCACCAGTCCGAGCTCCTCACCGATGATGGCGAAAATGAAGTCGTTGTGGGCTTCCGGAATCCAGCTGTACTTTTGCCGGCTCTGGCCGAGCCCGACGCCGAACCAGCCGCCCGAGGCGAGCCCGTACAGGCCGTTTGTGGACTGGTAGTTGGCATCCGTTCCGTCGCCGCAGCTTTGGCCTGTCCACCACGAGGTGATGCGGCACATGCGGTTGGAGCTGGTCATGGCCATGAAAGCGGTGCCTATGACCGCCACTATTGCCGCGAAGCCAAAGAGGTACAGGCGCACACCGGCGAAGAACAGTGCGGCCGCCATGATCATCATGATGATCATGCCAGTGCCAAGGTCGTTGCCGGCGAGGACGAGTCCGATGACGCCCAGGGCCACCGGCACCACAGGAATCACCGCATGCTGCCACCGGTGAATCAGCTTGGACTTCTTGGCAAGTACCGTGGCCATCCAGAGCGCCAGGGCGAGTTTGGCGGCCTCGGATGGCTGCAGGGTGAAGAACCCGCCGACTTCGATCCAGTTTTTGTTGCCGTTCACGCTGGTGCCGATCAGCAGCACCAGGCCGAGCAGGCCGTAGGAGATGAAAATGCCCAGCCAGGCCAGCCGTTTGAGCCACACCACATTGATCCGGGACAGCATAAACATGAAGAAGATGCCGATCCCCGCAAACAGCCCCTGCTTGAGGGCCGCCGAATAGGGGGACTCCCCGGCGGCAATGGCCTCGACGCTGGAGGCAGACAGCACCATCATGATCCCGATGGCCGTCAGGGCGAGGGTCGTGCCCAGAATCAGGTAGTAGGTGGAGCCGTTGCGGGACTTGCCGGTCCCTTCAAGGGCCGACCAGAAGCGGCGGTATCCGCGCAGCAACTTCCCAGGAAGCGGCCGCTGCAGCACGGTGCTTCCCGTCGGCCGCTTCACCGGCCGTGTGGGCGTGCTGACCATTCCTACTCCTTGCCGGTCTGAGCCTGCCCTTCCACGAGCCCGCGGACTGCTTCGATGAAGGCGTCGCCACGGTGAGCGTAGGAAGAGAACTGATCCATGGAGGCAGCCGCAGGCGCCATGAGCACTGTGTCACCGGAGGTGGCAAGCTGTGCTGCTGATGCGACGGCCCGCGCCATGACGGCTTCGCCGGACTCGGAGGAGGACAGCGCGCCGTCCTGACCGGTTCCGGCGGACTGCACGTTTTCAGTGTCGCCCGTGGCGGGCCGGATGACGGGTACATCCGGAGCGTGTCGCCCCAGTGCCTCTTCGAGGGATGACGTGTCCTTGCCGATGAGCACCACGGCCTTGAGCCGTCCGGCGTGCTGGCTCACGATCTCGTCGTAGGTGACCCCCTTGGAGAGGCCACCGGCAATCCAGACAACAGGATCAAATGCCGACAGCGAGGCCGCGGCGGCGTGCGGGTTGGTGGCCTTGGAGTCGTTGATCCACAGCACGCCCTGCTGCTTGGCAACGGGCTGGATGCGGTGGCTACCGGGGATGTAGTCCCGCAAACCCTGGCGGACGTGCTCGGGGCTGATCCCGTAAGCCCTCACCAGCCCGGCTGCGGCCAGCGCGTTGGCCACCATGTGGCGGGGAGCCACCGGGCCAAGGTCCGACATCGAGGCAAGCTCCGCTGCACTGTCCTTGCGCTCGGCAATGAAGGCCCTGTCCACCAGAAGGCCCTCGACGACGCCGAGCATGCTGATCGCGGGCGTGACGGTGGTAAAGCCGACGGCCCGGCAGCCCTCCACGACGTCGGCGTCCTCCACCATCCGTTCGGTTTCGATCTGCTCGGCGTTGTACAGGCAGGCCTTCTGGGTGTGTTCGTAGATCTTGGCTTTGTCCGCCAGGTAGGAGTTGTACGAACCGTGCCAGTCAACGTGGTCCTCGGCGACGTTGAGGACCACACTCGCGACCGCCGAGACAGACTCGGACCAGTGCAGCTGGAAGCTGGACAGCTCCACGGCGAACACGTCGTAGTCGACGGGGTCCCGGAGGGCGTCCAGAATCGGGGTGCCCACATTGCCGACGGCGATCGCCTTCAGCCCCGCGGCCTTCAGCATCGACTCGGTTAGGCCTACCGTGGTGGTCTTTCCGTTGGTTCCGGTGATGGTCAGCCAGTCTGCCGTCTTGCGCCCTTCCCGGACGCGCACCCGCCAGGCCAGTTCGACGTCGCCCCAGACCGGAATGTGGGCCCGTGCGGCGGCGGCGAGCATAGCCTGGTCCGGCCGCCAGCCGGGCGAGGTCACCACCAGTTCCGGTTTCAGGCCATCGATCTTGGGCAGGGACTTCACAGCGTCCTCGCCGAGCAGGACGTCGGCGGCCCCGACGATCTTCAGGGTGTCTGCCTTGGCGCGGGCTGTCTCAGTCGTGGCGGCGTCCACCACCACCACCCGGGCACCCAGTTCGATGAGGGTGTCGGCCGCCGCGAAGCCTGAGACGCCGATGCCTGTAACCACCACGCGGAGCCCCGACCAGTCGGAGTCCCAGGTGACCAGGTCTTTGAGCCGGGCTGCCCCGGTGACGATGTCGCTCACAGCAGGACCACCCATTCCGCGTAGAAGATTCCAAGGCCCGCAGCGACGAACAGGCCGCCCAGGATCCAGAACCGGACGACGACTGTGACTTCAGCCCAGCCCTTAAGTTCAAAGTGGTGCTGGAGCGGAGCCATCTTGAAAAAGCGTTTGCCCTTGGTGACCTTGAAGTAGCCCACCTGGATGATCACCGACAGCGTGATGAGCACGAACAGACCGCCGATGAAGGCGAGCAGCAGTTCAGTGCGGGAAAGGATGGCGAACCCGGCGATGGCACCGCCGATAGCGAGGGATCCGGTGTCGCCCATGAAAATTTTGGCCGGTGAGGTGTTCCACCAGAGGAAGCCCACCAGCGCGGCGCTCATGATGGCGGCGAGGAGCGCAAGGTCCAGCGGGTCCCGCACGGAGTAACAGCCGCTGCCGGCCTGGCGGGGAGAACCGCAGGCCTGGTTGCTCTGCCATATGCCCATCAGGGTATATGCGCCGAAAACCATCACTGAGGCGCCTGCGGCCAGACCGTCGAGGCCGTCCGTCAGGTTGACGCCGTTGGTCGCCGCAGTGACGATCAGGTTTGACCAGAGGACGAACAGGATGGCTCCGAGCACGGTTCCGCCGAAGGCAAGGTCCAGCCAGGGAATGTCGCGGACCAGGGAGATCTTGGTGGACGCCGGCGTCAGGCCGTCGGAGTCCGGGAAGTACAGCGCCATGACGGCGAAAATGATGCCCACCGCGCCCTGCAGGATCAGCTTGGCCTTGGCGTTCAGGCCGAGGCTGCGCTGCCGGGAGATCTTGATGAAGTCATCCAGGAAACCCACCAGCCCCATCCCCACCATCAGGAAGAGCAGGAGCAGTGCTGACACCGACGGGCCGGCAGACCGCGGGTTCATCAGCCACATGATGAGGTGCGTCAGGCCGTAGCTGAGGAGCACGGCAGTAACAACCACCGTTCCGCCCATGGTCGGGGTGCCGCGCTTTGTGTGGTGGGACGTCGGCCCGTCATCACGGATGAACTGGCCATAGCTCTTGCGGACCAGCAGTCGGATGAACAGCGGTGTACCCACCAATGCCATCAGCAGGGCCAGGCCAGCGCCGATCAGCAGTGCAATCACAGCAGCTCGCTCCCTTCATTGGCGGTTGCGGGGGTTTTCGGGGGTAATGCTATCCGATCGCCCAAATGGCGGAGTCCCACGCTGTTGGAGGACTTGAACAGCACCAGATCGCCTGGTTCCAGCTGCGCTTCCAGGATTTCGAAGGCCTCGTCGGCCGTCTCGGCGAAGATGCATTCCTCGCCCCACGATCCTTCCTGGATGGCGGAGACGTAGAGCGGCCGCGCTTCCCGCCCCACTACGAGCAGGCGTGAGATGTTCAGGCGCACCACTTGGGTGCCGACGGCGGTGTGCTCCCGGATGGACTCGTCGCCCAGCTCGAGCATGGCTCCGAGCACTGCCCAGGTACGGCGGCCGCGGCCGAGGTCCGCGAGTGTCCGCAGCGCGGCCCGCATGGATTCCGGATTGGCGTTGTAGGCGTCGTTGATGATGGTCACGCCGTCGGGACGCTCGGTGCGCTCCATCCGCCAGCGGCTGGCGGCGGTCTGGGAGCTGAGCGATCCTGCGATGCGCTCCGCGGGAACACCGGCAGCGTGCGCTGCGGCCGCGGCTGCGAGCAGGTTGGCGACGTGGTGTTCACCGATGAGCCTGCTTGCGACATGGACCGGCTCTTCCCCGGGCAGCCCGAGGTCGAATTCCGGGTGCCCTGCTGCGTTCGTGTCCAGTTGCAGGGCCCGGACAACGGGACCTTCAGCAGCGGCGTTCCGGGACGAAAACCCAAGGACAGCGGCCTTGGTGCGGGAGGCCATGGCAGCCACCCTGGGATCATCCAGGTTCAGGACAGCCGTGCCGTCCGCCGGCAGCGCTTCCACCAGCTCGCCCTTGGCGACGGCGATGTTGTCCACTCCCCCGAACTCGCCCGCGTGCGCCGTGCCCACGCCCAGGACCACGCCGATTTCGGGGCGGACCATGGTGCACAGGTAGCTGATGTGGCCGATCCCGGTGGCGCCCATCTCGATCACGAGGTACCGGGTGTCATAGCCTGCCTGGAAGACCGTGAGCGGGACCCCGACCTCACCGTTGTAGGAGCCCTGCGGCGCAACAGTGGTCGCTTCCCCGGAGAGGATGCCGGCCAGGAGGTCCTTGGTGGTCGTCTTGCCGGCAGAACCGGTGATGCCGATCACCGTGAACGGTTCGCCCGCCGACTGCCGCCGTTCCCTGATCCGCCGGACCGCCTCGGCTGCCAGCGCGCCCATGGCCAGCACAGCGTCCTCGACCACCACGGCGGGGTAGCTCCTGCCCGTGGCGTCGGAAACCTCGCGCTCCGTGAGGGCCAGGATGGCGCCGCGGCTGAAGGCGGCCTCCACAAAGGCGTGCCCATCAGCGTTCTCGCCCGGCTTGGCGACGTAGAGGGAACCACTGATGGCTTCCCTGGAGTCCGTAACCACTGAGCCGGGGGTCAGCTGAGGATCGGCGAGGAGGCGGCCGCTGGTAATGTCGGCGATTTCCGCCGCAGTAAATGCAATCATGTCGGTCTAGGACTCTATCCGGTCATCTTCAAGAACGGTGAATCCCCGTGCCGTCAAGGCGTTCCGGAGCTCCACCCTGTCATCAAGGGCAAGGTTCACGCCCTTGACCTCCTGCCACACTTCGTGCCCCCGGCCGGCAACCAGGATGGTGTCGTTGGGCGCTGCCAGTTCCACGGCCTTCCGGATGGCCTCGTCGCGGGGGAAAACCTCCAGGATGCGGCAGTCGAGCTGCTCAGCTTCCTTGGCGTCGGTTGCGCCAACGAGCACTTCGGCCCGGATCGCGGCGGCGTCCTCGTCGTGCGGATCGTCGTCGCTGACGATCACCACGTCGGACAGGCGGGCTGCGATGGCCCCCATGGCGGGCCGCTTGCCCTGGTCACGCTGGCCGGTGGCGCCGAACACCACGATGACCTTGGACGAGGGGTCAGCTGAACGAACGGCCTCCAGCGCCCGGGACAGGGCATCCGGGTTGTGAGCAAAGTCGACCACTGCCGCGGGCGCGGTGGAGACAAGCTGCATCCTCCCGGGCACGGCGACAGTGAAGGGGTCAGTGGCGTCAAGGGCGGCCTGAACGTCAGAGGGCTCGGCACCCCCGGCTAGGACCATGGCAAGGGCCAGGGCGGCGTTGGAGACGTTGAAGCTGCCGGGGAGCCCGGTGTGCACGTGGAGCTCCACGCCGTTCCTGCCGCGCAGTGTGAACTCCGTGCCCAGGCCGCGGGGCCGGGTCTCCGTGACGGTCCAGTCGGCTGCCCCGGACGGAGCCGTCTCAGCGGACGGGGCAGCGGTTCCGTTGGAAGGCAACGTTGCAAGCGTGGTGACCGGAAGCTTTGCGTCAGCGGCGAGGCGGCGGCCCCAGTCGTCGTCGACCGTTACGACGGCGGCGCGGGCGCGCTCGGCAGTGAAAAGCTCCGCCTTCGTGCGGAAGTAATCCTCCATGGTGCCGTGCAGATCGAGGTGGTCCTGGGTGAGGTTGGTGAATCCGACCACGTCGAACACCACGCCGTCCACCCGGCGGAAGGAAACGGCGTGCGAGGACACCTCCATGGATGCCGCGTCGAGGCCGCGTTCCCGCATCAGGGCGAGCAGGGCGTGGACATCGGTGGACTCAGGTGTCGTCAGGAGGCTGGGAATGGGCTCACCGCCGGCCACAATCTCGATGGTCCCGATCAGGCCCGTTTTCTTGCCAAGGGCCTGGAGCAGCGAGTTGACGAAGTAGGTGGTGGTGGTTTTGCCGTTGGTGCCGGTGACCCCGAAAAGTGCCTGTGCGGTTCCGTCTGCTGCCTGGCTGCGGTAAATCACCGCGGCAAGTCGCCCGACGACGGCACGCGGCTCGTCCACGACCAGCACCGGCACCGATACGTCCGCAGCCAGGGCAAGGATGCGGGCGCCGGCGTCGTCCGTCAGAACGGCGACCGCTCCGGAATCAATGGCCGCGGCGGCGAAGTCGGCCCCGTGGCGCGCAGACCCCGGGAGTGCCACATAGAGATCGCCGTGCTCCACCGCCCGGGAGTTGAGGGAGATCCCTGTCACCGGGACGGCTGCCGAGGCTCCTGGGACGGAGACCCCGATGTCCCGGCCAAGGGTCCCCAGTTCAACTGGGGCGACGGCGGAGGGCCGGAACGCACTGCGGGTGGCCTGCCCTTGCTGGGCATCGGCAGTGCCAGGGGCATTGTGTTCTGACAAGGGAATCTCCGTTGGTACTAGTGGACCAACGGACACAGCAGAACGAAGGGTTCGGGCGTGCCGCGGTCTTGAAAGCGGGTTTACTACTTGGCGAACTGCGGCAGCCTGACCGGTTGGCCCTTCGACGGCGGAACGTTGTACGTCCGCAATGCCTGACTCATGACTGAACGGAATATGGGACCGTTCGTGATGCCGTAAATGGAACCTTTGGGCCGCTGCAGGACCACCTCAACAATAAACCGCGGATCGTCCATCGGCGCCATTCCCACCATCGATGCCGTGTAGCCGCAGAAGCCAGCAGTGCCGTCATCACAGGGCGACTGTGACGTTCCGGTCTTCGCGCCGACACGGTAACCGTCGATCGCGGCTTCCTTGATCTGGCCCTCCGTAACGGCACTTTCGAGGATGTCCCGCACCTGCTTGGCGGTCTCCGTGGAGACGACCTTCCGGGCAGGTTTTGCCGGGACTTTTTCTTCCGTTCCGTCGGGGTTGATGTAGCTGTCGATGAGCCTCGGCTGGAGCATCACTCCGCCGTTCGCGATGGACTGGTAGGCGCGGACCGTCTGCAGCGTCGACTGCGACACGCCCTGGCCGAAGAGCACGGTGTACTGCTGGCGGCCGTCCCACTGGTCCGGGGGCGTCAGGATTCCCTTGGCCTCCGCGGGCAGGCCGATCTCCGGGGCCTCGCCGATGCCGAACTTCCGCAGCCAGTCGTAGCGCTGCTGCTTGGTCAGCCGCTCGCCGGCCATGACGGTTCCGGTGTTCATAGACCAGCCAAGGATTCCGGCAAGGGTGCGCTTCTCGGTGCCGTGGTTGAAGGAGTCGTCAAACTGCTGCCCGTCGACCACGTAGGAGGGCGGAATGACGAACGTGTCCAGCGGTTTCGCTTTGCCCTCTTCGATCACCGCCGCAGCCGTGATCATCTTTTCGACCGAACCGGGCTCGTACGCGGCGGTGACAGCGCGGACGCCGCGGTCCTTTGCCGCCACCTTGCCGGGATCGTTGGGATCCGGGGCGTTGGTGTCCGCCATGGCCAGGATGTCCCCGGTCTTGGCATCGGAAACGATGATGGTGCCCCATTCGGCGCTCAGCTTGTCCGTCTGGCTCTGGATGGCCTGCTGCGCGAAGTACTGCAGGTCGGAGTTGAGGGTGAGCTTGACGTCCTTGCCGTCCTGGGCCGGAGTCAGCTCGTCCACGCCCACCGGGATGCGGAGCCCGTCGGCGCCGATTTCGAAAACGCGCTTGCCGTCAGCGCCCCGGAGGATGGCATCCTGTGTCTGCTCCAGGCCGGCCAGACCCCTGTCCCCGTTCTCCAGGAAACCCACGATGCCGCCGGCCACAGAGCCGTTCGGGTAAACGCGCTTGCTGGTTCCCTCGGAGAAGACGCCCGGGATCTGCAGCTTGGACACCCGGTCTTCAACGTCGGGCTTGAGGTCCTTGGCCACGATGTAGTAGGTCTTGGTCCCGGTCAGGGAGTCGCGGACATCCTCCACTTTCATTCCCAGGACTGCGGCCAGTTCCGAAATGCCCTGGTCCCGGGAAACCGTCACCAATTCTTCTTCGCCGTTGACTGTTTCTAGCCGCTTGAAGGACTCCGTTTTGGTGTTGACGGCCTGGTCCACCGTGATGTTGTAGCGGATCACGCTGTTGGCGAGGACCGTGCCGTTGGCGTCAACAATGCTGCCGCGTTCGGCGGGCAGCACTGTTGGACGCAGCCGGTTGCTCAGGGCGGCTTCGGCCATGCCGCCGACGTCCAGTCCCTGGACCAGGAAGAGCTTTCCGCCCACCACCAGCAGCAGCGCCAGCATGATGCTCAGCCCGAGCCGCAGCCGCTTCGTGGCGTTGGCGGGTTTCTTCGGCGCGCCGGCCTTTTTTGGCGCGCCGGCTTTTTTCGGCGGGCTGGGGACCCTCTGCCTGGTTGCCTTGCCTTGCGCCACGATCAATCCCTAACCTCTTGCCTGCCCGGCCGCTGGCCGCGTCCGTACTCCCTGCTACTGCCCCGGTACCTTTTGGGCCGGCGCCGGGATTGTGCCCCCGTTGAGGACAGGCGCCGGCTTGGCTGCGGCTGCCTTCTTTGCCGGGGCCGCCGCGGCTTCTTCCACGACCGGCTTCCGGCTTTCGAGCGGTTCATTGGTGCTCGCAGGCGGCACCACGTTGAGCTGGCCGGGAACAGCCGGGGCGGCGATGACCGCACCGGCAGATTCTCCCTTGGCCGCCGGCTTAGCCGAGCCGCTGACCGTCAGCGTGGACAGATCGATCTGCCCCTTGCCGGTGGAAGCAACCATTCCCAATTCTGAGGCCTTGGCAGCCAGATTCTGGGGAGCCTGGAAGTTTTGCACCTGCTGTGTCAGGTCCTGGTTCTGCTTGGTCAGCGCCGTCTGGTCGCTGCGCAGCTTAACCAGCTGATACTGCGCCGTAGACACAGAGATGTTGAGGACGAGGACGGCTATCAGGGCTACCGCCAGCAGCCCGAAGCAGAGAACCACAAAGGGCGCCCGGCGTTTCCTGGGAGCAGAGCGGACCACCGACAGGGGTGTCCGGGCCTTGCGGGCACCAGTAAGCAGGGGATCAACTTCGCCGGCTCGGCGGCCGGGCGCGAAGGTGAGGTTCTTGGCAGCTGCGGTGCTCATGCGGCTCTCCTGGCTCTGATTCGTTCCACAGCGCGCAGTCGGGCGGATGCTGCGCGCGGATTCTCGGCGATTTCGACGGCGGTGGGTACTTCCGTGCCTTTGGTCAGGGTCTTCAGCTCTGCCTTGTGTTCTTCAAGCTCCACGGGGAAGCCCAGCGGGGCTGAGGACTTCGACCCCGCTTGGAACACACCCTTCACGATCTTGTCCTCAAGCGAGTGGTAGGACATGACGACAAGCCGGCCGCCCATGGCAAGGGCGTCCACCGCCGCGGGCACTGCCCGTTCCAGGACGTCGAGTTCCTCGTTGACTTCAATCCGCAGCGCTTGGAAAGTCCGCTTGGCCGGGTGCCCTCCGGACTTGGCCGCACCCGCGGGAACAACCGCCCGGATCTGCTCCACGAGTTCACCGGTTGTTGTGAACGGCCTTGCGGCCCGGGCTGTGACAATCCGGTTTGCAATCCGGCCGGCGAACTTTTCTTCGCCCCATTTCCGGATGATCCGGACCAGCTCTTCCTCGCTGTAGTTGTTAACGACGTCCGCCGCGGTCTGCCCGCGGCTCGTGTCCATCCGCATGTCCAGCGGCGCATCGAAGGAATAGGCGAAGCCGCGTTCCCGCTCATCAAGCTGCAGCGAGGACACTCCGAGGTCCATCAGGATTCCGTGGACCTCGGAGATGCCGAGGTCCTCCAGGACGTCGGCGATTTCGTCGTAGACCGCATGAACCAGGTCCGTCCGAGCGGTGAACGGCTGGAGCCTCGCACCGGCCAGGGCCAGCGCCTCCTCGTCCCGGTCGATGCCCACCAGGTGAAGATCCGGGAACCGCTGCAGCATTGCCTCAGAGTGACCGCCCATCCCAAGGGTGGCGTCGATCGCCACGGGGGTCTCGCCGCGGAGGCGCGCCGCTTCGAATCCCGGGGCCAACAAATTGATGCACCGGTCCTTCAGGACCGGCACATGGCGTTCGGACGTAGGCCTGGCGTCGTCATGCTCGTTCATACCTTCGTCCTCCCTGCCTCGCAGTTGCTTGCTTTTAAGCGGAATGCTTCTTAAGCCAGATCCCCATCCGCGCCTGTCCTGGCCGTCGCCTGGCTCCGGGGAAGTGAGCCAGGAAAACGGTGGATGGGCGGCTGGAGATCTCGTTCAAGAAGCAGGTGCAGATATTTCCGCCGGTATTCAGAGAATCCCGGCGATGGGGTTGTCGGTTTCGGAGAAGGAGGTTTCCTTCTCCGCCAGGTACGCATTCCAAGCCTCGGCGTCCCAGATCTCAGCCCGGGTGCCGGCGCCGATGACAGCCAACTCCCTGCCGAGGCCTGCATACTCCCGGAGGGCTGGTGGGATAGTCACCCGCCCTTGCTTGTCAGGCACCTCGTCCGAGGCTCCGGAGAGGAACACGCGAATGTAGTCACGAGCTTGCTTATTGGAGATGGGAGCCTCCCGGATCTGCTCGTGAACCCTCGCGAATTCCTGCTCGCTGAAGACGTAGATGCAGCGCTCCTGGCCTCGTGTGAGAACAAGCCCGCCGGCAAGCTCCTCTCGGAACTTGGCGGGAAGAATGATGCGCCCCTTCTCATCCAGACGCGGCGAGTGTGTCCCCAGGAACACATGCCCACCGCCCGTCTGCCGTCAGAAGCCGAACAACCCCCGCGCTGCCACTACCCTCTTACGTGCTCCACTTTACTCCACTTCTCCCCACAGTCAACGCAACACGGGTAATCGAAAGGCTATTTGAAGTCCCGATTGGCCCGAATTTTCGGGGAAATTGGGGCGGGGGGCCAAGTGGAGGGATTTTGCGCGGTGTCGGAGCCGGGTGGGCGCTCAGGCCTGTTCCACGGGCCGCCGGACGACGAGAGACCGGTTAAACACCGAAGACCCGCCGGAGCGGGTCTTCGTTTGTGACCGTCTGAAGGGCCAGGTGGTGCAAAGTGGAGGCCGTACAGGGGGGAAAGTGGAGGGATCTGGACGTGCGGCGACGCGCAGCAGGTCAGGGCTCGCCGCGGCGCCTTTCATCCCAGCGCTCTTCGAGGCTGCTCATGAACGAACTCTTGCCTTTGGACTTCTTTCCATGACCACCCGTCTTAGCCTTGCCTGTCGAAGCACTGCGCATCGTCGCGAAGTACACCCCGGCACCCATGACTATGAATCCGAGGACACCTACGAAAATGTTCTGAAGGGAAACCCCCACCAGCAGGAGCATGACTCCGGCCAATGTTGCCAGGACGCCAATCACAATGTGCCGGGTGGACCAGGTGCGGCCTGGATCCGAGCCCATGGAACTGGCGAACTTGGGATCGTCCTCATGCAGTTGCCTCTCGAGTTGCTCGAGCAGCTTCTGTTCGTGCTCCGAGAGCGGCATCACGACCTCCTTAAGTAGGCCAACGTCCGGACGTGCCGGGACCAGTTGTTTCTGCCTCGTCAACGATCCACATGCTGTACTGGTTCCCGGCCCTCCATCCTTGGCAGGTCCAGGGATCCAAGCATACGGACGCGGGCGGGTCAGGCGATCCACACATGTCCAGACGTTCGAAATCTATGTATCTCTAAGGATAGTTTGTTGTGCGGTGTTGTGAAAGACGCTGTTCACCGGCCGAAACGGCTGGAGACGCCTAAATCCGGGAGTATTTCCGGCCCTCAGGGCTTCGCGTCGGACTCGCTCCGGGGCGGTCTGGAGGAGGGCGCCCCCGGGTCCAGCAGCCGAGCCGGCAGAACCGACTTGTTGCCGAACTTCTCCGCCACCCGGTCCAGCGCCTGTTCCGCAGCCCGCCAGTTGTCATCCCGCCGGTCAAAGCTCAGCTGCAGGGACGTTTGCGCGGCAGCCTCGAGCTGCTCGGCGCGGACCCCCACCAGCCGTACCGTCATGGGCCGGCTTCCCAGGGATTCCAGCAACTGGAGGACCACCGCATAAATCAGCTGCGCGCTGTCCACGGGCGTATGCACTCTCCTGCTCCGGGTCACTGTAGAGAAATCGGCGTACCGCAGCTTCAGGGCAACCGTCCGCGCCACCATCCCGGAAGCCCGCAAGCGCTCAGCAGTGCGGTGGGACAGGCGCAACAGTTCCCTGTGGAGCTGGGCGTCGTCAGCGGTGTCCGCTGCGAAGGTCTCCTCCGCCCCGATGCTCTTTTCCACCCTGACGGGAGTCACTGTCCGCGGATCGATTCCCCAGGACAGCCGATGAACGTGCTCGCCCGTGGCCCCCAGGACCTTTCTAAGGGATGCGACGGGAGTGGCTGCGACATCCGCAACCGTCCGGATGCCCATCCTCGCGAGCACCTCTGCCGTCTTGGCGCCGACACCCCACAGAGCACCGACAGGGAGACTGTGCAGGTACGGCACCGTCTGCTCGGGCGTTATCAGCAGCAGCCCGTCGGGCTTGCAGCGCGTGGAGGCTATCTTGGCAACGAATTTGGTGGCGGCAATTCCCACGGAGGCGGTAATGCCCAGTTCACTGGCCACCCTTCGCCGAATCAGCTCCCCAATGTTCCGGGGCGACCCCAGCCGGCGGATGGCACCTCCGACGTCGAGGAATGCTTCGTCGACACTCAGCGGCTCCACCAGTTCAGTGATGGATTCAAAGATACCCATCAGCTGCCCCGAGACTTCGTAGTACACCTTGTGCCGCGGCTCAATGATGACCGCCTGCGGGCACAAGCGGTGCGCAACCGCCATGGGCATGGCCGACTTCACGCCAAAAGCGCGCGCCTCATAGGAGGCGGACAGCACGACTGACCGGTCCCCAGGAAAACCGACAATTACAGGCTTGCCGCGAAGCTCAGGACGTGAGCGCAGTTCCACGGAGACGAAAAAGGCATCCATATCAACGTGCAGGATGCTGCTGCGCCGAAGCTCCCGAAGACGCGCTTCGAATTGCTCCTTATCTGTCTCCTGCACCACGTCTGCAATCCTATGCCCAAGGGCTGACTAAACTGGAGGCTGGATCCGGCATCAACCCCAGGAGGAACGCACCTGTGAAGGTCATTGGAACGCACATGCCTGCAGGCCTCGGCCTGCTTGCGGCCGGCACGGTGATGGTGGTGATGTCAGCCTGCGGCGCACCGGCCCCCGGACCCGCCGCATCCCCTGAAACCGCGGCCACCGAAACCGCGTCCGTCGCGGAGGCGGCGCGGGTGGCCACCACGGCACCGCCCAGCCCGACGGCGTCTCCGGGCACTTCTGCCACCATAGGTGAGCTAGTCGCAGGATTCCCGCAAAAGCTCCTTCCGCTCATGCCGGGAGCAAAGGTCGTCTCGAGCAGTTTCGACACGTCATCCTCCCCCGCGACCGTGGCCCTGGTCGGCTCTGTGTCCGCCAAGCCGGCGGCGGTGATCTCCTTCTACACCAAGGCGCTGGAGGCGCAGGGGTTCAAGGCCGTTCCGGGCAACGCCGTTGGGGCCGTAGCTTCCCGGGACTTCGTCCGCGCCGGAACCGAAACAGTCAACATCGCGGTACCGCAGACGGCCAGTGTCTCCACCTTCACGATCGGCGCCAACGTGTCGCCCGGGTCCATCAAGTGACGGTGGCCGAGCAGCTCCGCGTCGAACAGACAGCCTTCGTCGCGGCTGTAGCAGGCAGGCTCACGGACTTCCTGACGTCGAGGCACTCTGTCATGACCTCGATCTCCCCGGACATCGATCCCATCATGGGGTCCATCTCGAACCTGGTAACCGGAGGCAAGCGGCTTCGCGCGCTCATGTGCTACTGGGGATGGCGCGGCGCCGGCGGGCCGGCGGCGGCAGAGGACGTCATCACGGCGGGGGCGGCCCTCGAACTCTTCCAGGCTGCGGCCCTCATTCACGATGACATCATTGACCGCTCCGATACGCGGCGCGGGGGTCCAAGTGTCCACCGCCGCTTCAGCCAGCTGCATGAGAGCCAGGGCTGGGCCCTGGACAGTGAACGCTTCGGCCACGCTGCAGCCATCCTAGCCGGGGACCTGTGCCTGTCTTTCAGCGAGGAAGCCTTCACGGAGATCGGTGAGCAGGCGGCATCCGGAAGCCGGGCGCGGCTGATCTTCAACCTCATGCGCGCCGAAGTCATGGCCGGGCAATACCTCGACATCCTGGAAGAAGTGGCGGGTCCGGTCCGCGACCGTGCCGGGGCGGTGAGCCGGGCCCAGTCGATCATCCGGTTCAAATCCGCCAAGTATTCGACGGAACACCCGCTGGCTTTGGGCGGAGCACTGGGTGGGGCGACGGATGACCTGCTCCGCGGATACTCTGCCTTCGCTCTGCCGCTCGGCGAAGCATTCCAGCTCCGGGACGATGTCCTGGGTGTATTTGGGGATCCGGTCACCACCGGGAAGCCGGCCGGGGACGATCTCAGGGAAGGCAAGCGGACCGTGCTGGTGGCCTTTGCCCTCGACCTTTCCGCGCCGGAGGAATCAGCCTTTATCGACGCGAAGCTCGGCAGTCCCGATCTGGGCGAGGAAGACGTGACGGAAATCCGCAGGATCATCGCTGATTCTGGCGCCCTGCATGCCACCGAAGTCCTGATTGAAGAGTTCGGGGCCGCGGCCTACGAGGCGTTGGAACTTCTCCCGCTGGACGACCTGCCTAAGACGGCCTTGAGGAAGCTCGCCGAAGCAACTGTCAGCCGCGCCGCTTAAATCTCGCCGCCGGTACCACAACTAAGTAGCACGTCAGGTCGTTCCCAGAGCTGGGAACGACCTGACGTGCTACTTAGTTGTGGGCGGGTTACCAGGCCAGGGACTGAGTCACCAGGCCAGGGATTGGGCGCGGCGGCGGATTTCCGTTTTGCGGCCTTCCCGGAGGGCATCGATCGGCCGGCCCCGCAGTGAATCATCGGGAGTGAACAGCCAGGTAATCAGCTCCTCGTCCGAATACCCGGCGTCGGACAGGACAACAATGGTGCCCTTGAGGCTCTCGACGACGTGTCCGTCCTGGAGGAAAGCGGCAGGTACGGAACGTATCTTTCGTTCGCCCACCCGGAGGGCAGCAAGGGCGCGTTCATCCAGCAACCCATGGACTTTGGTGATGGAAACGTCCAGCAACTCGGCTACGTCGGGCAGGGGCAACCAGTCGCCAACAAGGCTTTCTACAGTACTCACGGGTCAAGGTTGCCACGGCTGGCGCCTGCGCGCCTAGTCAGCAACCGGCCAACGTGAATTCTGGGGAGACTCTTGCGGCGACACTCCCATTTATCCGCCCTTTCCGCGTGACGGCAGATTCTTGTGCTATTGGCAGAATCGTGAGAGATTCTCATTGATCACATTTGTAACAAAAAGAACTTTAGTAACACTAGTATCATTAGTCACACGTGCCTGACCGACAGCATTCGCCGCTGAGAAGAGGATCTTCCCCATGACGACGACCAGCTCGCCAAAGCAGCCCCCCAGGCAGAGCCTTCCGATGATTGCTGCGACGACGGCAACCCTGCCCGCTGTCATGCTGTCTTCCCTGGCACTCGCTCAGCCGGCCAGTGCCGACACGAGGCCTAGCGCCATTCCGGCAACGCTTGCTGCCGCCATGGAGGCGCAGGCCGCCGCGGTGAAGGCAGGAGTGATTCCCGCCGCATCCGTGCCGGCCTCCATCCCCTCCGGGCTGCAGCCTGCCCGCGTCACCCCCAGCAGCCACAGGGTTGTCCGCGGTGATACGGTCAGCGGCATCGCTGCCCGCTATGGCCTGAGCACTTCGGCTGTTCTCAAGCTGAACAACCTGAAGTCGACCTCGGTGATCTACCCGGGACAGAAGCTGAAGCTCAAAGGCGCTGCGCCTGCCGGGAAAGCCGCCAGCGTTGCTCCCGCCAGCACCCCCACAAGGACGTACACCGTGAAATCCGGGGACACCCTGGGCGGTATCGCAGGGAGGCACGGCGTGAAGCTTTCACAGGTGCTGAGCTGGAACCGTTTGTCTATGAACTCGATCATCTACCCGGGACAGAAGATCCGGCTCGGCGGCACGGCGGCTTCCCCGGCCCCGACTAAATCCACGCCGGCCCCCGCCCGCACGGTTTCCTCGCGCTCCTACACCATCAAGTCCGGAGACACACTCTCGGGCATTGCTGCACGTCACGGGGTCAGGTTGGCGGACCTTCTTTCCGCCAACCGGCTCAAGATGACGAGCACCATCTACCCCGGCAACAAACTCGTGATTCCGGGGAAGTCCACGAGCCCCGTCCAGCCGACGTCGAGCGTCACGCCATTGGTGCCCAGTTCCTTCCTTGGCTTTACCTACCCGGCAGCAGTGGTGAGTTCCGCCAACAAGAACAAGGCTCTGCTCAACGCATCTCCGGTGCCTTCGCTTGCACAGATGAAGTCCATCGTGGCCGACACGGCCCGGCGCATGGGCGTGGACCCGGCACTGGCCTTGGCGTTCGCCTACCAGGAGTCCGGCTTCAACCAGCGCGCCGTGTCCCCTGCCAACGCCATCGGCACCATGCAGGTCATTCCGTCCTCCGGCGAGTGGGCGTCCGACCTGGTGGGCCGGAAGCTGAACCTGCTTGATCCTTATGACAACGCAACGGCCGGCGTGGCCATCATCCGGCAGCTGATCCGCACCAGCAAGAACCTGGACTACGCGATTGCCGGCTACTACCAGGGCCAGTATTCCGTCAACAAGTACGGCATGTACTCCGACACGAAGTCTTACGTCGCAGCCATCAAGGCCCACCGCAAGAACTTCGCCTAGACTGCACGTTTCATCCCCTTGATATAGGGGACGGAGCATAACGATACGGGTCCGGATCGCATGTTGGTCCGGACCCGTTTCCGTGCAGCACTTAGGATCATAGAGTGCAGGAAAACGTGTCGGATCGTCTCGTTGGTTCCCTGGTGGACAACCGCTACCAGGTAAATTCAAGGCTCGCGGGCGGCGGAATGTCCACGGTCTATCTGGCCACGGACCAGCGGCTGGACCGGCACGTCGCGCTCAAGGTACTCCACCCCCACCTCGTCAATGACGGCAGCTTCCTTGACCGCCTCTCGCGCGAGGCACGCTCGGCGGCAAAGCTTTCGCACCCGCATGTAGTGGGCGTCCTGGACCAGGGACATGACGGCCCGACGGCCTATCTGGTCATGGAGTACATCAAAGGCCACACGCTCCGCGACGTCATCCGTGAAAAGGGCGCGCTGTCCCCGCGCCTCGCGCTCGCGCTGATCGATCCGGTGGTGGAAGGCCTGGGGTCAGCGCACGCTGCCGGGTTGATCCACCGGGACGTGAAGCCGGAAAACGTACTCATCGCAGACGACGGCCGCATCAAAATCGGCGATTTCGGGCTGGCCCGGGCGGTCACAACCACCACAAGCACCGGGACGCTTATCGGGACGGTTGCCTACCTCTCCCCCGAGTTGGTGCTTGGCCGGCCGGCAGATGCGCGCAGTGACATTTACTCCACCGGGATCATGCTCTTTGAGATGCTGACCGGCAAACAGCCGTTCGACGGCGATGTTCCGATCCAGGTTGCCTATCAGCACGTCAACTCAATCGTCGCTCCGCCGTCGGGCCTGGTCCCGGGGCTGGCTGCAGAGGTCGATGAGCTGGTGCAATGGTGCACGGCCAAGGATCCGGAGAAGCGTCCCGTGGACGGTAATGCCCTTCTCTCCGAACTCAGGCACATCCGCACCAACCTCTCGGATGCGGAGCTCGACCTGCAGCCTCCGGCCGCCCGGTGGGAGAGCAGCCCGCCGGCTGCGGGCATCAGGGCTCCGGGGCAGGCAGGAGGGGGCTTCCCGGTACCGCCTGCACCCCAGCGCCTGCCCTCCCGTCCGGGGAACCCTGCCAGCCAGACCGAGGTGCTGTCCCATACGCAGGATCGGGCAGTACAGGATGAGGCACTGCAGGATCAGACGCACGGCGGGCACCGCCCCACGGAAGTCATCCCGCACACGAACAATCCCACCACCGTTTTCCCCGCGCGGCGGCTGCCTCCGGGATACGGCCTCGATTCGGACAACGACTTTGATGCCGGCCCTGACATCGAAGGTGCTGACTTCGACGGCGCCGCAGACGCCGACCGGCCGCACAACAGCCAACGCGGGGCCGTTGCCCGTTCCGAAGCTGCCCTGGCCCGGACAGCCCATGGCCAGGCAGCGCTGAGCAAGCGTGAGCAGCGGAAGCAGGACCGGGTGGATGAACGGGCACGCGCCCGCGCCGCCGCGACACCCCTGCGAACCCTGCGCGAAGGCAATGCACGGCGCCGCGGCGTTCTCTTGATTGTCATCCTGGTCATCGCGGCGCTGCTCGCCACCGGTGCCGGCTGGTTCTTCGGCATGGGACCAGGGTCCCCAGGCACTGTCCCGTCGGTGGCCAACCGAACGGTTGCCGAGGCTCAGCAGCTCCTCCGCGCTGCCGGATTCCAGTCCAGCACCCAGGATGTTTTCGACGACGACGTCCGTGCCGGGCTGGTGGTGGGGTCCGAACCGGAAGCGGGAACGGAGATCCGCAAGTACCAGCAGGTTTCCCTGTTCGTCTCCAAGGGCCCGCAACTCTTCCCGCTGCCGCAGCTGACAGGGAAATCCCTCGATGCCGCTAAGGAAGCACTCAACCGGGCTGAGATGGCCCTGGGCAAGGTCACCGAGAAGTTTGATGAAGAGGCACCGGCAGGCACGGTCCTCGCCCAGGCCCCCGCAGCTGCGGCCCAGGTCAAGCACGGCACTCCAGTCAGCCTCACCGTATCCAAGGGCCCGCAGCCCATCCCCGTCCCGGATGTCCGCGGACGGGAACAGTCTGCGGCCTTCCGCGCCATCGAGGCGGCGGGGCTCGTGGCCGTGGTCGCGGACGAGACCGTCAATGACAGGAACGTCCCAAAGGGAGCAGTGGTCAGGCAGGAACCCGCCTCCGGGACGCTGACCCGCGGCAGCACTGTCACCCTGACCATTTCCGCAGGCCCCAAGCTCGTGAAGGTGCCCAACTACATCGGCGAGCAGGTCAGCGATGCCCGTGAAGCGCTGGAGAAGCGTGGCTTCGAGGTCCGGGTCAACAACATCCTCGGCGGATTCTTCGGAACGGTCCGGGACCAGGATCCTGTGGACACAGAGGTTCCTGAAGGATCCGTAGTGACCCTGACCGTCGTCTAAACGTTGGTTCCTACCTTAACCGGACCGGGGACCTCCGGAGCGCTTGCTCTGGAGGTCCCCGGTTTTAAGGCTTGCTGTCAGCGCCGGGTCAGGGCGCCGGCCACGAGGAACGCCATCTCCAGCGACTGCATGTGGTTCAGGCGCGGGTCGCACACTGATTCGTAGCGGTCCAGGAATGCTTCCTGATCGATGGGGTCGGCACCGCCAAGGCACTCAGCCACATCGTCCCCGGTCATTTCCACGTGCAGGCCGCCCGGCACCGTTCCGAGGGCGTGGTGCACTTCGAAGAATCCGCGGACCTCGTCGATGACGTCGTCGAAATTACGGGTCTTATAGCCGTTCGGCGACGTGACCGTGTTCCCGTGCATGGGGTCGGTCACCCACAGGACCTGGGCGCCCGAGGCGGTGACCTTTTCCACGATGGCGGGGAGCTTTTCACGGATGTTGCCTGCGCCCATCCGGCTGATGAAGGTCAGGCGGCCGGGTTCGCGGTTCGGATCCAGCTTCTCGATCAGCCGCAGGGCGTCATCACCCGTGGTGGTGGGGCCAAGCTTCACACCAATCGGGTTGCGGACACGCGAGAGGAAGTCAACGTGCGCGTGGTCCAGCTCCCGGGTCCGCTCACCGATCCAGAGAAAGTGGGCGGAGGTATCGTAGGGGAACCCGGTGCGTGAGTCGATACGGGTCAGGGCACGCTCATAATCGAGCAGCAGGGCTTCGTGGCTGGCGTAGAACTCGACGCGCTTCAGCGCTTCGAAGTCAGCGCCGCAGGAGGCCATGAACTGGATGGCGCGGTCGATGTCCCGGGCGAGGGACTCGTAGCGGGCGTGGGCGGGGTTTTCCGTGAAGCCCTTGTTCCACTGGTGCACGAGGCGCAGGTCCGCGAAGCCGCCCTGGGTGAAGGCGCGGATCAGGTTCAGCGTGGACGCGGACGTGTGGTAGGCCTTGAGCATCCTGCTGGCATCATGCCCGCGGGACTCAGGGGTGAAGTCGTATCCGTTCACGATGTCGCCGCGGTAGGCGGGCAGTGTCACGCCGTCGCGGGTTTCTTCATTTGATGAGCGCGGCTTGGCGAACTGGCCGGCCATCCGGCCCATCTTGATGACGGGCATTGCGGCACCGTACGTGAGGACTACCGCCATCTGGAGGATGGTCTTCACGCGGGCGCTGATCTTGTCAGCCGTCGCGTCACCGAATGTCTCGGCGCAGTCACCGCCCTGGAGGAGGAACGCCTTGCCCTGGGCGGCTGCGGCAAGCCGCTCGCGGAGCACATCGACTTCGCCGGCAAACACGAGGGGCGGCAGTGCCGAGAGTTCCCGGACGGAGGCGTCGAAGACGTCCCGGTCCTGCCACGAGGGCTGCTGGGAGATCGGAAGGTCCCGCCAGTTGTCCAGTCCCGGATAGTTCGCGGCGCCGCTCTGGGCGGTGCTGTTCACTGCGGTGCTGGTCGGGGAAGGGGCGGGTTTTGCGGATAGCTCAGTCACACTACTAAGAGTAGTTGCCCGGACAGCCATCGGGACACCCGGAGTGTCATTGACCCCCGGCCGGCGTCACACACCTCCGGTGTATAACATGCCACCGTCGGCCGCCTCCTGCCGGCACCACACAGGTCATGCTTCCCGGCGGTCTTCTCCGGGCTGATCTTCGCCCGTCTGGTCAGGGCCCTTACCCGCCAGCCGCAGCTTGACCACGGCGGCGTATTCGTCGACATATTCCTGCCCTGACAGGCGCATGAGCTCGTACATGATTTCGTCCGTCACCGACCGCTGGATCAGCCGGTCATCGGCCATTCCCTGATACCTGCTGAAGTCGAGGGGCTCCCCGAAGATCATGCCGATGCGCCGGATGTTGGGCAGCCTTTTACCGATTGGCTGGACTTTGTCCGTGCCGATCATAGCCACCGGGATCACCGGAACCCCGGCCTGCAGCGCCAGCCTCGCAACACCCACCTTGCCCCGGTAGAGCCGGCCGTCGGGGCTGCGGGTCCCCTCGGGGTAGATCCCCAGCAGTCCTCCGTGGTTCAGGACGTGCATGCCGGTCTCGAGGGAGGCAGCGGATGCCGCCCCTCCGGAGCGGTCCATGGGGAGCTGGTTGGTCAGCCGGAAGAACATGGCCGTCAGCTTGCCCTTGAGCCCGGTGCCCGTGAAATATTCCGACTTCGCCAGGAAAATGACAGGCCGCGACACCATGAGCGGCATGAAGATCGAGTCGGAGAAAGACAAGTGGTTTGAGGCAATGATCGCTGGACCTTGGGCCGGTACGTTGTCCAGCCCCTTAACCCACGGCCGGAAAAGAGTGCGGAGCACCGGACCCAGAAAGATCCTCTTCATGATCCAATAAAACACGTGTCCAAACCCCTCCGGAAGGCAACTGGCAGGCGTTCCAAGGACCCCACCAGCACTGCAATGCAACCCTACTCTAGTGAGATTTGCAGCGAACAGTGACACGATGGACTCATGACGGAAAGCAGCGACCCGGCGACGCCCGCCGCTTTCAGCTATCCGGGCCACGGCCCCAATGCGCGCATCGGAATCGCCATCTGTCACGGTTTTACAGGCAGCCCGTTGAGCATCCTTCCCTGGGCCGAATATCTGGCGGAGCGCGGCTTCGCCGTCTCGGTGCCGTTGCTTCCCGGCCACGGCACCGACTGGCAGGACTTGGCGCGCACAGGCTGGGCCGATTGGCACGGCGCCTTCGAGAAAGCGTATCTGGAGCTCGCCGGCAGGACGGACGCCTGCTTCGTAGCCGGTCTTTCCATGGGCGGGGCCATTGCCCTGCTCACAGCCTCCCGCCATTCAACGGCCGGCGTGGCAGTGGTAAATCCGGGACTGAGTTTCTATGACCGGCGTGTCAGGATCATTGGTCTGCTGAAATACTTCAAGCGGACCACTATTCCCATCGAGGAGGAAAATCCGACGGCGGCCCCCACCCGGGACGGCGACTATTCGCGCACCCCGCTGGCGGCTGTCCACCAGCTAAAACGGCTCTTCGCGTCGGCCCTCCGCGGACTCCCCCGGATCACGGCACCCGTGCTGGTGTTCAAGTCCCGGAACGACGTCGTCGTGCCGCCCACGTCGCTGGCCATGCTTAAGGCGCGCCTCGGAACCGCGCGCACTGGAACGCGCACTGGAAAAGGGAGCCTGGAAACCGTGCTGCTGGAAAACAGCGGCCATGTCGCCACACTGGACGTGGACGCGCCGGAAATTTTCGCGGCCTCCGCGCGGTTCTTCCAAACGCACGCGGACACGCATCCGGGAAGCACACCCAGCACACAGGCCAGCAGCGTTATATCGTCGGAGAAGCAATGAGCACTCTTCCGGACCACAGTCCCTTCAGCAGACCGTTCTCCGGCGAGGGCCCCAAGGTCGGCATTGCACTCTCCCATGGGTTCACCGGAAGCCCGCACGGCGTGCGGGCCTGGGCGATGGCCTTCGCGGACGCGGGCTTCGCGGTCCGTATGCCGCTGCTCCCGGGCCACGGCACCTCGTGGCAGGAACTCGCGCGCAGCCGCTGGACGGAATGGCATGACGCGATGGACGCGGCCTACCTGGAACTCGAGGCCGAGTGCGATTACGTCTTCGCGGCAGGCATCTCAATGGGCGGTGCCCTTGCCTTGCGCATCGCCGCCACCCGGCCGGTCGCAGGCACCGTCCTGGTCAATCCCGCGCTCGTCATCGACGACCCCCGCGCGCCGCTGGCCGGCATCCTCAAACTCGTCCTGAAAAGCACGCCGTCCATCGGCAACGACATCCTTAAACCCGGCGTCGATGAAGGGGCCTACACCCGGACGCCCGTTGCAGCCGCCCATGAACTGCATAAGCTCTTCAAGGCCACGCGCCTGCTGCTGCCGCGCGTCACGGCCCCCGTCCGGGTTTTCCGTTCCACCGTGGACCACGTGGTTTCCGACACGAGCATGTCGGTGCTTCGCCGGGGCCTGACGGCCGCACCGCTGCACGTGACCATGCTGGAGAACAGCTACCATGTAGCCACCCTCGATAACGACGCCGGGCAGATCTTCAGCGGTTCGGTGGAGTTCATCCGGAACGTCCTCGCGGATACCGGGACGCGACCAGTCCGCGACAGCCAGCCAGAAGGGCGAGCCCAATGAACAGGCCCGATTCGAATCCGTCCGATCCCAGCGCCAACCAGGATGACGCCGTCTGGCTCGACCTCGTGGCCAGGCTCGAGGGGAAGACCCCCGAGGCTGACACCGGATCGAAGGCCGACGACGCCCGTCAGGATCCGGCGGAACATCCACCTGCCCCCGCGGGCTCCTCCGCCACAGACACTTCAGACTCTTCATCCACTGACTCTGCAGCCGGACCGGAGACTCCTGCCAAGCGGTTCACCGACTTCGACCCGCTGGGCCTGGCTCCCGGTGCCGCGGCACCCGTGGAGCTGTCCGCCGTCGAACGTGAACAGGCAGCAGCGCGCCGGCGCGCCGCCGAAGCTGCCGGTTCCGGTGCCTCGCCCGGCGTTGGCGATCAAGCCGGTCCGGAAGGTCCGCGCGACTATGGCGTGGATGATGAGGAGGGTGCGTTTGTTCCCGAGGATCCGCCCATCCTTTCCGCGACAGATCCCCTGACGATGCTGGCGTGGCTCGGCGCGGTGGGTTCCCCGATTGCCCTCGTGCTGTCGGCCATGTTCTGGCGGTCGGCACCCTTGCTGGCGATCCTTGGCATGGTGGCCGTGTTCGTGGGGGCCGTGGTGTACCTCATCATGAAGCTGCCGCAGGAAAAAGACGAAAACGACGACGGCGCGCGCGTCTAAGCGCGCCGGCCTCAGCTGTGCGTTCGGCTGCTGACCCTTGACAGGTCAGCCGCGCCGATCAGTCCGGCGTTGGGCCCCAGGGCCGCAAGGGCGATTTCAGCGGCAGGGCGGAAGCCGCGGCCGGTAAGGTTGCGGGCGAAGGCTTTCCGCGCCGGTGCCACCAGCAGCTCACCGGCAGCACACAGACCGCCACCAATCACGAACTTTCCGGGATCCAAAGCGGCCGCGAGATTGGCCAGCCCGAGCCCCAGCCAGTCCCCTACGTCTTCCAGGAGTTCCTTTGAGGCGGCGTCTCCGGCGATGGCCAGCTCCGTCACGGTGGCGCCGCTGATGCGCTCGGCGTGCCCGTCCACTGCCTTAAGGAGCTCCTGCGCCACCGGCGAGTTGGCCAGCGCGAGCTCCCGGGCTTCCCGGCCGAGGGCGTTGCCTGAGGCGTACTGTTCCCAACAGCCGCGGTTACCGCATTCGCAGCGGTGGCCGCCGGGCATGATGATCTGGTGGCCGAATTCGCCGGCAACGCCAAAGCGGCCCCGCTCCACGCGCCCGTCCATCACCATGGCCCCGCCGATCCCCGTGCCCAGCGTGATGCACACCAGCCGGTCCTGGCCCTGGCCCGCGCCAAAGCGCCACTCGGCCCAGGCTGCGGCGTCGGCGTCGTTAGCCAGCATCACAGGGCGCCGGAGCAAGCGCTGGAGGTTGTCCCGCAGGGGTTCGTTGCGCCAGGCAAGGTGCGGGCTGAAGAGCACAGTGCCGCCGTCGAGATCCATCCATCCGGCCGCACCGATGCCCACGGACCGTATCCGGGTACCGCGGCTGAGCTCCTCCACCAGTTCCACGATGACCTGTTCGACTGAACGGGGATTGCTCCCGGGGGTTGAACGCCGGGCTTCACGGAGGATATGGCCCTCTGCATCAACTACACCCGCCGCAACCTTAGTCCCGCCGATGTCGATGCCGATGGCCAGCCCGTTGGCGGCCGGGCGCAGATGCTGCCGGAGCGCGCGGTACGGGGCACTACCGCCCAGCTGGCCGGCCCGGCTCCGCCGCCAAACGCGCCCGGAGCGTGGGGTCGTGCTGAACAGACGGGCTGTGCTGGTAGGTCCGGACTGTTCGCTCGGCGGTGATTGCTGCATAATTCCCCATTCTAGGTGCCCCTGCCTGCGGTTTACCTTTAGGACGCCTTGGCGCAACCTCGGCCTCACGTAACTGTTTGTGCTGGTAGCGGGCCTAAGCCCGCCTCGGGCGCCGGGGTACTAAGGTGGTGACTAACCACAGCGGCCTACGGATATCAAAGGAGCTATCGTGCGCGAATTCAGTGTTCCGCCCCTGGTCAACGTCCCTTCGGACTCCAACATCACGGACCTTCTGGTGCGCCAGGCGGCGAAGACATCGAATCCGGCGCTCTACTCGCGGCTGGATGCCTCAGGGCAGTGGAAGGACATCACCGCATCGGACTTCCTCAAGGATGTATCTGCCCTCGCAAAGGGGCTCATTGCCAGCGGCGTGCAGCCCGGCGACCGCGTCGGCATCATGTCCCGGACTCGCTATGAGTGGGCACTGGTTGACTTCGCCATCTGGTTCGCCGGCGGTGTTTCCGTCCCCATCTATGAAACGTCCTCCCCGTCGCAGGTGGCCTGGAACCTCGGCGATTCAGGCGCGGTTGCAGCGTTTGGCGAGGCGGCCCATCACGAAAACGTCATCAGGCAGGCGGCCCTGTCCGAGGGCCTGGCCGCCCTCACCCGCGTCTGGCAGCTTGAGGGCGGAGGACTGGATGCGCTGCGGGAGGCCGGGACAGGTGTCAGTGACGACGAACTTGAGATGCGCCGGAGCACGGCCGGGCTGGGCGACGTCGCCACGATCATCTACACCTCCGGCACCACGGGACGGCCCAAGGGTTGCGAACTGACCCACGGAAACTTTGTTGAACTTACGGAGAACGCGCTGGCCACGTCCCTGCGCCAAATCGTCAACGAGCAGGCGCGGACCATCATGTTCCTCCCGATGGCCCACGTGTTCGCACGGTTCATTTCGGTCCTGGCCGTGGGGGCCGGCGTCACGGTGGCCCACACCCCTGACATCAAGCACCTGCTGCCTGACCTGCAGAGCTACAAGCCCACCTTCATCCTGGCCGTGCCCCGTGTCTTCGAGAAGGTGTACAACTCCGCGCTGACAAAGGCCGAGGACGGGGGCAAGGGCGCGATCTTCCACAAGGCGGCGGACACAGCCATCGCGTACTCCCGCGCCCGTCAGGACGGCAAGGTGGGCCTGGGGCTGAAGGTCAGGCACGCCCTGTTCGACAAGCTCGTCTACGGCAAGCTCCGGGCCGCGATGGGCGGCGAGGTCGCCCACGCTGTGTCAGGCGGCGGCCCCCTGGGCGAGCGGCTGGGCCACTTCTTCCAGGGCATCGGCCTGCAGATCCTCGAAGGCTATGGCCTGACCGAAACCACGGCCCCTGTCAGCGTCAACACGCCCGAGCGGATCAAGATCGGCACCGTTGGAGCACCGATTCCCGGCAATACGGTAAGAATTGCCGAGGACGGCGAGATCCTCACCAAGGGTGTCTGCGTCATGAAGGGCTACTACAGGCGCGATGACCTGACGGCCGAGGCATTCGTCGACGGCTGGTTCCGCACGGGAGACATCGGCCAGCTCGATGCTGACGGCTTCCTGACGATCACCGGCCGGAAGAAGGAGATCATCGTGACGGCCGGGGGCAAGAATGTGATTCCGGCCCTGCTTGAAGACCAGATCCGCGCGGACGCGCTGGTGTCCCAGGTGCTCGTGGTCGGCGATAACCGGCCCTTCATCGGTGCTCTCGTTACGCTCGACGAGGAAGCCCTTCCGGGGTGGCTGCAGCGGCATGGACTGCCTGCGGAAACCACTGTTGCCGAGGCAGCCGACAACGACACCGTGAGGGCCGCCGTGCAGGAACTGATCAACAACGCGAACCAGTCCGTTTCCCAGGCCGAGGCCATCAAGTCGTTCCGGATCGTGCCGCGCGACTTCACCGAGGCCTCGGGCCACCTGACCCCTTCCATGAAGGTCAAGCGGGCGCAGGTCATGAAGGACTTTGAGTCCGTGGTCGACGAAATGTACGCTGCGCCCAAGCCCACGCGCGCTTAGCCCCGCCGGCAAGAGCGCGCAAGCGGCAACACAAGCAATCAAGAGCAGACACGAAAGAGCCCCGCCGGAATTCTCCGGCGGGGCTCTTTACGTTGGACTGGCCGCTCCTCGGCGCCCTGCTACTCGACGACGAGCAGCAGGTCTCCGCCCTGCACCTGTTCCACAGCGGAAATGGCAATCCGCGTCACCTTGCCGCCGGCCGGCGTCGTGATGGATGCCTCCATCTTCATGGCCTCGATCGTGGCAACGGTGTCACCGGCCTTGACGGTGTCTCCGACCTTGACCGTCACCGTGACGGCACCGGCGAACGGCGCAGCCACCTGGCCCGGCTGGGCCGGATCGGCCTTCTCGGCTGCCTTGACGTTGCTGACCACGGACTTGTCGCGGACCGAGACAGGACGGGACTGGCCGTTGAGCGTGCACATGACCGTGCGCATGCCCTTCTCGTCCGGTTCCGAGACGGCCTCGAGCGAGGCGATAAGGCGGACACCCTTTTCGAGCTGGATCACGTGCTCCTGGCCGCGCTGCAGACCGTAAAGGTAGTCGCGGGTGTCCAGCACGGAAACGTTGCCGTAGGTTTCCACGCTCTTCTGGTAGTCCTTGGTGGGGCCGGCGAAGAGCAGGCGGTTCAGCGTCTGCTGCCGGGTCGCCGAGTCACCCTTGAGCGCTGCGCTGTCTTCCGCGCTGAGCTCCGCGTCGCGGACCTTGATGCTCCGTCCCTGCAGTGCTTTGGTGCGGAACGGTTCCGGCCAGCCTCCGGGAGGATCGCCGAGCTCGCCGGACAGGAAGCCGATGACCGAGTCCGGGATGTCGTAGTTCTGCGGGTTCTCTTCGAAGTCCGCGGGATCGGCGTTCAGCCCGACAAGGTGCAGGGCGAGGTCGCCCACCACCTTGGAGGACGGCGTGACCTTTACCAGGCGGCCGAGGATGCGGTCCGCGGCGGTGTACATGTCCTCGATGGCCTCGAAGCGTTCGCCCAGGCCCAGCGCCATGGCCTGCTGCCGGAGGTTGGACAGCTGCCCGCCGGGGATTTCGTGCTGGTAGACGCGGCCTGTGGGGCCCGGCAGTCCGGACTCGAACGGGGCGTAAACGCGGCGCACGGCTTCCCAGTAGGGCTCCAGGGAGCTGACGTGGGCAAGGCTCAGGCCGGTGTCGCGCTCGGTGTGCGCCAGGGCTGCGACCAGCGCAGAGGCGGACGGCTGGCTCGTGGTTCCGGCCAGGGATGCCGAGGCGACGTCGACGGCGTCAACGCCGGCATCGACTGCCGCGAACAGGGTGGCGAGCTGTCCGCCGGCGGTGTCGTGCGTGTGCAGGTGGACGGGGAGGTCGAACCGTTCCCGCAGTGCCGCCACAAGCTTGGCGGCAGCTGCCGGACGGAGCAGGCCGGCCATGTCCTTGATGGCGAGGATGTGCGCGCCTGCCTCGACGATCCGGTCCGCCAGCTGCAGGTAGTAGTCCAGCGTGTACAGCTTTTCGTTCGGATCCAGCATGTCGCCGGTGTAGCAGAGCGCCACTTCGGCGACGGCGGTGCCGGTGGCACGGACGGCGCGGATGGCCGGAGCCATCTGGTTGACGTCGTTCAGCGCATCGAAGATGCGGAAGATGTCGATGCCGGTGGCGGCTGCCTCGTTGACGAAGGCCTCCGTCACTTCCTCGGGGTACGGGGTGTAGCCCACTGTGTTCCGGCCGCGGAGCAGCATCTGGAGGCAGACGTTCGGCATGGCCTTCCGCAGCGCAGCAAGGCGGTCCCACGGGTCCTCGCCAAGGAAGCGCAGGGCGACGTCGTAGGTTGCGCCGCCCCAGGCCTCGACGGAGAGCAGTTCCGGCAACAGCGAGGACACGGCGGGTGCGGCGGCAAGCAGGTCCCTGGTGCGGACGCGCGTGGCCAGCAGCGACTGGTGGGCATCGCGGAACGTGGTGTCCGTGACCGCTACGGCCTTCTGCTCACGGAGAGCACGGGCGAAACCTTCCGGGCCGAGTTCCTGCAGGCGCTGGCGCGAGCCCGGCTGCGGCTCGCTGCCCTTCACGACCGGAAGCTTCTCGGCGGGATCCGTGTGGACCGTGAGCTCACCGTTCGGCTTGTTGACGGTGACCTCTGCCAGCCAGGTCAGCAGCTTGGTGCCGCGGTCGGCTGACACGCGGGACTTCAGCAGCTCGGGCCGTTCGTCGATGAAGGACGTGGCCACGTCGCCGGCGATGAAGTCGGCGTCGTCCAGCACAGCCTGCAGGAAGGAGATGTTGGTGGAGACGCCGCGGATGCGGAATTCCGCGAGGGCACGGCGCGCCCGGGCCACCGCAGCCGGGTAGTCCCTGCCGCGGCAGGTGAGCTTGACGAGCATGGAGTCGAAGTGGGGGCTGATCTCAGCGCCCGAGTAGACCGTGCCGCCGTCGAGCCTTACACCGGCACCGCCCGCCGAGCGGTAGCCGGTGATCTTTCCGACGTCGGGGCGGAAGCCGTTGGCCGGGTCCTCGGTGGTGATGCGGGACTGCAGCGCTGCGCCCTTGAGGAATACGGTCTCCTGGGACAGGCCGAGGTCGGCCAGGGTTTCGCCGGAGGCAATGCGCATCTGCGACTGGACCAGGTCGACGTCGGTGACCTCTTCGGTGACCGTGTGCTCCACCTGGATGCGCGGGTTCATTTCGATGAAGACGTGCTGGCCGGCGCGCTCCCCTACCGTGTCCACAAGGAACTCGACGGTACCGGCGTTGACGTAGTTGAGCGCCTTGGCGAACTTCACGGCGTCGCGGTACAGAGCCTGGCGGATGCCCTCGTCCAGGTTGGGCGCCGGGGCGATTTCAATAACCTTCTGGTGGCGGCGCTGGATGGAGCAGTCACGCTCGAACAGGTGCATGACATTGCCCTCGGCGTCGGCCAGGATCTGCACCTCGATGTGCCGGGGACGGAGAACCGCCTGTTCCAGGAACATGGTGGGGTCGCCGAAGGCAGCGTCTGCCTCGCGCATGGCAGACTGCAGCGCCTCGGGCAGCGCTTCACGGGTGTCAACCCGGCGCATGCCGCGCCCGCCGCCGCCTGCAACTGCCTTCGCGAAGATCGGGAAGCCGATTTCGTCCGCAGCCGCGATGAGTTCGTCGAGGTCCTTAGAGGGCGCGCTCGACTTCAGGACGGGGACGCCTGCCTTGCGGGCAGCCTCCAGCGCGGCGACCTTGTTGCCTGCGAGTTCCAGGACCTCAGCCGGGGGTCCGACGAAGGTAATGCCGGCGTTCTTGGCGGCGCGGGCAAGGTCCGGGTTCTCGGAAAGGAAGCCATAGCCGGGGTAAATGGCGTCGGCTCCGGATTCCTTTGCAACCCGGATGACCTCGTCAACGTCCAGGTAGGCGCGTACGGGGTGGCCCTCTTCACCGATGAGGTATGCCTCGTCGGCCTTCTGGCGGTGGATCGAGTTACGGTCCTCGTTGGGGAACACGGCGACTGTCTTGGCACCGAGTTCGTAGCCTGCGCGGAAAGCACGGATTGCGATCTCGCCGCGGTTGGCCACCAGAATCTTGGAAAACATACTTCTCCTGCATCATCGCGGGTGGTTCGGTAAGTGTCGTCACAGTGTGTAAGACGGGCGTATTGAAACACAAATCATTGTGTCGACCATCACAAATTATCCGTCATTTCGAAGCCACAATCACCTGCCGGGGCGCTGGCAGGGGCGCGTGCCGGGGCGCTGGCAGGGGCGCGTGCCACGGGGTTCGGCACGGATACCGGCATGCGGCCCGGACCGCGGCCAGCCAGGTGCTACGGCATGGGCCTGGCAGGGCCCTGCCTCCTTAGCCATGCCGGAAACGGATAAAAAGGGTTTAGGCACCCGGTCAACATATGATGAATGGGGCGGCGAACCCTGTCCCCGTTCCGGCAGCACCGGAACAGCAACTACCCCAACACGGCAACCGGCGTTAGGTATTGGTTTTACAAGTGCAAGTAGTCAGCATCAGCAGCCTCAAAGGCGGTGTCGGCAAGACATCCGTCACTACCGGATTGGCGTCTGCGGCACTGGCCGCCGGCATCCCCACCCTCGTGGTGGACCTGGATCCCCATGCCGATGCCAGCACAGCCCTGGGAGTGCAGCCGAGCGACAAGCTCGACATCGGCCGGATGCTGAAGAATCCCCGCAAGGCCCGGCTTCCCGAAAATGTGGTGCCCAGCGGCTGGACTTCACGGGTGGCACCGAACGGCTCCGCCCCCGCCGTCCTGGACGTCGCCGTGGGCTCTGCCTACACCGGCGTCTACGACCGCCCGGACCTTGGCAAGAGGGATCTTCGCCGGCTGTCCGCGGTGCTGGCAGGAACGGACAAGTACCAGCTGGTACTCGTTGACTGTCCTCCTTCCTTGAATGGCCTGACCCGCATGGCCTGGTCGGCCAGCACCAAGGTGGCCCTCGTGGCAGAGCCCGGCCTGTTCTCCGTGGCCGGGACTGAGCGGACCATGCGCGCCATCCAGCTCTTCCGGCAGGAATTCGCCCCCAACCTCACGCCCGCGGGCATCGTGGCCAACCGCGTGCGGACCGGATCCTCCGAGCACGCGTTCCGACTGGCTGAGATGCAGTCGATGTTCGGCGATCTCCTGCTCGCGCCGCACATCCCGGAGCAGGCCAACTGGCAGCAGATTCAGGGTGCTGCCCATTCCATCCACCACTGGCCCGGCGACTCGGCAAAATCCGCCGCGGCGCTCTTCGACACGCTCCTGGCGAACCTGATGTCCACCGGCCGGGCGAACCGCAGCCGCGTCAACCGCTAGAGAGCCCGGCTGAGTTACGGCTTCTGCCGGCAGGGCGGGCGTCGTGACCCCGCTGCACAGCCGTGCACGTCTGGCACGCACCAGGTCAGTGCGGGCCATTGACTATGCGTCGGGCGCTTTATAGCATTGCGGCTCCGAGTCCCTCGTTGTCTGCCTCCCCCGCAGGTGTAAATCATGAGTGCAAGTGCCACACGGTCCGCGGTGCTGGCGGTTGTCCTCCTGGTAGTCCTGTTGGTGGCCTGCATTTCCGCAGTAAGCCAGTCGGCCTCGTCCACCCGCTACTACATCAGCGCTCTCGGCAGTGACAGCAACTCCGGGACTTCCCCCGATTCACCCTGGCAGTCGCTGGTGAAGATCAACACCACGACTTTCAATCCCGGCGATTCCGTCAGTTTCCGCAAAGGTGATGAATGGACAGGCAGCGTCGTGCTGGACGAAAGCGGCACTGCGGAGTCGGCGATAAGGCTGAACAGCTACGGAAGCGGGAACCTGCCAACGGTGACTGGCGGTGAGGACGGAAACTGCTTCCGGCTGAACGGCAGCTACATCGAGGTGGAGGGTCTGCGGGTTACAAACTGCGGGTACGCGGGCTTCAATGTATACGGCGACCACATTGCGGTGAAAAATTCCGAGGCCTCAGACAACGCCGCCGGGATCAAGGTAGGCACAGGCTCTGACTTCAGCAACTACTCCAACAATGTGCTGAAGAACAACAACGTCATGAACGTCAATACGCCGGGAAGGCAGTGCGGCACTGAGGCGGCGGCGGACTGCAGCGATGATTCAGGGTCCTTCGGGGTGCTGATCAACGGCAACGACAACGAGTTTTTCGGCAACACCGTCACCGGCTCCACGGCGGCCTCCTTCGACTACGGCCAAGACGGCAGCGCCTTCGAGATCTACAACGGCAGCCGCAACAACATCCACCACAACCACGCCATCGACAACAATGTGTTCTCCGAAGTTGGGCGTTCTGACGGAGCGGCTGACGGCAATGTTTTCCGCTACAACCTGGTGCGCTCCTCGTGCGGTGCGGACTGCGCCGAGGCCGCGGGACTGATCATCCGGGGCCCGGGCACAAAGTACGGCCCTACCAACAGCACCACCTTTGAATTCAACACGGTCTGGCTGAACGGCAGCCGTTCGCGCGGTGTTGTCTGCCACGCGTCCTGTCCGTCCACAACGGTTATCCGCGACAATATCCTGGTGGCCGTGCGCGACGCGCTCTGGCTGGATGGATCTGGGTGGATCGAGCAGCACAACGTCGTCGACGGCCCCAGCAACGTCCCCCTGGACAGCACCTCGACGACCACTCCCCCCGGTTCGTGAACGCCCCGGAAGACTCCCTTAGCCGAGCTTGCGCGCAGCCCTGCGCTTGCTCAGTTCGTCATCCGGAAAGCTTTGCTCGCTGGCATGTTCGCTCGGCAGAGAGGCGAGGCTGCCCTCAACCTCACGCCAGACACGTCCAACAGCGATGCCAAAGACGCCCTGACCGCCCTGCACGAGGTCGATGACTTCGTCGGCGGAGGTGCACTCGTAGACACTGGCGCCGTCGCTCATGAGGGTGATCTGGGCGAGGTCTTCAACGCCGCGCTCACGGAGGTGTTCCACGGCGGAGCGGATCTGCTGCAGCGATACGCCGGTGTCCAGCAGCCGCTTGACCACCTTGAGGACCAGGATGTCACGGAAGCCGTAGAGCCGCTGCGATCCCGAGCCGGCGGCACCGCGGACTGCGGGCTCCACCAGGCCGGTCCGGGCCCAGTAGTCCAGCTGGCGGTAGGTGATCCCTGCGGCCTTGCAGGCGGTGGGACCCCGGTAGCCTGCGTCTTCGTCCAGCACCGGAAGATCCTCGGTGAAGAGAAGGCCCTGAGCGCCGCTTGCAGGCACAGCTACGCCGGCCGTTGAGGACTGCTTCAGCTCGCCTGCTTCGCCTTTCGGACTCACGTGGATCCTCCTTGTCATGAGCTCCCCTGGGGAAGTCTGCCGCAACAGCCCTACAGACATGAAGATCACGACGAAGATCATGCGTGTAATTTGGCCGGAGTAGCACTTTCCAGTGTGACTTGCGCGGCTGTCGTATGCAATGGGAACTTGGTACCTTCGACGTTAGGCCCGCCGCGCCCCAAGGTCAAAGACCTTGGGGCCATAGAAACGGCGTGTCGAAAGTTTCAGCCTTAACTTTAACCTTAACGTGACCTAGCCGTCGAAGTCTTCCGGTTCCACGTCGTCCAGGAACTCACGGAACTTGCGCATCTCGCGCTCCTCGTCCACGGCTGGGCCGGGTTCGGTGTCCTCCCCCTCGTCGTGCTCGGTGATCCGCACCCCGGCCTCGTCCATGACCGAATCCGCGCACCAAATGCGGCACTTGGCCCGCAGTGCAATGGCCAGTGCATCGGATGCCCGGGAGCTGACCGTGGCACCGTTGTCGAACTGGAGCTGCCCGTAGAAAATGTTGTCTTCCACGGCAACGATATTGACACTGACCACGGAGTGCCCCAGCGTCTCGACGACGTCCACCAGAAGGTCGTGCGTCATGGGCCGGGGCGGAACCACGCCCTGCTGGGCCAAGGCGATGGCGCTGGCTTCCGGCGTGCCGATCCAGATGGGTACATGCCGTTCCCCGTGCATCTCGCGCAGCAGGACCAGGGGCTGGTTGGAGGGCAGCTCTATCCGGACGCCCACAATCTCGACTTCGATCATCAGATTTCCATCCGTGAGATACGGTCCTGGACCAGAGCCCGGTGGAGTGTCAGGCAGAGGTCACTGATTTCACGGGCTGCCTCGGCGGCCCGTGCCTGCGAGGCTGCGTCCTTGCGGGACGTCAGCGTCGCCACTGCCCGTTCCACCAGGCCGAACTCCCGCTCGGCGGCAGCCTGGAAGGGACGCAGATGGCGGGGCTCCAGTCCGTGCCCCTCCAGCTGGACACAGGCACGCGCCACCTGCAGCGCGTGCTCATCAAACATGCCGTTCGTGTGGCCGATGAGCCCGAAGCTCAGCAGCGACTGCACCAGGGGAACGCTCGCTCCGGATTCCGCCCGCAGCTGCTCCTCACTGAGTTTGCGGGACTTGTTCTGCAGTTCGGCCGCAAGCTCATCAGAAACAATCCGCGGGGAAACGCTCACGCCCGGCGGAAGGTTCTCCGGCCGCTCCCCGCGGTCAATGGCGTCAAGATAGTCCTTGATCACCTTCAATGGCAGGTATTGGTCGCGCTGCAGCGACAGGACGAAGCGCAGACGTTCGACGTCGCCGTCTGAGTACTGCCGGTAGCCGGCAGGGGTGCGCCGGGGGTTGATAAGACCTTTTTCCTCAAGGAACCTGATTTTCGACGCCGTCATGCTCGGGAAATCGTCGCTCAACTGAGCGAGGACCTCCCCGATGTTCAGGACCAGGGGTCCCCGGCGCTCCGGTTGTGCCATTGCCACAGGCAGCCGCTCCGAATCAGACGCGTCCTGCTGTGCGGGCAGGGCTCAGGTAGAAGGTGAGTCGGAACTTGCCGATCTGGACTTCGTTTCCGGACTTCAGTTCCACGCTGTCCACGCGGTCGTGGTTCACGTAGGTGCCGTTGAGGCTGCCCGTGTCCACGACCTCGAAGCTGCGGGAGGTGCGGCGGAATTCGACATGGCGGCGCGAGACGGTCACGTCGTCAAGGAAGATATCCGCATCGGGGTGCCGTCCCGCCGTGGTGACATCGGAGTCGAGCAGGAAGCGGGCACCGGCGTTGGGGCCGCTGTGGGCCACCAGCAGTGCTGAGCCGGAAGGAAGTGCCTCGACGGCAGTCCTCTCCTCCGGGGAAAGCTTGGGCACGATCGTTGGCTCATCATGGACGGGAGTGAGGTTGATCGAGGTTGTCTCCGGAGCCCTGCCCACGCCCGTGCCGTAATCACCGCTGGTGTGGTTCTGTTCGCCGCCAACCATGGATTCCTCCTCCTTCGTTGCAGATGTCCCCCTGCAATCAACGCGTACCGTCCGGAAACTGCCTGGCAGCCCCGGGTTCGCTGTCCGCGGTCCGGACCACTGGAAATCAGTGGCCCGGACCGACGGGAACAGCTAGCTTTAGCCTACCTGTTGTTCGTACTCCGATGCACTGAGCAGGGAGTCCACTGCGTCAGGTTCCGCGAGCTTGACCTCGATGAGCCAGCCGTCGCCGTAGGGATCGGAATTGATGAGGGCAGAATCGGTGTCCAGCGCCTCGTTCCGGGCAACGATCTCACCGGTAACCGGGGCGTAGATATCGCTGACGCTCTTGGTGGACTCAACCTCACCGATAACGTCGTTCGCCGTAACAGTCGTCCCTATTTCGGGCATCTGGGCGTAGACGACGTCTCCAAGGGCGTCCTGGGCGAAGTCGGTGATCCCGACCCTGACCACTCCGTCGGTGTTCGGCGAGGACACCCACTCATGTTCGGCGGTGTAGGACAGATCAGAGGGAATGTTGCTCATCAGGGGCCTTTCATCGGGTCAATCACCAATGTCAACGGAGGCATAACAACAAGCCACCGCTGAAAGTATAGGCACAAGCCCTTGGCTGCAAAGGGGACCGAAACAGCATCGGCCCAGCTCAGGCGCTGACACGCCCCCGCCGTTGTGCCACAGTGGGGGCATGCCAGAACTACCCGAAGTAGCCGGTCTGACCGCCTTTCTCGGCACACACCTTGAGGGCGCCGTGCTGACGAAACTTCAGGTCCTCTCCGTGGCCGTCCTGAAGACCGCCGATCCGCCTTACACGGCCCTGGAAGGCCGCACGGTGACCGGCGTCCGGCGCTTCGGCAAGTTCGTCAGCATGGAGGCGGGCGGCCTGCATTTCGTTTTTCATCTGGCACGGGCGGGCTGGGTGCGTTACACGGAGTCCCCGTCGGAGACGCCGCTGCGGCCCGGCAAAGGCCCCATCGCTGCCCGGCTCAGCTTCGCGGGACAGGACGGCGGCCATCTGGGCGTCGATCTCACGGAGGCCGGTACCAAGAAGAGCCTTGCGGTTTACGTCGTCACAGATCCCCACGAGGTGCCGGGAATTGCCGCCCTCGGCCCCGATCCCCTGGATCCGAGGTTCAGCGTCGAGAACCTTCAGGCGATCCTTGCTGCCAGTCCGCACCAGATCAAGGGCGTCCTGCGGAGCCAGAACGTGATGGCCGGCATTGGAAATGCCTACAGCGACGAGATCCTGCACGCCGCAAGGATCTCGCCGTACACCATGGCCGATTCGCTGGACAAGGAGACGGTGCAGGTTCTTTATACCGCCATCCACGATGTTCTCGGGGCGGCCGTGCAGGAGGCCTTGGGCAAGGCGCCGGGAAATCTGAAGGATACGAAGCGGGGCGGCATGAACGTCCATGGCCGGGCCGGAGAGCTATGCCCGGTGTGCGGGGACACGGTCCGCGAAGTGTCCTTCGCGGACACGGCCCTCCAGTACTGCCCCACTTGCCAGACCAAGGGGAAGGTCCTTGCGGACCGCCGTACTTCCCGGTTCTTGAAGTAACAGGTCCTGAAGTAACAGGTCCTGAAGTGGGCAAGAAAAAACCCCGCCGGTCCTTTGCAGGATCGGCGGGGTTTTTGCTGGTCGGGCTGACAGGATTTGAACCTGCGACCCCTTGACCCCCAGTCAAGTGCGCTACCAAGCTGCGCTACAGCCCGTCAGTTCCGCCGTTCTCCGCGTCCGTGAAATTCAGGAGAATTTCACTTCAGCAGTCCGGCCGAACCACCTCCAAAAGCTTACACGATTCCGGAGGGTGCCCGTGACAATTTCCGCTGTCACGGGCCTGGTGTGTCGAAATTAACGCTTCTTTCCCCGCTTCTCCCGGACACGCATGCTGACCTCGATCGGTGTCCCTTCGAAGCCGAAGGTTTCCCGGAGCCGGCGGGTGATGAACCGGCGGTATCCCGGATCGAGGAATCCGGTGGTGAAGAGGACGAACTTCGGCGGACGGCTGGAGGCCTGCGTGCCGAAGAGGATCCTCGGCTGCTTGCCGCCGCGCACCGGGTGCGGGTGTGCGGCCACGAGTTCACCCAGGAAGGCGTTGAGCCTGCCGGTCGGGATCCGCCTGTCCCAGTTTTCCAAAGCAACGTCCAGTGCCGGTACGAGGCGGTCCTTGTGCCAGCCGGTTTTGGCCGAGATGTTGACGCGCGGAGCCCACTCGACGTGGGCCAGGTCCTGTTCGATTTCGCGCTCCAGGTAGCGGCGGCGCTCATCGTCCAGGAGGTCCCACTTGTTGAAGGCGAGGACCAGGGCGCGTCCCGACTCGATGGCCAGCTGGAGGATACGGACGTCCTGCTCGCTGAGCACCTCGTCCACGGCGAGAAGCACGACGGCGACCTCCGCCTTTTCGAGCGCGCTCTGGGTCCGCAGGGAGGCGTAGAAGTCGGCGCCCTGCGCCATGTGCTGGCGGCGCCGGATGCCGGCGGTGTCGACGAAACGCCAGGTGCGTCCGCCGAGCTCGATGAATTCGTCCACCGGGTCCCGGGTCGTGCCTGCGGTGTTGTCCACTACGACACGCTCGGAGCCGGCCAGCTTGTTCAGGAGGGACGACTTGCCCACGTTCGGGCGGCCGATCAGCGCCACGCGGCGGGGGCCGCCGGAGCGTTCGACGCCCTCGATGGTGGAGAATTCCGGAAGCGTGTCCATGACATGGTCCAGCAGGTCGGCCACGCCGCGGCCGTGAAGTGCCGAGACTGGGTAGGGCTCGCCGAAGCCAAGGCCCCACAGGACGGCCGAGTCCGCCTCCTGCGCAAAGTCGTCCACCTTGTTGGCCACCAGGATGACCGGCTTCTTGCTCCGGCGCAGCATCTTCATGACGGCTTCATCGGTGGCGGTTGCGCCGACGGCGGAGTCAACAACGAACAGGACGGCGTCGGCGAGCTCGACGGCCATTTCCGCCTGCTCCGCCACCCTGGCGTGGATGCCGCGGGCATCGTGCTCCCAGCCTCCGGTGTCAACAACAGTGAAATTGCGTCCGTTCCACGTGGCGGAGTACATGACGCGGTCGCGGGTCACACCCGGGGTATCCTCCACGACTGCCTCGCGGCGGCCGAGGATGCGGTTGACCAGGGTGGACTTGCCGACGTTGGGACGTCCGATGATCGCCAGGACGGGGTCCAGCTTGACCGGACCTTCCAGGTCCTCGTCGTCGTAATGGCCGCTGAGGAGCGCGGCGTCTTCGTCGTCGAGTTCATAATCTTCCAGTCCCGCCCGGAGCGAGGCCGCACGGAGTTCGGCTTCGTCGTCGTCCATGGCGGCAAGGTGCTCAGCCACTTGGTCGGTGCCGGTCGGCGTGTATTCGTCTTCGCCGGCGCCTGAGCGGCCGGAAGTTTGAGTGGTGTCGCTCATTGCACTTTCCTTAGTGGTGGTCTGGTGGAGGATACGGGGTCACTCATGGTTGATGACTTTAGTGACAATCCGCAGCGCGGCGGCCACGGTCTGCTCAAAATCCAGATCGGAGGAATCGAGGGTCACGACGCCGTCCGCGGCCCTCGTGAAGTTAACGACCGTTGAGTCCTTGGCATCGCGCTGGGTCACCTGGGCGGCAAGCTGCTCCGCGCTTTGCGTCCCGCCGAGCTGGATGCCGCGCCGGCGCAGCCGTGCTTCCTCACTGGCCGTCAGCAGCATCCGGACCTCGGCCCCGGGCACGACGACGGTGGTGATGTCCCTGCCTTCCACCACCATGCGGCGGTGGTGCTTTTCGATCAGGGCGCGCTGGCGGCGGATCAGTTCGGTGCGGGCGCCGAGGGTGGTTGCGACGGCACTGACGGCCGAGGAGATCCCAGGTTCCCGGATCGCTTCCGTAACGTCGGTGCCGTCCACCCGCACGTACTCCTCGTGGGGCGTGGTGCTGATGTCCAGCGACAGGTCTTCGGCCGCGAGCTCAACGGCGGAGGCGTCAGTGAGGTCCGTGCCGCGGTCCAGGCAGTACCAGGTCAGGGCACGGTACATGGCGCCGGTGTCCAGGTAGGCGAGGTTGAGGCGGCGGGCCACTTCCTTGCTCACACTCGACTTGCCGGATCCCGAAGGCCCGTCAATGGCAACGACGAGCGGGCGCCCGAGCCGGAGCGCTGGCATCGTGTCAAGAAGATCCTGTGTCACTGCAGTACCCGCCATCCACGGTCGCTTAGTGCTTCTACAAGGAGGTCATGCGCGCTTGGCAGGACAGAGATCTCCACCATGCCCACGTTCTGCCCGGAGGAGTGGTCCAGGCGGAGGTCCTCGAGGTTCACGCCAATTTCACCGATCTCGGTCAGCAGCCTCGCGATCTGGCCGGGCCGGTCGTCGACGAGCACGGTAAGCCACGAGTAGGCCTGTGGCGGCCCGCCGTGCTTTCCGGGGATCCGTGCCTGCCCGGCATTGCCCTCGCTCATCAGCTGGGCAAGGTCAAGCCGCGCTCCGGCGGCCGCGGGGTCTTCAAGCGTTCCGATCAGCCGGTTGAGGTCTTCCCGGACGCCGTAAAGGATCTCCACCACTTTGCCGGCATTCGCGCCCAGGATCTGGACCCACAGCGTGGGGTCGCTGGCTGCAATGCGGGTAGTGTCGCGGAGCCCGTTCCCGGCGAGGGAAAGGGCGTGCATGGGCGTGTCCTGCAGCCGGCTGGCCAGCAGCGAGGACATGACCTGCGGCAGGTGGGAGACCAGCGCCACGGCCCCGTCATGCTCCTCGGCCGTGAACTGCGAAACAACGGCGCCAAGGTCCGTGGCCAGTGCACGCGCGGCCTGCACCGCGCCGGCCGAGGATTCCTCGGACGGGCACACCACCCACGGCATGGAGGTGAAAAGCTCGCCACGGGCCGCCACCGGACCGGACTTCTCGCGGCCGGCCATGGGATGGGTGCCCACGTAGCGGGCAAGATCCACGTTCCGGCGGCGCAGCTCCCGCTGGATGGCAGCCTTAACGCTGGCAATGTCCACCACGGTGGCGCCAGGGTAGTCGGACAGCGCACGCTCCACGACGTCGGCCGTCACGTCCGGCGGGGATGCCACGACAACGAGTTCAGGCTGCTCCCCGCCCAACGACGTGAGCGGCTGGCCCGCACCGATGTCGACGGCGACTGCCTGGTTGGTGGGCGACGGGTCGGAGAGGTAGACGGCAACGCCGCGGCCCCTAAGACCGAGGCCGATGCTGGTCCCTAGCAGGCCCGTGCCGATAACGACGACGGGGCCGTTCAGGTGTCCTCGGCCGTGAGTACGGAATGCCGACATGCCCTAGAGCCCTACGGATGCCAGCAGGTGGCCGACTTCCTGCTTGCCGAGGTTGCGGATGCTCCCCTGGCGCTGGTCTCCCAGCCCGATGGGACCGACTTTGACGCGCACCAGGCGCAGCACAGGGAACCCGACGGCATCGAAGAGCCGGCGCACAATCCGGTTCTTTCCGGAGTGCAGGACCACTTCGATCAGCACGTGGCCCGGAGTGGAGTCAACGAGGCGGAAGGAGTCCACGGAGGCGATGCCGTCCTCCAGCTCAATGCCGGACTTCAGCTGGGCGCCGACGCCCTGCGGGAACGGGCCGCGGACCTGGACCAGGTACGTCTTGGGCACCTCGTAGGAAGGGTGCGTCAGGCGGTTGGCAAGTTCGCCGTCGTTGGTCAGCAACAGCAGTCCCTCGGTGGCGACGTCAAGGCGTCCGACATGGAAAAGCCGCTCTCCATGGGTGTTGCGGACGAAATCGCTGATGCAGGGACGCCCGTCCGGGTCCTCCATAGTGGACACGACGCCCTTGGGCTTGTTGAAGACCATGTACACGAGGGACTCATCCAGCTGGATGCGGAGGCCGTCCACGTGAATAACGGATGTCTTGGGATCGACGCGGACGCCGAGTTCGGTGACTACCTGGCCGTCGACTTCCACGCGGCCTTCGGCGATCATCTCTTCGCAGACGCGCCGCGAAGCAACTCCGGCCTGGGCCATGACCTTCTGCAGGCGGACGCCGTCGGCGTCGTGCACTTCTGACTGCGGCACGGGGCCGCTTGGGCCGCGCTTGCGAGAAGGCTTGCGGACGGCGCCGAGGTTCTGGCCGAACCGTTCGCCGCCAAATGCGCGCGTACCGAAGGTTTTGGCCGCAGCGGAACGGGGCTTGGGCTTGAGCGCTCCGGGAGTGCCCGGAGCCTTGCCGGCGCCCGGCTTGCGCGCGCCGGCTTTGCGGGCGGCCGGCTTAGCTCCGGCTTTCCGGTCCGCGGCGGGCCTGCCGGCCTGGCCGGGGGCTGCCTCGTCGGGATCGACGAAGCGTTCCTCGCGGGGCTTGGCAGCCCTGTGGGAACGGTCGCCGAATGGCCGGTCGCTGCCCTTGGAGAAGTCGCGCTGCCCCGAGCCGAAGCCGGTGCCGCGCTGGCCTCCCCGGCCGCCCTGCCCTGCAGCGCGTTCCGGACCCTTTCGCCCTGAACTGTTACGTGGTGAACCCTGGCGTCCCGCCTGTGTCATGACCCGTCCTTCGTTATGTTGAGCGGCAACGGTTGTCCAAGGACAACACTAGCCAGCCCTGCAGATTAAATCTGCCCTGGTAAATTTTGTTCCGCAGGCAGTGGTGCCTACATTCTTCCGGCGTCGTAGAACTCTTCGATCCCGTCAACCCCCGGAAGGTGCGGTGAGATCTGGGGCAACTCCGCCGCCGAGCCGATTCCCATGCGTTCAAGGAAATACGACGTCGTCCGGTAGAGGACGGCGCCCGATTCCGGATCAGTTCCGGCATCCTCGATCAGCCCGCGCTGGGTCAGGGTCCGCACGACAGAGTCGACATTGACCCCCCGAATTGCAGACACCCTGGCCCGTGAAACGGGCTGCCGGTAGGCGATGACGGCGAGCGTTTCAAGCGCCGCCTGCGTCAGCCTGGCTGTCTGTCCCTCCAGGACAAATGCACCGACGATGTCGGCGAATTCGGCCCGGGAGTAGATGCGCCAGCCACCGGCAACATTCCGCAATTCAAAACCCCGGGGGCTGGAGGTGAAGCCAGCATCACTGGCGATTTCCATATCCGGGGCTTTAACAGTATAGCCGTCATACTCGCGCTGCAGGTCCAGCAGCAGCTCCTCCACCGTATCCACGGTGAGCTCCAGTCCGGCGGCGAGGTCTGCGGCGGACGCCGGCTGGTCCAGCACCATCAGCACGGCCTCCAGGGCGGCGCGGGCGCCGCCCGGAAATGTGGCCAGATGTGATGTGTCGTCCGGGAGCGGTTCAGGCTGGGGCTTGCTCACGTCTGCTCCTCATATTCTTCACTCAGGTGGTCGCTGCTCCAGTGCGTGGACGCGGTCCACCGGACGGTCAGCTCGCCCAGCGGCGCGGCCTGGTCGAAGGCCACTGCCTGGTCGCGGAACAGCTCCAGCAATGCCAGGAACCGGGCAACCACAACCAGCGTGGATTCCGCGTCGGCAATGAGTGCCCGGAAGGACAGCGGCCTGCCCTCCTGCAAACGCAGTCCGATCAGCTCCGCCTGTTCCTTGACACTGACCGGGCTGCCGTGGAGGTGGGCCAGTCCCACCTCGGTTGGTTCCGGCGCCTTGGGTTTCAACGCAGCTTCGGCCAGGGCGGCGAACTGCTGCGGCGTGTGCTTCCAGACGAGCTCTGGCAACATGGCAGCGAAATGTTCCTCAAGCGCCACCTGCCGCGGATACCGGCGGGCTTCCAGTTCCAGGGTGGCATCCATCAGGGCAGCCACCTGCTTGAACGCCTTGTATTGCAGGAGCCTGGCAAACAGGAGATCCCGCGCCTCCAGGAGGGCAACGTCGTCTTCGTCCTCGACTTCGCCGGCCGGGAGCAGGCGGGCGGCCTTAAGGTCAAGCAGCGTGGCCGCGATGACCAGGAACTCGCTGGCTTCATCAAGTGCCCATTCCTCCCCCAGCTGCTGCAGGTTCCGGATGTACTTGATGAACTCGTCGGTCACCGTGGCCAGCGCCACCTCGGTGATGTCCAACTGATGCTTGGAGATCAGCCCCAGCAGGAGGTCGAACGGGCCGGTGAAATTAGCCAGCCGGACCTCAAAGCCCGGTTTCTTCTCGGCCGCCCCGGCAGCGCGCAGTGGGGCGCCCTCTCCTGACACAGCGCGCTGTACAGACACGGCGCCCTCTCGCGGCGTGGCCAGGTTAAGGTGCGCCACCGCGCGAAATGAGTTCCTTAGCGAGGCGGCGGTAGGCGTCGGCACCAACGTGGTTGCCGGCGTAGCTGGTGATCGGCTCGGCAGCGACGGTGGCGTCGGCGAACTTGATGGAGCGCTTGATGACAGTCTCGAAGACTTTGTCGCCGAAGGCCTCCACGAGGCGGGAGATGACTTCACGGCTGTGCAGGGTCCGGGCGTCGTACATCGTGGCCAGCACGCCGTCCACCTGCAGCCGCGGGTTAAGCCTGTCCTGGACCTTGTCGATGGTTTCCACCAGCAGCGCCACGGCACGGAGGGCAAAGAATTCGCAGATCAGCGGAATGATGACGCCGTGGGCTGCGGTCAGGGCGTTCACGGTGAGCAGGCCAAGGGACGGCTGGCAGTCGATCAGGACGACGTCGTATTCGTCCTCGACCTTTTTCAGGGCGCGGTCCAGCACCTGTTCGCGGGCTACTTCATTGACCAGCTGGACCTCCGCGGCGGAAAGATCAATGTTGGCGGGCAGCAAGTCCACGTTCTCCACGCCGGTCTGGTGGATCGCTTCGCGGATGTCCACCTTGCGGTCCATCAGCACGTTGTAGACGGTCAGGTCCAGCTCGTGCGGGTTGACGCCGAGCCCGGCGGACAGCGCGCCCTGGGGATCGAAGTCCACCAGCAGCACGCGGCGGCCATACTCGGCAAGCGCTGCCGCCAGGTTGATGGTTGACGTGGTTTTACCCACGCCCCCCTTTTGGTTGACCATTGCGATCACGCGGGCCGGTCCATGGGAGGACAGCGGCGCGGGCTCCGGAAATTCGCGGTAGGGGCGGCCTGTGGGACCCATCACGGCGTCTTCCAGGTCGAGTTCCGTGCCTTCCAGAGTTGCTGAACCCTGTTCGCTGCTCACGTATCTATCCACACTTTCGATGACGGTGATTTTTCTCTGCCGCTGAATGCCGGGGCCGCTGCGTGCCGGCGCCCATGCTTCTTTCCACCCAAGGCTACAGCGCCCGACACGGCATTCCGTGGAACTTGACTTTTGATGGCGTTTGAGCCTTTACCTTTTACCTGAGGTAGAAGGTTTGTCGCGGGAACATGGAAACCGCCCGCACAGGCGAACCTGTGCGGGCGGTCATCCGGGCGGCTTGGCGCCCTCTTTCGGAGTTAGGCGTTGGCCGGAACGGGCTGCTGCGCCGGGGTCTCCTCCTGGACACCGTGGTGGGTGGCAATCATGGTCTGCTCGTCGAAGGGCTCTTCGCCGGACAGGACGCGTCCGACCTGTTCGCCGTCGATCTCCTTGACCCAGGTGCCGATCAGGACCGTGGCAACCGCGTTGCCGGTGAAGTTGGTCAGGGCGCGGGCCTCGGACATGAAGCGGTCGATGCCGACGATCATGCCGACGCCGCCCAGGAGTTCGGGCTTGTGGGCCTGCAGGCCGGCGGCCAGCGTGGCGAGGCCTGCGCCGGTGACACCGGCAGCGCCCTTGGAGGCGATGATCATGAAGATCAGCAGGGAGACCTGGGCACCGAGGTCCAGCGGGGTTCCCATGGCGTTGGCCACGAAGAGGGAAGCCATCGTCAGGTAGATCGCGGTGCCGTCGAGGTTGAAGGAGTAGCCCGTGGGTACGGTGACGCCGACGACCGGCTTGGAGACACCCAGGTGCTCAAGCTTGGCGATCAGGCGGGGCAGCGCTGCCTCGGAGGAGGAGGTGGAGAAGATGAGGAGGTATTCACGTGCCAGGTACTTCATCAGTTTGAAGATGTTCACACCTGCCACCACCTGCAGGAGGCCGCCGAGGATCACGACGATGAACAGTGCGCAGGTGATGTAGAAGGCGGCCATCAGTGTGAACATGCTCACGATGGCCTGGAAGCCGGTGGCACCGACAACCGCGGCGATCGCGCCGAAGGCACCGACGGGAGCCAGCCACATGATCATGATGAGGATGCGGAACACCACAGCCTGGCCGTGGCCGATGGCCCTCAGCACAGGGGCGCCCTGGGCGCCCATCTTCTGGAGTGCAAAGCCTACGAGGATGGCGGCGAAGAGCGTGGGGAGGACCGGAATGTCGCCCGGGATGATGCCGAGGAGGAAGGCTACGGTGCTGTCGGTTTCAGCCTTCTTGTTGGGGTCGTACGGCGCCAGCTTCAGGCCCTCGCCCGGGTGGATCAGGTTGCCGACCACGAGGCCGATGCCAAGGGCGAACGTCGACATGAGGACGAAGTAGCCCAGGGCGAGTCCGCCAACCTTGCCGACCGTGGCGGCCTTGGCGATGGAGCCGATGCCCAGGACGATCGTGCAGAAGATGATCGGGGCGATCATCATCTTGATGAGCTTGATGAACCCGTCGCCCAGGGGCTTCAGGGATTTTCCGACCTCCGGGAACAGCAGCCCCACCAGGGCGCCCAGAATAACGGCGGCGATGACGGCGATGTACAGGTAGTGGGATTTGTCCAGCCCTTTGCGCCCGGCCTTGACCGGTGCAGCCGACTCTCCTCGTTGAGAAGCCATGATGTGTCTCCTTATGGATAATCTGGAAGACGCTTCGGCACAGTCTCTGAGCTCTTCGCGTCGGTCCTTTGTGTGATTTCCATCATTGGGCATGGAGTGACTTGCCTCACCATTGCGTTCATATTGGTCATGGGAGGTGTTGTGATCCACCGTTGGAGCATTGCCAGGCGGCTGTTTTTGGCCAACCTGCTGTTCGTGCTGGCGCTCACCTTTGTCGTGGGGACAGCGGCCTTCGTGGATGCCCGGGACCGCACCTATGCCGAGGCCGGACGGAGGATGGCCGCGGTGGCCGTTGCCGTGGCGGACAGCCCCCTGGTGCTCCAGGCCGCCGCTTCCCCTGACCCCTCCGCCAGGCTGCAGCCCTATGCCCTGCAGGTCATGGAAGACGCCGACGCCGATTTCATCACGATCATGGCCCCCGACAGGACACGCTGGACCCATCCCCGCAGAGAGGAGCTCGGCCAGCCCTACATCGGCTCGATCACAGATGCCTTGGAGGGAAAGGTCTTCACCGAGATCACGGCCGGCACACTGGGCCCCTCTGTGCGCACCATCGCACCGGTCAAGGACGCGAGCGGCTCGGTCAAGGCTCTGGTGGCCGCCGGCGTCACGGTCAGGAACGTCGACGTCGCGGTGAGCGGGAGGATTCCCGCCCTTCTGGCCATCTCCGGCGGACTGCTCGTGAGCGGCTCGGTCGCATCCTGGCTCCTCGGACGCTACCTCCGCCGCGTCACCCGCGGCTGGGGTCCCGAACAGCTTGCCCAGCTCTTTGCCTACTACGAATCAGTGCTGCACTCGGTCCGCGAGGGGGTTATCCTCATCGACCCCAAGGGACGGGTGGTCATGTATAACGACCAGGCCGCCGAGCTGCTCGGGCTTGAACCGAGGGACTCTGGCAGTGATCCCGCGGATGCTCCGTCGCTCGGGGACCTTCCGCTGGCGCCAAGCCTGAAGGCACTGTTCGAATCGGGCCGGACCGTTCACGACGAGATCCATCTGACGGACTCCGGCGTCCTTGTGGTGAACCAGGGCCCGGCCGTGGGTCCGGACTCCCCCGCCGGACGGCCGCCTGCGGTTTTCGGCACTGTGGCCACGATCAGGGACCGCACGGAAATCGAATCCCTGGGAAGCGAACTGGAGACCATGCGGACCCTGTCCGGCGCCCTGCGCGCCCAGACGCACGAGCACGCCAACCGGCTCCACACCATGGTGTCGCTCCTGGAACTCGGCCGCACCGATGAGGCGCTCGAGTTCGCCACCCATGATCTTGAGCTGAGCCAGCAGCTCACAGACGACATGGTGGGTTCGGTCCAGGAACCTGTGATCAGTGCGCTCATCATGGGCAAGGCGGCAGAGGCGCACGAACGGGGCGTTGAACTTATCGTCGAAGCATCCCCGGCGGCAGGTGCTGCCGGCATCGCGATCCAGGACCTCGTCACCATCCTCGGCAACCTCCTGGACAACGCAATTGATGCCGCCGCCGATGCCCCCGCCCCGAGGCGCGTGGGACTTACGGTGACGTCCGAACGCGGCGGGCTGGGCATCACCGTCCAGGATTCAGGCAAGGGCATTGAACCGGACGCCGTCGACAACATTTTCCGCTACGGCTTCAGCACCAAGGAGGCAGGACCTTTTGGCCGCGGCGTCGGGCTGGCATTGGTGAAGCAGGCGGTCCAGCGGCTGGCCGGTACGATGACGATCACCAGTTCCGGCACCGCCGGCGGCGCGTGCTTCAATGTCGTGCTTCCCCCGCCGGCCCCGCACAGCGTCCTGGAGGACCAAGCGTGACAGACATCCGAGTCCTCGTCGTCGAGGATGAGCCGATCGCCTCGGCGGCGCATGCCGCATATGTGGAAAGACTGGCGGGCTTCGCCCTGGCCGGCACAGCGCCCGACGGCCAGTCGGCGCTGCGGATGCTCACGGAGTTCGCAGCGGCCGGCAGCCCCGTGGAGCTGGTGCTTCTGGACATGAACCTGCCGGACCTGCACGGCCTGGATATTGCACGCCGGATGCGCTCCTCGGGCCACTTCGCAGACATCATCGCGATCACCGCGGTCAGGGAGCTCGCGATCGTCCGCAACGCCGTGTCCATCGGCGTCGTGCAGTACCTTATTAAGCCCTTTACCTTCGCCACCTTCGCTGACAAGCTGGCAAGCTACCGCCAGTTCCGCGAGCAGCTGGCCTCAGGATCCGGTTCGGCCAAAGCCGCCGCCTCCCAGAGCGACGTCGACCAGGCCTTCGCCAGCCTCCGGGCGCCATCGGAGCTTCCGCTTCCCAAGGGCCTGTCCCCCTCGACGCTGGACGCCGTCCGCGACTTCATCAGGGAACAGCCCGGCGCGGTCTCGGCCACCGAGGTCATGACGGCGCTGGGCATGTCCCGTGTCACCGCCCGCCGCTACCTCGAGTACCTCGCCGACGCCGGGACGGTCTCCCGCACGGCACGGTACGGCGCGCCCGGCCGACCGGAAAACGAGTACCGCTGGGCGCGCGCCTGAGCAGAGCCGCTGCCTGCAGCAGCCGGCTTCGACAAGCTTAGCCAGCTCCGCCGGCCGCGCCGTCCGCGTCCGCGGGCCGCAGCGTTCCGATCAGCCGCTCGAGCACCTCGGCGTCTTCGATGGTGGACGGAACCACGTAGTCATCGCCGTCAGCGATTTGCCGCATCGTCTTTCGAAGGATCTTTCCGGACCTGGTCTTGGGCAGCGCCTCCACCACCGCTACGGATTTGAAATCGGCCACCGCGCCGATGTCCCGCCGGACCAGGGCAATCAGCTCCCGCGCAAGCACCGCCTCCGGCACATCCGCCCCCGCTTTGAGCACGACATATCCACTGGCACGCTGGCCTTTCAAGGGGTCCGAGACGCCGATGACAGCACACTCAGCCACTGCCGGGTGCTGCCCGATGACCTGCTCCATTGCTCCCGTGGACAGCCTGTGTCCAGCAACGTTGATCACGTCGTCGGTGCGCCCCATGACGAAAACGTACCCGTCCTCGTCCCGGTAGCCGGAATCGCCTGTGGCGTAGTAACCCTCGAACGCCTGAAGGTACGACGACTTGTACCGGTCATCGTCGCCCCAGAGTGTGGTGAGGGTCCCCGGAGGCAGCGGAAGCCCCAGCACGATGTTGCCCTCGACACCGGTTTCCACCGCACCGCCGGCGCCGTCCACGATGCTGAGGTTGAAGCCGGGCATTGGTACCGAAGGTGAGCCGGGCTTGATGGGAAGTGAATCCAGGCCCCGCGGATTGGCGCAAATGGCCCAGCCTGTCTCAGTCTGCCACCAGTGGTCAACCACCGGGACTCCCAGCGCTCCCGCGGCCCAGTAATAGGTGTCGGTGTCCAGCCGCTCACCGGCGACGAAAAGCGTCTTCAGGGTGGACGTGTCATGGGAGGCCAGCAACGCAGCGCCCGGATCCGCCTTGCGGATCGCACGCAGGGCGGTCGGCGCGGTAAAGAGAACATTCACTTTGTGGTCCGCGATGACGCGCCAGAACGCGCCCGCATCCGGGGTGCCCACCGGCTTGCCTTCGTACAGCACCGTGGTGGCGCCGGCAATCAGGGGACCGTACACGATGTAGGAGTGCCCCACCACCCACCCGACGTCCGAAGCGGTCCACATGACGTCCCCCGGCCTGACGTCGTAGATGTTGTCCATGGTCCAGCCCATGGCAACAGCGTGCCCGCCGTTATCGCGAACCACTCCCTTCGGGCTGCCCGTGGTGCCTGAGGTGTACAGGATGTAGAGCGGATCCGTGGCTTTGACGTCGACGGGAGCCGCCGGTTGGGCCACGGCCATTTCGGCGTCCCAGTCCAGCCATCCAGCGAAGTCGGTGCCCCGGGCCTCGAAGCCGTCCCGTTCCTTGACCAGGACCGGGGTGCCTTCAGCTCCTGCGAGCGTAAGGGCTTCTGCAACCGCCGGCAGATACTCCACGCGGCGGGACGGCTCCACGCCGCCTGAAGCGGTAACGACGGCAACGGGGGAAGCATCGCGGATGCGGGCGGCCAGTTCCTTGGGGGCGAAGCCGCCAAAGACCACGGAGTGGATGGCACCCAGGCGGGCCGTTGCCAGCATGGCGATGGCGGCCTCCGGAATCATCGGCATGTAGATCACCACGCGGTCGCCTTTCCCCACCCCTCGTGCCTGCAGGACACCCGCGAATTTTGCGACGAGATGCGTGAGCTCCGCGTAGGTGTACCGCTGCTGGCTGCCGAGCACGGCGGAGTCGTAAATGAGCGCATCCTGTTCCCCGCGGCCGGCCAGGACGTGACGGTCCAGCGCATTGAAGGAAGTATTGAGGACGCCGTCCGGGAACCAGTCGAACAGAGGCGCGCGCCGGCTGTCCACGGCCCGGCGGGGAGCCTGCGTCCAGGACACCCGCTTTGCAGCCTCCAGCCAAAACTCGTCTGGCTTGGTGAGGCTGCGGCCGTAGGTGTCGCGGTAACTGTTGGTAACCATGAAAACTTCCTGTCCACTACGTTGTGATGCGGCCTATGCTAGCCCCGGCCAAGGAAGGATACAAGGCGTTTGTATACACATCCACGCTCTTGCCGGCCTGATAGCCACTGAAAGTTAGGCAGATCAACAATATCTGTATACACTGGTGCCATCGACCAAGAAAGGGAGGCGGCATGCGCGCCAGCGACAGGGCCTACGCGGCACTGCGTGATGACATCATCGAATGGCGGCTCCTCCCCGGCACCGTCTTGGCGGAAGTTGAGCAGTCCGAACGCCTCGGGGTGTCACGCACGCCGCTCCGGGAAGCGCTGAGCCGCCTCACGGCGGAAGGGCTGACGACGGCGGGCGGCCGCGGCGTCGTCGTCACCGATATCTCGCTGGACGACATTGATGAACTGTTCGAGCTCCGCGAGACACTCGAAGGCAAGGCAGCCGCGCTGGCTGCCGAGCGGGGCGACTCGGCAGTTTTTCGGGAGCTGCAGGAAGAGCTGCTGGCGGCGCCCGCGCTGATCAGCAGCACCGACCCTGCCCGCCACGACTACTACGGACTCGTGGGCCGGCTCGATGAAGCGATCGACGCCGCCATCTCCAATTCCTACCTGGCCCAGGCCATGCGCAGCCTCCGCGTCCACCTGGTGCGGGTCCGGAGGCTGGCCGCCGACGACGCGGCCCGCCTCACCGCTGCCGCGTCCGAGCACGCGGCCATTGCCGAGGCGATCGCGGCCGGCAACCCGCGCCTGGCTGAGGCGGCCACCACTGTCCATCTGCACCGCAGTCTTTCCCACGTCAAAGCCACCCACCCATCACATTTGAAGGAGCCCCATGGTTAAGGAACACCACGTCCGCGTGTACAAAAGCGAGGAAAACCTGCCGCGCGAGGACCAGCTGGCCCACAAGATCGCCGTGGTGGCAGCCGATCCCGTCTCCGTGACGGACGAGGTTACGGAGATGGTGATCAACCGGATCATCGACAACGCCTCCGTCGCGATCGCGTCACTGAACCGGGCACCGATCGTTGCAGCCCGGGCACAGGCCCTCACGCACGGCCCTTCCACCAATGGCAAGGGGTCGAAGGTGTTCGGCATCGGCGAACGCGTCTCCCCGGAGTGGGCTGCCTGGGCCAATGGCGTGGCCGTCCGCGAGTTGGACTACCACGACACGTTCCTCGCCGCGGACTACTCCCACCCGGGCGACAACATTCCGCCGATCCTGGCGGTGGCACAGCACACGGGTGCCAGCGGTGCCGATTTGGTCCGTGGTATCGCGACCGGGTATGAGATCCAGGTGAACCTGGTGAAGGCGATTTGCCTGCACAAGCACAAGATCGACCACGTCGCCCACCTCGGCCCGTCCGCCGCCGCCGGCATCGGCACCCTCCTGGGCTTGGATGTCGAGACGATCTTCCAGTCCGTGGGCCAGGCGCTGCACACCACGACCGCCACCCGCCAGTCGCGCAAGGGTGAGATTTCCACGTGGAAGGCGCACGCCCCGGCGTTCGCCGGCAAGATGGCGGTCGAAGCCGTGGACAGGTCCATGCGCGGCCAGACCTCCCCGGTTCCCATCTATGAGGGCGAGGACGGCGTGATCGCCTGGCTGCTGGACGGCCCGGACGCCTCCTACATGGTTCCGCTGCCCACGCCCGGTGAGGCCAAGCGCGCCATCCTGGACACCTACACCAAGGAACACTCCGCCGAGTACCAGGCCCAGGCCTGGATTGACCTGGCCCGGAAGCTGAACAAGGAGCACCCGGAAGCGACGGACCCGGGCAACGTGCAGTCCGTGCTAATCAAGACGAGCCACCACACGCACTACGTGATCGGCTCCGGCGCGAACGATCCACAGAAGTACAGCCCCACCGCGTCCCGGGAGACCCTGGACCACTCCATCCCGTACATCTTCACGGTCGCGCTGCAGGACGGCGCCTGGCACCACGTGGACTCCTATTCCCCCGAGCGCGCCGCCCGGCCCGACACGGTGGAGCTGTGGCAGAAGGTCACCACTGTGGAGGATCCGGAATGGACCCGCCGCTACCACTCCCTCGACATCTCCGAGAAGGCCTTCGGCGGCTCGGTGGAAATCACCCTGTCCGACGGCACCGTGATCCGGGACGAGATCGCCGTCGCGGACGCTCACCCGCTCGGTGCCCGGCCGTTCACCCGGGAGCAGTACGTGAACAAGTTCCGCACCCTGGCCGCCGGCCTGGTGGAGGAGGACGAAATCGCACGGTTCCTCGCCGCCGTCGAACGACTCCCCGAACTGGGCCCCGGCGAACTCGACCAGCTGAACATCACCGCCGCGCCCGGCGTCATCGACCTCGGCGCGGCACCGAAGGGACTGTTCTAAAGTGCTGTACTCCAAAACCACGCCGGAGCAGAAGCGAGTAAAGCTCCGGGAACTGCTCGCCTCCGGCACCACCGCACAGTTCCCCGGCGCGTTCAACCCCCTCTCCGCCCGGCTGATCGAGGAGAAGGGCTTCGCCGGCGTGTACATCTCCGGCGCCGTCCTCGCCAACGACCTCGGCCTGCCCGACATCGGGCTGACCACGCTCACCGAGGTGGCCACCCGCGCCGGGCAGATCGCCCGGATGACCGACCTGCCGGCTCTGGTGGATGCGGACACCGGGTTCGGTGAGCCGATGAACGTGGCCCGCAGCGTCCAGGAACTCGAGAACGCCGGGCTCGCCGGCTGCCACATCGAGGACCAGTTCAACCCCAAGCGCTGCGGCCACCTCGACGGCAAGAACGTGGTGGACCTGGAGACCGCCACCAAGCGCATCAGGGCGGCCGCGGACGCGCGGCGGGATCCGAACTTCCTCGTCATGGCCCGCACCGACGTCCGCGCAGTAGAGGGTCTCGGGGCCGCCCAGGAGCGCGCGAAGGCGCTGGTGGAGGCCGGCGCAGACGCCATCTTCCCCGAAGCCATGGCCACCCTGGAGGAGTTCAAAGCCATCCGCGACGCCGTCGACGTCCCGATCCTGGCCAACATGACCGAGTTCGGCAAGAGCGCCCTGTTCACGGTTGACGAGTTGCAAGGCGTCGGCGTGAACATGGTGATCTACCCCGTGACCCTGCTCCGTAGTGCCATGGGCGCTGCTGAGCGTACGCTGGACTCAATCAGGGCCGACGGAACGCAGGAGGCACAGGTAGGAAGCATGCTCACCCGTGCGCGGCTGTATGACCTCGTGGACTACGAGGCCTATAACCGCTTCGATGCCGGCGTCTTCAATTTCCGGATTCCCGGAGCTGACTGACGCGCAATCCCGCAGGACCACCGGCCACGGCAGCCGGTAATCGGACCAAGAACGAAGGAGTTCAGCATGGCTGAAGAAGAGATCAAGAAGGGCCTCGCCGGCGTCGTGGTGGATTACACCGCCGTCTCCAAGGTCAACCCCGATACGAACTCACTGCTGTACCGGGGCTATCCGGTCCAGGAACTCGCAGCGCGATGCAGCTTCGAGGAAGTCGCCTACCTGCTCTGGAACGGAGAGCTCCCCAACTCAGACGAACTGGCCGCCTTTACCCAGCGGGAACGGGCCGGGCGGGCGCTGGATCCCGTGGTGAAGCAGGTGGTGGACGCCCTGCCGGTTACAGCGCACCCCATGGATGTCTGCAGGACTGCAGCTTCGGTCATGGGCGCGCGGCACGAACTGGCGGAAGATTCCTCCCGGGAGGCCAACATGGCCAAGGCTGTGGACCTATTCGCAGCCATGCCGGCCATCGTGGCGTACGACCAGCGCCGCCGGCGCGGGCAGGAGGTTGTGGAGCCGCGCGATGACTTGGGCTACTCCGCCAACTTCCTCTGGATGTCCTTCGGCGAGGAGTCCGTGCCGGAGGTTGTCGAGGCCTTCAACGTCTCTATGATCCTGTACGCGGAGCACTCCTTCAATGCCTCCACCTTCGCCGGCCGGGTCATCACGTCCACGCTGTCGGACCTCCACTCGGCGGTCACCGGAGCCATCGGAGCGCTCAAAGGTCCGCTGCACGGCGGCGCCAACGAAGCCGTCATGCACACCTTTGACGAGATCGGCATCCGGCCCGAGGAATCCCTCGAGGAGGCAGCGGTGCGCGCCAGGGCCTGGATGGAACATGCGCTGGCCAACAAGAAGAAGGTGATGGGCTTCGGTCACCGCGTCTACAAGCACGGCGACTCCCGCGTGCCCACCATGAAGGCGGCCCTCGACAAGATGATCGCCCACTACGGCCGCCCTGAGCTGCTGGGACTCTACAACGGGCTCGAGGCCGCGATGGACGAGGCCAAGGGGATCAAGCCGAACCTCGACTACCCGGCCGGACCCACGTACCACCTCATGGGTTTCGACACGCAGATGTTTACCCCGCTGTTCGTCGCCAGCCGCATCACCGGCTGGACGGCGCACATCATGGAACAGCTTGAATCCAATTCACTGATTCGGCCGCTGAGTGCCTACAACGGCATGGAGGAACGGCATTTGCCGTAAGTTTCCGCCTGCACTCTGCGGATGAAAAACGAGGCGAAAAGAGTACGACGCCGGGCCGGCCACCTTTCCAGGTGGCCGGCCCGGCGCCGTTGCAGCAGGGCCCGTTGCAGCAAGGCCCGTTACAGCAGGTCGATGAACTGGTGACTGATCAGGACGTGATCTCCAGGCTTTGGATCATGGCCTTCAGCTTCTGGTATTCGGGAGCCTCCATGTATGCCCGGGCCTCCGCCATGCTGGCAAAATGCGGCTCAGCCGGTTCCTGCACCGCCCGGTCTGCGAAAGACAGCATGCCTTGGGGTGTACCCGAGACCACCGTGTACATGAGGCAGCTGCTTTGCGTTCCCCCGCTTGACCGGTCCACCAGCCCTAACTGATACGTGAATCCCTTGCCAACGGATGTCTGGTCCATGACCCGGTAGGAGAACCGCACGCCGCGCTGGACAGCCCAATCCGGTGTAAGGGACGACGAAGCGCTGTCCAGTTCGGTGATGGTGTAGGCCTCCGTGCAGGCGCCTCCCAGGCCGCCGGCAGTGCCGTGACGGAATTTGGCAACGGTCTTGCCGGTTTCGTCCGATACCGAAACGCCGGATGCCGGGTAGTCCGGCGTTCCCGCGGGGACGTCCTTGGCTGTCCATCCCTCCGGGAGAACGAAGCTGGCATTGCCGTCCTGGCTGACAAAGCGCGCGCTTGAAGCCGTCTGCGCAGGCTGCGTTTTGGCCGGCTGCAGTGCCAACGAAATCAGCATGCGCTTGACGTCTTTGTACTCCTGCGTCTGCATGTAGGCCTTGGCAGCGGCGACGGAATCGAACGTGAGCGGAGAGTGTTGGCCATCGGCCGTGAGCCATGTGGTGTCGCCGAAATGCACCAGGGGGACGTTGTCCGGCCCCAGGATGCCGTTGTACAAACCACACGTCGCCGTCTTCGGAGCCAGGTCCCCGTCAGCCAGTGCGAGGGAGCCGTAGACTTTGTCTCCCTGGATGATCCGGAAGACGAAAGCTGACGGGCCTCGCGCGAACTCCCTGAGCTTGTCCGCCTTTTGCGGGATATCCACGACCACTGAATCAAGGGTCTGGAACGGCTTGGGCTCGGGGCAAACGGGACCCCCCGCCGAGTCGTAGACCAGGCGAAGGGTGGACATGGTTTTGCCGGCGGCGTTTTTGACCTCAATTACGTTGTAGGCACCGCCTTGGATGGTCTGCGGGGATTCAGACAGGGTCCAGCCCACAGGGTGTTCGAAGGTGGCCTGGCCTGTCGCGTCCGTAAAGGTCGTCCATGCAGTTGGAGTGGCGAGGACCGGGGCTGATGCGGATGCTCCCGGAGCCGAAGGTGTTGGCGGCTGCGTGGCTGACGGCGTCCCTGTTGTGGCTGCGGTGGGCGTCGCCGTCGGTGTTGCCGTGGCTGGGGACGGCGCCGCGACGGTGCCTGCCGGAGCCGGAGACGGTGCCGAGACGAGGGCGCCGAGATTGGTGGTGACAAGCACCCCGGCCGTGACTGCGGCCGCCGTGAGTGTCAGTACACCGGCCAGCCGCGCCCGGCTGCGCCTGCGGTGGTCGAAGTTCAGCACCTTGGCGGACCGGCTGTCGCTGAACACCGGTCCCTCTTTGAGCGCTTGGCGCAGGGCCGCTTCAGCATCGGGCCCGGCCGGTTCGCGTCGGACCGGGTCGGCTCCGGAAATCAGGCTCTGGATCGGATCCATGTCATGCCCCCATCTTCTGTGTCATCGCCCCGGCGGCAACCGGCATTTGCTTGCGAAAGGCGGCCCTGGCACGGTGCAGCCGGACCTTTGCCGCTGATTCACTGCACTCCAGCACACGGGCGATCTCCGCCATGGTGAGTTCGTCCCAGTAGGCCAGCTGGAGGATGTCCCGTTCGCTGTCGCGGAGGGCCGCCATGGCGTTGTGGACCATCAGGTCCTGTGACTCCGGACCGGACAGCGTTTCGGCGGCCGCCCGCAGCTTTTCCTGGAGCGCAAGCTGCCTGTCCCGGCTGCGGTAGGCATTTCCGATGAGGTTCCGGGCCACGGTCAGCAGCCATGCGATGTCCGTGTGGGGTTCATCGCCCCACTTCTGCCACACGACCCGAAAGACGTCAGCGGCAAGCTCCTCAGCGAGCTCCGCAGACTCCACCCGCCGCCGCACGAATCTGTACACCCGCGGATAACTGTCCTTGTGAACGGCGATGAACGCCAGTTCGCGATCTGATTCCACGCATCCCCCCAGCTAACGAAGTAGTCCCCTGACCTGCCAGGCTAATCCGTTAGTTTCCAGCACGGGACCGACGGTTACACCCCGCGGTAAGAATATTCGGCGGAGGCCACCGTCTCGTTATCCGCATTCAAAGTGATAACGGAATCTACCACGCTGCCGCCCAACGCCACGGGAAGCCAGTGCTCGGCGTCCTGCCACATCCGCTCCAGGGGCAGTGCGGAGGTCAGGAACCATTCGGGAATGATTTCGGAACTCTCCACGGGTTCGCCGATCCATCGGCGGGTGGTGAACAGCCGCGTGGACATGTTCCAGTCCGGCCGCGCGGGAAACACGAACTGCACAGTACCGGCGTCTGACAGGTCGTCCTCGAGCACCACGATGCCCGCTTCCTCCAGCACCTCGCGGCAGGCGGCCTGGGCATCGGTCTCTCCTGCTTCGACGTGCCCGCCGAGGCCCACGATCTTGCCGGTGCCGAACCCTGTCTTTTTCAATCCGAGCAGCACTTCTGGCCCGCTGCCGGGGCTCTCCCGAAGGAGGAAACACAGGGTGACGGGCGCGGAGGTCATGCAGAACAGCCTAGCTTGGCCCGCGTGTCCCGTCCCTGCGTTCCTTATCCCAGGGCCCTGGGATGGGCGGCGGCGTAGATTTCCCGGAGCGTATCGGCCGTCACCAGCGTGTACACCTGAGTGGTGGTGACGGAAGCGTGGCCCAGCAGTTCCTGGACCACGCGGACGTCAGCCCCGCCCTCGAGCAGGTGGGTGGCGAACGAATGCCGCAGGGTGTGCGGGGACACGTCCTTGGTGATGTTGGCCTTGTCGGCGGCGGCCTTCAGGATGGTCCAGGCGCTCTGCCGGCTGATCCGTCCGCCCCGGGCGTTGAGGAAGAGCGCCGGCGTGCCCTTGCCTTTGGCCGCGAGCAGCGGGCGGCCGCGGACGAGGTAGGCATCCAGCGCCCGGGCGCCATAGGAGCCCAGCGGCACCATCCTCTCTTTCGAGCCCTTGCCGAACAGCCGCACGATGGCCGGACCGGCAGAGGCCGGCTGCACCGAGATGTCGTCGACGTCGAGACCCACGGCCTCGCTGATGCGGGCACCGGTGGAATAGAGGAATTCGAGCAGCGCCCGGTCCCGCAGCCCCGTGGCGGTGTCGGCACCGGCGGCTTCGAGGATCCGGGTGACTTCATCCACGGTGATGGCCTTGGGCAGCCGTTTCCCCGGCATCGGCGGGTGGACATCGCTGGCGGGATCCGCCGTCGTCATGCCCTCCAGCGCCCAGAACTTGTGCAGGCCGCGGACGGCAGCCACGGTGCGGGCCGCCGAGCGCACGCCCAGCGGCGTTCCGCCGTCGGAACCGTCCGACAACGCGCGGACGAAACCGGTGACGTGGAGCCGGGTCACATCACCGGGGCTGCTGAGGCCTGCGGCGGCGAGGTAGTTGGAGTACCGGGCGAGGTCGCGGCGGTAGGCCGACAGGGTGTTGGCCGCCAGGCCCCGCTCCACACCCATGTGCTGGAGGTAGTCGGTCACTCCGCGGTCAATCGCGGTGCGGGGACGTTCGGGACGGGCGGCGTCCTGGCCCCGGCGCTGCGGGGAATCCTCCAGGGTATCCACCGGCGGCGGGCCCGGGGCAGGCGCTGATTCAGCTGCAGCCGTCCCTGCCGTCATCAGCGCTGGCTCGGGTGGGCCGGCCAGGGTGCACCAGCCGGGCGCAGCCCCCTGAAGTCATCCGCTTTCGCCGCTGCTGCGGCGAGGACTCCGACGACGGCGGACGGGTTATGCAGGCGCCCCTCCAGGACTGCGGCCACGGCATCCTCGAGCGGAATCCAGTGGAGTTCGATTTCGGCTTCCTCGTCCGTGCGGACGTGGAGTTCATGGTGCGGAACTTCGGTCAGATCCCGGGCGAGGTAAATGCGGATGGCTTCGCTGGAGGATCCGGGCGAGTTGAAAAAGTCTGCCAGGACGTTCCACGTGCCGGCCACCAGGTCCGCTTCCTCGGCCAGTTCCCGTGCGGCACCGACCACGAAATCCTCGCCGTCGACGTCCAGCAGGCCGGCCGGAATCTCCCACAGGTCCATGCCCACCGGATGCCGGTACTGCTTGATCAGCAGCACCTCGCCGGCGTCGTTCATGGGCAGCACGGCCACGGCCCCGGGATGGTCTATGTAGTCACGGACCAGGGGGTTACCGTCGTCGGTGAGCTTGAAGCTGTCGCTGACGACGTCCCAGATCCGGCCCTCGTAGACCTTCTCCGTAGACAGCAGACGGCGCGGGCTCGGCTCATCTGACACCTGCCGTGCAGCAGGGATGTTTTCAGAAATACCGGGCATCGCGCCGTCCTCCGTCATTGGTGCTCAGGTCTACTCTGCAGTTGTTTAGCTGGCCGTCGCCTCGGAGGCAGCATCAGCCGCTGGTTCCTCCTGCGCAGCGGAGCCGGCCACCGGGGCGGCCCCGTTCCTGTCCCCGCTGCCACTCTGGTGGTCCAGCGCGGCCTTGACCAGCCCGGCGAAGAGCGGGTGCGGACGCGTCGGACGCGAGCTGAGTTCCGGGTGGGCCTGCGTGGCCACGTAGTACGGGTGTACCTCGCGGGGCAGTTCCACGTACTCAACGAGCTTGCCGTCCGGCGACGTGCCGGAGAACACGAGGCCCTGGGCGGCAATCTGGTCACGGTACTTGTTGTTCACCTCGTACCGATGGCGGTGGCGTTCGCTGACGGTGGTGGTGCCGTAGGTCTCGGCGATGACCGAGCCCTCGTCCAGCTTGGCCTCGTACAGGCCCAGGCGCATAGTGCCGCCCAGGTCGCCGCGGCCCTCGACGAATTCCAGCTGCTCTTCCATCGTGGCGATGACCGGGTACTTCGAGTCGGGCTCGAATTCGCTGGAGGAGGCACCTTCGAGGCCCACCACGTTGCGCGCGTACTCGATGACCATGCACTGCAGGCCAAGGCACAGGCCCAGGACCGGCAGGCGGCTTTCGCGGGCGTACTTCAGGGCGCCCAGCTTGCCTTCGAGGCCGCGGATGCCGAAACCGCCCGGCACGCAGATGGCGTCTACGGCGTCCAGCGACCTGGCGGCGCCTTCGTGCGTTTCGCACTCATCGGACGGCACCCAGCGGATCTTGACCTTGGCGTCGTTGGCGAAGCCGCCGGCGCGCAGGGCCTCCGTCACGGAGAGGTAGGCATCCGGGAGGTCGATGTACTTGCCCACGAGGGCGATTTCGACCTCGTGCTTGGGGTTGTGGACGGCTTCGAGGAGCTTGTCCCAGCTTGTCCAGTCAACGTCCTTGAACGGCAGGTCAAGCGCCCGGACGATGTAGGAGTCCAGGCCCTGCGTGTGCAGCGTCTTGGGGATGTCGTAGATGCTCGGGGCGTCGGCGGCATTGACCACGGCGTCGATATCGACGTCGCACATGCGGCCGATCTTTTCCCGCATTGCCTCGGGAACTTCACGGTCCGAACGGATCACAATCGCTTCCGGCTGGATGCCGATGGAGCGCAGGGCTGCCACGGAGTGCTGCGTGGGCTTGGTTTTGAGTTCCTGCGAGGGTCCGATGTACGGCACCAGGGAAACATGCAGGAAGAAGACGTTGTTGCGGCCGACGTCCTGGCGGACCTGGCGGGCAGACTCAAGGAAGGGCTGCGATTCGATGTCGCCTACGGTGCCGCCGATCTCGGTGATGATGACGTCCGGCGCGTTCTTGCCCTCGGCGGGAAGACGCATCCTGCGCTTGATCTCGTCGGTGATGTGCGGAATGACCTGGACGGTGTCTCCGAGGTACTCGCCGCGGCGTTCCTTGGCGATCACGGTGGAGTAGACCTGGCCGGTGGTCACGTTGGCCGAGCCCTCGAGGTTCTCGTCGAGGAAGCGCTCGTAGTGTCCGATGTCGAGGTCGGTCTCCGCGCCGTCGTCCGTGACGAAGACCTCACCGTGCTGGAAGGGGTTCATCGTGCCCGGATCCACGTTCAAGTAGGGATCGAGCTTCTGCATAGTTACAGACAAACCGCGTGCCCGCAGCAGGTGGCCGAGGCTGGAAGCCGTCAGTCCCTTACCGAGCGAGGACGCCACACCGCCGGTGACGAAGATGTGTTTGGTCGTCTTGGACGAGCCCGGGAACCGGGAATTTACACGGGAATTTGATCGCTGCACCACGGAATTCGAGCCTATCATCAATTGAGCCTTCCACGGATCGGGTATGCGCCCCCAAAGGCTTCAGTTTTCCGTGTCAGCAGGCTCCAAGCAAGAGCAGAGGCGGTCATGCCTGCTGCGGCAGCAGCCGGGCGTCTTCGAGCAGTTCCTGTGCGTGGGCCTGCGCGGTCTCGGAGTCCTCCTGGCCCGCGAGCATCCGCGCCAGCTCCCGGACCCGCTCCGGCTCGTCCAGCAGCTGGACGTCGCTGGAGGTGAATCCGGTGGCGGTGGCGCCGTCGGAGCCCCGGACCGAGGTTTTGGTCACCCGGATGTGCTGGTCCGCGAAGGCAGCGACCTGCGGCAGGTGGGTGACCACGAGCACCTGGACGTGGCGGGCCAGCATCGCCAGCCGGCGGCCGATCTCGACGGCGGCCCGGCCGCCCACGCCAGCGTCCACCTCGTCGAAAACGAACGTGGGCACCGGGTCAACGGCCGCCAGCACCACTTCAATGGCGAGCATGACGCGGGAAAGCTCACCGCCGGACGCTCCCTTGCCCAGCGGCCGGGCGGGCGCACCCGAGTGCGGCTGCAGCAGGAATGCGATCTCATCGGCACCGTGGGGTCCGAGCTGGCCGGCGGCGTCGAGGTTGATGACCAGGGTGGCGTCGGCCATGGCGAGGGCTTTAAGCTCGGCGCTGACCCGTGCCGAGAGGTTTTTCGCGGCTTTTGCCCGGATCTTGCTGATGGCCGCGGCCTGCTTCGTGAGCTCGGCTTCGGCCTTGGCCACGTCGGCTTCCAGGGTTTCGATCCGGGTGGAATCGTCCTGCAGCTCATCAAAGCGGACACGGGCTTTTTCGGCCCACTCAAGAACCTCGTCGATGCTGGGCGCATACTTGCGGACCAGCTTCGCCAGGGCGGCCCGGCGTTCCTCGATCTCGGCCAGCCTCTCCGGGCCTTCCGAATCCAGTCCTGCCTGGTAGCTGGCGAGCTCCGTGGCGATGTCGTTGAGCAGGAACCCCACCTCGGCGAGGCGGGCGGCGGCGGAGCCAAGTTCCTCGTCATGCTCGGCCACATGTTCGAGCGTCCGTTTGGCAGTGTCCACAAGCGTGGTGGCGTCTCCGGCCTCGCCGAAGTCCTCAGCGATGAGGGCCTGATGGGCGGTGGTGGCGGCGATGCGGAGCTCCTCAACGTTGGCGAGCTTCACTGACTCAGCCTTGAGGGCCTCGTCCTCCCCCGGCTGCGGGTCCACGGCGTCGATCTCGGCCAGGGAGATTTCCAGTGACTCCGCCTCACGGAGGCGGTCCCGCGCCGCGCTCCGGAGCGTGTCCAGTTCGGTCTGGCTGGCCTTCCAGGTGGCATACAGCTCCTGGTATCCGCCCAGGACGGGGGCCAGGGTTTCCCCGGCAAACTTGTCCAGGGCCTCGCGCTGAGCCGTGGCGCTCTTGAGCCGGATCTGGTCCGACTGGCCGTGCACCACCACAAGGGATTCGCCGATTTCGGCCAGTACCCCCACCGGGGCGGCTCGGCCGCCGAGGAACGCACGGCTGCGTCCGTCCGCTCCCAGGCGGCGTGACAGCAGCAGTTCCGCGCCGCCGTCGAACTCCTCGATTTCCGCCCCGGCATTACGGGCGCGCTCCACGGCTGCATGTCCGGCGCCGAGCCTGAGGACGGCCTCCGCCGAGGCGCTCTTGGCCCCGCTGCGGACAGCGCCGGCGTCTGACCGGGCGCCCAGCAGCAGCCCGACGGCGGTAACCACCATGGTCTTGCCGGCGCCGGTCTCGCCGGTCACCACACTAAGCCCGGGTCCCAAGGGCAATGTTGCGTCGGTGATGACACCCAGATCGCGGATTCTCAGTTCTTCAAGCATGGATCACTTTCCGGTTGGAGGCTCGGAATCTTCGGCAGGTTCGGCATACGGCTGCGGGATGGGCGGCAGGTCGCCTGGTTGCGGCGGGTGCAGCGGGGCCATGGGCCGCGGGGTGCGGACGATGGGTATCGGGCCGGTGTGGACGACTTCGGACTGCGGCACGGGGCCGCGCCAGCCGTGGATGGGCAGCTGGAACTTGCGGACCAGCCGGGCGGAGAACGGCGTCTGGTGCGTGCGGGCCAGGCGGACAGGGGTGACGGACCGGGTGACTTCCACACGGGCGCCGGGCGGCAGATCCACGGAACGGCGGCCGTCGCACCACAGCACGCCCTGGGCATCCGTCCTGCTCAGCACTTCCACGGCCAGCCTGGAGCGCGGGGAAACCACCAGCGGCTTCGCGAACAGCGCGTGCGCACTGATGGGGACAATCACGAGGGCCTCCACCTCGGGCCATACCACCGGGCCTCCGGCCGAGAAGGCGTAGGCCGTCGATCCCGTAGGCGTGGCGAGCACGACGCCGTCGCAACCGAACGAGCTCAGGGGGCGCTCATCCACTTCGGTGACCACCTCGAGCATCCGCTCACGGTTGCCCTTTTCGATTGCGGCCTCATTGAGGGCCCAGGTATGCCAGATTTTCTGGCCGCGGACCCAGACCTGGACGTCGATGGTCATGCGTTCTTCCACCGAGTATTCGCGGCTGGCGATCCAGTCGACAGTCTGGGCGAGGTCTGCCCGCTCGCTTTCGGCGAGGAACCCCACGTGCCCCAGGTTGACTCCAAGAAGGGGAACGTCCACCTCCCTGACCAGTTCGGCCGCCCGGAGAATGGTGCCGTCGCCGCCAAGCACCATGACGAGTTCGACGTCGGGCAGCTGGACGTGGTCGTGCAGGACCTCCACGGGCTGCTCCATCCGGCCGAAGAAACCCTCCATGTCCTCCAGCTCGGACTGCTGCATCACGGGGATGATGCCGGATGCGTGCAGCTGGGCACATGCCTCCCAGGCAGCCTTCAGGGATTCTTCGCGGCCGGTGTGGGCAAGTACCAGTACACGCCTGCTCATCGGGTTCCGCTCTCTAGTGGTTCGGCCAGATATTTCCAAGCAACACAGCCACAGCTGCGTCCCGCTCTTCGATCTTAGGCAAGTCTCGGTCAGTTCTTCGTTTTATCCACAGGAAATACTCGACATTTCCGTCCTGCCCGGGCAACGGGCTGGCAGCCAGTCCGCAGAGTTCGAGGCCTGCATCACTGGCTGCCCCCGCCACTTTAGCCACCGCCATGCGGCGTTCGCGCTCCGACGTGACCACACCCGTGCGTCCCAGCCGTTCCCTGCCGATCTCAAACTGGGGCTTGACCATGAGCACTAGGTCGCCGCCGGGACGCGTGCAGGACGCCAACGGCGCCACGACCAGGGTCAGCGAAATGAAGGACAGATCGGCCACCGTCAGGTCAGCCGGTCCCCCGATGTGGTCCGGTTCCATGTAACGGACATTCAGCCCTTCATGGACGCTCACGCGCGGATCGCTCCTGAGCTGCGGCACCAGCTGTCCGTGCCCGACGTCGGCCGCCACCACGTGCGCGGCGCCCCGCCGCAGCAGGACATCGGTGAAACCCCCGGTGGATGCTCCGGCGTCAAGGCACCGCTTGCCCCTGACCGTTACCTCGGGAAACGCGTCAAGGGCGCCCGCCAGCTTATGGCCGGCCCGGCTGACATAGGTGTCCGTGGAATCCTCGGCCACGACGAGCTCGCGGTCTTCGGCGATCTGCAGCGACGCCTTCGCGAGGACGTCGCCGGCCGAGGAGACTTTGCCCTCCGCAATGAGCCTGGCCGCATGCGTGCGGGACCGCGCCAGTCCCCGGGTGACGAGCGCCTGGTCGAGTCTGGTCACGCGCCGGTCCCGGCCGACGTGTCCTCGTTAAGCGCTGCCAGCAGGCTGTCGTGCATCTCCGCGTACGCGGCAGGGTGGCCGGATACCGGAAGTTCCGGAATCTGCCGCACGGTCTCGAGGATTGCCTGGACAGTATGGTCCGGCGCTTCATCCGCCTCCAGGGGCAGGTCCGGCCAGGCAATCTGCGGGGCGGCCTCCTGCCGGGCGTCAGAATTCGGCTCTGTCATGGCACCAGTCTATTGATTCTAGTGATCGAGCCATTCGAGCAGTGGAGCCGTGGCTTCCGGGGACTGCGGCCGCGCGTTCCACCAGGCGGCGCAGGCCGCCCGCCAGGAATCCAGGTTGTCCTGGCCGCCACTGATCCGGACGGTTTCTCCCTCCACGGCGGCGAAAGCGCCACCGCAACGGAACGTCCCGCCGTCGTGCTCCACTGCCGGGTACGGCTGGTACAGCCCCGTCAGGTCTGCAATGAGAAAGTCGGGGCGTTCTTCACTGCGTGCCGCGAGGATCGTTTCCCGCGTATCGACGCCGGTCAGCACCGCCACGGTGGCAAAGCCGGCGCGGTTGCCGCCGAGAATGTCGGTGTCCAGGCGGTCACCCACCACGAGCGGGCGCTCGGCTGCGAGGCGCTTGGCGGCAGCGTGGAACAGCGGGGCTTCGGGCTTGCCCGCCACGCGGGGATACTGGCGCGTCGCGGCAGCCACTGCGCCCACGAGGGTGCCGTTCCCCGGCGCCATCCCCCGGGCCTGCGGGATGGACATGTCGGTATTGGTCGCCACCCACAGGGCGCCGCCGGCTACGACATAGGCGGCCTCAGCCAGGTCCTTCCACCCGATCTCGGGGTTGAAACCCTGCACCACTGCTACCGGGTGTTCCGCGGCACTGTGCACGGGCTTCAGTCCCACCAGTTCGATCTCGTGAGCCAGGGCAGGGCTGCCGGTAATCATGACGGCGGCGCCTGCCGGCAGGAGTGAGGCGAGCAACTCCGCTGCCGCCTGCGACGAGCTCACCACCTGGTGGTCCTCCGCCGGCGCTCCCAGCTCGCGAAGATGAGCCGCCACCTGCGCGGGTGTCCGGGAGGCGTTGTTGGTCACGTAACCAAGCCCGACGCCGATGTCCTCGAGCCGCTGCAGCGCGTCCACTGCGCCGGGGATCGCGTGGGGACCGGCGTACACCACCCCATCGAGGTCGGAGAGCAGTGCGTCGAAGCGGGAGATCAGATGCGAATCAGCCATGCGCGCCTAGTCCTCGGATCCTTCGTGCCTGCGGTCATCCTGCCCTGTTTCTTCGTCCTGCACCGTTTGCTCGTCGTGCACCGCTTCTGCGTCGGGCACCGCTTCTGCGTCGTCTTCGGCTTCTGCGGAGTCCGCATCGGACTCGGCGTCGTCGGACGTGAAGTGGTCTGCTTCGACGTCGTCCAGGTTGTCCTCCAGGGACGCGCTGCCCTCCGCCGTCTCCCCGGCACCGGCTTCCGGGCTCATTTCTGCGGCCTGCTGGGCGGGCGAAGTGCGGTCAGCCTGCGGCGCGGCATCTGCTGCGGCCTCGGCGATCAGCCGCTTGCGTTCAGCAGCCTCGCGGGCTTCCTCTTCCTCGTCCCAGCCGAGGTCGATGATTTCCGGTTCCTCTTCGACGCCCATGCCCAGGGCCTCCTCGGCCACGACGGCCTGACGCTGCCACTTCTCGGCCTCGGCAGTACGTCCGACAGCAGTCAGGGCGTCGGCGTAGGCGCGGAACAGACGCGGGCTGTAGGAGAAGGCGCGGTTGATGTCCAGCTGCGGGATCTCAAGCTCAGCTACTGCAGCATCCTTCTGGCCCAGGTCAGCACGCGCGCCGGAGGCGACAATAGCCAGTTCCACTTTGCCGGGGGCGTCGAGGTCCTGTGCCTCCTCTGAGCGGGCAACATCCAGGGCGCGGTCCGGCCGGCCGAGGCCGCGTTCGCAGTCGGCCATGACGGGCAGGTGCACGTTGGAGCCGCTGATCCGGCGGTAGGTACGGAACTCCCGCAGGGCTTCGCCGTAGTGTCCGGCGGCGTAGGCGGTGAGGCCTACTGCTTCGCGGACTGCTGCGAGGCGTCCGCCGCGGCGGCTGGCGGCCAAGGCGTGCTGGAAGGCCAGCTCAGGCTCTTCGTCGAGGAGACGGCCGGCCATGACGAGGTGGCGGGCCACCCATTCGGCGCTCTTGGCTTCGAGGGTTTTGATTTGGTGCTGTGTGGCGCGGTCCAGCTCCTTGCCGGTCACGTCCTCGTCAATTTCAGGGGAACGTTCACGGTCCGGCCGGTTGGCGCTGCGGAGGTCCGCTGCGTTCGGGACGCGGACCGGACGGCCTTCTTCCCTGCCCTGGCCGAACTGGCGCGGTCCGGAGTCGCCCCGGTCGAAGCTGCGCGGAGCCCGCTCCTGCCGGTCGCCGAAGGGCTTGCGGTTCCCGCCGCCGCCAAAGCTGCGGCGGTCACCCTCGCCGTCGCGACGCGGACGGTCACCGAACGGCTTACGCTCGCCGCCACCAAAGCTGCGGCGCTCACCGTCGCCTTCGCGACGAGGGCGGTCGCCAAACGGCTTGCGATCACGGTCACCAAAGCTCCGGCGCTCACCCTCGCCGTCGCGACGCGGACGATCACCAAACGGCTTACGATCACGGTCACCAAAGCTCCGGCGCTCACCCTCGCCGTCGCGACGCGGACGATCACCAAACGGCTTACGATCACGGTCACCAAAAGGCTTACGCTCCCCGCCACCAAAGCTGCGACGCTCGCCCTCGCCGTCGCGAGGCGGACGGTCACCAAATGGCTTGCGATCACGGTCACTAAAAGGCTTACGCTCGCCGCCACCAAAACCGCGGCGCTCACCCTCGCCGTCGCCACGCGGACGATCACCAAAGGGTTTACGATCGCGGTCACCAAACGGCTTACGCTCACCGCCACCAAAACCGCGGCGCTCACCCTCGCCTTCGCGGCGCGGACGATCACCATACGGCTTTCGCTCACCATAGCTACGGCGGTCACCTTCGCCCTCACGACGCGGACGATCACCAAAAGGCTTACGCTCACCGCTGCCGGAAGAACGGCTAGGGCCATCGGCGCCGCGCCCGTCCCGGGCACGGAAGCCCCTGGGCTCGCCCCCTGAGTTGTTGGCCCCCCTAAAAGGACCGCCCCGCGCGCGGTTGCTGCCCGAGTTGCCGCGATCGTGTTCGTGGCGCTTGCCGCCGTCGTGCTCAGCCATGGTGGATTCCTCCTGTAGTGAGCCGACCACTGGCGCGATGCGCAGCCGCTCGTATCCGTGTTTTGTTGTCCTGCGCCACGCCACCTGGTGCTGTCTGGCGCCCGCATATCTCCTGCAATTCTAGGCGAGAGGGCGTGCACTTCCGAACCTCGGGGCCCCTTTCGGGGGTAGGCGTGTGTATCGTCACAGCCCGCCCTCAGTGCGTCACGCCGCACCATTAGCCAGCCGCAACCGTGGTGATCCGGACGCATGCACCCCCTTTGCGCCACAGGAAATCCCCAAGGATGTCTGGCGAGACTGAGCCGCAGAGACACGCCGAGGGGGATCTATGAAGCAGTCGACCGTGCGGGCAGTCGCGGCAGGAGCAGTTGTCCTGGTATGCGGCCTTGTGGCCCTTGTCATCGCCTTTTACCCACAGGCCGCAACCGAGGCCGGCGCACTGTCCCAGACGGGTTCCGCTGTCGTGTGGGGTTTGCCCACAGCGAAGTTGATGTTCAATATCGCAGCTGCCTGTTCCCTCGGGTCCCTCGTGCTCGCGCTCTTTGCTTTGCCGCCGCAAGGAAAAGCGTTCTCGGGGGCGCTGAGGTTCGCCGGGGTGTCGGCGGCCCTATGGGCTCTAGCTGGGGCCAGCATGACCTTCCTGACCTTCCACTCCCTGGCCAACATCGCCCTGTTTTCCGAGGGATCCGGCGCTGCCTTCATGAGCTTCCTGACAGATGTCGACGCCGGGCGGCGGGGAGCGCTGACCGTCCTGGTGGCCGCGGTGGTGGCTCTCCTGTGTTTTGCCGTGAACCGTTCGGCCGCCGAGCCCCGTTCTACCATTACCCGCGGTTCCACCTTGAAAAGCCAGCGGGGGGTTGTGCTGGCGATCCTGCTCTCCGCAGCAGGGCTGGTTCCGCTGGCATTAAATTCGCATGCCGCCAGCGGCGGCGGCCACCCCGACAGCACGCTGTCCGTTGTGATGCACATGGCCGCGGCCGCAACATGGCTCGGCGGCCTGCTGGCCCTTGTCGCGCTCCGCAGGTCTCTGGACGCAGCGATGCTCCCGACTGTTGTGCGGCGCTATTCCACGCTCGCACTGGTTTCGTTTGCCGCCTTGGCCGTTTCAGGTCTTCTTGCCGGCTGGGCCGGCTTGGGTTCGCTGGCCGCCGTCGTTACTCCCTACGGAACGATCATCGCAGCGAAAAGCACTGCGTTCGCTGTGCTGGGGATCTTTGGAGTGCTCCACCGGCGCTCAATCCTGGCCAGGCTGGAGCGGGACCCAAACGGGGGCGGCCGGACATTTGCCACGCTGGCAGTGACAGAACTGGCCGTCATGGGAGTTGCCTCCGGACTCGCTGCGGCGCTTGCCCGCACGCCGCCCCCGACCGTCGCAGAAACGGGCCCGCTTGAAGAAGCGGGACAAATCCCTTCACTCATTGAGGCAGCCGCTGGCTGGAAACTGGACCCGCTGTGGAGCCTTGTCTGCGGAATGGCCGCCTTTCTGTACCTCGCGGGCCTGCACAGGCTGCGCTTGCAGGGCGGATCATGGCCTGCCTATCGGACCGTACTGTGGCACGTCGGCATTGGACTGCTGTTTATCGTTACGAACGGAGGCCTGCACGTCGCGCAGGAGTACCACATCAGCGCGCACGTGCTGACTCAGATGATCCTTACTGCGGTGGTTCCGCTCTTCCTGGTGCCGGCTTCGCCGCTGACCTTGGCGGAACTAACGGTCCCCTGGCGGCGCGACGGAACCGTCGGAGGCGCGGAGGTGATCGGCGGGGCGGTCCGCTCGGCCCAGACCGCCATGGCAGATCCTATTGCGGCGGCCGTGGGCCTTGCTGCGACGCTGGCTGTTTTTTACTACACACCGCTGCTGCAGTACTCATCCGCTACTCAATTCGGCTATGCGGCAATGACAGTGCCTGCACTGATATTCGGGTGCCTGTTCACTGCATCGCTGTGGCGCCCATTCGGGGGCCCTTCACCCTCCACGATGACGACAAGGATGTTGGCGCTCTGCGGCGCTGCGTTGCTTTACGGCTTTCACGGCTGGGCGCTGGCCCAGCAGCCTGACCAGCTGCCGGACGCCAGGAGGGAACCGTGGCAGATAACCGTTGATCCCGCCGTCGATCTTTCCTTGGGTAATGCGGAGCCGGCCGGCATCGGCATGTGGGCTCTGGCCGCAGCCACCCTGGCCCTGGTTGCAGCCATAATGCTTCTTCGGGCGCGCATCAAGCCGGCACCCCTTGAGGAGGGCGAGGGACCAGGGCAGACCGGGAAACTGTCTGCGGCTTCGGCTTCCGCGCTCATTGAAGTTGCCGAAGCGGACTCCGGTCCAAATGAGTCCCCCCAGGGTTTACAAGCGAGATACGACTCTCTGATACGGCCTTGAAGCGCGCAAGGTTTTTGCAGGGTAAACCATCCAATCTTTATCTAAAGCATTTGGACAATTGGCGTTATATGGGAGGAAGCCATGTCAGTTTCACGCCGTCAGGCACTGCAGATTGGCGGAGTTGGCGTTATTGGGGCTTTGGGGCTGGCCGTGCCCCTCTCATCAGTTGATGCCAAATCGGCCAGCCAGCTGGACGCCCGGAACATGCCGAAGCTGTATCAGCGGACCCTGCCGATCCCGCCGGTGCTGGCGCCCAAGAGCACCACCGTCGGGGCCGACGGTAAAAAGACGCACCTGTACCAGATCGAGCAGACCGCATGCATGGGCAACATCCTTCCCGGACTGAGCACACCGCTCCTTGGTTACAACGGACTGGTTCCCGGGCCCACCATCAAGGTGAACCAGGGTGAGCGGATCACGCTGGAGATGGACAACATCCTGCCGCTCTTCCACCCCCAGTGGGGCTACCGTCTGGACACTTCCACCCACCTGCACGGTTCCGCGTCGCTGCCGCAGTACGACGGCTATGCCAACGACCTGACCGGACGGGGGCTGTGCAAGGACTACGAGTACCCCAACTTCCAGCCGGCCCGGACCCTGTGGTACCACGACCACGCCGTGCACAACACCGCCCAAAGCGTGTATTCGGGACTCGCAGGACAGTACCACCTGCACGACGAGGCTGAGCGGAACTTGCTGCCGCAGGGCAAGTTCGACGTGCCGCTGACCATCTCGGACGCCATGTTCGCCAGGAACGGATCCCTGGGCTACAACGACAACAGCCACTCAGGCCTCTGGGGCGACATCATCCTGGTCAACGGTGCGCCGTGGCCTGTCATGAAGGTGCAGCGCCGCATCTACCGCTTCCGTATCCTCAATGCCTCGATCTCCCGCTCCTACCGGTTCCAGCTCAGCACCGGGGACCCGGTCACCATGGTTGGTACCGACGGCGGCCTGATGCCCGCCGCGCAGCAGGTCTCCTCCTGGCGGCATTCCGGCGCGGAGCGCTACGAGATCCTGATCGACTTCTCCAAGTACCCGGTGGGCAAGCGTGTTGAGCTGCGCAACCTGTCGAACAAGAACAACGTCGACTATGACTACACGGGCAGGATCATGGCGTTCGACGTCACCGCGGATCCGGTGGACACCTCAGGCCCGGCCGCGAAGGTGATGCCGACCCTGCTTACCGGCAGCCCAACCATGGACCTCACCCCGTCGCAGTCCGTCAAGACGCGCCGCATGCGCCTGAAGCGGGATGGAGACATCTGGACCATCGGCGGCATGACGTGGGACGAGGTCGTGAAGAGCGGGTACAAGAAGGTCCTGGCGGATCCAGACCTGAACGACGTAGAGATCTGGGAGTTCGAGAACAGCTCGGGCGGCTGGTTCCACCCCCTGCACATTCACCTCGTTGATTTCAAGGTCCTGAGCCGCAATGGCCGGCCGCCCTTCCCCTACGAACAGGGGCCCAAGGACACCGTCTATGTGGGTGAGGGCGAGACCGTGCGCCTGCTCATGCAGTTCGGGCCCCACCGGGGCCGGTACATGATCCACTGCCACAACCTGCCCCACGAAGACCACGACATGATGGGCCAGTTCAGCGTCGGCTACAACCCCAACGACCCCGACCCCAATGATCCGATCGAAGCCGTGAAGCCCCACCCGATCGGCGAAGTCGTGCCGGTGCCGGGTGAAGCAGCGGCGGACGAAGAGGAAACGCCAACCTCCGAAGCGACCGTGACGGCGGAGGCCACGCCAACCCAGACGGCGCAGCCCACCCAGCCGAGCGGTTCCTCGGCGGCCACAGAAACAGCAGCGCCCGTAACTACCCAGCCGGCTGATCAAAAGGACGTTGTCACGATCACCACCGCCAGGCACCGGCTGAACAAGGACATCGCCTTTGCCGGGACGTCACGGTACTCGGGGACGGCAACCTCGGCGAATGTTGTGCTCTACGACATCACGCCGGGCAGGACAGCCACCCGGATCGGCACGGCCTCGATCAATTCCCTCGGCAACTGGACCTGGACAACCAAGCCCGGACCGTCACGGCAGGTCACCATGGTCCGCGCAGACTCGAGCCGCGGCGGCACGGCGACGGCGTCAGTGCGCACTGACTGAGCGTAGGTTCTGGTTTAGACCGGCAAGATCTGCGGTTTGAGAATCGCGCAAGAAGCTGAGAGAGCGTGCGGTCCGGCACGGTGGGAACTGAGAGAGGATCGGGTGGTGGCCGGCAATAAGTGAGAGAGTGGTTGTTGAGTGGTTGTTAAAGTGGGAGAGCCCCAACCATGGCTGGTTGGGGCTCTCGACCGTTTTTTCTAATGGTTGTCCGGCGGTGACCTACTCTCCCACACCCTCCCGGGTGCAG
>NZ_JBIVOQ010000008.1:146848-154280 GCF_044754225.1 Arthrobacter sp. NPDC093125 | reverse complement strand
GGACCACCCGTCCGGCGAGGTCGCGGGCGTAGAAGGCCTGCTTGTACGTCTCCGGGCGCCCGACGGCCTCGATCACGACGTCGGCGCCGTTGCCGCCCGTCAGGTCCCGGATCGCCTCGACCGGGTCAGAGGTGCGGGAGTTCACACCGTGGGTCGCGCCCAGGTTTTTGGCCATCTGGATCTTGTTCTCATCGATGTCCACGGCGATGATCGTCGTGGCCCCGGCGAGCTTGGCGCCGGCGATCGCGGCGATGCCGACACCGCCGCAGCCGATCACGGCCACCGATTCCCCGCGCTTGATCTCACCGGTGTTGATCGCCGCGCCGATGCCGGCCATCACACCGCACCCCAGCAGCCCCACAGCGGCCGGGTCCGCGTCCTCATCGACCTTGGTGCACTGCCCGGCCGCGACCAGGGTCTTCTCCGCGAACGCCCCGATCCCCAACGCCGGGGAGAGCACGGTGCCGTCCTCCAGGGTCATCTTCTGGGTGGCGTTGGCGGTGTTGAAGCAGTACTGCGGCTGGCCCTTCGCGCACGCCCGGCACTGCCCGCACACCGCGCGCCAGTTCAGGATCACCCGGTCACCGACAGCGACCTCCGTGACGCCCTCCCCGACGGCGGAGACCACGCCGGTAGCCTCATGGCCCAGCAGGTACGGGAAATCATCACCGATACCGCCCTGCTTGTAATGCAGGTCCGTGTGGCACACCCCGCACGTCAGGACATCCACCAAAGCCTCACCCGGCCCCGGATCCGGCACCAGAATCGTCTCCAACGACACCGGAGCGTCCTTCTCCAGCGCAACGACTGCCTTGACTTTATGAACCATAACTTTCGCGTTCCTTTCAAGAGTCCGGGGACCCGTTGGCCACAGCACCTCTGCCAATCTAGCTGATGCGTTGGGGTACAAGATCCCCAATCCTGCACCACATCGGCAATTGCGTATTACACAACACGATGCACATAGCGCGTACCTGTAAATATGACAGTCGTCACTTTCGAGTGTCAACAGATGTCGCAGGCGCGACACACTCCGGCCCCGTGGGCACAGGCAGCCGCTTTTTTCTCCACCTGCTGCAACAGCATATCTCTGACAGCAACAGACCTTCGCGCTCGCCCGGACCGGGCTAGAAGGCCGAGCAACTCCGCTTTCGGCCATTTACCTTTCCCGAGTGCCCGGAAAAAAGGCATTGACTATGGCTCCGGTCACGCATACTCTGGTGCAACAGCGTTGCACTCACTGCAACCCCAAACTACTTGGTGGATCTATGAGTAACGAAACTTCCTCCCCCGCTGCTCTTGAAGGAGTGTCTGGCCCGGAGTCCAATGGCGGACATGACGGGACATTCTCCGGAGGCAGCCCGGTGAACGGCCACAGCCTCGAGCAGGCCGGCAGCGGCGTCAGCAGGGACACGCGACGGCGCGTCGTCACTGCCAGCTTTATCGGCAACTTTGTCGAATGGTTCGACTACGCGGTCTACGGCTACCTGGCGGCAACCATCTCTTCGGTCTTCTTCCCCGAGGCCGACCGGCAGACTGCCTTGCTCGCGACCTTCGGTGTCTTTGCCGTTTCCTTCTTCATCCGCCCCCTCGGCGGATTTGTCTGGGGCCACATCGGAGACCGCCTCGGCCGGCGGAAAGCACTGTCGCTTTCCATCGTCATCATGTCCGTTTCAACGTTCTGCATCGCGCTGATCCCCGGCTACGCAACCATCGGACTGCTGGCGCCGATCCTGCTCCTGCTGGTCCGCATCGTGCAGGGCTTCTCCGCCGCCGGTGAATACGCCGGTGCGTCCGCCTTCCTGGTGGAGTATGCGCCGTCGAACAAGCGCGGACTCTATGCCGCCGTCGTACCGGCCAGCACCGCCGCGGGACTGCTGCTCGGTTCCCTGATCGCCGCGCTGCTCAGCAGCGTGCTCACCGCAGAGGAACTGCACGAGTGGGGCTGGCGGCTACCGTTCCTGCTGGCAGCGCCCATGGGCCTGATCGGCCGCTACATCCGGACCAAGCTCGAAGATACGCCTGCGTTCCGGGCGCTGGAAGCGGAAGACCACACGGCCAAGGCACCCCTCTTCGCGATGTTCAAGACCCACCGCAGGCAGCTGATCATTGCCGCGGGCGCCGTCCTGCTCAACGCCGTCGGCTTCTACGTCATCCTCAGCTACATGCCCACGTACCTCTCGGAGGAACTCGGCTTCGGTGCCACGGAATCCTTCCTGGCCACCACCATCGCCCTGGCAAGCTACATCGGCTTCATCTTCCTGACCGGCATCGCGTCGGACAGATTCGGCCGCAAGCGCATGCTGATCACGGCATCGGTGCTCTTCATCCTGCTGACCGTGCCGGCCTTCATGCTCCTGGACACGGGCAACTTCCTGGTCATCGTCCTGATCCAGATCCTGCTGGGCGGCATGCTGACCCTCAACGACGGCACGCTCCCCAGCTTCCTGGCCGAGCTCTTCCCCACCCGTGTCCGCTACAGCGGCTTCGCAGTCAGTTTCAATCTCTCCAACGCCCTCTTCGGCGGCACGGCCCCCTTCATGGCGACGCTGCTCATCGGAATGACGCAGAGCAAACTTGCGCCCGGCTGGTACCTCGTGGCGGCATCCGTCGTCTCGCTGGTCGCCGTCCTGTTTGCCGCCGAGACCTCCAAGAAGCCGCTCGTGCACGACTGAGCCGTCCGCACAGTTCCAAGTCCCGGATTTACCTGATTTTCCACCAAAGACCAGCAGCCGCCCGGATGGCAGCTGCCCTAACGAAAGGTACAACCATGACCATCACCGAAAACGAAGCCGTCAACGACGTCGCCAAGCTTGACCGCCTCAAGGTTTTGAACAACGGCGACAAGGTAAAGCTCACGTTCTCCGACGCCGAGTTCGAGCGCCGCCTGGCAGGCCTGCGCGGCATCATGGCCGAGAAGAGCCTGGACGCCGTCGTCCTCACCAGCTACCACTCCATCAAGTACTACTCCGACTTCCTGTTCACCTACTTCGGCCGCTCGTACGCCATGGTGGTCACCAAGGAGGACACGGTCACCGTCACCGCGAACATCGACGCCGGGATGCCCTGGCGCCGCAGCTACGGCGAGAACCTCGTCTACACGGACTGGCGCCGGGACAACTTCATCCACGGTATCCAGGAGGTGCTGCGCACCCGCGGCATCCCGGTCCGCCGTCTCGGCGTCGAAGACGACTCCCTGCCGCTGGAGAACCGCAACAAGATCCAGGCTGCCTTTGAATCTGCAACGCTGGTGGACGTCTCCAAAGCCGCCATGCGCCAGCGCATGATCAAGTCCGCGGAGGAGATCGAGGTCATCAAGCACGGTGCACGCATCGGCGACCTGGGCGGCGAAGCCATCCGCAACGCCATTACCGCGGGCATCACGGAATACGAGGTTGCACTGATCGGGACCGAAGCCATGGTCCACGAGATTGCCCGTACGTTCCCGGACTCAGAAATCCGGGACACCTGGGTGTGGTTCCAGTCCGGGATCAACACCGACGGCGCACACAACTGGGCCACCACCCGCAAGATCCAGGAACACGACATCCTGTCCCTGAACTGCTTCCCGATGACCTCCGGCTACTACACGGCGCTGGAACGGACCCTGTTCTACGGCGAACCCGATGCCCGTTCCCTTGAGCTGTGGAACATCAACGTGGAGGTCCACAAGAGGGGCCTGGAGCTGATCAAGCCCGGTGCGGTCTGCAAGGACATCGCGGCGGAACTGAACGAGATCTACATCAGCCACGGCCTGCTGGCCAACCGCACGTTCGGCTACGGACACTCCTTCGGTGTCCTCAGCCACTACTACGGCCGGGAGGCCGGGCTGGAGCTCCGCGAGGACATCGACACCGTGCTCGAACCGGGAATGGTGGTCTCCATGGAGCCGATGATCACCGTCATGGACGGGCAGCCGGGCGCAGGCGGATACCGCGAGCACGACATCCTGGTGGTCGGCGAAGACGGCGCAGAGAACATCACGAAGTTCCCGTTCGGGCCCGAATACAACATCATCGGGGCCTGACCTTAACCGTCCCGCAGCACTGACCGGAAGTGGCGCCACAGCGAAGGTGGCGCCACTTCTGCGTCCTATTAGGGAATGATGGTTACCACCATGAGCCCAGCAGAATCTCCTGAAGTCACCGGCAACGGCGACTCCAAAGGCACGTCCGTCATCGTCAATGCCATTGCCGTCCTGCGGACATTCACCGCGGACGAGCCGCTGCTCGGCGTCACGGAGATCGCCAACCGGGTGGGGCTGCACAAGAGCACCGTTTCCCGGATCCTGGCCACGTTCGAGCAGGAGCGCCTGGTGGAACGCGATCCCGAAACACGGCGGTTCCGGCTCGGCCTGGGTCTTATCGCTGTGGCCGGCCCGCTGCTCGCCGAACTCGAGGAACGGCGCGTCGCCTACCCTGTGCTCCGTGAACTCGCAGAGCAGACCGGCGAAACCAGTGCGCTGATGGTGTGGAACGGCTCGGAGTCGATGTGCGTCGAGCAAATCGCGAGCCATCACCAGATCAAGCATTCAACACCCCTTGGCGCCCGCTACCATGACGCGCTCAGCGCTTCCGTGCAGGTCTTCCTCGCCACCGAGTCCCCTGAACGGGTGCGGACATTGCTGCGCAGCGGGGCGGTCACCTATCCGGGACTCGACGAGACCGGCCTGGAGGACTATCTCGTCCGTCTCAAGGAGGCCGCCCAGCGCGGCTGGGCCATCAACTACGGCGAATCCTCACTCGATGAGGTGGGCGTGGCCGCCCCGGTCTATGACCACCGCGGCGATGTTGTTGCCGCGGTCCTCATCCCGGCTCCCCGCTTCCGGGTCTCCCCGGAGACGCTGCAGAGCCTGGGCGAATCCTGCATGGCAGCGGCCCGCCGGGTCACTTCCCGGCTTGGCGGGGCCGCGCCGGAGTAGGGCGCCACTGCCGCTGAATCTATCCGTGGCCCGCGGCCCGGAACGTCACGCAGGCATCAAGTCCTGCACCATCTTTAAGAGGCCCCGGAGCCCTGGGTGCCAGGGACGCCGTGGCTCCGCTGGCCTCGGCGAGCTGCTGCACAATGGCCAGGCCCAAGCCGCTTCCCTCGGTGCTTGCCTGGCCCCGCCAGAACCGGTTGAAGGCCCGCTGGCAGTCCTCGGCGGAGAGTCCGGGGCCTTCATCCAGAATGTGGAGCTCGATCCTGCCGTCGTTCTCCGGCCGCGACACCTCCAGGCGCACCAGCGATCCGGGAGGAGCCACCGCCAGGGCGTTGTCGATCAGGTTGTCGATGATCTGTTCCGCCGCCCCCGGCATTGCCTTGATCTGCGCCTGGGCAGGTGCATCCAGCGCGATCCGGACCCCGCTTTCCTCCGCGAGCGCCTCCCACTGCTCCGCCCGGTTCGATGCAACGGCGGCCAGGTCCACGCTGGCAAGGGCCACTTTGCGGCTGTCCGCCCTGCTGAGGAGCAACAGTCCGTCGATAATCCGCTGGAGGCGGTAGGTCTCCTCCAGGGAGTCTGCCACCATGATCCGCGCACCGTCCGGATCGCTCCCGATGGAGTCGGCAGCATTTTCCAGCTGGAGCCGAAGGCCGGTCAGTGGCGTGCGGAGCTGGTGTGAGGCGTCACTGGCGAAGCCCTTTTGCTGCTGCAGCAGATGTTCCAGCCTGTCGGCCATGCGGTTGAACGAGCGGGCCAGGGCACGCAGTTCCGGGGCACCTTCGTCCTCTTCGGTCCGGGCGGAGAGATCACCCCCGGCCAGGACCTCCGTGGCTTTCTGCAGCCTCTTGATCCTCCGGGTGACAGCACCCGCCATGAGGTAGGCCAGCATGCCCGCGAGGAGGACCGTGGTCCCAGCGACGGTCCACAGCACCGTCAATTGCCCCGAGACCCGGTCGGTTACCTCCGAGGCCGGGTAGGTGAGACGGACTGCCCCGGTGATTTTGTCGCCGCTGAGGACGGGGACGGTCACGTAGAGCAAATCAAATCCCAAGGTCTCGGAGTGCCGCTGGCCGGAATTGATCTGGCCTGTAAGTGCGGCGGCGATTTCGGGGCGGGACAGGTACGGGGATCCGGTGGCGGACTGGTCGTCGTCGGACGTGGCCACGGCGGTGCCTGCAGTGTTGACAATCACCACCCGCGCTCCGCTCGCCTGCCTGTATTCGCGCACGACATCATCGACGCCGGCGGGGGTTCCGGCGCCGCTCTCCAGCAGTTGCCTGGCCCTCCCGCCAAGGAGAAATGCATCCCGCTCGAGGGACGTGGTGAGGCGGTCCCGTTCCACCCGGACCAGGTAATTCCCCAGCGGGATGTCCTGGACCAGCACCACCAGGAGGGTGATGACCATGAATGCGGAAATAAGCCGCCATCTCATCCAGGGACGTCCAGCCTGAATCCGACCCCGCGGACAGCCTCGATCCAGCGGGGGTCCCCGAGCTTCTTGCGGATGGCCGCCACATGGGCGTCCAGCGTCTTCGTGGTTCCGTACCAGTTGCCGTTCCAGACGGCGCGCAGAATGTCGCTTCTCGGGCATACGGCTCCGGGGTCTTCGGCCAGGTAGTAGAGGAGCTCAAACTCCTTGACCGTCATGTGGATTTCCGCGCCGTCCACGAGCACGCGCCGGGATCGCTGGTCAATGCTGAGCGGGCCGATCTGCCGGGTGCTTCCGGAAGCAGCCTGGCCGTCCCCGCCGTGGTCCTCCGAGCGCCGTGCCACCGCCCTGATCCTGGCTACGAGTTCGCGCATTCCGAAAGGCTTGACCAGATAATCGTCGGCGCCCAGCTCCAGAGCCAGTACGCGGTCAATTTCCTCGTCGCGGGCGCTGACAACAATGATCGGGGTCGTGGTCAAGGCACGGATGGCACGGCAAAGGTCTGTCCCGTCCATGTCCGGCAACCCCAAATCCAGGAGGATGAAATCGGGACCGGAGGCGCGTACTTCGGCAAGTGCACCCGCGCCGTCCGCTACATGGCTGGCCTGGAAACCTGCCCGCGCCAATCCTTCCAGGACGCCGGCGCCCACTGATTCATCATCTTCAACAACCAGGATTTGCATACCTGATTATTGCGCCACCAATCTTGGACAATCCTTGGATTTCCGTTGCACCTATCCTTTCCGTCGGGTTCCTACAGTTAGGGCATGAGAACACGATCAGCCTTGGCCCTATCAATTGCAGGGATTCTCGTCACGGGATCCACCGCCCTCGCCGTGAACACCCAGACCCTGAACAATTCCTCAACCGGGACCACCGGCAACGCCAGCGTCCTCCTTCCGGACGGCTCGGCCACCAGTACTCCTGCCGCCGTTCCGGCGGCGGCCAGCAGCCCGGATACGACGGCGGCCGCGACAACGCGTACGAATCGGACGGCATCGCCGTCGCCCTCATCCACGCCGTTGTCGATACACGAAGCCGGTGACGACAAGGGCGGCCTCCGTGCAACACCCGAACCC
>NZ_JBIVOQ010000008.1:0-146749 GCF_044754225.1 Arthrobacter sp. NPDC093125 | reverse complement strand
CGGCGACGACAAAGGCGGCCTCACCAACACCGTCGAACCCGGCGACGACAAAGGCGGCCTCACCAACACCGTCGAACCCGGCGACGACAAAGGCGGCCTCACCAACACCGTCGAACCCGGCGACGACAAAGGCGGTTTGCGGGCGCCAGAGCCCGGCGATGACAGCGGCGGCCACGGCGGCAAGGACGACGACTGACTGATATGGCCGAGCCCCGCCAGTGTTCACCATCCAGTTTCACGGTCCTCATTCGCGCACGATTCCTCCAGCACCATCGCTGGAGGAATCGTGCGTTAAGGGGCGGGAGCGGGCGCGGTCCTACACTTGACACTACGGGCCGCGTCCGATTCACTATTACGTATGCTGAAATAACAGTTCCATGATGCGGAAGACCGAGCACAACAATTCGAGCTGGATCTGCCTGAACCGAGCTGGAAAAGACCGCCGTTCTCGCCGGGAGAAGACCCGGCATCCCGCATAGCCGTCACCATGGATGCCAGCATCTGCACAAAGGGATCAACCGAGCATGGAGCTTGCCGAATTCAATAAGGCAGACCGGGCGGACGCGAGCAAAGTCCTCCGGCCCTGCATCGACGTCCAGCGCTGGATAGACGAAATAGCCGATGCGCGCCCCTTCGCCACCGGCGAGGACCTGCTCGGCTTCGCAAGCGGCGCCGCCTCGCCGTTCACGTCGGAAGAGGTCGCCGCCGCGCTGGCACATCACCCCCGGATCGGTGAACGCCCGACGGCGGCAAGCGCCGAAGCGGCCATGTCACGATCCGAACAGGCCGGCGTGGACCCTGCCGACGCAGCGATCGCTGACGCACTGGCCGCGGGAAACCGCGCCTATGAGGAGAAGTTCGGCCGCGTTTTCCTCATCCGGGCCGCGGGCCGCACTGCCCCCGAAATCCTCACCGCGCTGAACGAGCGCCTGGACAACACCCCCGCCCAAGAAGACGCCATTGTGGCCCAGCAGCTGCGCGAAATCGCCCTGCTGCGCCTCGAAGGAGTGATCAGCGAATGACCGTCTCCCACGTCACCACCCACATTTTGGACACAGGTGCCGGCCGCCCGGCGGCCGATGTCGCCGTCGTGCTTTATGCGCAGGACAGCGACGGCTGGAGCCGCCTGGCGGACAGCACCACCGACGCGGACGGCCGCGCGAAGGATCTTGGACCCGAGGAGCTGGCCCCCGGCACCTACCGGTTGAATTTCTCCACCGGCGACTACTACGCGCGGCAGGGCACCACGACGTTCTTTCCCGAGGTGGACCTCATCTTCCAGGTGACCGGCGCGGAGCACTATCACGTACCACTGCTCCTGAGCCCCTTCGCCTACTCCACCTACCGCGGAAGCTGAAAGGAAAACCATGCGGCTGATGCGCATTGGCACACCCGGCAACGAGACCCCTGTGATCGTCGACGACGAGGGCCAGGCGTACGACCTGCGGCCCGTCACCGCCGATGTCGACGGCACATTCCTGGAGACCTGGGCCCACCAGCTGGATGAGCTTGACCTGACGGGCCTGCCCCGGGTCTCCGTTGAGGGCAAGCGGATCGGGGCACCCATCGCCCGCCCAGGCGCCGTCATCGGCGTCGGACTCAACTACGCTGCCCATGCCGCGGAGTCCGGTCTTCCTGCGCCCGAGCGGCCCATCATCTTTTTCAAGCACCCCAACACCGTGGTGGGCCCGAATGACGACGTCATCATCCCGCCCGGCGCCGGGCGCGTGGACTGGGAGGTCGAGCTGGGTGTTGTGATCGGCAGGCGGGCAAGCTACCTGGAGTCGGACGCCGATGCCGCTTCCTGCATCGCAGGATTTGTGCTGTCCAACGACGTCTCAGAGCGGGAGTACCAGCTGGAACACTCCGGCCCGCAGTGGTCGCTGGGCAAGTCCTGCCCCACCTTCAACCCGGTGGGCCCGTGGCTGGTGCCCGCTCCGGGAATAGACGCGGGCAACATAGAGCTCGCGTCCTGGGTTAACGGCGAGCCACGCCAGAAGAGCTCCACGCAGGACATGATCTTCGGGGCCTCCGAACTCGTGCGGCGCCTGTCGCAGTACATGGTCCTCGAGCCCGGGGATCTCATCACCACCGGCACCCCGGCCGGCGTGGCACTCTCCGGCCGCTTTCCCTATCTCAAGGCCGGGGACGTCATGCGGATGTCCGGAGGGGACCTCCTGGGCGAACAGCAGCAGCGGCTCGTGGACGCAGGGCTTCCGGCCTGACAGTAGGCTAGATGCCATGGCTTCTGAGGACGGCACCCCTGAGGGGGATGGCATGAGTGAACGGGACGGCATGACTGAACGGCGCGAAATCACCGTCCGCAGGGCGCCCAAGTACGTCCCGTTTCTCATCCTGGGCGGGCTCGTGGGCATCGCTGTGGCCGCAGTCATCGCCTACGGCCGACCCGGCAACGAGACCTACGACCCCGGGACCGTGTTCGGCTTTTTCATGGTGCTGTGCGGGGCAGGCGGTGTGATCCTTGGCGCAATTGCGGCGCTGATCCTGGACCGGCTGAGCGTCAGGCGCGCGCAGCACGCCGTCGTCGAGGCTGTCCCGGAGGCCGGGCCCGAGGCGGGACAGCCGCTTCCTGGCGCGGAACGGCAGGATCCGGAGGGCCAAACCCCGTCTGCTCCTGAACACCCGCACGACAACGGCCATGAGGCCGGGCCCCGGTCATAAACCGCCCGCCGGAAGTTCCTTACCTGATGACGTGAGATAATCGACCAGTGGCACGCGGCGATGGAAAACTTTCTCATGATCTTCTCCCTGGCGAAAAGGGCCCCCAGGACGCTTGCGGCGTCTTCGGGGTGTGGGCTCCAGGTGAAGAAGTAGCAAAACTCACCTACTACGGGCTGTACGCGCTGCAGCACCGCGGTCAGGAGTCGGCTGGCATTGCCACCAGCGACGGCAAACGGATCAACGTCTACAAGGACATGGGCCTCGTGTCCCAGGTCTTCGACGAGACCACGCTGAACACCCTCACCGGACATCTCGCCGTCGGCCACTGCCGCTACTCCACCACCGGCGCCAGCCACTGGGCCAATGCCCAGCCAACGCTCGGCGCCACGGCCACCGGCACGGTCGCCCTGGCCCACAACGGCAACCTGACCAACACTGCCGAGCTCAACGCCATGATCACTGAGCGCAACGGCGGCCAGCTCAGCGGCGAAATGAAGCAGGGCAACACCTCCGACACCGCGCTGGTCACGGCATTGCTCGAGGGCGAAGAGGGCAAGACCCTCGAAGAAACCGCCATGGAGCTGCTCCCGAAGATCCGCGGCGGATTCTGCTTCGTCTTCATGGACGAGGGGACGCTGTACGCCGCGCGCGACACCTTCGGCATCCGCCCGCTGTGCCTCGGCCGGCTGGAGCGCGGCTGGGTGGTCGCCTCCGAGCAGTCTGCCCTCGCCACCGTCGGCGCCAGCTTCATCCGCGAGATCGAGCCGGGTGAGTTCATCGCCATCGACGAGCAGGGTGTGCGGTCCCAGCGCTTCGCCGAGCCGACGCCGGCCGGCTGCGTTTTCGAATACGTTTACCTTGCGCGCCCCGACGCCGCCATTTCGGGCCGCTCCGTGTACGAGTCCCGGGTGGAGATGGGCCGGCAGCTTGCCCGCGAGAACACCCAAACCGCGGACATCGTCATCCCGGTCCCCGAGTCAGGCACCCCCGCGGCCGTGGGCTACGCCGAGGAATCCGGCATCCCGTTCGCGCACGGCTTTGTCAAGAACTCCTACGTGGGCCGCACGTTCATCCAGCCCTCGCAGACACTGCGCCAGCTGGGTATCCGGCTGAAGCTCAACGCCCTGGAGTCCGTCATCCGCGGTAAGCGCGTGGTAGTGGTGGATGACTCGATCGTCCGCGGCAACACCCAGCGCGCCATCGTCCGGATGCTCCGCGAAGCCGGCGCTGCCGCCGTCCACGTGAAGATTTCCTCCCCGCCGGTGCAGTGGCCCTGCTTCTACGGCATCGATTTCGCCTCCCGCGCAGAGCTCATCGCCAACGGCGCAACCATCGAGGAGATCTCCCAGGCCATCGGCGCCGATTCCCTGGCGTACATCTCCGAAGACGGCATGATCGGCGCCACGCAGCAGCCCCGAGAGAAGCTCTGCACCGCCTGCTTCACCGGCAAGTACCCCATCGAACTGCCCGGCGCCGACAAGCTCGGCAAGAACCTGCTGGAGCGCACGGACCTCGGCGGCCTTGCTGACGTGAAGCCCGCTGCCGGCATCGCCTCGGAGGCCGGTGACCCTGCCACGGAAGCTGCCATCGAACCGGCTGCCGCCACGCCCGGCAACCCGGACAGCATCCCTGTGACCGAGGACCCGGCAGAGAAGCCCGGAGCCACGGGCTGCGACCCGGGGCCGGACTCCGAACTTGAGAACCTGCTCACCGAAGCCGACCGTGTGCCCGATCTCCACCCCGACGCTGCAACCGTCGGCGCTGACAAGAAAGAGTCCCTATGACTTCCGCCTCCCCCACTGCCGACATGAACGCTGCCCAGAACAACGCCGGCATCACGTACGCGTCGGCGGGCGTAGACGTCGAAGCGGGAGACCGCGCCGTCGAACTCATGAAGGACGCCGTCAAGGCGACACACAACGCTTCGGTGATTGGCGGCGTCGGCGGTTTCGCCGGACTGTTTGATGTCTCCCAGCTGCTGACCTACAAGCGTCCGCTGCTGGCCACGTCCACTGACGGTGTGGGCACCAAGGTGGCCATCGCCCAGGCCATGGACATCCACGACACCATCGGGTTCGACCTCGTGGGCATGGTGGTGGACGACATCGTGGTGGTGGGCGCCGAGCCGCTCTACATGACCGACTACATCGCCTGCGGCAAGGTGGTTCCGGAGCGCATCGCGGACATCGTCCGCGGCATCGCGGCAGCCTGTTCCGTAGCCGGCACCGCCCTTGTGGGCGGCGAGACGGCCGAGCACCCCGGCCTGCTGGGCGAACACGAGTACGACGTCGCCGGTGCCGCCACCGGTGTTGTCGAAGCCGACTCCCTGCTGGGACCGGACCGCGTCCGCGCCGGTGACGTTGTGATCGGCATGGCCTCCTCCGGCCTGCATTCCAACGGGTATTCCCTGGTGCGCCGGGTCATCAACCACGCCGGCTGGGCCCTGGACCGCCAGGTCTCCGAACTCGGACGCACCCTGGGCGAGGAACTGCTCGAACCCACCCGCGTCTACGCCGCCGACTGCCTTGACCTTGCGCGGACCTTCCCGGTCGCCTCAGAGAAGGCTGTGCACGGCTTCAGCCACGTCACCGGCGGCGGCCTCGCCGCCAACCTCGCCCGGGTCCTGCCGCAGGGGCTCGTGGCCACGGTGGACCGCGCCACCTGGGAGCTGCCGGCCATCTTCAAGCTCGTGTCCGAGCTCGGCCGTGTCCCCCTGGCCGACCTCGAGCGCACGCTCAACCTCGGCGTGGGCATGGTGGCTATCGTGTCCGCAGACGTGGCCGACGCCGCTGTGGCACGCCTGAACGAGCGCGGCCTGCCGTCCTGGATCATGGGCACCGTCAGCGCCGACTCGGACTCCATCCTGAAGACCGGGCCGGACTACGTTCAGGGCGCCAAGGGCGTTGACGGCGGCGCCGTCCGGATGGTCAACACCTACGCCTAAAAACTCGGCAGCTCGACCTCGAGGACGCTGAACACGCCGCCCTGCGGGTCCTTCAGGGTGGCGATGGTTCCGCCATCCTCGGCGAACTCCGGCTCCACGAGCACTTCCGCGCCTGCCGCCACAGCCGCCAGGACGGCCTCCTTGACGCTGAATACGCCAAAGTACACCTGCCAGCCCTGGCGGGCACGTGCTTCGGCGCTGTCCGGACCTGCCGGCTCTTCAGCGCCTTCCTCGGCCTCTTCCTGCTCCGCGGCCCCATCCTCACCCTCGTCCCCGATCAGAGGCTCAGGGGCGACGCCGGCAACCTCGGCTCCGCCGGCGATGAGGGTGGTGTAGGTTCCGCCGTCGTCCTGCGGATACTCGGTCACCTCGTGGCCGAACAGCTGCTGGAAAAATCCGACGGCGGCCCTGGGTTCCGGTGTGAGGAGCTCCGCCCAGGCGAACGCTCCGGGCTCGTTCTGCCGCCTGCTGCCCACGTGCGTTCCTGCCTGCCAAACTCCGGTGGTCCCGCCACCAGGCGGGCGCAGGAACACCATGACGCCGCTGTCTCCTACTTGCTCGGGGCCGAACTCTACCGCCCCGCCGGCATACGGGGCTTCTTCGGCCACCAGCCGGGCATTATCCGCCGCGAAGTAGACGTTCCATTGGGCCGGGGTGCCGGCCTCCTGCTGGGCGGGATTCTGTGGGGCCACCACCGCCACGAGGTCATTGTCGATAAACGCCTGCGCGTAGCTGCGCCCGTCCGGCGTGGGAAGGTCCTCGTAGCGCCAGCCGAATACCGCGGCGTAGAACGACTTGGCCGCGGCGACGTCAGGAGTCTGGACGTCCGCCCAGCACAGTTCGCCGTGGGCATACGTGGTGCGCTGAACCATAGCGTTGATCCCTTTCGGCGAGACGGAAACCCCTCACAGCCTAGACGTGAACCGGCTGTCCGGTGAAGGCCGCAGAGCGGGCACAAAAAACCCGCAGGGCACACCAATGACTGGTATGCCCTGCGGGCTTTTTGATAAACGTCGGCAGTACCCGGTTAATCCGAAAGATAAAAACGGCTTCGGAAAGAGGGTAGCCGGAATGCGTCTGCGTACACAGGTGTACGACGGCGGCGTGCAGCTGAGTGCCTTAGGGCAGGTTCAGACTGAAACGACTAACCGATACGACGGGTGTCTACCTCGTCGTCGTCGTCTTCCAAATCGTCCGCGTACTTATCCACGTAGGCCGAATAGTCCGGCTCCGCCGGTTCATTCGCGAAATGACTCGAGGCACGACTTCCCGGTCCCGTGAGCTCACGCTGAAGGGCCGAATAGTCAGTATTCGGGGAGTAGTACTTAATGTCCCGAGCCTGCTTGGTAGCTTTTGCCTTTTGACGGCCGCGCCCCATGGCGTGACCCCCTTTTGTACTTGGACCGGAGGTGGTCACCTTGGCTATCGGTGAGGCCCCGGAATGATTGGTCAATTTGTCGTATCCCTAGATTACATGCTTTCGGCGGCATCTGCTTGCCACGGGCGCGTCGCCGCAGCGGTGTCGGATCCAAAACCCCGGTAATCAGGGAGTTGCAGTGATTTTTTGTTCGATAGAGTCTCCTGAACAGCTGAATTTAGCCCGCCAGCGGAATCGGCCGTCAGCTGCACCTGAAGCACCTGCAGGACAGCACGCCGGAGCCGGATCCAGTGCCGGGACAATGCACGGAAGGGGTGCCGCCCCAAGTGAATGACGACTACGCAGTCCCGGATGCCGGGCGACGGAACATCCCGCCGCCGCCCGCATACCCACCGATAAGTGCGGTGCCGGCTGCCGCTCCGACGGAATTGCAGCAAGCACCTGCCGCAGAGTCCGGCCCACAACAACTCCTGGCGAAGGCGGGGTTCCTGGTGGTTCTGCTCGTCCTGGGTGGGATGCTCGTGTGGGCTTTTGGAGCCATGCTGGCAACAGCAACGCTGCAGACCAACGGCGAACCCGTTCCGGCAGCAAAATCGCCGTCGGATGCCGCCCCTTCCGCGACGCCGCGCCCGAGTCTCCCGGTGAAGGGAGTGAGTTCGCTGGATTTCAGGCTCGGTGACTGCTTCAAAGACTTTGACCCCTCAACGCCAGACGCCGAAGTCGTGGCTTGCGCTTCGCCACATTCGGCCCAACTCGTGGCCGTCCATCAATACGCGGCCGCGGATTCCTACCCGGGCAGCACCGCCATGAAGGCCAAGGGCCGTGAAGCCTGCCAGGCGGCACCATTGAACAGCAAAACTACCGGCTACGAGCTGAAGTACCGCCTGGCCTACCCCAGCCCGGACAGTTGGCGCAGTGGCGACCGCCGCGTCGACTGCTATATAACCTCGACATCCGGAAACATCATCAAAAGCAGCCTGCTCCCCTAGGAGATGCCGAGGGGAGCAGGCAAAGGGCGCAGGACCCCACTATCCCTTGCGGCGGACCGAGAGCCCGTTGCCGCCGGCAGGAGCCCCGGCCGCCCGCGCCATGGCCTCCAGCCCCTCGACCGTGAGCGCGTCGACGTCGGCCGCGGTGTCCACCAGGACGGTGTCACCATCCGAGATCTCGCCGGCGAGAATGGCCCTGGCCAGCCGGTCGCCGATTTCGCGCTGGACAAGCCGCCGCAGCGGCCGGGCGCCATAGGCGGGATCGAACCCCGACATCGCCAGCCAGGCACGGGCACTTTCGGTGACCTCAAGGGAGAGCCGCCGCTCGTGCAGGCGCCCGGCCAGTTCGGCCACCTGCAGCTCCACGATCCGGGCGAGTTCGTCCAGGGTGAGGGCCTCGAAGAGCACCACCTCGTCCAGCCGGTTCAGGAACTCCGGCTTGAAGGACGCGTTGACCGTGGCCATGACGGCGTCCCGCTTGGCCTGCCCATCCAGGGTCTGGTCCACCAGGAACTGGCTGCCCAGATTGGAGGTCAGCACCAGGATCACGTTGCGGAAGTCCACCGTCCGCCCCTGGCCATCGGTGAGGCGGCCGTCGTCGAGCACCTGCAGGAGGATGTCGAAGACTTCCGGATGCGCCTTTTCAACCTCGTCCAGCAGCACCACGGAGTACGGGCGGCGGCGGACGGCCTCGGTGAGCTGGCCGCCCTCCTCGTAGCCCACGTATCCCGGAGGGGCGCCGACCAGCCGGGCAACCGAATGCTTCTCCGAGTACTCGGACATGTCGATCCGCACCATGGCCCGTTCGTCGTCGAAGAGGAAGTCCGCCAGGGACTTGGCGAGCTCCGTCTTGCCGACGCCGGTGGGCCCAAGGAACAGGAAGGAACCGGTGGGGCGGTTGGGATCGCTGATGCCGGCACGGGCCCGCCGAACGGCGTCGGAGACCGCGGCCACGGCCTTGGACTGGCCGATGAGCCGCCGGCCCAGCTCCTCCTCCATGTGCAGCAGCTTCTGGCTTTCGCCCTGCAGCATCCGTCCTGCCGGGATGCCCGTCCAGGCGGAGATGACCTCTGCGATGTCGTTCGCCGTCACTTCCTCCGCGACCATTTGGCCGGACTTATCCTCAACGGCGGCCTCCGCTTCCGCCGCGGCGTTCAGCTCGCGTTCAAGGGCCGGGATTTCCCCGTAGAGGATCCGGGAGGCGGTCTCGAGATCGCCTTCACGCTGGGCCTTGTCGGCGGCGGACCGCAGCTCGTCGAGCTTGGCCTTCAGGTCACCAACACGGTTCAGTCCCGCTTTCTCCGCTTCCCACCGGGCGTTCAGGGCGGCGAGCTGCTCCTTCTTGTCGGCCATGTCGGCGCGCAATGCGGCGAGACGTTCCACCGAGGCAGGGTCCGTCTCCCCGCTCAGGGCCAGCTCCTCCATGGTGAGCCTGTCCACCTGCCGCCGCAGCTGGTCGATCTCCTCCGGTGCGGAGTCGATCTCCATGCGCAGGCGGGACGCGGCCTCGTCCACGAGGTCGATGGCCTTGTCCGGCAGCTGGCGCCCCGAAATGTACCGGTTGGACAGCGTCGCGGCGGCCACGAGGGCGGAGTCAGCGATCGAGACCTTGTGGTGGGCCTCGTAGCGTTCCTTCAGGCCGCGGAGGATGCCGATGGTGTCCTCCACGCTGGGCTCGCCCACGTAGACCTGCTGGAAGCGGCGCTCAAGGGCGGCGTCCTTCTCGATGTTTTCACGGTACTCATCCAGCGTGGTGGCACCGATCAGCCGCAGCTCACCGCGTGCCAGCATGGGCTTGAGCATGTTGCCCGCGTCCATCGATGAATCACCTGTGGCACCCGCACCGACCACCGTGTGGATTTCGTCGATGAAGGTGACGATCTGGCCCTCGGAGTTCTTGATCTCTTCCAGTACGGCCTTCAGGCGCTCCTCGAACTCACCGCGGTACTTCGCGCCCGCAACCATGGAGCCGAGATCCAGGGAGATGAGCGTTTTGCCGCGCAGGCTTTCGGGCACATCCCCTGCCACCATGCGCTGCGCGAGCCCTTCCACCACTGCTGTCTTGCCGACGCCGGGTTCCCCGATGAGGACCGGGTTGTTTTTGGTGCGCCGCGACAGGACCTGGATGACGCGTCGGATCTCGGAGTCACGGCCGATCACGGGGTCCAGCTTTCCGGCGCGGGCCATGGCGGTAAGGTCGGTGCCGAACTTCTCCAGTGCCTGGAAGGTGTTCTCCGGGTCCGGGCTGTCCACCTTGCGGTCTCCCCGGACCCCCGGCAGGGCGGCAAGCAGCGCCTCATGCGAGGCACCCGAGTCACGCAGGATCCTGCCTGTGGCATCGCTTCCGGCAGAGAGGCCCAGCAGCAGATGCTCGGTGGAGACGAAGGAGTCGCCGAGCTTATCTGCCTCATTCTGGGCGTTTTGAATCGCCTGCAGCGCGGCGCGCGAAAGCTGGGCCTGCTGCACGGAACCGCCTGACGTTGCGGGCATCGCCTTGATGGCCGTGCTCGCCTGTGTGCTCACGGCGTCAGGATCGGCGCCCGTGGCGCGCAGCAGCGCAACAGCCACCCCCTCCCGCTGGTCCATCAGCGCCTTCAGCAGGTGGGCAGGCTCCACCTGGGGATTGCCGGCCGTCGAGGCGTTCATGGCTGCGGCCGAAAGAGCCTCCTGGCTCTTGGTGGTGAATTTGACGTCCAAAGCGAGCTCCTTCCAAAGCAAGAAATTCCTGACTTGAGTCTACTACGCTCAACTTTGGAAGGGGACCTCTGCAAGTGCAAGTTTTCTCGCAGCGAAACGGCCCTTCCGGGCCGATGCAGCTCAGAAGATTTGCCCCCGCTGGACTGTATCGCCGCCGCCCGAATCCCCCTAGGATCGACTGTGACCAGCGACGACAGTTCCACCGGCAACTGAAACGAGGATCTGCAATGAAGAAATTCGTGGTTCTTTACAACGCCCCGCAGTCGGCACAGGCCCAGATGGCAGAGAGCAGCCCGGAGGCCGCCCAGGAGGGCATGAAGGCATGGATGGAGTGGGCCCAGCGGGCCGGCGACGGAATCGTGGACATGGGCAATCCGCTCGGCACCGGCAAGGAAGTCAGTGCGACCGGAACGGCCGACACCTCGAGCCACGTGGCAGGGTACGGCATCCTCCAGGCGGAGGACATGGACGGGGCTCTCGCCCTGCTCGACCGGCATCCGCACCTCATGATGCCGGACGCCAGCATTCAGGTGTACGAGGCCCTCGACATCCCCGGCCTGTAGCGCAGCCAAGCGCGAACGGACACTTAAGGCCCTCACCCAAGCGCGAACGGAGCCTTAAGGCCCTCACCCAAAGGGCCTTAAGTGTCCGTTCGCGCTGGGACGGGTGGGAGGTCTTTATGCGGGGTAGACGGACACTGCCCCCGCTTTAATCACGAAGAACACCTTCATGCCGGGCGCGAGGCCGAGGTCCGCTGACGCCGCCGGCGTCACATCGGCGGACAGCCCGCCGGCGCGGACTCGGATCTGGTCCCCATGCGGCTCGAGATCCGTGATGGTTACGGGGAATGAGTTCCGGGGGCTGCCGTGCGCCTCTGTCAAGAAAACGGAAACGGCCGACGGCGGGAACACCGCAACGCCGTCACGTCCGGGAGCGAGGAGGCCGTCATTTCCGGCCGCAGCGCGCTCCTGCATGCCGTTGCCAGCGGCGCCGGCGGTTGGGGCGTCCTGTGTTGGGGTGTCGTGTGTTGGGACGTCCAGTTGCGGGTCGTGCAGTCCGGCGATGTCCTGCCCGTCCGCGGTCCTGATGCCGTGTTTGGTGAGAGTGCCCGCTACCAGGTTGAGGCCGGCCAGCCCGGCCGCGAACCTGCTCTTTGGCCGCTGAAGCACGTCACGGGTGGCCCCGGACTCTGAAATTCTGCCGTTCTCCAGAACCACCACGCGGTCTGCCAGCATGAGCGCGTCCAGGACGTCGTGGGTGATGATGATGGCCCGCCGCCCTTCGAGCACCCTTTTGAGCAGCCGCCGCAGCAGCGGAGCGGCATGGATGTCCAGGGCGGCCATGGGCTCATCGAGCAGGAGCAGGCCGGGATCGGCAGCAAGCGCCCGGGCGACGGCCACCCGCTGGGCCTGCCCTCCTGACAGCTCGGACGGGCGGCGATTTTCCAGCTCGGCAGCATCGACGGCCCTGAGCCAATGGCGTCCGGCGTCCCGCGCCCTGCTTCTGGACAGGCCGCGGCTGCGCGGGCCGAACGCCACGTTCTCCAAGGCGGTCAAGTGCGGAAAAAGCAGCGGCTCCTGGGCAAGCAGGGCGGTGCCGCGGTGATGCGGGGCGGTCCAGGCAGCGCGGTCGGTGGCAAGATCAAACAGCGGCCTGCCGTCCAGGTGGGCCATGCCCGTGTCCGGACGCAGCAGCCCCGCGATGACGGCCAGCAGCGTTGATTTACCGGCACCGTTGGGCCCCATGACCGCCACCGTCTCCGCAGGTCCCAGGGTGAGGGAGACGTCAAAGCTGCGCGCCGCCACGGCTGCCTCCAGCTGGAACGTCACCGGACGTCCCCGCCCGCGGCGGATCCCGCCGTCGTCCGTTCCTCCGGGACTGGCCCCGAACCAAAAGGCGGGGCTGCAGGCCGCCGGGGGCCGCGGTGGGACACCGACACAACGGTCACCGCGACCGCAACCAGGACGAGGGACAGGGCGACGGCGGAATCGGCGTCGGTTTCGCGCTGAAGATAAATCTCAAGCGGCAGCGTACGGGTGACCCCCTGCAGGCTGCCCGCGAAGGTGAGGGTGGCGCCGAACTCCCCGAGGCTCCGGGCAAAGGACAGCACAGCACCCGAGGCCAGGCCCGGCAGGACCAGCGGCAGCGTGACCCGGCGCAGAACCGTGGCCGGGCTGGCGCCGAGAGTTGCCGCCACGGCTTCGTAGCGGCTGCCAGCGGTCCGGAGCGTGCCTTCCAGGCTCACCACGAGGAACGGCAGTGCAACGAAGGTCTGGGCAATGACCACGGCGGCGGTGGAGAAGGCGATCTGGATTCCCAGGACCTCCAGGCTGCGGCCGAGCAAGCCTTGGCGGCCGAACGTGTACAGGAGCGCGATGCCCCCCACCACGGGCGGGAGGACCAGGGGCAGCAGCACAAAGGACCGGAGCAGCCGCTGTCCCGGAAAGCTGCCGCGCGCCAGCACCAGGGCCAGCGGAACGCCGAGAACGATGCACAGCAGGGTGCTGACGGCCGAGGTCCGCAGGCTGAGCCCGAGGGCGTCCAGCGCCGACTCTGAGGTAACGAGCGGAACGAAATTTGCCCAGTTGACCCGGGCAGCCATGGCGGCCAGCGGGAGCAACACGAGCAGCGCGCCGGCCGCCGCGACGGGATAGATCCAATAGGGGATGCCGGCATAGGCGCCGGAGCTGCACCGAGGACCGGTGTTCATTGGCCGGAGCTTCCTTCCGGTCCAGTGGAAGCTCTTGGAGGGGCTCCGAAACCGGCTTCCTGCAGCGTTTGCTGCCCCTCGTTGCTGGTCACCAGGGCGATGAATGCCGCCGCCAACTCCTGCTGCCGGCTGTTGTCGATGGCGGCGATGGGGTACGTGACCACCGCCTTGCGCGCCTCCGGAAACGGGATTCCCCGGACTTTGCCATCGGCGCCTTTCACATCGGTGGCGTAGACGAGGCCGGCATCCGCTTCCCCCGATGCGACCTTGCCGAGGACGTCGGCCACGGACGATTCTTCGCTGACTGGATTCAGCGCCACGCCAGCTTCCAGTTCGGCGGTTTCCGCCGCGGCGCCGCACGGCACCTGGCTCGCGCAGACCACCACCTTCACCCCCTGGCGGGAAAGGTCCCGAAAGGATGAAACCGACGCCGGATTGCCCGGAGGGACCGCGATCTCGAGGACGTTGGTAGCGAAGCCCGCAGCCTGGCCCCTGAGCAACCCGGAATCCGACACCCGGGCCATGGTCCGCGTATCAGCAGAGGCAAAAACGTCGGTCGGAGCGCCCTGGCTGATTTGGGTTGCAAGGTCCGAGGACCCGGCGAAATTCAGCATCACCCTGGCCCCGGGATTCCGGCGTTCAAACTCTCCGGCCAGACGGGTGAACGTTTCCTTCAGGGAAGCTGCGGCAAACACTGTGAGGGTCCCGGAAGCCCGGGAGGTTCCGTCGGATACCGCAGCGCCAGGTGAAGCGGTGGCGCAGCCTGACAGGCCAGCCGCCACCATCACAGCGGCCAGCAGCGCCGGGAGGAGTGCGCGGGCGGCTTTCACACGATGCTCTTTCCCTTGGGCGTTTCCACGATGACCGTGGTGGCTTTGACCACGGCAGTGGCTACTGATCCCAGTTCAAGTCCCAGTTCACGCACGGCTTCGCTGCTCATCAGTGACACCACGCGGAAGGGTCCGCACTGCAGCTCCACCTGCGCCATGACCTTGTCGGCTGTAATACCGGTGACCAGCCCGACGAAACGGTTGCGCGCTGAACTGCCCGCTGCGGACGGGTCATCCGGCAGGTGCGCCTGCCTGCCGGCCAGCCGGGCCAGTTCCAGTCCGTCCACAGCCAGCCGCCCTGACGCGTCTCTGTGCGGCGTCAGGCTGCCGTTCTCGGTCCAGCGGCGTATGGTGTCGTCGCTGACACCCAGGAAACGGGCAGCCTCGGAAACGCGAATCGTGGTCATGCGAGGATTCTAGTCCGGTCTGCGGATAAAAGTGCGAGCCTAATCCGCAAATGCGGATTCTCTGGACTGCTCCACAGCGAGCAGGCTCTCAGCAAGGTTCGTCCCGGCGAACGGGTATACCTTCACGGACGTCTTCGACATCGAACGGAAATAGCAGCCGCCACCTCCTGCTACATATCGTCTAGGCCCGCTTCCAGATTGCGATCCAGTCCAGGTAGACATGCCCTGCCGTCTGCGGCGACGGACAGATAGGAAGGCACGACTCGGTCTGGAGAATGTAGTGCATAGGTGTTGTCGGCGTCGCTGTTGTACCCGCTCCCAGTGACCGGCCATCGAGGAAAAATTCGACCTTGCCCGGACTCCACTCCATCGTGGCTACATGCCAATCCACGTAGAACGCGTGTGAACGGAACACGTCAGTCGCCTTAGGGTCATTCCCTCGTTTATGGACAGCGCCATAAAAACTTTTTGAGAGGTCCCCCTCAGGGAAATCGATCTCTCCGTCCCGGGGCCAGACGCCACTATCGGGCCAAAGGAGCCAGGCGGCTTTGAAGCCCCTCAGTGAGTCGGCCTTGAACCTCACCGATATCCTGCCGTACATCAGACTGTTGTGCCGCGGCAGCAGGCCTTTTTGAGCGCTGTTATTCGGAATCTTGGGACTGGGCGCCGCGCCCATTGAAATCCCATTCTTCGTGTGGAGGTACCAGTCCAGCATGCCGTTCTTAACACTCAGCACTTTGGACGGGTAATAGCCGGATTTCGCTCCCATTTGACCCGCGGTATCCGGTGTTCCGTCCTTATACCCTGCACTCCATTTAGCGGAGTAAAGCGGACCTGGAAAAGCGCCGATCGGCACATCGCCTTTGTTGAACTCTTCCCGAAAGACCTGCTTCCAACCCGGAAGATCGCCCCTGGGCATTTTGTGCAGCGGGTCGGTGGAAGTCGGCTGCCCCGCCAGAGGCTCACCTGCGGGCTGTTCTGCAGCACGAAGTTCCGGCGCGGGCCGCGGTGCTGCTGACTCAGCCGCCGCACCGGGTGCCGCCGCACGGGGTGCCGCCGCAGAGGGTGCTGCGGCACGGGGTGCCGCTGCAGAGGGTGCTGCGGCACGGGGCGTTTCCACTGATTGCTTTGGGACGGAGCCGGGTGCAGATGCCGCCGCCCGAGATGGCGTGACCGACTGAAGGGCTGCTGATGACTCGGACGGTTCCGCCGCGGGCACCGGATCCGAAGGAAGCCGGTGCGCTTCCATGGCCACCGGGCCGGCCATGACGCCACATGCCGTGAGCGTCGCCGCCGCGGCCAGCACACCAAAGCGCCGAATGGGATGCTTTTGGCGATGACTTCGGGCTGGGCTGGCCATAGGAGAGTGTGGCATCGGGACCTTGGAGTTTCCAAGGATTTCACATCCCAAACCGGGACTAAACCCCCTAAAACGGGGGCGAAACCCCTAAAACTGGGGCCGTTTCAAGAAGTTCCAAGCTTTTTACAAGTTGCTCGGCTGAACATGTTTCGAGGGGGAGTGCAAGCAAGTTGCCAGGACCGCAGCAGCAGCAGGCGCTTCGATTTCCCGTATCCAGCCGGGAAGGTTGCTCGGGACTGGCATAGGCAAAACGACTCCAATGAGTGGTGAGGCTAGTGACCATCCCTGTACACGTTTCAACTGTTCACGCACAGAATTCGGCGCCAGTTCCCCTAGCCTCGATTAGCGTGGTGATTCCCACTCTTAATGAAGCCAAGAACCTTCCGTGGGTTTTGCGCCGCATGCCCTCGTATGTGGACGAAGTGGTGATTATCGACGGGCGCTCGCTGGACAGCACTGTCGACGTCGCCCGGGCGCTGCGCCTGGATGTGGTGGTGGTCTCAGAACCCAATGCCGGCAAGGGGTTCGCGGTGCGGGCGGGGCTTGCCGCGGCCACCGGGGACATCATCGTCATGCTGGACGCAGACGGGAGCATGGATCCGCAGGAAATCGGCTGGTTCGTCACGCCGCTCCAGCACGAATTCGACTTCGTCAAGGGCTCCCGCTACGTCACGGGGGGAGGGTCAGAAGACATCACGTTGCTCCGCAGCGCCGGCAATCGCGCCCTGACCCGCTTGGCCAACCTCGTGCTGCACAGCAACTATTCCGACCTGTGCTACGGCTATATCGCAATGCGGCGGGAGTGCCTGCAAATCCTCGAACTGCAGTCGGAAGGGTTCGAGATCGAGACCGAACTGATTGTCCGTGCTTCCAGGGCTGGCCTGCGGATTGCCGAGGTGCCCAGCACCGAGCTCACCCGGATCTCCGGCAACTCAAACCTCCATACCTTCCGTGACGGATGGCGGGTGTTGCGGACCTTGGGCCGTGAATGTGTGGGATGGGAAGCGCCCACGGCCGGCGCCCGGCCCGAGGCGCTCAGACGCGTGAAATACAGGTACCCCAGCAGGCCCCTGCCCCACATTCCGACGGACCCTGCCACAGTGCTTGGTCTGATGGCAGGTGATTGACATGAATCCTTCAGAAGAACTCCCGGCCGTTTCCGTGGTGATCTGCTCCTACACCGAGGACCGGTGGGACAGGCTGGTGGCCGCCATCCAGTCCGTCCACGCCCAAACTGTCCCGCCCCAGCAGACGATCGTAGTGGTCGACTACAACGCGGATCTCTATAAGCGCCTGATCTTCACGGTTTCGGACGTGGTGATCCTGGAAAACACCGGGCCCAAAGGCCTTTCCGGCGCCCGGAACACTGGGGCTGCTGCCGCGACCGCAGGGATCGTCGCTTTTCTGGACGACGATGCCGAGGCGGCCCCGGACTGGCTGCAACGGCTGACGGCCCTCTACGACGACCCCGACGTCCTGGCCGTGGGCGGGCGCGTTGTGCCGGAATGGGAAACCGGTCGCCCGGACTACTTCGGCGAGGAACTGGACTGGATCGTTGGCTGCACGCACCGGGGGATGCCAAAGGTGGCTGCCGAAGTGCGCAACGTCGTCGGCGCCAACATGTCCTTCCGTTCCCAGGTCCTGGAAGTCGTGGGCGGTTTCAACACGTCCCTCGGCCGGCAGAATTCCCTGCCCTTGGGCTGTGAGGAGACAGAAATCTGCATCAGGGCAGCCATAGGTGCGCCAGGAAGCCGCGTGGTGTACGAACCGGCTGCCCTGGTCCGCCACTTCGTCCCCGCACAGCGCGGAACCCTCAGCTACATGCTGCGGCGCGCGTGGTCCGAGGGGATATCCAAAGCTCAGGTCAGCAAGATCGTCGGCCACAAGCGTGCTCTTGGGCCCGAACGCCGGTACGTCCGCAGCGTGCTGCCTCGTGCGGTGGTTGGGGGCATACTGGGCCGAATTCGCGGCACGGACCCCGCCGGCTTCCGCCGGGCAGCGGCCATCATCGCCGTGCTGACCGTAACTACCTGCGGGTACATCCGGGGACGCCGTCTGCCCCTTGACCCGGCCGACGCGGGACTCGAGCCGCACGAGCCACACGCCAGCTGGAGGGAAGTCAAATGATCCGGATGTATCCGCAGTACAGAACCCCCCATATCGCCGAGACCGCCGGAGGACACGGGGCATGAGCCAGTCCGAAAAAGACGCTGTGAAGGACTCGATGCCGTCTACCGGCACCAGTTTTGATGTCCACGGGCTCGTGGGGATCGAAGTGGCACCCGGCACCCCCGGTGAGGCCCAGTTGCGGGACATGCTCGCACCGTTCCTGGGTCCGTCCCGGGCTCCGCTGCGGCTGCGTGTCAGTGCGGAGACGGCGGCTGTAATCGACCAGTCACACGCCGAGGACGCCTACCGCTTCACGACGGACTCGCTCTACATCCCGGCAGACCGCGTCCAGGTCCAGGAAACCCGCGACGGTTACTCCATTCAGGGCCGGGGCGAGCTGCTCACGGCCGTTATCCCCTTGCTGGATCGGCTCTCCATTAAGGAAAACGCCGCAATGATTCATGCGGCGGTGGTTGACTTCCGGGGGTCAGGAGTCCTGCTTCCGGCCTGGGGGGGTGTGGGGAAGACCAGCACGGTCGCGAAGCTCGTGGCCATGCCCGGTGTGCGCTTCATGGCCGATGACTGGGCCTTCCTGGACGCCGGGGGCATGCTGATGGGCTATGCCAAACCGATGTTCCTGAAACCGCACCACCGGAGGATCTACCCGGAGGTCTTCAGCGGGGTCCGCAAACCTTTGGCCCCGGGCTGGCTCACTAATTCGGTGGCACGCCTGGCCACGGCCGTCCACCCAGTCATCGTCAGGTATCCAAAAACCGCGGCACTCACGCGCCGCTGGTCCCCCGAGCACCAGATGGTCCATCCCGAACAGGTCTTCGGGCAGGATGGCATCTCCTCGGCTGCGCTGACCCGACTGGCGATTTTCCTTGAACGCTACGACGGTTCCGATGCCCGGCTGGAGATGCGGAGCCGCGAATGGATGACCTCCCGCATCGTCGGGAACTTCCATTCAGAGCTCCCGGTGGTGTCACGTCGGCTGATCGAGGCCCTCGGCGCGACGGGCCTGGTTCCCTTGGAGGAATTCTTCAGCCAGAAGGCTGCCGTGGTGCGGCGGGCGCTTGATGACGTCCCCTGCTTCCTGCTGCGCATTCCCGCCTCGTGGTCCGCCGACCGGACCTCCGACTACGTTGCCGGCCAGATCAGCGCCAAACTGGAAGAGTGACATGGGGGCCCACGTTAGCGACCTTGACGTGTCCGTGGTGGTTCCTGCAAGGAACGCTGCCCGCTGGTTGGGCGAATGCCTGGAATCCATCCGTGCAGCGAAACCGCGGGAGATCATTGTCGTGGACGGTTGCTCCACGGACAACACCGTCGAGATTGCACGATCCATGGGCGCGCGCGTCCTCTCGGACGAGGGCCGCGGGCTGCCGGCAGCGAGGATGCTCGGCGTCCGGAGCGCATGCAGCGACGTCGTGGCACTGATCGACGCCGACGTCGTTCTTCCGGCGGGTGCTCTGGGCGGTCTCCTGGACGAGTTCCACGCCTGCGGCTATGACGGGCTGCAGTTCGCCCTGGTAAGCGAGGCGGACGGGCGTGGATATTGGGGCGCGGCCCTTGCCTGGCACCACCTTCACAGCCGGGTGCGCTCGTGGTTTGGCGTGTCCGCCACCCTGATGCGGAGGAAAGTCCTGCTGTCCGTGGCGTTCGATGACACCTTCCGGTCTGGCGAGGACATCGAGCTGAGAATCAGGCTCGAAGAGGCCGGCTACCGGCTTGGCGTTTCCAGCACTACGGCAGTGAGGCATCGGTTCATGGACTCGTTCGATGCCGCCCGTGACCAGTGGCTCCAGGACGGCGCCGGTTTGGCCCGAACCATCCGCAAACACCCCCGCCGCGCAGGCTGGCTTGGGGTCTTGCCGCTGCTGGCCACGATTCGCGGCATCGGCCTGTCGCTGCTGCACGCACCGCGTTTTCTGCCCTACTGGGTCTGTTTCCTGGTCTACAACTACAGGTCAATGTTCGGCGAATTCCTGCGCCCGTCTGGGACCGGGCACTCTGTGGGCGGCAATGCGGCGTGGCTGAGCGCGGCCAGGATCGCGCCGATGGCCACCGGATTCCTGTTCTGGGCGCTGGCGGCGATCATGCTGCCGCCCGCGCAGCTTGGCATGGGCTCCGCCGTGGTGGCCGCCGCTCTCCTCACGGTGCAGCTTGGGATGCTGGGCATCGGCCAGGCCACCCTCACTTTGCTCCCGGAGCAGCTTGATGGCGGAAGGCGGCTCATTGCCAGCAGCCTCCTCACTGTAGGGGTGGCCACAGTCGTCCTGGCCGGTGGTGTGGCCGGTGTGACCTATGCGCTGGGATCAGGCGTAGGCGTGGCCTGGAATGACCCACTCCTAACGGGGATGTTCGTGGCCACAGCGGTGTTCGCCACCGCTGCCTACCAACTGGATCATGTGGGTGTTGCGCAGGAACGCTCCGACCGGGCTCTGGTGAGGAGCCTCGCCCAGAGCCTGGTACAGCTTGCCGTGCTGGCTCTGGCTTTAGCCGCAGGGGTCCGGGACGTGGCCGTGGTGGTCGCAGCGGTGGCCACCGGCGCCCTGGCGAGCGTGATCCTCGGGCTGCGCCAACTCAACCGCACCGGTGCAGCACCGGACTGGAAGCACGGGCTCAGGCCGGGACCCGCCCTGCGGCTGCTGAAGCCGGGCTTGCCCAACCACGCGCTGATGCTCGCCGACCGCGCCCCCGGCTATCTCCTGCCGCTCGTCGTGGCTGCTACCCTCGGCCCGGCAGCAACCGCGTCCTGGTACATGGTGTGGATGATGGCCTCGGCGGTCTTCTTCTTTCCCCAGTCTTCCGGGTTCTCCCTGCAGACCGCGCTGGCCGGGGGCAGGTCAAAGCCTGGGCTGGTGTCCTCCGCACTCAAGGCCAGCCTCGTCCTCACTGTCGTCGCCGGAGCGATGTTGCTCATTGCTGGCCCCTACCTTCTCGGTTTCCTGGGCCCGGCGTACGCGGCGACCGCCATCCTGCTTCCTGTCCTGGTGCCGGCGCTGCTGCTGGGCTGCGTGACCCAGGTCTACTACGGTCTGTGCCGGGCCCAAGGCCGCCAAGCCGAGGCCACAGCCGTAGCCGTGTTCGCTGCCGTCCTCATCGTGGGGCCAGCCTCCCTTGCCGCCCGCGAATTCGGCCTCCTCGGTGTCGCAGCGCTGTGGTCCGCCGCCCAGGCGTCCGCGGCTCTGATTGCCGTCTGGCGTCTCAGGGTGCTGATGCCAGCAACCGCCAACGCTGAACAGGGTGCAGGTCGCGTCAGGGCCGGCAAACCAGCCGCGCGGGATCGAGTAACCATGACATCCGAACCTGCCTCGGCGGTGCCCACGGTGCCGTTGCCGCCGGCCCCGCAGCGGCACGCTGAAACGGAGAACGGCGATGCAAAACACGGCGGGACCAAGCGCATGGAAACTAAGCATGCTGAAACGAAGCACACTGAAACCAAGCACAGCGGCGCCAAGTACGGCGGTCCGGTGCCGCCCGCCGTCGTTCATCGCGGCCCCACATAGTTCGGCAGGACGCCCGTAGCCGGAAGCTGCGGTCCACACCGCAGCAACACGATAGTGAGGACTACCAAATGAACAAGCTGAAAAAACTCGGAACCCTGGGTTCAGCCGGTGTGCTGGTGACCGGCGGACTTTTCCTTGGCACCTCGCCCGCCGCCAATGCTGCGACCTGCCGGGCGGGCACGGCCACCCCGACCAACTCTTTGAGTGGATCAGTTCTAATCAGCACGAGCTTCGAAAACAATTCACTGCGCCCATTCGTTCCCACCACCGCGGGAACCGGAACGGCGACGGTCAGCAATTCCAGGGTCCACAGCGGGCTGTGCTCCATCAAGCTCCACGCCACCTCGGATGCCGGTTCCATGGCCAACATGGCGCTAAACCTTAGCACCGGCACCAAGAGGGTAAATGCCGACGCCTGGGTGAATATCACGGCGGCAGGCGTTGCAGGCAACAACGTTCCGTACGTCCGGTTTTTCTCCGGCAGCACCAGGGTTGCGGACGTGTACCGTTACAATGACACCGGCCAACTGTGGCTGCGGGTGACAAATCCCAACGGAACGTTCACCTACACGAGGCTGAAGTCCTCAAGCATCCCGCTGGGCACGTGGCACCGGATCCAGATGGAGGTCACGGCCAATGGCAGCAGCTCGGCAGTCCAGGTGTGGTTCGACGGCGTCCTCGCGTACAGCAGCCCAGTAACTCTCCGCGCCACAAGCCTGAGCAAGGTTCAATTCGGGGCCGAGCACTTCCGCCAAAAGGGCGACCAATACATTGATGACGTCGTGATCAAGAAGGTTTCCTAGCACCAATATGGCTGAAGGCTGCGCTCCGCCCGGCGCGCCGGAGTTTAGACTTTCATCCATGGCCATTTACCTGGATCCGCCTCTGTGGCCGGCGCACGGAACACTGTTTTCGCACCTGATCTCGGACACCTCCCTGGCGGAACTGCATGCCTTCGCCGCAGCCGCTGGAATAACTGAGCGGGCCTTTGACGGCGACCACTACGACGTTCCGGAGCGGCGCTACGATTCGCTGGTGGCCTCGGGCGCTATTCCCGTGGAAGCCCGGATTCTTGTCCGCAAACTCATTGCCAGCGGACTGCGGATTCCCGCCCGTGAACGCAACTCATCACTGAAAGTGCCGCTGCTGAAGCGCTGGAACGCTGTGCTGCCTGAGCACGAAGCGCTGTTCCTGGACCTATTGGACCGCTGGAGCGAACCTCACCGCAGGTATCACGGCTGCACCCACCTGCTGGCGGTGCTGGAGGCGCTGGATCTGCTCACGGCACCTGCCGAGCCGCCCCGGGCCGTGCTGCTTGCCGCCTGGTTCCACGACGCCGTTTACCACGGAATCCCGGGGCAGGACGAGGAAGAGTCCGCGCGGCTCGCCGAAGCCAGGCTTTCCGAGGCCGGACTGCCTGCCGCGGAAGCCGCTGAGGTGGCACGCCTGGTCAGGGTGACCTCCGATCACCGGCCCACTCCAGGGGACGACGGCGGCGCCCTCCTCTGCGACGCGGATCTTTCCGTTCTCGGCAGCGAACCCGGGCAGTACGCACGGTATGTGGCTGCCGTCCGGGAAGACTATGGGCACATCGGCGACGCCGACTTCGCTGCCGGACGGGCCGCCGTCGTCCGCCATCTGCTGGATCTGGATCCGCTGTTCCACACCGCCCGCGCCCGCCGGCTGTGGCTGGAGGCCGCACGGCGGAACCTGGCGGGCGAACTGGAGACGGCAGCCAGCTGAACCCGCCCCGGTGAGCTGCGGTAGCGCTCAGCGGTAGGCCGCGAACGGTGCATTCGTGGGAACGATCTGCTTGCCCAGCGGCATGAGCGAGACAGGAATCAGCTTGAGGTTGGCGATGGCCAGCGGGATGCCGATGATGGTCAGGGCCATGGCTATCGCCGTGACTACATGTCCAACGGCAATCCAGATGCCGGCCACCAGGAGCCAAATGACGTTGCCCAGCAGCGCAAACACGCCGTTTCCTCCCGGCTTGTCCACGACCATCCGGCCGAACGGCCAGAGCGTATAGGAAGCGATCCGGAAGGACGCGATGCCCCAGGGGATGGTGACGATGAGCAGGCAGCAGATCACGCCCGCAACAAAGTAACCGATGGCCAGCCAGAGGCCGCCGAACACGAGCCAGATGATGTTCAGGAGAGTCTTCATCTGACCATTCTGCTCCCCGGGACGTCTGCCGTCGCCCGGGGCTTTCCCTGACTTAACCCTGAAGTTGGCGGCGTCCCGCGAGGGATCAGGCCTTGGCGGCCGTGACAAAGGCGCGGATTTTTGCCAGATCCTTGATGCCCCGGGACTGTTCGACGCCGGAAGAGACATCGACACCCCACGCGCCGGCCGCCCGGGCTGCCTCTGCGACGTTTGCAGGATCCAGCCCTCCAGCAAGCAGCCACTTACGGCTGTCGAGGCCCTTGTCCCGCATGGAGCCGTAATCCCAGCTCTCCCCCGATCCCGGAACGGCCGCGTCCACGAGCAGCAGGTCTTCGCCCCAGTCCTCGAAGGCGTCCGGGGGCGCATCCATGGTGACGGCGCGTATGACCTTCATGCCGGCGTCGTGCCCGGTCATGACGTCCTCGCGGGTCCGGTCGCCGTGAAGCTGGATCCACTGCAGACTGGCCGCACGCGCGATGGCCACGGCGTCGGCAACAGGTTCGTGGCGGAAAACGCCGACGGCGGTGACACCGTCCGGGACGTCAGCGAGCAGTTGGGCGACGTGTGCAGGAGACACCGCCCGAGGACTCGCCGTCAGGACGAAGCCTACGGCGTCCGCCCCGGCATCCACTGCCTCCCGAATAGATTCAGGCGTACTTAGTCCGCACACTTTGACGAACATTCACCGGCTCCTCTGCTTGATGTGTGTCCCCCAACAGTTGTTCTCATACTGCGCTGACTTTACGCGGGCAGGGTGGCGGCGGCAACGAAGTGGCTCCGCCCCGCCCCATCGCACTGGGACATCCGGGCGCTGTTGCGCCGGGAGCGGCGTGTTTGGGAGCGGCGCGACGAGTAGAACTAGGCTGGGCGGATGGAGATCATTCGCTTTGCAGACCTCGAACCGGAACCCTGGCGCAACGGCGGAGGCGTCACGAGGGAGCTCGTGAGCCATCCCCTGGCTGCCTCCGCGCAGGACGGCGTCTGGGACTGGCGGGTCAGCATCGCGGATCTCACCAAGGCGGGCGACTTCTCGCCGTTCCCTGGGATGGAGCGGGTGCTGACGGTGGTTGAGGGCGAGCTCCTGCTGCTGAATGTCGGTGGCAGCGAACATCCACTCGAGAAGTACCGTCCCTTCCGCTTCTCCGGCGAGGCCGCGTCTTCGGCCACCTTGCCCACCGGCGACATCCGCAACCTCAATGTCATCACCCGGGCCGGGGCGTACAAGGGATACACCTCTATTGTGGAGCTCTCGAAAAAGCGGCCGCACCCGCTGTTCGCGGGCCAGCTGGGCGTTCTGCTCCAGGGCGAGGCGACGGCCAAGCCGGGCGCAGCTCTTGTTGATGCGGCCCCTGACGCAGCTGTTTTGGACGAGTCAGCCACAGGCGCGACGGCTGCGGCCGGAATAACGGAGACCGAAGATACGGGCACGGACGCCGGCCTGGGTGCCTCCGAACCACTGAGCCGTTACGACGCCGTGGTCGGCTCCGACACCCGGACGCCGGAAATCCTGGGCCGGGGATTCCTCGGTGTGGTGTCCATCGACGCGCTCCCGGCGTGATTCAAGTCGGCCGGCCCGCACCCCAGCAAGGTGGGCCGGCCGGGGCCCAACAGGTCAGCCTGCCCTTGGTTAGCGGAGCATTTCCACACTGGTTCCCTGCCCCTGCTGAACCTAGACTCGGTGCCATGACGAAATCAAAGTTCAACGATCTCCTCGCGCTCCAGATCGGCAACGAATTCGCAGCCTCGCAGCAGTACATCGCCGTGGCAGTCTGGTTTGCCGGCCAGGACCTCCCGCAGCTGGCCAAGTACTTCTACCGGCAGTCCGTCGAAGAACGGAACCACGCCATGATGATGGTGCAGTACATGCTGGACCGGAACCTTCCCGTCGCCATTCCGGGCGTCCCCCATGTCCAGAACAACTTCTCCAAGGTGACCGAGCCGCTGGCCCTCGCCCTGCAGCAGGAGAAGGACGTCACCAAGAGCATCGAGAGCCTCTTCAGGGCTGCTCGGGCGGAGGACGATGCACTGGGCGAGCAGTTCATGCTGTGGTTTCTAAAGGAACAGGTCGAGGAAGTCGCGTCGATGAGCACGTTGTACAACATCGCCGAGCGGGCTGAGAACCTGTTCGATATCGAAAACTTCGTGGCCCGGGAAACCATCGGCGACAGCGGGCACGACTCGTCCGCACCGGAAGCCGCCGGCGGAGCGCTTTAAGGACTGAATCGGTTTCAGGGACGCTTCGCTGGGGCCGGCTCCCTGGCCGACCGACTCCCGTGGCGGCCTGCATTAGAGTTCGCGCTCAACAGCCGCGGTGAGGTTGACCAGCAATGGTGGCCGCCCGCCGTCGAACGTTGCTATGGTGAAAAACAAGATCCCGATCAGCGGGTCTCCGGACGACGGTTCAGTACCCGGAATGCGACAAGACTGGCCAAAGGAGCCGTCATGTCGTGGTTGATCCTCATTTTCTCAGGCGCCCTTGAGGCGGTGTGGGCTGCGGCCCTGCACCGTGCCTTCCAGGTTTCGGGCCGCCGCCGCATCGCTCCCACCCTGCTGTTCCTTGCCTCCGTGCTGGCGAGCATGGTGGGCCTGGCCGTCGCCATGCAGTCCATTCCCACCGGGACCGCCTACGCGGTGTGGGTGGGCGTCGGCGTTGTACTCACATCCGCCTACGCAATCATCACCAAGGTTGAACGGCCGACGGCGGCGCGGCTGCTCCTGCTCGGCGGGATCGCCGCGTGCGTGGTTGGCTTGAAGGCGGTGGCGTGATGTCCCCCACAACTTCGGGCACGGCCTGGCTCATCCTGCTTGCGTCCGCCGTCCTTGAGGCGGTGTGGGCAACGGCCCTGGGGATGTCGGACGGGCTGACCCGGCAGGGGCCGTCGCTGGTTTTTCTCGCGGCCGCGGCGCTGAGCATGTACGGCCTCGGCCTGGCTGTGAAACGCATCCCCCTCGGTACCGCGTATGCCGTGTGGGTGGGGATCGGCGCGGCGCTGACGGTCGGCTGGGCCATGGCAACGGGCGCCGAACCCGTCAACGCGCTCAAGGTGATATTCATTGCCGGGATTGTCGGCTGCGCGGCAGGCCTCAAGCTCCTCCCTGCCAAGTCCGCGGGCAAGCAGTCCGGGGGCCGACCGGCCGTAAGCGATCCGGACGGGGTCAAGCCCGGCCCGGCATCCCACGGTGAATAGGGTGGAATAGACGCCCGGCTACCGGGGTTCTTGGCTGGGACTGCTGTTCAGCAAAGTCAGCGGTGAGGTCATGAAGAGGAGACTGGGATGACGAACAACTCGGCGGCAACGGTGCATCTGGGCGACGGCCTCAAGGTAAGCCCCTTGGGTTTCGGGGGCATGGCCCTCACTCCCGTGTACGGCGAGGTGAACCCGGCGGAGGCGCTGCAGACCCTGCATCACGCCGTGGACACAGGAGTGAGCTTCATTGACACCGCTGACATCTACGGCGGCGGCAGTAACGAGGAACTGATCGCTCACCTGCTCAAGGACCGCCGCGGTGAAGTCCAGCTCGCCACGAAATTCGCCCTGGTGGGAACGCCGTCCGCCGGCTACAGCGATATCCGCGGCGATGCACCGTATGTAAAGGCGGCTGTCGAGCGCAGCCTGCAGCGCCTCGGCACGGACGTCATAGACCTCTACTACATGCATCGGAGGGACGTCCGGGTTCCGATTTCTGAGACTGTGGGCGCCATGGCCGAACTGGTGCGTGAGGGCAAGGTCCGGCATCTGGGCCTGTCGGAAGTCACGGCCGAGGAACTCCGCGAGGCCAGCAGCGTCCATCCGATCGCCGCTGTACAGAGCGAATGGTCCATCTGGAGCCGGGATGTAGAGCGCAACGTGGTGCCGGCCGCGGCAGAGCTGGGCGTGGGCTTCGTGCCCTACTCCCCCCTCGGCCGCGGATTCCTTACCGGGACCGTGGACGCCTCCCAGCTCGGGGACAACGACTTCCGGCGCAAGATCCCCCGCTTCGCCGGCGACGCTATGGACGCCAACGAGGCCGTAGTGGCGGCCATCCGGTCTGTCGCCTCGGAGCTGGAAGCGACTCCCGCTCAGGTGGCGCTGGCCTGGCTGCTCGAACAGGGACAGCGGCTTGGACTGCCTGTCGTCCCGATCCCGGGCACCCGCAAAACCTCCCGCATCGACGAGAACCTGGGCGCGCTGGCGCTGGACCTGACCCCGACGCAGCTGGACGCGCTCGACACAGCCGCGGACGCCGTCGTCGGCTCCCGGTCCGCCGATCCGCAGTGGGTGTCCCAGGGCCGCGAGTAGGGTGCACTCCGGCACAGGTTGGGCGGCGCGCAGTCTTAAGCAGGAATGCCGTTTTAGGCAGAAACGCCGCGGTCTCCGCATTCCGATTCTGGAATCCGCGGAGGACGCGGCGGTGCTGCACAACGGCCCCCGACCGGTCTCCGGAGCTGAGAGTGTGTCGGGCCGCTGATGGTGCCTCCGTAGACTGAGGCGCATGGACACGCTCATTCATTCACTCCGTGACATCACCATCCGGCGCATTTCCGTCAGCGAGATGGACAACAACGTGTATCTGCTGACCGCCAAGGAGTCGGGCGCGCAGCTGCTGATCGACGCCGCGGACGACCTGCCTGCCATCCAGGCCCTGCTCGCGGACGCAGCCGCCGACACAGCGGCAACGCCCCGGCTGGAGCTGATCGCCACCACACACCAGCATTGGGACCACGTCCGTGCGCTTCCGGAGCTGGTGAAGGCCACCGGCGCCAAGACGGCGGCCGGAGCGGACGACGCCCCGGAGCTGCCCGTGCCGGTGGATGTGATGCTGGACCACGGGGACGTGGGCAACTTCGACGGCTTCGATGTGAGGGCCGTGCACCTCCGCGGGCACACCCCCGGCTCGGTGGCACTGGTCTACGAGGACCCCGAAGGACCGGCGCATATCTTTTCCGGTGATTCCCTGTTTCCGGGCGGCGTGGGCAACACCCAGAAGGACCCGACGCGGTTCAACCAGCTCATCACGGACGTGAGTGCGCGGCTGTTCGACGTCTACCCGGACGACACCGTGGTGCATCCCGGCCACGGCAGGCCCACCACCCTCGGCGCGGAGCGTCCGCACCTTGAGGAGTGGCGCGCCCGCGGCTGGTAGGCCGGCAGGACGTCGTGATTTACGTTGCGCAAAGTGATGTGCGCGGCGCATAATGCCGGCCGCTTGGGGAATTCCCCTAGCGACCGGCATTTTGGGTAGCATCAGCCAGTTAGCGACAGCTAGTTAGCGGCCACGGCGTTCGTTCGAAGCCGGAGCGGACGCGCGGCGGGGGCCGCTGCGCGCAGGACGGCCGGAGCCGCCGTTGCGCGAACCGTTAGAGCCCGAACCGCTGTTGCCGGTCCCGTACGAACCGCCGGAGGTTCCGCCGGTGTTCGAGGACCAGACAGCGTTGCTGCCGCCGGTGCGGGCACCGCTCGCTGCTGCGCGCTGTCCTGTTGCGGGGCGTCCGTTACGCTGGCCGCCGGTGGCTGCAGGACGGCCGGTGCCGCCGCGCGGAGCGCCGCTGCGGGTGATGCGGGAATCCGTCCGGCCCTCGGCCGCGCGTCCGTCCGAGCCGCGGCCGGCCGATGTCCGGCCGCCTGCCGCGGGGACGTCGTTGCGGTGGGTGCTGGCAGCGGCGCCGCGGCCACGGGCATTGCGGCGGGCCGCAGCTGCCGCAATGGCGCGGTCCTCGTTCTGCTCGCTGATACGGTCAGCCGCTGCGCGTGCCTCGGTGCGGCCTTCGAAGGCTGCTGCCCGGCGCTCGGCGCGCGGAAGATCCGTGCGGGACGCCTCGGACGCAACACGTCCGCGGCCTCCCCGCCCGCCGCGGCCACCCGCAGTGGGAGACGCCTGGCGGCGTGCTCGCTTGCGCTCCGCGTTGGCACCCGTCGAGGTGCCGCCGCCCGGCTGGGCTGTCTTGGCCGCTAGCAGTTGAGCACGGGTCCGGGGATCGACCTTGTCCGCGATGGCACCCACCAGCTCGGCAACAATCGGCGAGGTCGAGGTGACGCGCTCGAAGCTGACTTCGACGCCGGCAGCCTTCATCAGCTTCTTGACGTCTGTCTGCTGCTCCGGGAGGGTCAGCGTGACAACGGTGCCGTCGGAGCCGGCGCGTGCGGTACGGCCGGAGCGGTGCAGGTACGCCTTATGCTCGGTGGGCGGGTCAACGTGGATGACCAGTTCGACGTCGTCGACGTGGACACCGCGGGCGGCGACGTCGGTGGCCACCAGGACGCGGACGTCACCGTTTGAGAACTCGGCGAGGTTGCGGTCACGGGCGTTCTGCGAAAGGTTGCCGTGAAGATCGACGGCGGGGATCCCGGCGTCGGTCAGGGTCTTAGCCAGCTTGCGGGCGTGGTGCTTGGTGCGCATGAAGAGCACGCGGCGGCCGGCACCCGAGGCGAGCTCTACGATCAGCTGCTTCTTGACGGTCTGGTCGTTGACCACCAGCACGTGGTGCTCCATGGTGGTGACCGCGGCCTGGGGATCGTCCACTGAGTGGGTCAGCGGGTTGGACAGGTAGCGCTGGACGATCTTGTCCACGCCGTTGTCCAGCGTCGCCGAGAACAGCAGGCGCTGGCCCTGGCTCGGGGTCATGTCCATGAGCTTCTTGACCACCGGCAGGAAGCCGAGGTCGGCCATGTGGTCGGCCTCGTCAAGCACGGTGATCTCGACGGCTTCGAGCGTCAGGATGCGCTGGCGGATCAGGTCCTCCAGGCGGCCCGGGCAGGCAATGACGATGTCGACGCCGGCGCGCAGGGCCTTCTCCTGGCGTGCCTGGGAAATGCCGCCGTAGATCACGGTGGTATTCAGGCCGGCGGCCTTGGCCAGCGGTTCAATTGTGGCATTGATCTGGGTGGCGAGCTCGCGGGTAGGTGCGAGGACCAGGCCCATCGGCCGGCCCGGCTTGCGGAAGTACGGTGCTTCGCGCTCGGCGAGGCGCGCCACCAGCGGGATGGCGAAGGCGATGGTCTTGCCGGAGCCGGTACGGCCGCGGCCCAGGACGTCGCGTCCTGCCAGGGTGTCCGGCAGGGTCTTGACCTGGATGGGGAACGGGGTCTCGATCCCCTGTGCTGTCAGGGTGTCGGCGAGGGCCTTGGGCGTGCCGAGGGCAGCGAAAGTAGTCATGTGTTTATCAGGGTCTTTCGGGCGGTATCCACGTGGATATCGGCCCCCGAGCCGGTTGGCGCAGGGGGTCGCCGAGGAAAAGTCAGGTGATCAACCGGCCGTTGTTCGCGGCTGGGACCAATAGCGTTCATCGACGCAGGATGTGCCTCTCACATGAAAAAAGCCCACTCCCTGCACGGACGAATCCTGCGCGGGCTCCGGTTGATGGACCGGAACAAAGTGGGCATCACTGCACATCAAGTTCCCCCAGTCTAGCATCTGCGGCCCGCACTTCCCGTCAGGGGCCCGTGGAGGAGGCCGTTCGGGAGGCTTTCAGTGCCCCGGCTCCCCCGCCCGCCACTGCGGTGAGGAAGGCGTTAAGCGGAAATTACCTCGGGGGCGGAGACCGGAAACAACCGGCGGGCAGGATGGGCGTATGCCCGGCCGGCGGCCATCCTGCCGGCAAGTCTCCGCCGAAAGGATCTGCACATGATCTTGAAGAACCTTTTCCTCCAGGGCATCTTCCCCTTCCACGGAGCCGGGCTGGAAAAGCCGATCCCCATCCACAGCCAGCTCTCCCGCTACGTGCCCGACGGCGTGATCAACCAGACGCTGTATTTCCGCGGCGGCAACTCCTCCCCCGAGCTGATCACCGTGGTGCTGATGCGCGACGGGATCCCCATGCGCTACTTCCCCATCGGGGCCAGGGGCAACATCCACGTTCCGCTGCGTGTCGTGGAGGACATCGAGGGCGGCTCGCTGATCGAACTCAGGCTGCTGGCGGATACGGGAGTGAGCGGCTCCGTCGTGGTGGACCTGGGCATGGTGGAGCACTGATGACCACCCTGGTGAACCGCGCTCCCCGGACCAAGAGTGTGGATCCACGCCGCCGGCTCGTGGTGATCGGCAACGGCATGGCCGGGGCGCGCGCCGTCGAGGAGATCCTGGCCCGCGGCGGTGGAGTGCAGTACAGGATGACCATGTTCGGCGACGAGCCATACGGCAACTACAACCGGATCATGCTCAGCCACGTCCTCTCCGGCGAGGAGGACCCCGGCAACATCTTCCTCAACTCCCTGGCCTGGTACCAGGAAAACGGCATCACCCTGCACGCCGGCGTCCGTGTGGAACGAATCGACCGGTTCGCCAAGCTGGTGTTTTCCGACGACGGCCGGGCCACGCCGTACGACGTCCTCGTGATCGCCACCGGCAGCAGGCCCCACCTCCCGCAGATGGACGGGATGCGCACACCTGGCGGCCGGCTGTTGCCCGGAATCTTCGCCTTCCGCACCATTGACGACACCCGGACCATGGTTTCCCACGCCCGGCAGGACCACCATCACCGCGCCGTGGTCATCGGCGGCGGACTGCTGGGGCTGGAAGCCGCGCGGGGGCTGCAAAGCCATGGCATCGGCGTCGACGTGGTGCACTCCGGCGGGCACCTGATGAACGCACAGCTGGGGCCCGACGGCGCCGCCGTCCTGCGCCGCAGCGTGGAAGCCCTCGGCATCCGGGTTCACACGCGCAGCCGCACCGCTGCGGTCCTCGGTAAGGACAAGGTGCGCGGCGTCCGGCTTCGGGACAGGGACAGGGACACTCACAGGGACATCGAATGCGACATGGTGGTGGTCGCGGCAGGCATCCGCCCCAACGTGGAGATAGCGGTCACCAGCGGGCTGCCGGTGGAGCGGGCCATCGTGGTGGACGATTCGATGCGCGTCCCGGATGAGGACGAGATCTACGCTGTCGGCGAGTGCGTCCAGCACCGCGGCGAGGTCTACGGCCTGGTGGCCCCGCTGTGGGAGCAGGCAGCCGTGCTGGCGGACCAGGTGACCGGCGCCAACCCCAAGGCGGCCTACCTGGGCACCCGGACCGCCACCAAACTCAAAGTGGCCGGCGTCGACGTCGCATCCATGGGGCTGCAGGCCCCCGAACGCGATACCGACGAACACGTCCTGTTCTCCGAACCGAGCCGGGGAGTTTTCAAGTCGATCGTGATCCGGGACGGCAAGATCGTGGGCGCCACACTGCTCGGCGACAGCCGCAAGGTGGCATACCTGACGCAGGCGTTCGACCGCGGCCTTCCGCTCCCCGAGGAGCGCATCGCACTGCTGTTCGACGTCGGCGGGCCGGGCGAGGAAGCGGGAGTCGCCGAACTCGACGGCGGCGCCCAGGTCTGCAACTGCAACGGCGTCAGCAAGCAGGCGCTCATGGATACGGTGAAGGGCGGCTGCAGCACCCTGGCCGGCGTCATGGACACCACCCGGGCGGGCAAGGGCTGCGGCTCCTGCAAGCTGCTGGTCCGCCAGGTGGTCGAGTGGGCCGCGGACGGCGCTGTGGAGGAGGATCCCGCGGCCCGCTACTACGTGCCGGGCATTCCCCTGGAGAAGGCCGAGCTGATGCAGGCCATCCGCGGACAGGGGCTGCGCTCCGTCTCCGCGGTGTTCGCGGCGCTGGCTCCCGGCGGTACCGAGGACGCCAAGTCGAAAATGGGCCTGGCCTCGCTGCTGAAAATGATGTGGGCCGCGGAGTACATCGATGAGCGTGACGCCCGGTTCGTGAACGACAGGGTCCATGCCAACATCCAGCGCGACGGCACGTTCTCGGTGGTCCCGCAGATGAAGGGCGGCGTCACGTCACCGGAACAGCTGCGCCGGATCGCCGACGTCGCAGACAAGTACAAAGTTCCACTGGTGAAGCTAACCGGAGGGCAGCGGATAGACCTGCTTGGCATCCGCAAGGAAGACCTCCCCAAGGTGTGGGCCGATCTCGACATGCCGTCCGGCTATGCCTATGGCAAGAGCTTCCGCACCGTGAAGACCTGCGTGGGGCAGGAGTTCTGCCGCTTCGGAACCGGAGATTCCACGAAACTGGGCGTGGAGATCGAGTCGAAGTTCCAGGGCATTGAGTCGCCGGCCAAACTGAAGCTGGCTGTATCCGGTTGCCCGCGGAACTGCGCCGAGTCGCTGGTGAAGGACGTGGGTGTGGTGGCCGTGGAGGGCGGACGCTGGGAGATCTACGTGGGCGGTGCGGCGGGGGCACATATCCGCAAGGGCGACCTGCTCGCCACCGTGGACGACCCCGAAACCGTCAAGCTGCTGGCCGGCCGGTTCATGCAGTACTACCGCGAGCACGCCAACTGGCTGGAACGGACCTACACGTTTGTGCCGCGGGTAGGGATCGGGCATCTGCGTTCGGTGATCGTGGAGGACTCCGAGGGGCTCGGCGCGGAGCTGGATGCCGCCATGCAACGGTCTATCGAGAGTTACGTTGACCCCTGGACCGAACGCGACGATCCCTTCACACCAGGCCAGTTCCGCACTTCGCTGCCCCTCGAGGTCCTCCCCCAGGTGCCGGTCCGATGAGCGCGTGGCCGTCCACAGGACAGGACGCAGGACAGGACACAGGAGCGGGGGCTGATCCGGACGCCGGTGCGGACACAGGGCTGCACGTCCTCGGTCCGCTTGAACAGGTTCCCGTGGGCGAGGGACGGGCCTTCGCGGTGGCGGGCGAGCAGGTTGCGGTCTTCCGGCTGAGAGACGGCACGTTCCGGGCGGTCTCGGCAGTCTGCCCGCACAAGGGCGGCCCGATCGCCGACGGCACCATCGACCAGTCCGAGGTGATGTGCCCGCTGCACCAGCACGCCTTCGAGCTGGCCACCGGATGCTCAACCACCGGCGCCGGCCCGCTGCGCAGCTACGCGGTCTCCACCGACGGCGGGGGAAACATCGTCCTGCAGCTCCCTAAACCACCCGCCCCGGCGAACCCAACTCAGTAGCACTTGTGGTCATTCTGGGCGCTCAGAACGGCCACAAGTGCGACCTAGTTGGGCGGGGGATCCTGTGGCAGGGTAGACCCATGGATTACGCCGCCGATTCGCGCGTTGATGCGTACATTGACGCCCTTCCCGAGTGGCAGCAGGCCGTGTGCCGGCAGGTCCGTGACCTAGTCCACGCCGCCGACCCCGACGTGACCGAGACGATCAAGCGGACCCGGCAGCCGTACTTCGAACTCCAAGGCAATGTCTGTGCTTTGCTGGCCGCCAGGGACCACGTCAACGTCTTCCTGTACGACGGCGGGCTGACCCCGGACCCCGAGCACCTCATCACCGGCGGGCACGGGAACAAGACCGGCCGGACCGTGGCCTTCTACGAGGGCCAGAAGATCAACGGACCGGCGCTGACGGAAATGTTCAGGTCCATCATCGCCACCAACCGCGCCGGAGGCTGGCGCAGGATCCAGAAAGGCACCGAACATTGAGCACGCACGAGCCGCCGTCAGGCCACACCGAAGACAGTCGCCAAAAAGAGGGTCACCAAACAGACAGTCACCCAGAGGACAGTGCCATGGAAGGCAGCCACCCTCGAACAAACCACGACGGCGCCGCCCGGCTTTGGGACGACATGTACCGCAGCCGCCCACGCGTCTGGAGCGGCAGGCCCAACCCGCAACTGGTTGCCGAAGCAGCCGGCCTCGCGCCGGGAACCGCCTTGGATCTCGGCTGCGGCGAGGGGGCCGACGCACTCTGGCTCGCCGAGCGGGGCTGGACGGTGACCGCAGTGGACGTCTCCGCCGTCGCGCTTGAACGGGCGGCCGGGCACGCGGCGGAATCAGAGGCCGGACACCGTGTCACGTGGCTGCAGCGCGACCTGGAAACTTGGCAGCCGGACACGACCTTCGACCTGGTCTCCGCGCAGTTCCTGCACTCCACGGAAATGCCTTGGCAGCGGTCGCACCGGACAGCCGCGGACGCCGTGCGGCCGGGGGGCACACTGCTCGTGGTGGGTCACCATCCGGACGGGATGCCGCCCTGGTCGAGCCACAGCGAGACGAGCCACAGCCAGTCGACCCCCAGCGATGCGAGCCACAGCGAGGCGGGCCACAGCCATTCCAGCGGCGCGGCGGATCACAGCGCCGGCCACAGCGGCACCGCGAGGTACTTCACGGCGGAACAGCTCGTGGATGAACTGGGCATCACGCTGCCGGAGTGGAGTGTGGAAGTGGCCGAAAGCCGGGAGCGGGAGGCCACCGGCCCCGACGGGCAGGTGGCCATTCTCGCTGACGCCGTCGTGCGCGCCGTCCGCCTCGGCTCCCCTGGCTCCTGACCGAGGTCCAAGCCGCCTGCGGGGTGGCTAGCCAGCGCCGTGGGGAACTGAGTCGGCGCGCGGCTCCGGGCCGACGCGGGGTGCTGTGGCGACCGCGGCTGCGGCGATCAGCGCCGTCAGGGCGAAGACGCCGGCGAAGGAGGCCGCCGTCGTCGTAAACGAGGTGAACACGATGCCCGTGGCGGCCAGCGCGAGGGCGCCGCCGAGGGAGTCCGCGATGGACACTGCCGAACTGTTGAAACCCTCGGTGTCCGGCGTGGAGAGCGCGAGCGTCATGACGCTCAGCCGCGGATACATCAGGCCCATGCCGCCGCCGGCGAGGACCCAGCCAGCAATGGCGACGGCGGCCGGCCAGCCGAAGGCGGTGGTCACCAGCGCGAGCAGGATGGCAGAGAGCACAAGCACGGATCCCATCCGCACGGCCGCCGGGCTGGTGAGCCGTGCGCCCAGGCGCCCCTGGACGGCGGAGGCGGCGGCCCACGAGAGGGCCCCTGCGGTCAGGGTGAGGCCTGCGAATGTCGGTGAGAAGGCGTAGCGTTCCACAAGCAGGTAGGGCAGGTAGACCTCGGCTCCGAAAAACCCGGCCGAAGCGAGCCCGCGGGTCAGGATCACGCTGGGCAGGCCGCGGCGTGCAAGAAGCGTGCCGGGCGGCACCAGCGGCCTGACAGCCAGCAGTGCCACAACGACTGCGGCGCCCGCCAGGAGGGTGCCCACGGCCGGGATGCGGGCGGACAGGTTGAGGCTCAGGACGGCGAGGGCCGCGAGCGCGGCCCAGGCCAGCCGCCCGAAAGCCCAGGGCGCCGGCAGGTCCTCGGCGCCGGAACGGACGCCCCGCAGCGACGGGACCAGCATGGCCAGGGCCGGAATGACCAGGCCCACCACGCCCAGGAACACCCATTGCCACCCGACCGTCTGGGCCACGAGGCCGGCCGCAAACGGCCCCACCAGGGAGGGGATGACCCATGCTGCGGAAAATGCCGCGAAAATCTTGGGATGCAGCACCGGCGGATAGGCGCGGGCCACCACAACATAGAGGGCCACGGTCATGGCACCGCCGCCCAGCCCCTGCACCAGCCGCCCGGCCACCAGCACCTCCATGGCCGTGGAGGTGCCGGCAATCAGCAGTCCCAGCACGAACACCGCCACCGACACGTAGAGCGGGGCGAGGGGACCGCGGCGGTCCGACCAGTTGCCGGCGCCCACCATGCCGATGACCCCGGTGGCCAGCGGTCCTGCGAACGCGAGGGCGTACAGGCTTGCCCCGTCGAGTTCCCTGCTCACGAGCGGCATGACGGTGGTGACGGCCAGCGACTCGAAGGCGGCCAGGAACACGAGGGCGCAGGACCCCACTGTCACCAGGAGGTAGGGGCGCCGGAGGATCCCCTGGGCAGGGGCGGCGGAGAGCGGCGGAGCGGATTCGTGCACGGCGGCCTGATCGGTAGTCGGTTGGTACCGGGTAGCTTGCCACAGGACGGCGCCGATGTGGAGGATGGCCCCGCTGCTCCGGCTGACCTGCTCTGGATAACAGGTTCCGGCTAACCCGGGAGCTTCAGCCCCCGGGCATCAACGACGACGGCGCCACTCGCCGTGGAGTCCTCGTTCAGCATCCAGCCAACCCTCTTCACCGTGGTCAGCATAACGACGCTTTCCACCAGTTCGATGCCTGGAACCTTCTGCTGCAGGGCAAGCTCGGCATCCATGACGGCGGCCAGGGACTGCAGCCACATGATGATCACAAAGTTGGTTGGCCCGGTGGTGGACGCACTGAGCCGCACGTTCCGGATGGACCGGAGGCTGGCGGCGGCAGCTTCGTGCTGCCCGGCGGGTACGTTGACGAACCACTGGCACGTGACCGGAAACGACGAATACCGCTGCGCCACCTCGCACCGCAGGGACAGTATCCCGCTGGCCAGCACCCGGTTCAGCTGGCGCTGGACTGTAGCCGGATTGCGGTCCAGGCCCCGGGCAATGTCGGCAGCCGTTGCCCGGCCGTCTCTTGCCAGATACGGCAGCAGGTCCAGATGGCTGGCCGGCAGTGTTTCCCGGGAGGCGTCTGCGCGGTCCGGGTCCGAGGCTCCCGGCCGTGCGAATGCCTGCAAAGCCGCCTGCTGAGCGCGGGTGAGGACATTGAGCCGCCAGGCGTCGGCGCCCATATGCAGCCGTGTGCACAGCGACGTCTGGTACTTCACCAGGCCCTCGGTTTCCTTCAGCCGGGACACCACCTTGGTGCTGAAGTCCTCCAGTGACCGGGTGATGACGGTGAGCATGAGGTCGCGGTTGCTGGCGGCTTCTTCCACCGTGACGATCTCCGGTACCGCAGCCAGGCTCGCGGTGACCTGCTCCCGGCGGTTCATCTCACAGTCCACGGCCACGAAGGCAAGGCACATCTGTTTGGGGTCACCGATCAGATGCGCCGTTGTCCAGGAAGCACCGGCCGCCCGCAGCCGCTCCCAGCGGGCGGCCAGCGTGGTGGCGTGGACGCCAAGGACCTCCGAAGCGTCGGACCAGCTGAGCCGCGGCGCGATCTGAAGGGCGTTGATGAGGGCAAGGTCTTCCTCGCTGAGCTCCACGGACCCCTCTCCCGTTGCATGATTCCTGCAAAAAGCTCCCCCTCTTGCATTTTTCCAGTACTTCAGCGCACTGTGAAGCAGGTCACCTCAGAATAGACCACAGAGTCAGTACCCGAAGTCAAAGGAGTTCACGTGCCCATTGCCGCTGATGCCAAGGAGATGCAGGGCGACCTCGCCCGGTTCCGCCACGCCCTGCACTGGGAACCGGAAATCGGCCTGGACCTGCCGCGGACGCAGGAAAAAGTCCTCAAGGCGCTGGACGGGCTCCCTTACGAAATCACCCTGGGCAAGGACACGACGTCGGTCACCGCAGTTCTGCGCGGCGGCGCCCCCGGCGGAGCAGACGGAGCGGCCGGCCGAGCAGGCGGAGCGGGCAGGGCTGCCGGCGCTGCCTGGACGGGCCGTCCGGCCGTCCTCCTCCGTGCTGACATGGACGGGCTGCCCGTGCAGGAGAAGACCGGAGTGGACTACACGTCCCGGATCGACGGCGCCATGCACGCCTGCGGCCACGATCTGCACACCTCGATGCTCGCCGGCGCGGCAACCCTGCTGGCCGAACGGCAGCACCAGCTCCCCGGCGACGTCGTCCTGATGTTCCAGCCGGGCGAGGAAGGCTTCGACGGCGCCAGCTACATGATCCGGGAAGGCGTCCTGGACGCTCCAGGCCGCCGCGTGGACGCCGCCTACGGCATGCACGTGTTCTCCTCCCTCGAACCCCACGGCATGTTCTGCACCAAGCCCGGGGTCATGCTCAGCGCCTCCGACGGGCTCGTTGTCACCGTGCTCGGGGCCGGCGGCCACGGCTCGGCACCCCACTCGGCCAAGGACCCCGTGACCGCCGCCGCAGAAATGGTGACGGCTCTGCAGGTCATGGTCACCCGGCAGTTCAACATGTTCGACCCCGTGGTCCTCTCAGTGGGCGTTCTTCACGCCGGCACCAAGCGCAACGTCATCCCGGAAACGGCGCGCATTGAAGCCACCATCCGGACCTTCTCGGAAGAATCCCGGCAGAAGATGTCGGACTCCGTGCCGCGGTTGCTCAAAGGCATCGCCGCCGCGCACGGCCTGGAGGTCGACGTCGACTACCAGCAGGAATACCCCCTCACCGTCACTGACGAGGACGAAACGCACACTGCCGAGAAGGTCATCTCCGGCCTGTTCGGCGACTCGAGGCTTTCACGCTGGGCCACTCCGCTCAGCGGCTCCGAGGACTTCTCCCGCGTACTCGCCGAAGTGCCGGGCACCTTCGTTGGGCTGAGCGCCGTGCCGCAGGGCGTGGACCCGTCCGTCTCGCCGTTCAACCACTCACCGTACGCAACGTTCGACGACGGCGTGCTGGCTGACGGCGCCGCCCTGTACGCGGAACTCGCCATCTCACGGCTGGCTGCCCTGGATGCAGCCGCACCGGCAGCACCGGCCGCCTCCTCCGCCCCCGCCGCTTCCTAGCACCGCCCATATAAGGGAGAAACCATGAGCACCACCATCAACCAGCAGCAGGCTGACCGGATCTCCACGCGGAAGACCATCGTCGGCACCGGGATCGGCAACGCCGTCGAATGGTACGACTGGGCCATCTACGCGACCTTCACGCCTTTCATTGCAAGCCAGCTGTTCAGCAAGTCAGACCCGGCGTCGGCCGTGCTGTCCACCCTGGCGATCTTCGCCGTCGGCTTCGTGGCCCGCCCGTTCGGCGGGTTCGTCTTCGGCTGGATCGGGGACCGGGTGGGCCGCAAGGCCTCGATGACCCTCGCCGTCGGACTGGCGTCCCTGGGCAGCCTGATGATCGGCATCGCGCCGACCTTCGCGGCGGTGGGCGCCTGGGCGTCGCTCATGCTGCTGGTGGCCCGGCTGGTGCAGGGCCTGGCGCACGGTGGCGAGCTGCCGTCGTCGCAGACCTACCTCTCGGAAATGGCGCCCAAGGAGCACCGCGGCTTCTGGGCGACCCTGATCTACACCTCAGGCACGGTCGGCATCCTGTTTGGAACGCTCCTGGGCGCGGTGCTGAACATGGTGCTGAGCACCGAGGTGATGAACGCCTGGGGCTGGCGGATCCCGTTCCTGATCGGCGCCGCGATGGGCCTGTACGCGCTGATCATGCGTGCCAGGCTGCATGAGACGGACGTCTTCGAGGGCGAGACTGTCACAGAGAAGCGCGCCCCGATCTGGCCGCAGATCGTCCAGCACCGCAAGCAGGCCCTGCAGGTGATCGGCCTGACGGTCGGCCTCACGGTGATCTACTACATCTGGGGCGTCGTGGCACCGAGCTATGCGACCACTGCCCTGAAAATCGACCGGGGCGAAGCCCTGTGGGCAGGCGTCATCGGCAACGTTGTCTTCATCGCCGCCCTGCCGTTCTGGGGCAAGCTCTCCGACAAGATTGGCCGCAAGAAGGTGCTGTGGTCCGGCGCCATCGGCTCGGCGGTGATGCACTTCCCGATGACCTGGCTGCTCAAGGACTCCGCGTGGCAGCTCGCCGTCGGCATGTCGGTCATGCTGATTTTCATCGCCGCGAGCGCCGCCATCGTGCCTGCCGTGTATGCAGAGTTGTTCCCCACGAGCATCCGTACCGTGGGCGTGGGCGTCCCCTACTCCATCTGCGTGGCACTGTTCGGCGGCACGGCCCCGTACCTGCAGCAGTGGCTGGGCACCACGCTGCGCATGCCCGACCTGTTCAACGTCTACGCCGTGGTGCTCCTGGCCGTGAGCGCGGCGTTCGTCTTCACCCTCCCCGAGACGAAGGGCAAAGACCTCGCTCACTAGCTTGTCCAGCTCACCGATTCTCCCCACCTTTGAATAGCGACGCCGGCGATCACCGGCGGGCCGGCCCGGACACGCCGGTGATCGCCCTTCAAAAGTGGGGAGTTTCCGCCAGCCGCCGCGAGGTGGGCAGCCGCGAACACCTCAACCCCCGATGAAGCGGTCCCGGCCGGCCCGGTAGCCGAAGACGGCAGCGAGCAGGCCGACCGCCAGGAACAGCACTCCTGCAGCGGCGAACGAGCCGGTGGACTGGTACAGCTGGCCCACCATGAGCGTCCCGGTGGATCCAACTCCGTAGCCCACGCCCTGCATCATGCCGGAGAGGTGAGCTGCAGTGTGACCGTCCCGGGTCCGCAGCATGATCATGGTCAGGGCCACGGCCGTCAGGCTCCCCTGGCCCAGGCCCAGAACACCGGTCCACACCCAGATCAGCTCCTGCGGGCCGAAGATGCTGAGTGCGAAGCCACCGCCCGTCATGAGAGCCACCACTGTATTGATCGCCCGCTGGTCGCGGAACCGTGCCGCCAGCGCCGGGGCAAACAGCGAGCCCAGCATCTGCAGCACGATCGAGACGGACACCATGAGCCCCGCTGTTCCGCCGTCGACGCCCCGTTCACGAAGGATCGGTGCCAGCCACGCGAAAACACTGAAGGACATCATGGCCTGCAGCACCATGAAGAGCGTGACCTGCCACGCCATCGCCGAGCGCCAGACGCTTACGCCGTCACGCACGGTTTTGTGCCTGCCGTGCCGCTGCCTCACGGCAACAGGCAGGAAAAGAAAAAGGACGACGGCGGCCGGCACCGCCCAGAACCACAGCGCCGAAGTCCACTCCCCCGTCGCCCGGAAAACCGGGTACGTGAACCCGGCGCCGAGGGCTGCTGAGGCGCAGATGGCAGTCGTGTAAAGGCCGCCCATCAGCCCGAGCCTGTGGGGAAAGTCCCGCTTCACCAGCCCGGGCAGCAGCACGTTGCATAACGCAATGGCCGCGCCGCATGCGGCTGTCCCGGCCAGCAGGGCCGGCAGGTGCCCGGCCCCGGGGATGTCCACCGGCCGCAGGAGGAGCCCCGCCGTCAGGACCGCCATGGCCCCGAGCAACACACGCTCGGCACCGAACCGTCTCGCGAGGACAGGAGCCAGCGGCGCGAACACGCCAAGGAGCGTCACCGGAACAGTTGTCAGCACCACCACCGACCAGCCCGGGAGGCCTGCGCTGGATGTTATTTCGGGGAGCACGGCCGAAAAACTGGAGAAGACCGTGCGCAGGTTGAGGCCGATCAGGACCAGGCACAGGCCGAGATAGGCCAGGGCGCGCGGGCTGCCCACCTGTGTGGGTGCAGCGGCGGGGATCTCGCCGATCTCGGCGTCCACGAGGGTGCCGCCACCGCCGTCAGGGCCCTCCCGCCGCAGCTCGTTGGGTGCTGCTGGATTCTTCGCATCGGTCACCCGCCCATTCTTGCAGTCACGCCGCGCAGGCCTGCCCACGGCCCGAAACGAGCCTCCTCGCCGGTTATCCATGAACGAGCGGTTATCCACATAGGAACGACGCGCAATATTCACGGCCCGCGCGCGGCAATACGCTGGGTTGCATGTCCGTGCAGAGACGCCGGCCAGCCCGAATCTAGGAGGGGCACCATGGATTTTCCGCAGGCACCAAAGGTCCGCAGCCAGCCGCCAAGATATCGGCCCGGCGGCCAAGGTCCGGAGGGTCCGGTCAGCCCTCGTGAGTCCGGCAAGGGCGTGGCCAGCATCGCGTGTGCCACGCTGGTGGTGCCCAGCATGGTCGTCACGGCCATGCCCACAATGTTCGTTGCACTTTTCACACGTCCGGACACCGGCAGTAATGGTAAGGAATGGATGGCAAACATGGTCTTCCTCAGCCTGCCGGTGCTGTTCGGGCTGCTTTCCGTAATTTTCGGGCTCGTTGCACTACGACGGACGCCACGCGGTACCAACGGGTGGAGCCTGGGTGTTGCCGGGCTCATAGTGGTGGGAGTGGAGGCCGTCGTCATACTTCTGCCGGCCGTGCTGCGCGGCCGTTTTGATGTTTTCTATTGACGCGGCCGGTCCCATGGCTTCGCTGGTTCGCTGTTTCCGCCCCGCTTCCCCTGAGGACATGCCTCTCTAAACCGCCGGTATTCTGGAAGGGATGAGTGAATCTCCCGAATCCCCGCAGCCGCCGGCAAATCCGAACCAGCCCCGCCCCGTCACACCGGGCAGCCAGGCCTCGTACGGGACCTATGGCGGTCGGCCGGTCAGCTTCGTGCGCCGGGGAACCCGCCTTCAGGGCCGCCGCCAGGCTGCCTGGGAAGAGCACTCGGAGCGGTGGGCCCTGAACGTGCCGCGCCACGTCGCCAACACGTCGGTCCACCCGGACTACGCGTTCGATGCCGTGGCCGAGTTCGGGCGCAAGGCTCCGCTGATCGTCGAGGTCGGATCGGGCCTCGGCGACGCCGTCTGCCACGCCGCCGAGGAAAACCCCGACACGGACTTCCTCGCGGTGGAGGTGTACACCCCCGGCCTGGCCAACACGATGATCAAGATCAACAGCAGGGGCCTGACCAACGTCCGCGTCGTGGAGGCCAACGCCCCCGAGGTGCTCGCCACCATGCTCCCACCGGGATCGGTCAGTGAACTGTGGATCTTTTTCCCCGACCCGTGGCACAAGTCCAGGCACCACAAACGCCGCCTCATTCAGCCCGAGTTCGCAACTCTTGCTGCCCGGGCGCTGAAGCCCGGCGGGCTCTGGCGCATCGCAACCGACTGGTCCAACTACGCTGTGCATGTACGGGACGTGCTGGCAGGCTCAGCCGATTTCGTCAACATGCACGACGGCGAGCGCAGGGGACCAGAGAGTCCGCTCACCCACGTCTGGCAGACGGGCGTGGAGTCGGTGGTGGGCGGTGCGCCGGTCCGGGAAGGCCGGGCCCCGGTCAGCACGGAACACACTGGACCCAACGAAGGCATTGACGAAACCGGCGGTTGGGCGCCGCGGTTCGAAGGCCGGATCCGCACCAGCTTCGAAAACAAGGCCCACGAGGCCGGGCGCATGATTTTCGACCTCTGCTACCGCCGGGCCTGACCGCACCCGGGCCGCCGGCTGTTGCGCTCCGCCAGCTGTTGCCGTCCTCCGGCTGTTGCGCTCCGCCGGCTGTCGCGCTCCGCCAGCTGTTGCGGCTCCGCCAGCTGTTGCCGTCCTCCGGCTGTTGCGCTCCGCCGGCCTGTTGCACATCCACCGCGCGTGGCACGATGGGGATTGGGGAAGCCTGAGGAGATCCCAGGTTTGGTGCCGGCGCGAAGGAACGATCATCAAACGAGAACTGCAGGGCGCCGCGGACAAGGCCGAGGAAGTCACAAATTCCCGCGGACTGGAAGTACTGGCCAGGGCAGGATTCGCCGTCAGCGGCCTGCTTCATTTCCTGGTCGGGACCATCGCCATCGGCCTGGCGTTGGGCAAGGGCGGCAGGGCCGACGTCAGCGGCGCGGTGGCCGAACTGGGCAGCCAGCCCGCCGGACCGCTGCTGCTGTGGTCCAGCTTCGCGGCGTGCGTGGCGCTGGCCCTGTGGCAGGCGGGTGACGCCTTCTTCGATTACGGGCATCTGCCTGCCAGGAACAAGGCAGTTAAAAAGACCAAGGCCGCGGCCCAGGCCGTGGCATACTCCGCAATGGCCGTTACACTCGCCGCGTTCGCTCGGGGCAGCGGCAAGGACAACCGGGAATCGGCGAGTGACATGACGGTGGGCATCCTGCAGGCACCCGGCGGCCTCCTGCTCCTGATCGTTATCGGAGCAGCGATAGCCGTAGCCGGGATTGTTTATGTGGTCCGGGGGTTCCAGAAGGCGTTCAAAAAACACCTCCGCATGCCCGCATCTCCCACCGCACGCAAGGCCGTAACGGGCTTGGGGATCGCGGGCTATCTTGCCAAAGGGGTTGCCCTCTTCGTGACCGGCCTGCTCGTCATCATCGCCGCAGTCACGCTCCGCCCCGAACAGTCGACGGGACTCGACGGTGGCCTCAGGGCACTGCGCGAACAGCCGTTTGGCGTATACGTGCTCGCAGGTGTGGGCTTAGGGCTCATTTGCTACGGCGCGTTTATGGTGGTTCGGGCGCGGCTCGCCCGCATGGAAGCCTAGTTCAGGACCCTATGGCTTGAAGTCGTCGTGCAGCACGATGCGGGAAAGCTCCACCTGGCCGTTCAGAGCCTTCCAGTAGTGCAGCCGCCGGGCCGACGCCACGCCCTGTTCGATGGCCGCCCGGAAGCACCTTGCGCCGTCGTCGCGCTGGTGCTGGGGAGCATCGCCGCCCTCGCTCACGCGCAAAGGATGTACCTCGCGGGCTGAGCTGCGGTCTGCCAACCCCGTCAGCACTTCCACTACTGTCTTCAGCGCCTTGGCCACTGCACCCTGCTCCGTGCGTGCATACAGCGACGCGGCGAACTCCTGCCCTATGGTGAACTCCGCCGGCAGGGGAAATCTCGGTTTATCTTCGGCGGGGATGTACCTGGCCCAGGTCATGTAAATGTCATGACGTACCTGCTCGTCCGGTGTGGCGAACGCTCCGCTCTGATCATCCCTGCTCCGTTTCAGCGCCTGCTGCATTTCGCGGTTGCGGGCCCTGAGTGTGCGCAGGTCCTCGAGCTGCCTGACGTTCCTCGCCGCCAGTCCGGCCACATGCTCCTCACCGGCGGCGCTGTGCCGGTGCTCCAGCTCAAGTTCCCCACGCAGAGCGGCCAGTTCACGCTCCAGCCTCAGAAGCTCCGGCCCCGCACTGCTTCCGGCCGTCACCAGCTCCTGAAGCCTGGCGACCTCAGCCTTTTCGGTGTCGAGGGCAAGCTGCGCCGAGATCAGCGCAGCCGAGGCTTTCACAGGCGGTCGTGGCACGGCAACGGAGTGCCCTTCAGCCGCGGGCAAGCATCCCGCAACAGAGGGGCCAACCGGTGACAGTCCCTCGGCGGCCGATCCGTCAGCATTGGCCACTGTTTGGGCCGCTTCAACGAGGTGCCGGCCGGACTGCAGCCAGGGCGTGCCGCCGCGCAGCAGTTCCGGGGCACCCCGGACGTCGGCATCATCATCGACGTCAATGAGGGACAGGACGACGGAGCCCTTCACCCTCAAAAACCGGACCACCACCACCTCTCCCTCCGTCACCAGGCTGTCAGCGGTGTCCAGCGGGTTGGAGGAAATCCGCTGGACGGGAACTTCCCAGCTGGACCCGGGATACAGGGTGAGGATGGCCGCTTTGGCTCCGACTTCTTCAGCGAGTGCCAGCACCAGGTCGCCGGACGAGTAGAGCTCGGTGAGCCGTGGCACCAGCTTCAGCGCACCTATATCCAAGGTTCCGGCGGCAGGGTCATGCAGTCCGGACACTACCTGCCCGACAGCCAGCATCCAGTCGAGCCGTACAGACGGAGTGACACGCTCCCGCTGGATGGTGCAGCGCTGGCCTCCGTCCAACTCCACGATGGCCCGCGAACCCGCGCTGGCAAAGGCCTCAACTACCCCGGCCTTCTCTTCGAGCGGTTTCTGGGGAGCCGCAACAGCCGGCGGTGCCGTGACACGGTTCAAAACGTCCTCGATGATGCATTCCTCGGCAATTGCAGCGGCACGGGGAGTTTGTGCCATCCGCAACGGGCTCCGGTAAACGTCACGCAGCCAGTCGAGATCCGCAGAGTAGACCCGGGCGGCGTTCCCATAAACGTGCGCACCGGCAGGAAGCGCGTGTGCAAAGCGGAAGGACTCAGGACCATTCTCGAGGTAGTAGATGTCCGCCAGGTCACCCACCTCACGGGCGATCCGGCCGACGTCGATCCTGTTCTCCGGCATGCCGGGATGCCAAGCGATGACAGCCGCCGGACGCGTCCGGCCCACTGACATCAGCGTGCGGGCGAGCTGCTCCCCGGATGCGACGACCTGATAGTCAGCGGCCGCAGGTTCACGCTTGGGGTGGTCCCGGTTTGCCGGCCCCCGGCTCACAGCGGCACGGCTAGCGTGCTCCCGACGTTCATGGCCGTGGTCCCTGTGCCGCTGCTGCATCGCATCCCCTTCGTCCTGGAACCAGTAGAACAGCAGGGGGAGACAAAATTGGCTATTCAGCCGCCCGGCACGGCGATCACCGCAATAGTCTGCTGCTGTTCGTTCCGCAGCTCAACGCTGGCAATGCTCGCGAACGGCAGCGGGGTTGCGCTGGTAACCCTGGCCCTGCCGCTGGGGGTTGCCATCCAGGCACAGGCACGGTCTTCTGTCCCCGCCCGGTCCTTGACCCACAGCGAGAGCTTTCCCTTGTTCGGCAGGCTCCTCCCGTCCACGGCCAGCTCGGTGCCCCAGGTTTTCTTGACCATGCCGACGGTGACCTCGATGCCGGTATCCGCCTCGACCGAGTAGCTTGCGTCGGGTTTGTTGGCCGGGGCCAGCAGCGGCGCCGCTGCGAATCCCAAGGCGAGGCAAGCGGCGGCGACCGCCCCGACAAAGGCGGCCAGCCGCCGTCGGGCAGTCCGACGCCGGGCCGCAAGCTCATCCAGCACAGGTTGCGGCACGCTGGACGGAGTATCAGCGGCGGGCATGCGGGCCGCCGGAATGGCGAGCGCCACTGCGTCCGGAACCGGAACGGCGGCCAGAAGCCCCGGAAGTGACTCCAGATCCGCCAGCTCGTCCCGGCACATTCCGCACTGCTGCAGATGGTCTTCGAAGCGCGCCCTGTCCGCGTCGTCGAGACCCCCCAGCACGTACGCCCCCAGCAACTCATGGAGTTCCTTGCCGTTCACCGTTCCACACCCATCTCATCAAGAACTGTCCGCAGGGCCTTCACCGCGTAGAAGGCCCTGGATTTAACTGTGCCGCTCGGAATATTGAGCTGGACCGCGGCCTCATTGACTGTGAAGCGCCGGTAGTGCAATGCCACGAGCACATCCCGGTGCTCGTTGCTCAACCGGAGCAGCGCCTCTTCCATCAGCACCCTCGTAAGGAGCTCATCGACCTTTCCAGTGACCTCGGCAGGGTCGGCAAGATCGCGCTCCTCGGCCTCCTGCGGCCTGCGCTGGGACTTCCGGTAGTTATCGATCATGATGTTCCGGGCCGTGCGGAACAGATAACTGCGCAGACTCCCGGTGATCTTCGGCGCCTGCTGCCAGACGCGCAACACCGTTTCCTGAACGATGTCGTCGGCGAGCACCGGGTCATGGGAGGCACTGATCACGAACCGGCGCAGGGCCGCCCCGTGATCGCGGTAGATTGCGGCAACCACATCCTCGTCCAGCGGCACCAGTACCTCCCGGCGGTCACTCGCATCCGGTCCCTGCAGACCGGCATTACTGGCATGTAAGACGCCCGCGGGGACCAAAAAGTTCATTCAGATCCGTCGTCGGATCCTTGAACCATTCTTCACCTGCATGCGTCATTCCAGATAGCGCCGGTTCCCAGATGCCGGCCTGAGCCAAGGAGCAGCACATGAACAGGCAATTGAGCGTTGGCATTGCAGTTTTGGCCCTTGCCGCGTCGCTGACCGCTTGCGGCGGCGGTACGGGTACCACCCCGGCCCCGGCAACCACCGCCGCCGAGACCACTGCCGCGGAGTCGCCCGCGGCCACAGGCACGGAAACCGCGACAGCCGGCGAGACCGCCGCAGTGGACCTGAAGACCGCGACCTCGGACAAGGGCGAGATTGTGGTGGACGGCAAAGGCATGAGTGTCTACTACTTCACGAAGGACGTGAAGGACTCTGGCAAGAGCAACTGCACCGGTGACTGCCTCGTTGCGTGGCCGCCGGTCCTCACCACCAATGACACCCCCACGGTTGAGGGCGTCACCGGAAAGGTCGGGACCATCGACACTCCTGACGGCAAGAAGCAGGTGACCGTCGAAGGCATGCCCGTCTACCTGTGGGAGAAGGACAAGGCTCCCGGTGACACCACCGGACAGGGCGTCGGCAACGTCTGGTACCTCGTTGCCCCGGACGGCGCGATGATCAAGTGACCCCATAGGGTCACGCACGAACGGTGCCGGTGTCCATGCCCTCGGGCGCCGGCACTACCATCGGAGCATGGCAAACACACCTGACCTGAAATCCGCTGCGAGGACATGGCAGACCATGGTGGACAGCAACCAGGCCCTGCTGCTCCGGAAGTCCGGCCGCGATGTGCGCTGGTGGGTGGAGCAGGGGCGCACCGCCGGGGTGAAGAACGACGGCGAGCTCCGCGACTGGATGCGCGACGAGCACGGCATCACCGGGTACGCCCAATATGCCGTGTCCTGGGAAATGTTCGGCTATCCGGAGTTCATGCTTCGGGACGCCGACGAGCTCATCGACGGGCAATACGACTCCCACCCGCACCTGCGGCCCATAGCTGACGCCCTTCTGGCTTGGGCCGCAGCCACCGACGGGGTGGAAATCCAGATGCGGAAGGGATACGTCTCGCTCCATAGTCCCCGTCGCAAGTTCGCGCAGGTGACCCGCGCCAACAAGACGGCGGTGGACGTGACACTGCGCATCGAGAAGCCCATTGGGGGGCGACTCGAAGCCGCCACCGTCCGCGGCGGTGACTTCTTCGACCGGAAGGTCCGGATCACCGCCGTGGAACAGGTGGACGAGGAGCTGCTCGATCTGCTGGAAACAGCGCTGGAGCAGAACAGCCAGCCTGCTCGCTGACGAGCCCACGCCCGCTGATCGAACCTGATCTTGCGACCGTTTCGACGGTTCCGTGCACACTCGACACTGCGATGCGTCGAGCCGGCAGGGAACCGCCGAAACGGCGGCAGACGCGACGGCAGGCTCAGCCGGCGATGGTCAGGCTCAGCAGGGTGCCGGCGTCGCCTTCTGCCAGGAGGCCGACGGCGGTGCTCGAGTCTGAGGGGAACACCTGGTCCGTGATGGTGGCCAGCCCGTCCTGGGCGAAAACTTCCACGGAGCACCGGTCCAGGAAGATCCGCAGCCGCAGCCGGCCGTCGATCAGCGGAACGGCCACCCGCTCCACTGACGGGAAGGTGTCGTGGAAGCTGACGTTGCCGGACGACGTCCGGTCCAGGCTGAGCTCCCCGGTCACGGAATCGTAGGCCAGCACGGTCTGCTCGCTCCCCGAATCCAAGGCGGAGCAGCCGGAGGCCCGGAGCACCAGACCCGTTTTGCCCGCACCTGCCGGTTGAAGCTCGGCATCGATCCGGAGCACATCACCGGACGCCCCGGACGGCAGCCAGGTGATGCCGCGCTCCAGTTCCTGCCTGCCCAGCGTGAACGGCTCAGCTCCGGAGGCCGTGAAGGGATCCACGGCTTCCTGGACCAGCACGGGTCGACCGCCCCGGGATTCCAGCCTGACCTCGCGGGGCAGGGACATGGCGCTGCGCCAACCATCCGACGGTGTGGCGGCGGCGTACTGCCAGTTGTTCATCCAGCCGATCATCAGGCGGCGGCCGTCGGGCGCGTTGCTGAAGGACACGGCGGCGTAGTAATCGCGGCCCCAGTCCAGCCAGCCGTACTCGGCCATCCGGCTCCCGTCCGTCTGCAAACCCTCGGTGACGGTGCTTTCGGACCGGAACGTCACGCCGTCGAACGTCCCCACGAAATACTGGCCTGCCGAGCCGCCGGCGATACCGCCGGGGTTCAGGTTCACGATGAGGACCCACCGTGTGTCGTGGGGATCCCCGTCCACCGGCAGCTCAAACAGGTCGGGGCACTCCCAGACACCGCCGGTGGCGTTGGCCGGACCGAAGGAGCTCAGGAACTCCCAGGTTTTGAGGTCGGCGGACTTGTACAGGACCACTTCCCTGTCCTCGGCCTCGACGGCGGCCATCACCCAGTAGCTTCCGGCGCCTCCGTCGTACCAAAAGACCTTGGGGTCCCGGAATTCCGCGGACGCCCGGTCCAGCACCGGGTTCCCGGCGTACTTGGTCCAGGTGGCGCCGTCGTCGGTGCTGTAGGCGAGGGACTGCGCCTGCCGTCCGGCGAGGGGCGATCCCGGTGCGTAGGCGCTGGTGTAGATGGCCACCAGCGGCGGAACTCCCCCCACACCAAAACCGCTGGTGTTGGAGGTGTCCACCACTGCCGAGCCGGAGAAGATGGCTTCCTGCTCGTCGCACGGAATGGCGACGGGCTGCTCGTCCCAGGTCAGCAGGTCAGCGGAGGTGGCGTGGCCCCAGGACATGTTGCCCCAGACGTCGCCGTGGGGGTTGTGCTGGTAGAAGAGGTGGTAGACGCCGTTGGAGTACACGAGGCCGTTAGGGTCGTTGAGCCAGTTGCGTTCCGCGGCGTAGTGCCATTCGGGCCGGTACCGGCAGCCGAGTTCGGCTGTTGGGTTCATGGGTGTGGTCGTCTTTCGAACTAGGAAAAGCCGGTCAGCCTTTGACGCCGCTGGAGGCGATGCTGTTGATGAACGAGCGCTGGAAGGCGATGAACAGGACCACCACGGGAACCGTGATGAGGGAGGCGTAGGCCATCACTTCGCCCCAGGAAACGTTGAGCTGGAAGAAGTACTGGATGCCGATCATCACCGGGCGCAGCTCCTCGGACTGGACCACCATGAGCGGCCACAGGTAGGAGTTCCAGGCGGGCAGGAAGGTCAGGATGGCCACGGTTGCCGTGGCGGGCCCGGCCAGCGGCATGACCACCTGGCGGTAGATCTTGAACCAGCCGGCGCCGTCGATCCGCGCCGCCTCATCCAGTTCCTTCGGGATGGATTCGAAGTACTGGTGGTAGAGGTAGATGGAGAAGGCGTTGGCGATGAACGGGATGATCTGGACCTGGTAGGTGTCCAGCCAGCCCTTGGAGATTTCGAGGCTGAAGCCGTTGAGCTCGAAGTACGGGAGCTGGTTGACCCACCACACGAGCGGCAGCGCCAGGGTCTGGAAGGGCACGATCAGGGTGGCAAGGATGGCCGTGAACACCACGCGCTTGCCGCGGACCTGCATGCGGGACAGGGCGAAGGCGCACAGGCTGTTGATGAAGATGCCGAGCACGACGGTGACCGCGGAAATGCCGATGGAGTTGATCAGGAAGCGGGCGGCCGGCACCCGGTCGAAGACCGCGGCGTAGTTGTCCAGCGAGATGTTGCCGACGGGCAGGAAGGCGGCCACGGAGGACATGTCCCCGAAGATCTGCTGGTCCGGCTTGAGCGAGGACACGAGCATGAAAACGATGGGGAAGGCGGCGACGGCGGCGAACAGGATGCGCACGGCCATTGCCCCGGCACTGCTGAGGCGAAGAGCGCTTTTCACGTCAGTCCTTCTCTCGGGTCAGGTAACGCTGCACTGCGGAGATCAGCAGCACGAGGACGAAGAATACGAGGGAGATGGCGGAGGCGTAGGAGGTCTCCTGCTGCTTGAAGCCGGAGCGGACCGCCTCGTAGATGATGGTGGTGGTGGAGTCGAGCGGGCCGCCCTGGGTCATGACGCTGACCTGGTCGAAGAGCCCGAGCGCCTGGATGGTGATGGTCACCAGGACCAGGCTGCGCGTGTGCTTCAGGCCCGGCCAGGTCACGTACCGGAACTGGTGCCAGCGGCTGGCGCCGTCGAGCTGCGCGGCCTCGTACAGCTCGCCGGAGATGCTCTGCAGGCCGGCGAGCCAGATGATCATGTGGAAGCCGGCGGCCTGCCAGATGGACAGTGCGATGATGGCCGGCATGGCGGTGGCGGGGTCGTTGAGCCAGTCCGCCCCGGGAATGAGGCCGAAGCTCACCGTGGACAGGATCTCGTTGATCAGGCCGTCCTTGCGGTACATGAACAGCCACAGCAGGGACACCACCACCATCGAGGTGACCACGGGAAGGAAGTAGATGGTGCGGAAGAAATTCACACCGCGGAACTTCTTGTTGATCAGCAGCGCCATGGCCAGGGCCAGGGCTGACTGGACCGGGACCACCACGACGGCAAAGTAGCTGACGTTCAGCAGCGCACGCCAGAACGTGGGATCGGTGAAGAGCCTGGCGAAGTTGTCCGTTCCCACGAACTCCACGGGCCGGGGTGAAATAAGCCGGGCGTTGGTGAACGCGAGGCCGAAGCCGAGGATGGCGGGGAGGAACACGAAGGCGAGCAGGAGGACCGCTGCCGGAGCGATCATCCCCCAGCCGCTGAGCTGTTCGCGCAGGTAGCCCGGGCGGCGGCGCCGCGGGGCGACGGGCGGAACAGGCGGCGCGGCTGTGGTGACGCCGGAGCGGCGGCGGGGAGGAAGCTGGGTGGTTGTCATGGGAGTCTCCGTTGACAGTCAGTGCCGGCGGGAGGGCGACGGCGGCAGGTGCGTGCCGCCGTCGCCCTCCCCCTTGGCAGACGGCTAGTTCTTGTAGCCGCCGTTGGACTTGATGTTGGCGTCAATCGCCTTGACCGCTTTGTCCAGCACGGTCTTGGGTTCCGCCCCGGCCAGGATGTCCTGGACGGCCTTGCCGTATTCCGTGGCGATGAAGGGGTAGGCGGGCGTCTCGGGACGCATGACGGCCTGCTCGCGGGAGAATTCCATGAGCACCCGGTTGGCGCCTCCCTCGGCGAATTCCGGGAGGAGCGCAGCAGCCTCGTTGGTGGCCGGGATGGTTCCGGTTGCCTTGGCCACCGCGGCAATGTTCTCCGGCTTCAGGGAGTAGGACAGGTAGTCCATGGCAGCCTCGGAGTTACTGCAGCCGCTGGTCACGCCCCACTGCCAGGAGGCGCCGCCGATCTTCGGGCCGTTGCCGAGGTCCACGGTGGGCATGACCGCCAGGTCCTTGCCGAGTGCCTTGCGCGCCTTGTCCGCGGCCCAGGAGCCGGTGTACACAATGGCGCTCTTGTTGTTCAGGAAGTCCTGCGTGGAATCCTTGCCGCTCTTCTTGGCCATGAGGCCCTGGTCCGCGAGGCCGCGGAACCACGTGGCCCACTCGACGGCCTTCTCGCCGTTGAGGGCACCGTCCGCTGACTGGAAGCCGTCACGGTTGATGAGGTCGCCGCCGAAGGACTGCAGCAGCGGGGAGTAGGCGTAGGGCAGCCATTCGCCGGCGCCCGCCGTTCCCATGTCGAGGGGGTACTGCCACTTGCCCAGGGCCTTGAGCTTGGTCAGGGCATCCTGGAATTCTTCCTTTGTCCACGGCTTCTCAATGGTCGCAACGCGGATGCCGGCGGCCTTGAGGTCGGAGGTCCGGGCGAGCATCGCCAGCGCGACGTCGTAATAGCCGACGGCGTACGTCTCACCTTCCCACTTGGCCACCGTGCTGGGCAGGTGCTTGGACAGGTCTGTCGAGAGCTTGAGCGGGGCCAGATACTGCGCCCACGCCCAGTTCGGCACGTTGGGGCCGTCGATGTCCACGATGCAGGGCAGTTTTCCGGCGGCAGCGGCGGAGACCACGGAGTCGTTGTAGGATTCCTGCGGGAAGGCCTGGACCTTGATCTGGGCCTTGGCGCCGCTGCTCTTGTTGTAGGAGTCAACGATGCCCTGGATGGCCTTGAGCTCGTCCGGGTTGCCGGCGTTGTGGGTCCACATGGTGATCTCGTTGGAGCCCTCGGACGTCGCCGAGGCACTGCCCTTGCCGCAGGCGCCGAGGGTGCCCACGAGTGCGGCCGCGGCTATGCTGGTGGCCAGGATCCGAGTGAATCGCTTGTTCATGATGGTCAATCCTTCTGCTGAATTTGTGCGTGGATGATTGCCCCGGGTCCGCCGGGACGCGGCCGCTGCAACGGCTGCGTCCCTTTTTACGCGGATCCCCCTGCAGATCTTTCTGCGGATCGCCCGGGAGGGTGGTGGTGTGGTGGTGTTTCGTGTGCGGGGGCGTTCTGCCCGAGGCCCCTTGGCCGCCTACGCCGGCGGCGGGCCTACCGAGCCCCGCTCGATCAGGGGGCATTCCAGCTGGGCCTGCGCTGCGGGAGTCCCCGGATGTTCAATATCGTCCAAGATGCGGTTGACCGCCCAGCGCCCCATCTCGTAGTGCGGCAGGGCCACCGTGGTGAGGCCGGGCCAGAGGGCATCCGCAATGAGTTCAAGGTTGTCGACGCCCACGATCGAGACGTCGTCGGGAATGCTCAGTCCCAGGGCCGCTGCGGCCTGGTAGGCCCCCATGGCAACCCTGTCGCTGAAGCAGAACAACGCGGTCGGCGGTTCCTCCTGGCCGAGCAGGGCAAGGGCTGACCGCCGGCCCCCCGGGGTGTCCGACACGCCGGCGACGAAGTGCCGGGGGTCGTGCTCCAGGCCATGCCTCCGGAGGGTGTTGAGGAAACCCTCCAGCCGGCCGTGGGTGGCAGGGATGTCGTCCACATTGTTGATCATCCCGATCTTGGTATGGCCCGCCCGGATGAGGGCTTCGACGGCGGTTTCGGCCGCGCCCACCTCGTCCGGGACAACGGACGAGACGGAGCCGTTACCGGTGACGGCGTCCAGCAGCACCGTGGGAAGACCGGCCAGCTCACCCGGCAGCTCCACCCCCTGGTGGTACAGCCGGGCGTACACCACACCGTCCACCTGGTGCTGCTGGAGCATCCGGATTTCCCGAGCCTCCAGCTCGCTGTCGAGGCCGGAGTTGACCACCATGACCACATAGCCGCGGTCGTAGGCGGCGTCCTGCGCCCCGCGGATCATGGCGCCGGCGAAGGGGGTGGTGGTGATTTCATCACTGACAAGCCCAAGGATCTGGGACCGCTGGTTGCGCAGTCCGCTGGCGAGCCTGTTGGGTGCGTAACCAAGGTCCTTGGCTACGTCCCGGATGTGCTGCTGGGTTTCCGCTTTGACCCGGAAGCTGGTGGCTTCGTTGAGCGCGTGCGAGACCGTGGTCACCGAGACCCCGGCAGCTTTCGCCACCTCGCGTATACCAACCCTTGTCACCATCGACTCTTCCTTTGCAAAACGTTTTGTACTCCGTGTGATCCAGAGTACACAAAACGTTTTGCAAGTGTCAACGGGCTGGTGTGGGACTACCTCCAGGGGCTGGCGGCCCTCAGCCTTCCGAGCCTGCAACGAATAGCAGCAGTGTGTTGAGTGGGGTCAATAGAAGACATAGTGTGGCGTTGGCTCATAGAAACGCGAATACTCCCGGCGGGCCGGGGTACGTGAACTCTGAGCAAAGGTCTTGGAGGCATCCACGGCACCGAGGAACAACCTGTGGAAGGGAGAAATCTGTGCGGGAATCAAGCACCGACGAGAGAATTTCAGCACCGGAGGCAGTCGCCGCTGAGGCGGCCGCCGTCGAGGTGAAAGAAACAGAGGCCGAAGAAACAGAGGCCGAAGAAACTGAGGCTGAAAAAGTAGATGCGGCTACGGCCGACTCTGCAGCCGAGCCGGCGGACATCACCTACGACGAGCAGTTTTATCCGGCCCGCCCGAAGGCCCTGAGGCCGATCGCCCGCAGGCGCCAGTACCTGGCTGCCAGGCCCTCTCTCGAATTCGACGGCCGCAACGCGGCGTACGTCGACTGGCTGCGGAACCAGGCGATGCTGGGAGACGCCAACGTGCTGGCCCGGCAGCTCTCCGGGCAAGCCAGCATGTGGCAGAACTCCTACGCGCATCCCAACCCCAGGGCCGCCGTCGAACGTGCTCCCGTATGGTTCACCGCTTACCCGCTGTCCTTCATCACACAGCATGGCCAGTCCTTCCTTTCCGCCCTGGGCGATCCAGGCATGTGGGAAGCCTTCCGGGAGATCGGGATCAGGGCACTCCACACCGGCCCCGTCAAACTGGCGGGAGGCATCAGCGGCTGGACCCAGACTCCCAGCGTCGATGGACACTTTGACCGGATCAGCATGGCAATCGACCCGGTGTTCGGAACCGAGGATGAATTCCGGCAGATGTGCCAGGTAGCCGCCGACCACGGCGGAACGGTCATCGATGACATTGTTCCGGGCCATACCGGCAAGGGAGCCGACTTCCGCCTTGCCGAAATGAACTTCCGGGACTACCCGGGCATCTATCACATGATTGATATCCCCGAGGAAGACTGGCACCTGCTGCCGGACGTCCCCGAAGGGCAGGATTCGGCAAACCTGAGCCCCGAGTCTGAACAGGCGCTGCAGGAAGCCGGATACATCATTGGCCGGCTCCAGCGGGTCATCTTCTATGAACCCGGCGTCAAGGAAACCAACTGGAGCGCAACGCGGCCGGTCGTGGACACTACCGGAAAGACCCGCCGCTGGGTCTACCTTCACTACTTCAAGGCAGGCCAGCCCTCCATCAACTGGCTGGACCCCACCTTCGCCGGAATGCGCCTGGTCGTTGGGGACGCTTTGCATTCACTCGTTGACCTGGGCACCGGAGCGCTCCGCCTGGATGCCAATGGCTTCCTGGGCGTGGAGAAGAGCGCTGAGGAGCAGCCGGGCTGGTCCGAGGGACATCCGCTCTCCGAGGCAGCGAACCAGCTCATCGGGTCCATGATCCGCAAGGTGGGCGGGTTCTCCTTCCAGGAGCTGAACCTGACCATCGACGACATCAAGGCAACCTCCGAGGCGGGCCCTGACCTTTCCTACGACTTCATTACACGTCCGGCGTACCATTACGCGCTTGTCACCGCCGACACCGAGCTTTTGCGGCTGACGCTCCGTCTGTCGATGGAAATCGGCGTTGACCAGGCCTCGCTGGTCCACGCGCTGCAGAACCATGACGAACTGACCTACGAACTGATGCATTTCGCCTCCGGACACAGGGACGAAGTGTTCGAGTTCAACGGCCAGGAGCTCACGGGGGCCCAGCTCGCCGAACAGGTTCAACAGACCATGAGGGAGCGTTTGACCGGGGAGAATGCGCCCTACAACGCTGTCTTCACGACCAACGGCATCGCCTGCACCACGGTGAGCTTCATCATGGGCGCGCTCGGTATCCAGGACCCTGAAGCGATTACCCGGGAGCAGGAGGCCCAAGTACTGGATGCCCACATACTGCTGTCAATGTACAACGCCCTGCAACCGGGCGTTTTTGCCCTCTCCGGGTGGGACCTCGCCGGCATCACGGCCCTTGACCGCAAGCACGTCCAGGAGCTCACCTCGCAGGGCGACACCCGCTGGATCAACCGCGGCGCCCACGACATCATGGGCACCAGCCCGGACGCGGAGACCTCCTCAGCAGGCATGCCCCGCGCCCGCAGCCTGTACGGCTCGCTCCCCGAGCAGCTCCAGGATTCCGCGTCCTTCGCCCGGCGGCTCCAGCGCATCCTGGAGGTCCGGGAAGAAAGCGGAATAGCAACGGGCACTTTGTTGGACGTGCCGGATGTTTCCCACCGCGGGCTGCTCGTCATGGTCAACCGGCTGGGTGACGGGGCGCTGGAGGTCACCGTTCTCAACTTCTCCGGCCAGGACATCGCGGGCAGCATCCAGTCCGCCCACCTGCCCCCTGGTGCCAGCGTGCAGGACCTGTTCAGCGGCGAGACGGTGGGTCACGTGGATGACCTGCACAGCTTCTTTATCGAACTGTCCGCCTATCAGGGCACAGCACTGCTCCTGAAGGAAGAGGAACCTGGGGACGAGGAAGCGCCCGGTACGTAGCCCTGCGACGTCGGGCAGACGTTCCCTGCGTCCGGGACCGTGCCGTCGGGAACGCTGCGTTCCCGACGGCGGTCCCTCCGGAGCCGGCACAGCTCGCCGACCGCCCGGGCCGGGTTGCCCATCGCCAGGGCGTTGGGCGGCACGTGGCGGGTAACCACCGCGCCGGCGCCGATCAGGCAGTTCTTAAGGCGCCTGGCGGGTAAGGTCTGCGAGCGTCTGGTCGGCGTCCTCGAATTCGACGGCTGCGACGATTTCCTTGGTCTCTGGATTGAGCATGAAGGCCTCGTCGTCGTCCTCGATCATGAGGAACTCGCCGTGGTCTGTGCTGAACTTCCAGGCCAGGACGGTCTCGCCGTTGTGCTCGTAGTTGGGGTCGCCCATGGTGATGGCCTGCAGGGTGTACCCTGCGACGTCGCAGAGTTCCCGGATGATCAGTTCGAATTCCGGCGCAGTTTCGAGGGCTGCCTGCTCGGCGTCGGCAAGGCGCTGTTCCAAGTCAGGAACCTGCTCCAGCCGCAGTGCGATGTGGGCGCTGAGTTCTTCGCCCTGCAGCAGCAACAGCCCTTCCTGTTCGCGCAGCCAGGCTGCGTTCAGGGCGGTGATGTCCTCGTTTTCCAGCAGCGCCTCAAAGGCGGCGTCGAGGTCTTCCATGGCCTGGACGGCGTCCGGCAGGTCACCGTCCGTGGCCGCGTCCCACTCGCCGTCCAGGTAGATTTCTGCCTCCTCCTCCGAGAGGGCGCCAAAGGCGTCGGCGGCGCGGTCGAACAGTGCCAGGTGCGCGTTGGCGCCCATGCCCTTGAGGCCTTCGCGGACGTAGTTGTCGACCTCGTCCCGGTCGGCGGCCGTGAAAACGTACTGGGCAAAGCCGCCGGCAAGGGCCTGGGTGAGATAGAAGTCGACGAAGTAGCTGCGCAGTGCGTTGGGCGCGATTTCCCCGGGGCCGAGCAGTTCACGGTACATGGCGTTGACGACGGCGACGTTGGCGTCAACCACCTCCTCATCCCGTGCATCGGTGCCTTCAAGGGTCAGGACGACGGGGTACTCGTTGGAAGTCATGGGAATCCTCACTGCAGAAGCCGGTAGCGCTCAGGACAGTTACAACGTATGCCCCGCCTCCGGCGCGGAGGTTGGAAGCAGGTGAACGCCAGGCAAAATCTGCCGGAGCCCCGCAGGCAGCACAACGGCGTGAGTCCTCCGTCCGCTATGAGGCCCCACGCCGTCCGCTTATAAAGGGATACAGGCTCCTGATCCAGCGTTCCGCAGGTTACCTTTCCCGCGGCACCGCCGGTCCGGTGTTCCACCGCAGCAGTGCCGCCGCGTTTGCCCTGCCGGGAATGGCGGTAATCGGCACGAGCTCAACGTCGGCGTCCGTCAGCACCGCAGCCCGGATGAGGGCCGACGCCGCGGGGGCCTGCCCCAGGACCTGGGCCCCGAGAGCCTCGGACTTCTCAAGCGCCACCCACGGGCTCGCGGCGAGCACCAGCATGTTGTGCGCGGAACGGCTGCCAGGCCCGGCAGCCGTGTTGTCGGCGCCAAGGTCCCGCGTCAGCTCATTGCTGAGCACCAGGGTCTGGACCTGCGCCTGCTGCAGGGCATGGACCACCTCCCCGAGGCCGAATGCAGCCCTGCCCCTGTTGTGGCCCTTCTCCTCGGCGAGCTTGTCCAGCAGCTGATACTGGGACCGCGCCTCAACTTCGGCCAGCAGCCGTTCGACGGCGGCATGCATCACTTCGGGATCGGCGCCGCCCGCCCGGGTATGCGACTCCACCTGCGCAGCAACGGCGCGGCTGGCATCCGACAGCTGGTCAAAGACGAGCTCCCGCGCCCGGATGTCACCGCCGATGGCGACGACGGCGGGGCGCTCCGCCTCAACGAGCCGGTCGATTTCCGCGGCCACTTCTTCAGCGTTCTTCCGCCATACCTCCTCCGTCCGGTGCTGGAACTGTCCTTGGGACCAGCCTCCGGTGGGTACCTTCTTCAGGTTTTCGGTGATGCCTTGCGTTGTATAGGTGGACGTGCCCCCGGCGCCAAGCGGCCGCGCGGCATGGGCGAGGGTGATGTCGGCCCCCGTCCGGTCCACGCTGACAGCCACAAAAGGCATGTCTGCCGTGCTGTGCCGCAGCAGGGGCAGCAGATCCGGGATCACGCCAACGTTGACGTACGGACTGTCCACGCGTTCGCCGGTCATTACTTCATCGACTTCAACGTGGCCGTCATGGGCGATGACAAACCGGGCAACAGGGCTTGGCACTCCTTCCAGGGGCTTGACTGCTTCTTCCACCGCCCTGGCGTCCGCCGAGGCAGCTCCGGCCGCCAGCAGTTCGTCCCGGATGTGGCCGGGTCTGACGTCAGCCGCCTCAAGGGAATCAGCAGTGCCAGTTCCGGTGTCCGTCAGCACGGTGCACCAGGTGCCTCCGGCGGCCAGCAGCTTGGAATACTTGGAGAGTGTCATGGACATGCGGGTCGATCTCCTTTCCTTTTTGAACAGAGCCATGTCCGGGTAAGACATGGGGTCAAAACGTCCTGCAGATCACTTTCCACGGTAGCACCGGGGCTTTTCGCGGTGAACTGTCCGGCGAAGTTTCAGGGCCCCCGCCGGCTGACTAAGATGGATCAGATAACCTGCAGATGTTGACCTGCCGAAAGTAGCGCGCACCATGCCATCCAGACCGGACGAGAGTGCGGCACTGGCAATCCAGACCCCCGCAATCAACGACCGCTCCCTCGCGGCCGGGCTCGCCTATGCCATGGGGAGCCGCGTCACCGGCATTTCGTTTGACGCCGCGACCGGACTGATGCTGGGCAAGGTGCGCGGCGGCGCGGACGCGCCGTATTCCACCACCGCCAAGCTGGTGCGGAGGGCGGGCGGCTGGAGCTGCACCGTGGGCGTCTGCAGCTGCCCGGTGCGCAAGGACTGCAAGCATGTGGCCGCCCTGCTGTTCGCCGCAGAGGACAACCCCGCCATCCGGGTGCAGCTGCTGGCACCCGCCGACGTTTCCCGCCTCGCCAGGGAGCCCTCGCTGGCTGAGCCGGCAGGATGGGAGCAGGCGCTCAGCCCGCTGATTTCGCAGCCCGGCATCGCGCCCTCCGCCGGCGGGACCCCGCTGGCACTGCAGTTCGAAGTGGAGGAGCCCGCCCCGCACTTCTCCTACACCGGCCGGCGGGATCCCCTGCGCAGCGTCCGGCAGCTCAAGGCCCGCCCGGTGATTATGGGCGCCAAGGGCAAGTGGATCCGCGGCGACGTTTCGTGGAACACCCTCAGCTATCTGAGCTTCAAGCGGGAATGCAACCAGACCCACGTGGAGTGGATGCAGGCCTTCCTCGCCGCCCACACGTCTGCCGCCAACCGGGTGCATTCTTCCTCCGCCCTGTGGCTGGGAATGAACACGTTCGCGGGCAAGAACCTGTGGGGCCTGCTGGAGGAAGCCAAAAAGATCGGCCTTGCCCTGGTCCACAGCCGCGGGCAGGAGCCGGTCCGCATCGCCGAGTCTGCCGCCGTCGTCGGCCTTGATCTGAGCCGCCACGGCCCTGCCGTAAGCGGCAGTTCCGTGAGCGGCAGTTCCGCCAACGGCAGGAAATCCGACGACGGCGGGCTGGAGCTCGCCCCCACCATCACCATTGAGGGCGCCGGCGTTGATCCGGCCTCCGTGGGCACCATCGGCCGGCCGGCCCATGGCATCTTCGCCACTTCCGGTGGGGACGCGCTCCCCGGCATCAACGGTGATTCCGTCATCACGCTGGCACCGCTGGAAAGCGGGCTCAGTGAGGAACTGCTGGCGTTCGTGACGGCCGGCAGCACCCTGCACATCCCGGCGCGGGACGAAAGCCGCTTCCTGACCGGCTTCTACCCAAAGCTCAAGCAATCGGCGCGGGTGACCACATTGGACGAGTCCGTGGAGCTGCCCGAGCTCGCGGTCCCCACCCTGTCCCTGCTGGCCAACTACGGCGCGGACCACCGGGTGCGGCTGCACTGGGAATGGCATTACACGTCGGGAAACCTCGTCACCGCGCAGCCGCTGTGGCGCCATCCGGGCGATCATGGGTACCGGGATGATGCCGCGGAGGCACGCATCCTGGAGACAGTGGGCCAGCCGTGGGACGTGGTGCCCAAGCTGGGTGAATCATCCACCGGAGGCTGGGGCACGCCGCGCCTTGCCGCCTCCGCCGAGCTGAGCGGGCTGGACACCCTGGCCTTCACGGAGGAGGTTCTCCCCCGCCTGCAGAACACACCCGGCGTCGAGGTGGACACCTCCGGGGATATCGCCGATTACCGTGAGGCCGAAGAAGCCCCGGTGGTGGCGATCTCCACCACGGCCACCGACCAGCGGGACTGGTTCGACCTCGGCATCGTGATCACGCTGGAAGGCCAGCCCGTCTCATTTGCCGCCCTGTTTTCAGCGCTCGCCGCGGGTCAGACGCGCATGCTGCTGCCCAGCGGTGCGTACTTCTCGCTGGACCTGCCGGAGCTGCACCAGCTGCGGGCCCTCATCGACGAAGCCCGCGCGCTCCAGGACAACAAGGACGGCCCGCTGCAGATCAGCCGGTTCCAGGCAGGATTGTGGGACGAGTTGGCACAGCTGGGAATCGTGGATGAGCAGGCCGCTGCCTGGCGCGAAGCGGTCGGCGGACTGCTTGAGGGTGATGTGCAGGGCCTGCCCCTTCCCGCCACCCTGAATGCCGAACTGCGGCCGTACCAGCTGGAAGGCTATAACTGGCTGAGTTTCCTGTACCGGCACGGCCTCGGCGGTGTGCTGGCAGACGACATGGGACTCGGCAAGACCGTCCAGGCGCTGGCCCTGATGTGTGCGGCGAAGGAGCACGCCTCCGGCACGGTTTCCAAGGACGGTGCGGCTGCTGAAAACAACACAACGTACGACGGCGGTGCGCCCTTTTTGGTGGTGGCCCCCACGAGCGTCGTGGGCAACTGGGCGGCTGAGACGGAGCGCTTCGCTCCCGGGCTCACGGTCCGGGTGATCAGCGAGACGTTTGCAAAAAGCGCAGCTGACCCGGCCGGGACCATCGCGGGAGCCGACATCGTCATCACCTCCTACGCCCTCTTCCGGATCGACTACGAAGCCTACGCCGGACACCGGTGGGCCGGACTCGTGCTGGACGAGGCGCAGTTCGTGAAGAATCACCAGTCCAAGGCCTACCAGTGCGCCCGCAAGCTCCCCGCAGCCTTCAAACTCGCCGTTACGGGCACGCCGCTGGAGAACAACCTCATGGAGTTCTGGGCCCTGACCTCGATTGTGGCGCCGGGGCTCTTTGCCAGCCCCTCCCGCTTCGCGGAGTATTACCAGAAGCCGGTGGAAAAGAACGGCGACAAGGGGCAGCTGGACAAGCTCCGCCGTCGGGTCCGCCCCCTGATGATGCGCCGCACCAAAGAGCAGGTCATCAAGGACCTGCCGCCGAAGCAGGAGCAGATCCTGGAGGTGGTGCTCAACCCGCGCCACCAGAAGGTGTACCAGACGCACCTGCAGCGCGAACGGCAGAAGATCCTGGGCCTGATCGAGGACGTGAACAAGAACCGCTTCACGATTTTCCAGTCGCTGACCCTGCTGCGGCAGCTCAGCCTGGACGCGTCGCTCGTCGACGCCTCGCTGTCGGGCGTGCGGTCCAGCAAGCTGGACGTGCTTTTCGAGCAGCTGGAGGACCTGGTGGCGGAAGGCCACCGCGCCCTGATCTTCAGCCAGTTCACGGGCTTCCTGGGCAAGGTCCGCGAGCGCCTGGTGGAGGAGAACATCGAGTTCTGCTACCTCGACGGCGGCACGCGGAACCGCGCGGACGTGGTGAACGAGTTCAAAAACGGCGCAGCGCCGGTGTTCCTGATCAGCCTCAAGGCCGGCGGTTTCGGCCTGAACCTCACGGAGGCCGACTACGTGTTCCTGCTCGACCCGTGGTGGAACCCGGCGTCGGAGGCGCAGGCAGTGGACCGCACGCACCGCATCGGCCAGGCGCGGAACGTCATGGTGTACCGGCTCGTGGCCAAGGACACCATCGAGGAAAAGGTCATGGCGCTCAAGGCGAAGAAGTCCCAGCTGTTCGCAGATGTGATGGAGGGCGATGCGCTCTCCGGCGGCGCGCTCACCGCCGAGGACCTCGCGGGGCTCTTCAACGACTGATGGGTTCCGACGTCAGACGTCGCCGGCGTCGTGCATCACCGGCGTCGTTCATCACTGGGAGGGCACGTCACGCTGCAGCAGTGGCTGGCCGAAAGCCGCCCGCCGTCTGCTTCCTGAGCCACTTGCCCAGCGCCTTGCCTTTGCCCTTCCACCAGCTGTCCTCGTCAGTGTCGGTCCGCCACCGGTACGTCACCACCATCAGCACAAACATGCCGAGCGTGACGTCACCCCATACGCCGGTCGCCGCGTCGAGCAGCACGGTGCACGCCATGACCAGAATTGCCGGAAGCGCCAGGGTCCGGAAGACGGTGTTGGCCATGTAGCGCCCGCGCGAGCGGGGCACCGAGAGCAGGCGGAGCATGTCTGAACAGACGCACACCAGGACAAGGGTCTGCCCCAGCGCCAGCAGGATCGACCCCGGCAGGGAGGCGGCGAACTGAACAGCCGGGGCCAGCCCGGAGCTCACGGCGCACCCCCGGACGCTGCTGCTGTCTGTACGGGCATTGCCGACGCCGCGACCGGCGTTCGTAAGCAGATCATGCTGGTACCCCCTCGAACGGACTCTCCCTTGAGTGCCATTTAAAGGCGCGCGCAGCCATCACGTCACGAGAGCCGGCTACCCGTTCTCCGGCACCGCCACTACGCGGAAGCTAGTCGCGGTACGCAATTGGTTAGCCGTTAGGCTTTGCTGGGGAGTCGGGCGAAGGCGGGGTGGGGAGCTGCGCGATGATCTGATCGGCCCACGCGTCGACGGCCTCCCAGTCGCGCAGGTCACCGAACTTCCCGCCTGTGAGGCGGAACAGCCGCGGAGCAAGGGCGGCATTTGGCTGGCCTGATAGACGCCGGAGAAAAGCTCATGGTCCCGAAGGAGCATCTCTGATTGCAAGGCTTCCGCGAGCCATGAGGGGACTCCCTTCCGTTCTCTAGCGTGGCAGATATCTTTGCCAGCGGAAGGTGCCGAAAGGCTTCACCACGCGGTCGTCACCGCGATTTCCACGCATACCTGCGCTCGGGACGTCCGACGCCGTACTTCAGGGTGACCTCCACCTGCCCCTCATCGTTGAGGTACTCAAGGTAGCGGCGGGCGCTCACGCGGGACGTTCCCACCAGGACCGCGAGTTCTGCGGCGGAGACGTCACCGTCCGCCTCGCGCAGCGCACGCTCGACTACCTGCAGGGTTTCGGCACTGCAGCCCTTGGGCAGCGGCCGGTCACCGCGCTCCAGGCCGAAGACCCGGTTGACGTCGGCCTGCTCCGCCACGTCCTTGGAGGCATCCAGGCTGCGGTACGTGTTCCGGTAGTGCTCCAGGCGCTCCTGCAGGTCAGTCTGGGAAAACGGCTTGATCAGGTAGTGGACGATGCCGCCGCGCAGCGCCCGCCGGACGGTCTCCACTTCCCTGGCGGCGCTGATCACCAGCACATCCAGCTCCGGCGCCACTTCCCGCAGCCGGTGCATCAGGTCCAGCCCGTTGATGTCCGGCAGGTGGATGTCCAGCAGGACCAGGTCCGGCTGCAGCCGCTGCGTCTCCAGCACCGCCTGCGCCCCGGTGTGCGCCACTCCCACAACCTGGAAGCCGGAGGTGCGCTGGATGAATCCGGCGTGCACCTTCGCCACCATAAAGTCGTCATCGACAATCAGGACGTTGATCATGGCCGCCTCACCTTGCCTGGCTTTTCATTTCCCGCGGCTCCCGCCCGGAGCAGTTCGGCCGTGAACACCGCGCCGGCGTCGTTGTGCACCGTCAGCCGCCCGCCATGGCGCCGGCACACCACCCGTGCGAGCGCCAGGCCGTACCCCCGCCCGCCCTGGGACGACGTCTTGGTGGTGAAACCCTGCCGGAAAATGTCTTCCGTCATCTCTGCCGGGACCCCCGGTCCTGAATCATGCACCACAACCGTGATGCCGCCGTCGGCCTCCTCGATCAGCACCTCAACCTCGGCGCCGGCCGTGTTGGTGACCGCATCAAGAGCGTTGTCCACCAGGTTCCCCACCACAGTGGTCAGGTCCCGGGACAGCTCTTCATCCACCCGGTCCAACCGGGACTCCGGCGCGAGTTCCAACGAGACGCCCCGCTCGGCCGCGAGACTTGACTTGGCGATGAGCAGCGCGGCCAGCGCCGGGTCCGCGATCCTGCTGGTGACCTCGTCATTGAGCCGGGTGCGGTTGGACGTGGCGCCGTTGACGAACTGCACGACGGCGTCATACTCACCGATCTGGATCAGGCCGGAAATCGTGTGGAGCTGGTTGGCGAATTCGTGCGCCTGGGCGCGGAGGGTGTCGGTGGCCGTGCGGGTGGTGCCCAGCTCGCGCTCAAGGGAAGCCAGCTCCGTGCGGTCCCGCAACGTTGTCACTGAGCCGATGACGCGGCCGCGGGACCGGATAGGCACCCGGTTCAGGACCACCAGGCTCTCCCCGACAAGCACCAGGCGGTCGGCGACGGGCTGGTCCTCGGTGAGCACCTCCTTCAGCGACGGCTCCACCTCAAGGCTGGCCAGGTCCTTGCCCACGCAGTTGTCGGGCAGGCCCAGCAGCCGCCTCGCGCTGTCGTTGGCCACGGTGATCCGCTGCTCCGGGTCCAGCGCAACCACGCCCTCCTTGAGTCCGTGAAGCATTGCCTCCCGGTTCTCGACGAGCCCGGTGATCTCATCCGGCTCCATGCCCAGGGTCTGGCGCTTGACGCGCCGCGCCAGGAGCAGCGATCCGGCCACGCCGAGGACGCTCGCGACCCCCAGGTAGGTAAGCAGATTCGGCACCGCATCAGCCAGCCGTTCGATGACGGACGGGTAAGTCCTGCCGACGGCGGCGATTCCCACTATTTCGCCGGTGTCGTCCAGCACGGGCACGTGGGCGGAGAGCGCGTCTCCTGACCCTGTGCTGACCACGCCGGTCCAGGCACGCCCGGACATCACCACACTGTCGCCGAGTTCGAGTTGCCGGCCCTGCTGCGAGGGGTCCGACGACGTCACGACAGTCCGGTCGGCGCGCGCCAGTGCAACATGGGAGGACCCGGAAATGGTGCGCACTGATTCGGCGACAGAGGGAAGGGCAGCGCCGCTTCCCGGCTGGGCATCCTTCAGGAGGCCGCGGACTGTCGGGTTCGCCGCAAGAGTCTCAGCGGCCGACAACGCACGGCGCCCCTCGATGCGCTCAAAGGAAGCTGCGGACTGGGCCAGCGAGATCGCGACCACCGCCACGAGCACGGCAAACACGATCAGCAACTGCAGGCGGAGATACTGCCCCGCAAGGGACATTCCTCGCCGTCGAGTCATTGTGCTGCTGGCTTCCTGTGTGTGTTGGGCCGCCGCGGTGCGGGGGTGGTGGGGTGCAGACGGGAGGAGTTCGCCACACCCGTTATTCCGCGCCGTTGCCGTCGCGGTGTGGTGAACTATACCGCACCTGCAGCGGCTGGTTTTGCCGGTGGTCCAGGCCGCCCACCCTTCCAGCGTCACGTCGGAGGCAGTGGCAGGAGCCACAAGTCGGCACAGCTGCGAACCTTTCATTGGAGGGGGAGGCGCCGCATGATAGGCGCATGACCCAAATGACATCGGCCGACGAATCCGCCGTAGCAAGGGCACAACGCGAACTACAGGAGGCCGGCGTCCGCACCGTGATCGGCACGGTGGTGAATGCTTCGGGCATCACGCTGGCTAAGAGCGTTCCATTAGCCAGGCTTAGAACCTTCCACCAATCCGGGATGGGTGCCGCCCCTGTCTGGCACGTCTTCACCATCGACGGCGGGATAGCGTTCACGGACACCATCACGCCCGTTGGCGATATGCGTCTCAAGGTCGATATCGCGGGACTCCGTGTCCTGCAAGGGGGCCGGGCATGGGCACCGGCCAGCCTTTACGAACAAGACGGAGCCGCCTCTCCGGCCTGCGCGCGCGGCATTCTGTCCGACGTCTACGGCAGTCTCGACGAGGCCGGATACCAGGCACTCGTGGGCCACGAACTTGAATTCTTCCTCATCGCCCCGGATGGTTCAGCGCTGGAAACAACGCCCTGGGTCCCGTACGGGGCAACCGGTCTTCTGGACCGATCGGCATTCCTCGACGATCTGCTGTCGGCGTTGAACCGGGCCGGCATTCCCCTGGAGCAGATCCACGCCGAGTACGGCAGAAACCAGTTCGAGTTTTCCCTTCCGCCTGCCTCGCCCGTTCAGGCCGCGGACAGCGTGGTCCTTGCCAAGATCATCGTGGGCATCGTCGCCAGGGCACACAGCATGCAGGCCTCTTTCTCCCCATCGCCCTTTCCCGGCACCGTCGGAAACGGTGCCCACCAGCACTTTTCGCTCCAAAAGAACGGCCTGTCGCTGTTCTCCGGCGGCAGCGGACAGCACGGCATCTCCAGCGAGGGAGGCGCGGCCATCGGAGGGATCATCGCAGGACTCCCTGATATCCAGGGTTTCCTCACGGGATCAGTTTTGTCCGGAAGCCGGTTGGCACCCGGCACATGGTCAGGTGCCTACTTATGTTGGGGTCTGGAAAACCGGGAAGCCTCGGTGCGCTTTCTAAACGAGGGCGAGAGCAATCCGCACGGAGCCAACGTTGAGGTAAAAATCGTCGATCCGTCGGCCAACGTGTACCTGGCGTCCGCAGCCATCCTTGCACTCGCCCTTGATGGCATCCGCAGCGGGCGCAAACTTCCGGCAGAGGTTCCGGGTGACCCGGGAAGGTTGTCCGCCGACGAGCGGGACCGGGCCAACGTCCGCCTGCTCTCAAACTCCCCCACCGCCATTATCGACACGCTGGATAAGTCACGCCTTGCTCGCGGGCTTCTCGGAGACGCCATCGTCGATGCCACGGTGGCCGTCCGGCGCTATGAACAGCGGACCTCCGCGGAACTCGCGCCTGATGAGCTCGCCGAACGCTTTCGGCTGGCGTGGTCGATCTAATGGCGGGCAGTTCCTTCCCGGACTTTGTAGAATACGTCGGCCTCATCGATCACCACGTGCATGGCGCGTTTCACGCCGACGGCGACGAGGCACGCTTTCAGAACGCCCTCAACGAGGGGAACACCGAGTCCCTGGCCAAGCCAGAAGACACCTACAACACGCAGCTCGGTATCGCCATCCGATGCTGGTGCAGCGGCATTCTTGACCTGCCACGGCACGCCTCAGCGGCGGATTACTGGAGCCGGCGCTCCGAGCTTGGAGAGCTCGAGGTCAGCCGGCGCATGACCCGCGCGGCAGGGGTGAGCGACTGGCTGATCGACACAGGATTAGATACCGCTGACTATCTCGGCCCGGCTGGCATGGCCGACGTCTCGGGTGGGCGAACCCACGAGATCATTCGACTGGAAGTGGTCGCAGAGCAGCTGATACAGAAGATTGCCAACCCGGCCGACTACGCCGAAGAGTTCGGTCAGCGGCTGCAAAACCTCGCCCTCAACGCTGTGGGCTTCAAAACAGTTCTCGCCTACCGCGCAGGATTCGACCAGAATCTCAGCCGACCAGCCCCGGCTGCGGTCGCTGAATCTGCCCGCCGCTGGCAGGAGAACCTAGGTACCGGCACAATTGCGAAGCTCACCGACGTGACCCTCATGGCCCACGGGATCCATACGGCGGTGTCGATGAAGCTTCCGCTGCAGTTCCATGTGGGATTCGGCGACCGCGACCTGGACCTCCACAAAACCAATCCCCTGTACCTCCTTGACTTTCTCAGGTCCGCCGAAGTCCGGGACACACCGATCATGCTGCTGCACTGCTATCCGTTCGAGCGCGAGGCCGGCTATTTGGCCCACGCCTTTGAAAACGTCTACATCGACGTGGGACTTGCCGTGAACTTCACAGGGTCACGGAGCCGGAACCTGGTGGCCCGCTCATTCGAACTGGCTCCCTTCTCAAAAATCCTTTACTCCTCCGACGCATTCGGCCCGGCCGAACTCCACTACCTCGGAGCGAGGCTATGGCGCAACGCAATTGCCAAGGTCGTCGGCGGATGGATCGACGACGACGACTGGTCCGAGGCGGACGCCCGCCGGATCGTGCAGCTCATCGCACACGAAAACGCGCGCCACGTGTACCCGCTCCCCTGAGGGCGCCAAACCTCCCGCCGGGCCCTCGTTGGGCCCCGGAAACGTGAACGCAATGAACTTAACTTTCTCTGGTTACACAAGAGTGAGCCGCGTCACTTTGGGTCCTAGCATCAGAACCACACCGATCAAATGGACCAACGAGAAGAGGAACACCATGCGCGGACTCAGCGCATTGCGCATAGCAGCCGTAGCGGCAGGCATCGCCCTGATGGCTTCAGGCTGCGGAGCAACAGGCAAGACTGACGCCGGCACCGCCACCACCGGAGCAAGCACCGCACCCCTGACCGGGCTGCGCATCATGGTGCCCAACACCCCCGGCGGCGGCTACGACACCACCGCACGCGCCGCGGCAAAGGTTCTCGAAGACGAGAAGCTCGCCACCAACCCCGAGGTCTTCAACCTCGCCGGCGCCGGCGGCACCGTCGGCCTGGCCCGCGTGGTCAATGAAAAAGGCAACGGCGACTTGGCCATGCTCATGGGACTCGGCGTCGTCGGCGCCAGCTACACCAACAAGTCCGAGTCGAAGCTGACCGAGACCACCCCGCTGGCGAAGCTCATCGAAGAGCCGGGCGCCATCATGGTTTCCAAGGACTCCCCGTACAAGACCATCGATGATCTTGTGGCCGCGTGGAAGAAGGACCCGTCCAAGGTGAGCGTCGGCGGCGGTTCCTCGGCGGGCGGCCCCGACCACCTCCTGCCCATGCAGCTCGCTGGTGCCGTGGGCATCGACGCGACCAAGGTCAACTTCGTCTCCTACGATGGCGGCGGAGACCTGCTGCCGGCCATCATCGGCAACAAGCTCGGCTTCGCAGCCTCCGGCGCAGGCGAATACATGCAGCAGATCAAGTCCGGCGCCATCCGCGTCCTGGCAACGAGCGGTGAGAACCGGCTGGAAGGCGTGGACGCCCCCACCCTGAAGGAATCCAACATCGACCTGGTCTTCACGAACTGGCGCGGCATCGTGGCCCCTCCCGGCATCAGCGACGCCGACCGCGACGCACTGATCGCCACGCTGGAGAAGATGCACGAGTCAGCTTCGTGGAAGGAAACCCTGAAGACCCGCGGCTGGACCGACGCCTTCGTCACCGGTGATGAGTTCAAGACCTTCCTCACCGACCAGGACAAGCGCGTCGCCGACGTTCTGACGAAGCTCGGCCTGGCGTGACCTCCTTGGCCTCCCGCCTCAAAGGCCGCTCCGAGCTGGGCATCGCAGCCCTGCTCGGGGCGGTCGGCGCACTGGTCCTCATTGACGCAGCGCGCCTGGTTGTGCCGTACTCCCAGTCGGACCCGGTGGGCCCCAAGGCCCTGCCGATTATCGTGGGAGCACTCCTGCTCGTCTGCGCCGTGCTGCTGGCAGTGAACGTTCTCCGGGGCGGAAGCGGCGAGGCCGAGGGTGGCGAGGATGTCGACCTGACCCACCCTAGCGACTGGAAGACCGTCCTCCCCCTGGCCGGCGCCTTCATCGCCAACATCCTGCTCATCGACTGGGCCGGCTGGGTCATCTCCGGAACGGTCCTCTTCTGGGGCAGCGTGTGGGCGCTCGGCAGCCGGCACTACGTCCGCGATGGACTGATCTCCCTGGCTCTGGCACTCCTGACCTTCTACGGCTTCTACCTCGGCCTGGGCATCGCCCTCCCCGCCGGGCTCCTTGAAGGGATTCTCTAGATGGACATCCTGTCCTCACTCATGGACGGGTTCGCGACGGCGCTGACCCCCATGAACCTCCTGTACGCCCTGATCGGCGTCCTCCTGGGCACCGCCGTCGGCGTCCTGCCCGGCATCGGCCCGGCCATGACCGTCGCGCTGCTGCTCCCGGTGGCCACCGTCCTTGAACCGACCAGCGCGTTCATCATGTTTGCCGGCATCTACTACGGCGGCATGTTCGGCGGTTCCACCACCTCGATCCTGCTCAACACCCCCGGCGAATCCTCCTCGGTGATCACCGCGATCGAGGGCAACCTGATGGCCAAGGCCGGTAAAGCGGCCCAGGCCCTGGCGACGGCGGCCATCGGCTCGTTCGTCGCCGGCACGATCGGCACCACCCTCCTGGTGGTCTTCGCGCCGATTGTCGTCCAGTTCGCTGTGAGCCTTGGCTCCCCCAGCTACTTCGCCATCATGGTCCTGGCCCTGCTGGCCGTCACCGCCGTCCTTGGCTCGTCCCGGCTGCGCGGCTTTGCGTCCCTCGGACTGGGTCTGGCTATCGGCCTGGTCGGCCTCGACTTCGTCTCCGGCCAGGCGCGGCTCACGTTCGGGCTGCCGCTGCTCTCCGACGGCCTCGACGTCGTGGTGGTCGCCGTAGCGATCTTCGCCGTCGGTGAAGCATTGTGGGTTGCCGCGCACCTGCGCCGCACTCCGCTGCAGATCATCCCGGTGGGCGCGCCGTGGATGGGCAAAAAGGACTGGAAGCGGTCCTGGAAGCCGTGGCTGCGCGGCACGGCCTTCGGTTTCCCGTTCGGGGCACTGCCCGCCGGCGGTGCCGAGATCCCCACATTCCTCTCCTATGTGACCGAGAAGCGGCTCTCCAAGCACCCCGAGGAGTTCGGCAAGGGCGCCATTGAAGGCGTCGCCGGGCCGGAAGCTGCCAACAACGCGGCCGCGGCCGGCACCCTGACGCCGCTGCTGGCGCTGGGCCTGCCGACGAACGCCACCGCCGCCGTCATGCTGGCAGCGTTCGTGCAGTTCGGCATCCAGCCCGGGCCGCTCCTGTTCGAAAACGAAGGCCCGCTGGTCTGGGCGCTGATCGCCAGCCTGTTCATCGGCAACTTCCTGCTGCTGCTGGTCAACCTTCCCCTTGCCCCGGTCTGGGCGAAGCTGCTCCGGCTGCCGCGCCCGTACCTGTACGCAGGCATCCTCTTCTTCGCCACGCTGGGCGCCTACTCGGTGAACCTGCAGGCGTTCGACCTGGCGGTCCTGCTGGTCCTGGGCGTGCTGGGCTTCCTCATGCGCCGCTACGGTCTGCCCGTTCTGCCGCTCATCCTCGGAGTGATCCTCGGGCCGCGCGTTGAGACGGAGCTGCGCCAGACGCTGCAGCTGAGCGCCGGCGACGTCTCGGGGCTGTGGAGCGAGCCGATCGCCGTCGTCGTCTACATCATCCTGGCGCTCGTGCTCCTCTGGCCGTTCCTGTTCAAGATGTGGCGCCGCACCCGCCGCGGCGGGGTAGCAGTTGCCGGCGGCGTTGCTCCAGCTCCGGCGCCCGCCGGGGGTCCTGCTGACGCCCAGGCTGCTGACAGTCCTGCCAAGGACAGCCCGACGGCGAGTGGATCCACCGCTGTCAGCGAGGGTCACCCGGATTCCACCGACGGCCGGAAAGACACGCCCAAGGTCACCCATGCCAATCACGGACAGGAGAAGCAGTGAGCATCATTGTCGGGTACGTACCCACGCCGGAAGGCGCAGCCGCCCTTGACCGGGCGATCAGCGAGGCCCGGAATCATCAGAGCAGGCTGGTCATCATCAACTCCTCCCGCGGGGACGCGCTGGTGGACAAGCGGTACGCCCAGGCCGAAGACCTCAATGCGGTCACCGACAGGCTGGAGAAGGAGGGCTTGGAGCATCTCGTCCTGCAGCGGGTCCGCGGCAATGATGCGGCGAGTGAAGTGCTGGAGGCCGCTGAGGAATACCAGGCCGAACTGATTGTCATCGGCCTCCGCAAGCGGACTCCCGTGGGGAAGCTGATCATGGGCAGCACGGCCCAGCAGATCCTGCTGGAGGCAACCTGCCCGGTGTTGGCAGTCAAGGCCGGCTGACCCGTAAACAGGCCCACTCAATTAGCCTCAGAGGTAGGTTCCCGCACCGGCGGGTTCCTACCTCTTTGGTCTTGAGGCAGAAGGACACCATGCAGCAGCTCGCGATTCTCGATGACTACCAGCGCGTCGCCCACAGCTTCGCCGACTGGAGCTCCCTCGAACAGCGTGGCGTCGACGTCACTGCGTTCAACCACCACCTCGCTGCGGAAGCGGATGTCGTGAAAGCACTGCAGGACGCCGACATCATCGTTGCCATGCGGGAGCGGACGCCGTTTCCCGGCCGCGTCCTCGAACAGCTGCCCCGGCTGAAACTGCTGATTACCACCGGCGCCGCCAACGCCTCGATCGATGTGGACGCAGCATCCCGGCTGGGCATCACCGTCTGCGGAACGGGCGGCTCCCCCGCTGCCGCGCCCGAACTGACCTGGGCGCTGCTGCTGGCATTTGCCCGGGACCTGACGCACGAGGAAGCCAGCCTCCGCGACGGGCGCTGGCAGACCGGCGTCGGCTTCGAACTGTCCGGCAAGACCCTCGGCATTGTGGGGCTGGGGAAGATTGGAAAGCGGATCGCCGGCTACGGCCGCGCCTTCGGGATGGAGGTGCTGGCTTGGAGCCAGAACCTGACCGGGGACGTCGCTGCGGACGCAGGTGCCCGGAAGGTCGGCAAGGACGAGCTCTTCCGGGAGTCCGACGTCGTGTCCCTCCATTTGCGGCTATCGCCGCGTTCGGAGGGAACAGTCGGTGAACGTGAACTGCGGCTGCTCGGGCCGGACGGCGTGTTGGTGAACACCGCCCGCGGTCCCCTCGTGGACCAGCGAGCTCTGGTTACAGCACTGTACGAGGGATGGATCCGCGGGGCGGCGCTCGACGTGTTCGACCAGGAACCGCTGCCGGCCGGCCATCCCCTCCTCGGCGCGCCACGGACCCTGCTGGCACCGCACTTGGGCTACGTGACCGACGCCAGCTACCGGGCCTTCTTCGGCGGCGCCCTTGAGGACGTCACCGCATGGCTGGACGGCTCCCCGATCCGGGTGCTGGCGCCGTAGGAGACTTATGACGCCGGCAGGAATCGCCGTTGTCGCGTCTGTTGGCATGTGAGGGCCGGGGATAAGACCGGGCCCAGGCACGGTCACACTCCTGCGAGGTGGCCACCGGAACAGCCGGCCATGCCGCCGGAACAAGCCGCCAGAACAAGGAGACCCGGCCCGCCTTCAGGCCGCGCTGGTGGGACAGGCGGCCTTTTAGGCTGCTGCCAATGAGGCCCAGTCGGGCCGTGGATCTGCCGGCCGTGCTGGCCCTACTCCGTCGAAACCGTCCGGGTCGACGAAGTCGTCGGGGTCGATGAAGCGGTCGGGGTCGATGAAGCGGTCGGGGTCGATGAAGCGGTCGGGGTCGATGAAGCGGTCGGGGTCCTGCCAGTCCTGGGCGGGTGGCGGTTCCGGCCAGGTGGGCGGCTCCCAGTCCTGGTGTTCGCTGGGGTAAGACCGCCCCGACGGTGAGAGCCAGCCCGGGGCCGCGTCCCGGGTCGCGCCGACCGGTCGCCACGCTGTGGCGTGTTTCAGGCGGTGGTGTTTGGGGCAGGTCTGGCCGAGATTAAGGATGCCGGTGCTGCCGCCATCGGACCAGGCCAGGAGGTGGTCGGCGTCGTTGTCGAGGGAGTGGTTGTTGCAGGCGGGGAACGTGCAGCGCGCGTCGCGGAGCCGCAGCCATTGGCGCATTGGCTTCGTGACCCGGTAGCTCGTGCGTCCGATTTCCAGCGGCGCCCCGTCCCGTGGGTCGGTCAGCACCCGCAGGAACGAGCCCGCGCCGTCGGCGACGAGCCGGCGGGCCATGCTGGCGGGAATGGGCCCGTAGCCGTCGAGCATGGCCGGTTCCTCGGTCAGTCCGAGCAGTGAGAACACCGGAACCGTGACCAGCACCTGCGCCTTAGGGGACGGCACATCACCGGCCGGGGCGGAACGTGCGGGCATCAAACGTGCATGCACTGAACCTGCGGGCACGGATTCTGCGGGCGGGCCGTCAACCGTGCCATCAACCTCGTGGTCTGCCGTGAGCAACCAGCTGGCGAAAGCGTCGACGCGCAGCTGCGTCAGGGTCCGTGACTCAGCCTGACCCTGCATAGCCCGGGCGGCGGCGGTGGTCCGGTCCCAGATCCCGGCAGCCTGGTCCGCCGGCAGATACGCCGAGACCCAGGCCATACCGTCCCGGTCCGGAACGTACTCCAGCCGCCGATCCTTCGCACTCTTGGTGTGGCGGGTTTCGATGCTGTCCTGGTGATGCCGCTCCCGCCAATACCGCGCCTTGGCCCGGAACCTGCCCGGCGTCAGCTCCCCGGCCGGGCAACCCCGCGCATACCCGGGCGCGTCACGGTCTAGAAAATGCGCCTCGAAAGCAGCCGCAGCCGCCGGATCCAGCCCTTCGGTTTCATTGCACATGATGCGCCCGTGTTGCCACGAGAAAGTCCCTGCCTGAAGGGCGCCCAGCGCCAACGGCAGGTCGTTGCTCAGAGTGGCGGATTCGACCAGCAGCCGTGAGGCTGCCCCTTCACTGATGGTCAGGGCGCCAGCAACCTCAGCGGTCACGGACATCTGCCGGACGGTGCGGTCCTGCGCGGACGCCCCAGGCGGGGTCATGGCCTCGTCCGCCTCCGCGAACCCGGCGGCGAGGTGCACCTTCACCGCCGCCAAACGGGCCTCCATACGAGCCACATCGGCCAGGCCGTCCAGGCATGCATCCGCCTGATCCCCCAGCGGGTCCGCCTCGTCCTGCGGAAGCTCCGCCTTATCCGGTCGTGGATCCGCGCCGGCCGGGCCCGGATCCGCGCCATCCGCACCCGGATCAACCGCCCGGCGAAGCGCAGCAGCCAGTGAAAGAGCGGAGGCGCTTATGGCCTCCAAGGTCTCCGCAACTGCCGCGTTATCCATACCCGCAGCATGACAGGGGGCACCGACATTTAAGGGTGGCAGGGCGCCACGTGCGGGCCGAATCGAAAATGATTCTTTGATCCACCCGAGAACGAAAACTAGGTCGCAGATCGGGGCGTTCCCGTCCCTGAGAACGCCCTGATCTGCCACCCAGTTGGGCACTGGGTGAGCGGGCGCCCGTCAGCTGCCGGCACCCACTCAGCGGCCGGTACCCTCGAGGGCCGCCAATCAGGCCCCGGAGGCGTCGAGCGTCACGGTGCCGGCGTCGCCGTCGACCGTCACTCGCCGGCCGTTTGACACCCTTTGGGTGGCCACACCGGTGCCGAGGACGGCAGGGATGCCGTACTCGCGGGCGACGATCGAGCTGTGGCTCAGCGGGCCGCCAACATCCGTGACGACGCCGGACGCCATCGCAAATAGCGGTGTCCAGGCGGGGGTGGTCATGCGGGCCACCAGCACCTCGCCGGGCTGCATACTCGCAAAGTCGTCGGGGCCGTGCAGCAGCCGGGCCGTTGCGCTCACCTGTCCCGAGCTGGCAGCGACGCCGCAGATAACGTCCCCGGGCTGCTGCCGTGAACGCGCGGGCATCATGCTGCCGAATGCCCGCTCTATCCACCGGCTCTCGGGAAGCAGCTGCGGGACCGCGGCCTTCCGCTGGCCCCGCCACAGCATCCTGCGCTGCTCCACGGCTTCTGCCCGGACTGGCCGCCCTGTTCCGGTGATGGCTGCGCCGGGGTCCGCCAGACCGAAGTCAATGGCGGTGCGGAGCTCATTGATGCGGAGCCAGAAAATGTCGGACGGATCGGGGATGACGCCCGAGTCCGTGAGCCGCTTTCCCAGCTCAAGCAGCATCCGGCGCATTAGCGGCCAGGCCAGGCCGACGTCGGCCAGTGCGTCCTCGCGCACAGGCGCTGCCTGCTGCGCCCAGCGCAGCAGCCGGTGGAAGACGGCACGGCGCCGCGGCCCCAGCCTGGTGGCGATCTGCCGGGTCTGCTCCTCCCGCCGGTCTGCGGAACTCTGCTGCCGCTGGTAAGGATCCTTGCCCTGCCCGCTAACGAAGTACCTCAGGGTCTCCAGCAAGGCCGAGGGATCATCCGCCGGCACAGGGTTGACGAAGTCGAGGTTGTAGACGGCATGTCCGAAACGGTCCAGGTGCCGCCGGAAGCGGGAACTAAATTGGCCCCACTGGTCCCCGTCCACTCCCACCGGAGGCGTCGCGCTGCCGAGAGATTCAGCGATTCCGGCCGCCGGCACTTCAATGACGGCAGCGGCAAGCTGCGGCCGTTCCCGGGCCCACAGTGCCAGGTCATACAGCGACTTCTCGGCGCGGATGGGCTCGCTGTCATAGCCAAGGAGGAAAATCTCCGCGGACGGATCTCCGGGCCGCCGGAGGAGCTTGTCGTAGTAGCCCCGAAACATGATCTCGCTGGTCGCGGCGGCGGGGATAATGGACTGCACCGCGGTGTAGTACTCGGCGGCGGCGTCCAGGAGCGCGGAAATGCCCTCCAGCAGTTCTGCCGCCGGACGGTCCGATGGCGGTTTGGCCGCCCAGAACTTCACGAGTCCCCGGTATCGGGGGTGGGAGTGTTCCCGCCAGCCCTTGATACCCATGTGGGCCTTGCCTTGCGCCAGGCCGCGTACCGCCGTCAACGACTTGCCCAGCACACGCCGCATGCCGGCGTTGTTGTAGTAGTAGTACGCGTAGCCGTTGATGGTGGGCAGCGAGATGTCCCCCGGCCGCACCACGTTCTTACCGAACGCCTCGGCCATGAGGGCGTTCAGGGACTTCACCACGGAGCTGTCGATGAGGTCGGCGAACAGGGGCGACAGCGGATCCGGCAGCTGCTCAACGATGCTGGCCCGGAAATACAGGCCCTTGGGATACGGCAGCGGCCACTCCGTCGGCGCGTCGGCCGAGGGCTCGGGCAGCGCGGTGATGGGCCGGGCCTGGAGGATGAAGAATTCTCCGGCCGCACGGGCCCATTCAATGTCCTGAGGCGCCCCGAAGTGCTTCGCGATGGCGGTTCCGTGGCGGGCCAGCACGGCGGCCGCCTCGTCGTCGAGCACGGGCTCCCGGCGCTTCCGCTCCGGCACCGGCTGCTCGGCGGTGGCTGTTCCGTCATACACGGTCATGACGTCCTTGTCCGCTGTACGCCGATGTTCCACCCTGCCGGCAGCGGGATCCACCACGATGTCGTCAGTGGCGACGGCCCCGCTCACCACCGACTCGCCCAGCCCCCAGGCAGCGCTGATCAGCGTCTGGTCGCGGCGGCCCGTGGCGGGGTTGGCCGTGAACAAAACGCCGGCGGAATCGGCGTCGACCATCAGTTGGATCACGACGGCGAGGCGCACGGTGGCCGGATCGATCCCGTTCCGTGAGCGGTATGCCATGGCGCGGGCATTCCACAGCGATGCCCAGCAATCGATGACGGCGCCGGTGACTGGGTCGGCGCCGGCGATGTTCAGGTAGGTGTCCTGCTGGCCGGCAAAGCTGGCGGAGACGAGGTCCTCCGCCGTGGCCGAGGACCGCACCGCGACGCGCGCCCGCGTTGCTGGGGGACTGTGGTTTCCGGCCGCCGTCGCCTGCTGGCTGAGCCTGTCATAGGCGGCACGCAGCTCGCCGGCGATCTCCTCAGGCATGATGCTTTCGGTGAAAAGGGAACGGACCTGCCGTGCGGCGGCATCGTAGTCGTCGTTCGAAGCGCCGGCAGGTAACGCGCCAAGCTCAAGGATTCGGCCGGCAATTCCGTTGGCATTCACAAAATCCTGATAGGCCGCGGTGGTGAGCACGAAGCCCGGCGGCACCGGAAAGCCGGCCCGGGCCAGCTCACCGAGGTTGGCACCCTTGCCGCCTGCCTCGTCCAGGTCGCCGCGGCCCACCTGGCTGAAGTCCTTGATGTAGGTCATGACCACACGCCTATTGTCCGCCCCGCGGCCTCCATACCACGAGGGCCTGGGACCGGGCACGGGGGCGCTGGCCGCGGGCCAGGCTGACGACGTCTCCGGCAGCTCCGGCGGCAAAGATCCTGGAGTCGAAGGACTCACGACGGCGGCCCAGTTCCTCGGTCAGTTCGCTCACCCGGGCCTGCAGCGCGGCCACCTGGTTCTCCAGCTCCAGGATGCGTTTGATGCCTTCGAGGGAGACGCCTTCGTGTGAGAGACGCTGCACCTCACGGAGCATGTTCACGTCCCGCTGGGAGTACCGGCGGGACTTGCCGGGCGCGCGGCTGGGCCTGACGATGCCCAGCCGGTCGTACTGGCGGAGCGTCTGCGGGTGCATGTCCGCCAGCTCCGCCGCCACCGAGATCACGAAGATCGGCTGATCGAAGTTAATGTCCACGGCTGACGCCTTTTTTCTAGAGCCGGGCCTTGGCTGCCAGACCCTGGCGGACATCGGCACCGTTGGTGGCCTCTGCGAAGGCCTTCACCGCCGCCTCGGCGTCCTTGTTCAGGTTCTTTGGAACGGCGACGTCGATCGTCACGAGCAGATCGCCCGTCCCCTTCGACGTCTTCACTCCGCGGCCCTTGACCCGCAGGGTGCGCCCGGAGGGCGTGCCGGCGGGAACGCGGACCCGGACATTGTCGCCGTCGATCGTCGGCACCTCGATGTCGGCGCCCAATGCAGCTTCAGGGAAGGTGACCGGCACATGGATGCGGAGGTTGTCGCCGTCGCGCATGTAGAAATCGTGCGGCTTGACGTTAACGGTGACCATCAGGTCGCCGTTGCCGGCGGGGCCGTACTGGCCCTTGCCTCGGACACGGACCTTTTGCCCGTCCCTGATGCCGGGAGGAATGCGGACATCGATGACTTCGCCGTCCGGCTCGCGCAGGCCGATGGTGGTGCCACGGATGGACCCGGCAAACGAAATGCTGGTGGTCGCCGTGCGGTCAGCACCTTTCTGGGGCGCACGCTGGTAACCTGCCGGGCCTCCGGCACCGCCGAAGCCGCCGCCGAACAAGTCGGCAAATTCGGGAGGGATGCCCCCGGCAGTGCTGAAGCCGCCCGAGTGACGCCCGCCGCCGCCCGTGAACAGCCCACCGAACAGGTCTTCGAAGCCCCCGTTGGCGGAGCTTCCGGCACCGTGCGGAGCGAAGCGCGCTCCCCCGCCCATCGCCCGGATGGCGTCATACTGCTGGCGCTCCTCGGGGTCCGACAGCACGGAGTAAGCCTCGGAGATGTCCTTGAACTTCTTCTCCGAGACAGCATCACCGGAATTGGTATCCGGGTGGTACTGGCGCGCCAGCTTCCGGTAGGCCTTCTTAATGTCAGCGTCGGAAGCGTCCTTAGCGACACCAAGGATCTTATAGAAGTCCTTGTCCACCCAATCCTGGCTAGCCAATGGCGTTTCCTTTCAAAAGTTCAGAACGATAAGGCGAGACTACCGCTGAACGCCGTAGCGGATGAGGGGGCCCGGGAGTGGCATCGGGCCGGCCGGAGCGTGGCGGCTTAGGTCCGTAGGACCAAAGCCGCCACGCGTAGGGGCGGGGCCCCCTCATCCGTGAAGGCGTGGAGGTGCGACCTACGCCGGGACGGCCACAATTACTTGTGCCGCGCGGAGGACACGCTCGCCTGACTTGTAGCCCGAGCGGAGCACCTGGCTGACAGTGTCAACCTCGATGTCCTCGCCGGGCTGCTGGATGAGGGCCTCGTGGATCGTCGGATCGAACTCCACGCCGGTCTCATCGATGCGGGTCAGGCCATACGTCTTCAGCGCATTTTCCAGCTTGGCGGCAATCGCAGCGAACGGGCCGTCCGTGAGATCGCCGTGCTGGCGGGCGGCGTCGACGTCGTCCAGCACCGGCAGCAGCGAGTTCAGGACGCCGATGACGGCCATCTCCCCTGCCACGGCACGGTCGCGTTCCACGCGCTTGCGGTAGTTGACGTACTCGGCCTGCAGGCGGAGCAGGTCGTTCTTCAGCTCCGCCGCCGCGGCGGCCTCGGTACCCTGCGCCACAGACTCCTCCGCGGGCACCTCCACCCGGTTCAGGATCTCCTCAGCCTGGGCGAGGGCGTCCCCGTCGGAATCGGCTGCATCCACAGCCGGCTCCGCCGGGGTCCCACCCTCCGGGTGCCGTGCCTGCCCCGTCACCGGGTCCACCTTGCGGTGGTCCCGGATGACCGGCTCGTCGCGCTTGCTTCCCTGGTCGCGGGAAGAGCTGTGCTCTTCTTCGTTACCGTGATGAGGCATGGTTACTTCTTCTCTTCTTCGTCCACGATCTCGGCGTCGACGATGTCTTCATCTGAAGAAGAACCCGTCTTGTCGCCGGCAGCACCCTCAGCTCCAGCAGCACCGGTAGCACCGTCCGGCGAACCGGCCTGTGCGTAGATTGCTTCGCCGAGCTTCGTCTGGGAGGCCTGCAGCTTCTCAAACGCAGCCTTCACAGCGGCATCGTCGGTGCCTTCGAGCGCCTTCTTGAGGGCGTCGACGTCGGCCTGGACCTCGGTCTTGACCTCTTCGGGCAGCTTGTCCGCGTTGTCCGCGATCAGCTTGTCCACGGAGTAGGCCAGCTGTTCGGCGGTGTTGCGGGTGTCGGTTGCCTCGCGGCGGGCCTTGTCCTCGGCAGCGTGCTCCTCGGCGTCGCGGACCATGCGCTCAATGTCTTCCTTGGAGAGCGCGGTGCCGCCGGTGATGGTCATCGACTGTTCCTTGCCGGTGCCCTTGTCCTTCGCGGACACGTGCACGATGCCGTTGGCGTCGATGTCGAACGTGACCTCGATCTGCGGCACGCCGCGCGGAGCCGGAGCGATTCCGGTCAGCTCGAACGTACCCAGCGGCTTGTTGTCGCGGGTGAATTCACGTTCGCCCTGGAAGACCTGGATGGCCACGGACGGCTGGTTGTCGTCCGCAGTGGTGAAGGTTTCGGACCGCTTGGTGGGGATGGCCGTGTTGCGCTCGATCAGGTGCGTCATGACGCCGCCCTTGGTTTCGATGCCGAGGGACAGCGGGGTGACGTCGATGAGCAGGACGTCCTTGCGCTCACCCTTCAGCACACCGGCCTGCAGGGCAGCGCCGACGGCCACAACCTCGTCCGGGTTGACGCCCTTGTTGGGCTCCTTGCCGCCGGCCAGTTCCTTGACCAGTTCGTACACGGCGGGCATGCGGGTGGAGCCGCCCACAAGCACGATGTGGTCGATCTCGGAAAGCTTGATGCCCGCTTCCTTGATGACGTCATGGAACGGCTTCTTTGTGCGCTCGAGCAGGTCCTTGGTCAGGTCCTGGAACTTCGCACGGGTCAGCTGCTCGTCCAGGTGGACCGGGCCGTCGGGGGTGACGGAGAGGTACTGGAGGGAAACGTTGGTGCTGGAGGAGGAGGAGAGTTCCTTTTTGGCCTGCTCAGCTGCTTCGCGGAGGCGCTGCAGGGCGATCTTGTCCTTGGACAGGTCGATGCCCTTGACCTTGAGCTGGTTCAGCAGGTACTCCACGACGCGGTTGTCCCAGTCGTCGCCGCCGAGGCGGTTGTCACCGGCGGTGGCGCGCACCTGGATGGTCGAAAAGTCGTCTTCGTCCTTGCCGACTTCCAGCAGGGAGACGTCGAACGTGCCGCCGCCGAGGTCGAAGACCAGGATGAGCTCGTCTTCCTTGCCCTTGTCCAGGCCGTAGGCGAGGGCAGCCGCGGTGGGCTCGTTGACAATGCGCAGGACATTCAGGCCTGCGATTTCGCCGGCTTCCTTAGTGGCCTGGCGCTCGGCGTCGTTGAAGTAGGCCGGAACGGTGATCACAGCGTCGGTGACCTTTTCGCCGAGGTAGGACTCGGCGTCGTTCTTCAGCTTCATCAGCACGCGGGCGGAGATTTCCTGCGCCGTGTACTGCTTGCCGTCAATCTCGTGCTTCCAGTCGGTGCCCATGTGGCGCTTGACGGAGGAGATGGTGCGCTCAATGTTGTTGACGGCCTGGCGCTTGGCGATCTCGCCGACCAGAACCTCACCGGACTTCGAGAACGCAACGACGGACGGCGTGGTGCGGCCGCCCTCGGCGTTGGCAATAACGGTGGGCTCGCCACCTTCGAGAACGGAGACGACGGAGTTGGTGGTTCCGAGGTCGATACCTACTGCACGTGACATGTGTTGCTTCCTTCTTTCCTTGGAAACTGTGTGGCCCGGGATCCCGACGCCCGCAGGGTTCCAGCCCTGATCAAGCATGTCCGGATTCCAGGCTCGCCCACTCCTTGAGCGATCTGCACTCAACTCTACTCAGCCCCGGATTTAAGTCAATCCAAAGTTGAGTCAGCTTCGCTCAAGTTTGCTTGGGGGCGCGTCGCTCGACGGGTTCCCGCTAAGAAAGATGGCCCCCGGTTTTCCGCGGAGTCTAGCGGAAAACCGGGGGCCAGCATCGGGGTCAGTCCGTTTCGCTATGCGTGAACTCCCCCAGGGCCTCAGGGCGGGCTCAGCCGCCGGCGGACCGGCCGCCGTCGTCATTCCTGGGTGCATTAACCTGGCCGTCCGTGAGCTTGTCCCGGAGGTCGTCAGCAGCAGCCTGCCCGTTTGTGGCGCCTGCAGCCCCGTAGTCACCCTCGGGGTATTCGCCCTCTTCGTCACCGGGCCGTTCCTGGCCTACGCCGCCAGCCTTGCCGTAATCACCTTCGGGGTATTGGCCTTCCTCGGCCTCGGCAGGCACGTTCCCGGCCACACCGGCGTCGCCATAGTCGCCTGCGGCGTATTCGCCTTTTTCCGTGGGAGCGGGCTCCTTGCCGGCTACTCCGGCATCACCGTAGTCACCTTCCACGTACTGCCCGCTCTCGCTTTCAAGCGCAGGGTTCCGGCTGCCGGTGTGGGCCTTTCCCGCGCTGCTGGACTCGCTGTTCTCGGTCATCGCTTGATCACTCCTCAGGAGGACTGGGCGCGCCCGGCCGGACGCACTGGAAGTCTACTCAGATGGGCCGGACGGCAACAGGGCCTCTGGCCGCGGCCTTCGTCAGCGAACTCCGGCCTCCTCTGTCTCGGTTTCGTTCCGAATACCGGCATTAGAAACAGGTTTCGTGTGGGCCAGCCGGGCCGGCCACCAGATGCGCCGGCCCAGGTCATAGGACAGGGCCGGCACCAGGAGGGAGCGGACCAGCACTGTGTCCAGCAGTACTCCGAACGCCACGATGAACGCGAGCTGCACCAGGAACATGATGGGAATGACGCCGAGAGCGGCGAAGGTCGCCGCGAGCACCACGCCGGCGGAGGTAATCACGCCGCCGGTGACGCCCAGACCGCGGAGGATGCCCGGCCGGGTGCCGTGCTTCAGCGATTCTTCCCGGACGCGGCTCATGAGGAAGATGTTGTAGTCCACGCCGAGTGCCACGAGGAATACGAAGCCGAACAGGGGCACCGTGGCGTCTGCTCCCGGGAAGCCCAGGACGTGGTTGAACACCAGGGCAGAGACGCCCATGGCTGCCGCGTAGGAAAGAACCACCGAGGCAACGAGCAGGAGCGGGGCCAGGACGGAGCGGAGCAGCAGCATCAGGATGACCAGGATGACGCCGAGCACCAGCGGGATGATGGTGACGAGGTCCCGCTGAGCCGTGGTGTTGGTATCCAGGGCTGTTGCCGTCACGCCCCCGACAAGCCCCTCGGGATCCGCGGTCTTCACGCTCTCGCGCAGTGCCAAAACTGCGCTCTCCGCCTCGGCGGAGTCGGCCGCGAAGCCCAGGGTGGCATTGATCAGCACTTTCCCGTCCCGCACAGCGGGCTCGGAGGGTGCTCCCGGTGCCCCGGTGATGGGGACGCTGCCCTCGGCCAGAAGGTAAGCGGTCCCCACGCCGTCGGCTGCCTTTACTTCGTCAAGCACCTGTCCGGCCGCACCCTCGCGGGCAACGATCACGGCCGGGCTGCCGCTTCCCGCGTCGAAGTGGCGGGCCAGGGCATCCTGCCCGTCAACGGCGTTAGAGGCGCTGAGAATGACGTCGGTCTGCGGGACGCCGTTGGCCTTGAGCTGCAGCAGCCCGGCAGAAGCGGCGAGCAGCAGCAGCACCGAGGCCACCCAGACTGTCCGGGGACGGCGGGCAACCAGCGCTCCGGTGGCGCGCCACAGCCCCTTCTGGCCCTCCAGCCCGGTTGTCAGCACGCGCTCACGCTCTTCGTCCGGCACGGGCTTCGGGCGGAACGGCCAGAAGGCGGCGCTGCCAAGGAGAGCCATCAGCGCAGGCAGCAGGGTCAGTGCGCCAAACAGTGCGCAGAGGATGCCGGCTGCGGCGACCGGACCCAGGGCCTTGTTGGAGTTGAGGTCGGAGAAGAGCAGGCACAGCAGGGCAAGGATCACTGTGGCCCCGGAGGCGAGGATCGGCTCGAAGGAGGCCTTCCACGCGGTGAGCACGGCCGCGGTCCGGCTGGGCGTGTGGGTGAGGGCCTCGCGGAACCGCGCCACGTACAGCAGGGCGTAGTCCGTGGCGGCACCGATCACCAGGATGGAGAGAATGCCCTGGCTCTGGCCGTTGAGCTGGATCCAGCCGAGCTTCGCCATGCCGAACACCAGCAGGATGGCGGCGCACAGCGCGAAAACGGACGTCAGCAGCACGGCGATTGGAAGGAGCAGGGAACGGTAGACAACCAGGAGGATCACGAACACCGCCCCGAGCGCCACGAGCAGCAGGATGCCGTCGATCCCGGCAAAAGCGCTGACCAGATCGGCCGTCAGGCCCGCCGGACCGGTGACGAACGTTTGGATGCCGGCCGGGGCCGCGGCCTGCACTTCGTCCCGCAGCCCCTGGACGGCTTCCTTTATCTCGTCGGCGGTCTCGATGGGCACCACGAACTGCAACGCCCTCCCATCCTCGGACGGAATCGGCCCGATGACGGCGCTACCCACTTTCAGGGCTTCCAGCTTCCCCTTGAGCCCCGCCGCCTCACCCAGTTGGGCGGGCGTAAAGGTTGCATCGCTTTCAAGAACGACGACGGCGGGGACCTCACGTGAGTCCCTGAACTTGTCCTGCCAGGCGCGGGCCTCCGTTGCTTCCGCTCCGGCCGGGAGGAACGAAGCCTGGTCATTCGAGGAGACTTCGTCCAAGCGGCCAAAGGTCGGTCCGCCAACTCCGGCCACGGCCAGCCAGATGAGGACAAGGAGAACGGGAACCAGCCAGCGGAGCAGGAACGGAACGCGCGGCTGGCTGTCTGTGGGCTGCTTCATGGCGTCCTTCGTTCGATCACGGTTTGAGCGGCCGGAGTATAATAGTTCCATCATAGAATAACTCGATGATGGAGATACTTCCAGAGAAGGGAAAGCTGCGTCTTGGAACGCGCGGCTGAAGTAAACTCCGGAAGGCATGGATCGCGAAAGGGAGGTTGACCTTGGCCGGTAATTCGGTTGCCCTCCCGCCCGAGTCTGGTCAGTCACAAGTCGGTCCGCCGCCCGCCGGTCCGCCGCAGGCCGGTCCGCCGCAGGCCGGTCCGCCGCCCCTGGTCCGACTGCTTCAGGAGTTCACGCTCGAGGCCAACCGGTATGTGGATGCCGCCGGCGGGCGGAACGACATGCACCGGACCGACCTCAACGCGCTGGCCGTGATCATGAGGCACGCCGCCAAAGACCAGGTTGTCACTCCGGGCACGTTGCGGAAGGAGCTGAACCTCAGTTCGCCGGCTACGACTGCACTGATCGACCGGCTGTGCGGCTCAGGGCACCTGGTCCGCGAGCGTCAGGGCCAGGACCGGAGGCAGGTCCAGCTGCAGATGACCGAGAAGGCCTACCGGGACGGCAGCGCCATGTTCCTTCCGCTGGCCCGGCACATGGGTGCGGCAATGGCCGAGTTCACCGCCGACGAGCTCGAGATCGTCACGCGGTTCATGCACTCAATGATCGACGCCACCGTCCGCGCCGGCGAGGAAGCCTCCGGCCAGTCATAGGCGCAACCGCCCCGACACCCGCGCTGCAGCCCCAACTGGGTAGCAGCACGGGCCGTTCTGAGCCGTCAAAACGATCTGTGCTGCTACCTACTTGGGGTGGGGAGTAAGGAGTAGCGTTTCCCTATGAGTGCGCAGCAGCCAGAAGATGTGTACACGCACGGCCACCACGAGTCGGTGGTCCGCGCCCACGCCTCCCGGACCGCGGAGAATTCTGCGGCCTTTGTCATTCCGCACCTCACTCCCGGAACCAGTGTGCTGGATGTCGGCTGCGGCCCGGGAAGCATCACCTGCGACTTCGCCATGCTGGTGGCACCCGGAACCGTGACCGGACTGGACCGCTCCGCAGATGTGATCGCCCACGCCCGGGAGCTCGCTGCCGACCGGGGCGTGGAGAACGTCGAGTTCGTGGCCGGCAACATCTACGATCTGGACTTCGAGGACGACACCTTCGACCTCGTCCACGCCCACCAGGTGCTGCAGCACCTGACTGATCCAGTGGAAGCACTCCGGGAAATGCGGCGGGTAGCCAAACCCGGCGGTATTGTGGCCGTCCGTGACGCCGATTTCCACGGCATGAGCTGGTATCCCGCCATTCCGGAGCTCGATGAATGGATGGAGCTGTACCAGCGGATCGCGCGCCGGAACGGGGCCGAGCCCGACGCCGGGCGCCGCCTCGTGTCGTGGTCCCAGGCGGCAGGCTTCACCGACGTCGCCCCCAGCAGCAGCAACTGGCTCTACGCCACCGGGCAGCAGCGGCGCTGGCAGGCCCGCGTGTGGGGAGAACGCGTGCTGCATTCGGCCTTTGCCGAACAGGCGCTCGAGTACGGCTTCGCGCAGGAAGCGGACCTGACCCGCATCTCTGCCGGCTGGCACCGCTGGGGATCCACCGACGACGGCTGGTTCCTCATCCCCAACGGCGAGGTCATCGCCCGCGCCTGACTGGCGGACCGCCGTCGCACGCTTCTCTCCGTCATACCCGGGCCGCCGTCGTACAAACCAGTGGCTGCACGTCCGGCATGGGCGCACTAAGATTGATTAGTGCAATTTTCCCTGTGGCTGGCCCTCCTTGGCGCCGGCCTCCTCATCAGTTTTACTCCCGGCGCGGGCGCCATCAACACGATGAGCAACTCGCTGACATCGGGGTTCCGGCGCTCCATCTGGGGAATCCTCGGGCAGCAGGCTGCCCTGATCGTCCATGTGGTCATCGTGGCCCTCGGCGTCGGGGTTCTGGTGGCGGGATCTCCGGTTGCCTTCAACGTCATCCGCTACGCCGGAGCCGCCTACCTGGTGTATCTCGGCATCAGGCAGTTCCTGCACAAGCCGGATCTGGACCAGGAGAAGGCGGACGCACTCAGGAACGAGCCGGCATGGTCCATGTTCCGGCGGGGCCTGTGGGTCAACCTGCTCAACCCGAAGGCCATCGTGTTCTTCCTCGCGTTCACGCCGCAATTCATCCGGCCGGAACAGCCGCTGCTGCCGCAGTACGCGGTGCTCATCACCACCGTGGTGGTCATCGACATCCTGGTGATGTGGTTCTTCTTCGCAGCGGCGGCGAAATCCTTCCAGCGTTTCACGCACAACGCCCGCGGCCAGACCATCCTCAACAGAGCGTTCGGCATTCTGTTCGTCGCCGTCGGTGTCCTGCTGGCGCTTGTGCACTGAGGCGCGGATGAAATTTTATGAATAATAAGACTGCTTACTAGCCAAGTGGCATCGGCATCCCCCATGCTTAGCAGCATGTCCTCAACGACGAGCCCCTACCGGATCATCGCGGTCTGCACCGGCAACATCTGCCGCTCCCCGATGGCCGAGCTGATACTGACGGAAGCGTTCGCAGCGGCGGGGCTTGCAGATGCCGTCACCGTCGATTCCGCAGGCACCACGGCCTATGAGGCAGGGCGTCCCATAGATCCCCGTGCCGCACGCAAGCTGACCGCCCACAATCTCACGTCGGACCGGCACATTGCCCGGGAATGGCAGCCGGAATGGTACGCGGAACGCCACCTGATCCTGGCCCTCGACGTCGACCATTACGGCTGGCTCCGCGCGTCTGCCCCTGACCCAGAATCGGCGGCACGGGTCCGCATGCTGCGCAGCTTCGACCCCTCGCTCGAGTCGGACTACCCCCTGGACCAGGGCATCGAGGACCCCTGGTACGGGGACCACAGTGATTTTGAGGCTGTCTGGGACCAGATCCAGGCGGCCGCGCCGGGCATCGTCGACTTCGTGCGGGCCGTGCTCGACGCAGAACAGGCCCGGCTCATAGTTCAGGACAGTCAGCAGGTACGCTCTATCCCATGAGCCCCGCACCTGTGATCATCGCCATTGACGGGCGGTCAGGTGCAGGCAAAACCACACTGGCGATCGAGCTAGCGGCCAGGCTGCGGAACCACCACAAGGTTGCGTTGTTCCACCTTGAGGACATTTACCCCGGCTGGAACGGACTGGCTGCCGGCATCGACCGCTATGTCAGCACGGTGCTGGCACCCCTGAGCAAGGGTGAACCGGCAACGTGGATCAGCTGGAACTGGGAGCGGCATTACGACGGCGATGCCCGGGTCACGCTGCCAGCAGAGATCGTCATCGTGGAAGGTGTGGGGGCCGCCGCGGCCGCCGCCCGGCCGCTGCTCGACGCCGTCATCTGGGCTGATTCCCCCGACGACGAACGCCGGACCCGTGCCCTGGCGCGCGACGGCCAGACCTACGAGCCCTACTGGGACCAGTGGGCCGCCCAGGAGGCCGAACTCCTCGCCTCGGACGACGTGCGTGGCCACGCGGATATTCGGGTGCTGAACCATGCCGATGACGCTGCTCCCGCCGACGTCCTGCAGGCGCTCACCTACCTCCCCGCCCTTGCCACGGTGCTGGTTCCGGAGCTCTCTGCCCGCCGCGGCCTCCGGCTCCTCGCCGAGCGGATGGACGCCCGGCCGGACGCTGCTGCTCTCTTCCATTCCCTGTACGGGGAGTCCGGGAATGCCGTCTGGCTGGATTCCTCGCTGGTCCCGCCGTCGCCTGCACCGCCGCAGGGCAAACACAGCGGGCCGGACAGGAGGGGCGCCGCGGTCGCGGCCGGGCGCAGCCGCTTCAGCATCCTGGCAGACGACTGTGGCACGTTCGGGCAGTTTGTCCGGCACGGGTCGGGCACTACCCTGGTCACCACCGGATGCGCCACCGCCGAAGTACCCGGCACCTTCTTCCGCTGGCTGGAGACCGCCTGGGGACAGCCGACAGTCGCCCGACCCGAAGGCTATTCCTGCGACTTCACCCTGGGCTGGCTCGGTTACCTCGGCTATGAGCTCAAGCGCGAAACCGGCGGCTCCGACGTTCCCGCAGAAACCCCGGACGCCGCGCTGATTTTCGCGGGCCGGGCCGTGGTCCTGGACCACGCCGAGGGCACGGTGTGGCTGCTGGCTTTGGATGCCCCGGACGCCGCCGGCTGGCTCGCCCGAGGCCGCAGCGCCGTGGAGGCTGCCGGAGCAGCAGGCGCCGGTGCCGCTGCCGGCGCCGGCGCCCACGCAGGGGGCGGCAGCACCGCCGTCGAACTTCTTGCCGCCCCGGCCTTTGACTGCCGCGACACCGAGACGGACTACAAGGGCAAGATTGCCCGAGCCCAGCATGAGATTGCTGAAGGCAATTCCTACGAGGTGTGCCTCACCACCGCCCTCACTGCCGAGGTTGCGGCCGACGGCCTGGATTCCTGGCCCATTTACCTCGCGCTGCGGCAGAGGAACCCCGCGCCGTTTGCGAGCTACCTGCGGTTTGGCGGGCTCACCGTGGCGAGCACCTCGCCCGAGCGGTTTCTGAGGATAGCGTCCGAAGGCGGGATGCGCGCGGAGCCGATCAAAGGCACCCGCCGCCGGGCTGCGGACCCGGAAACGGACGCGGCGCTGCGGCACGACCTGGCGACGTCGCTGAAGGACCGGGCCGAGAACATAATGATTGTGGACCTTCTCCGGAACGACCTCAGCCACTTCGCGGAGCCCGGATCAGTGACCGTCAGCCGGCTTTGCGAGATCGAAAGCTACGCCACGGTCCACCAACTGGTGAGCACCATCGACGCCCAACTCCTGCCGGGTGCGCCCCGGGCCGAGGCAGTGGCGGCATGCTTCCCGGCGGGCTCCATGACCGGGGCGCCAAAAATCAGCACCATGGCAATTCTGGACCGTCTCGAGGAGGCGCCCCGCGGGGTCTACTCCGGCGCGATCGGCTACTTCTCGCTGAACGGCGCCACGGACCTCGCGGTGGCGATCCGGACGCTCGTAATCCAGACCCGGGACGAGCCCGGCAGCGCGACGGCCATCTTGAGCCTCGGGGTCGGCGGCGCGATCACGGCTGATTCCGTAGCGGAGGATGAATACGAGGAGATCCGCACCAAGGCCTTCGGCGTGCTCTCAACCCTCGGCTCGGAATTCCCCGCGCGAACGGGCACTTAAGGCCCCGCCCACCTGCGCGAACGGGCACTTAAGGCCCCGCCCACCTGCGCGAACGGGCACTTAAGGCCCCGGCACGTCGCTGACGGAGGGCCATAAGTGTACGTTCGCGCTCCAGGACGCGGCCATAAGTGTACGTTCGCGCTGGAACTACTGCACGGTGGCCGTCAGGCGGGCCACGTTGTCCACGTACCTCGCCGCGAGGGGGCGTCGCATCCAGTCCCCGAGCCTGAGCTCGTGGGAGATGTCCCGGTACGTGTCCTCCACCGCCCGCATGCTGTTCACGATGTCGGCGCCGAGGAGCATCACGGACACCTCCATGTTCAGCGAGAAGGAGCGCATGTCCATGTTGCTGGAGCCGAGGACAGCCACCTCGTCATCCACCGTGAAGTGCTTGGCGTGCAGCACGAACGGCGCCTTGTACAGGTAAATCCGCACGCCCGCCTCCAGCAGCGCCTGGTAATAGGACTGCTGGGCGTGGTGGACCAGGAACTGGTCGCCCTTTTCGGAGACGAAGAGCTCGACGTCGACGCCGCGCTGGGCCGCGGTGGTGATCGCGTAGAGCAGCGAATCGTCCGGCACGAAGTACGGGCTGCAGATGGAGATCCGGTGCTGAGCAGAGTAGATGAGCGTGTTGAACAGCCGGAGGTTGTTTTCGGTGCTGAAGCCGGGGCCGCTGGGAACAACCTGCGCGGTGACGTTGCCTGGAGCGGTTTCGGCAGGCAGCTCCAGCTGCGCTTCGAGCTGGGCCTCGAGCGATTCGTCCGTCTCGCTGAGCCAGTCGGTGGCGAATACCACGTTGAGGGTGGGCACGATGGGGCCGCGCAGCCGGGCCATCAGCTCCACCCATTCGCGGCCCACCTTCCGGTGCCGCGGGTTGTTGTAGGACGGCTCGATCAGGTTCTGGGAACCAGTGAAGGCCACTTGGCCGTCGATCACCATGATTTTGCGGTGGTTGCGGAGGTCCGGCCGGCGCCACTGGCCGTGGATTGGAAGCAGCGGGAGCATGCGCCGCCACTGGATCCTGCTGGCTTTGAGGCGTTTGAGGAGCTTGCTGTATCCCCTGACGCGGAGCGTGCCGATGTGGTCAAAGAGGACCCGGACCTCCACGCCCCGGTCGGCTGCTTCCTCCAGCGCCGTCAAAAGCTCGTCGGTCACATGGTCGGTGCTCATGATGTAGAACTCGGCGTTGATGAAGCGTTTGGCCTTCCGGACTTCCTCGGCCATGGCCTTAATGGAGTCCGGGTAACCCGGGATGAGCTCCACGGAGTTCCCGTCCACCATGGGGATGGAACCCAGCCGGCGGTTGAGTTCTGCGGCCGATCTGACCCATTCGGGGCCCGGATACACGCTTCCGACGTCGGACAGCAGGGATGTGCGCGCCCTGACCCTTTCGCTGACGAGCTGCTGCTGCTCGACCCGGCGCCTGGACAGCCTGAAGTTGCCGAACAGCAGGAAGAGGATCAGCCCGATCACAGGTATGAAGAAGATGCCGAGCAGCCAGGCCATGGCGGTGGTGGGCCGGCGGTTGCCGGGGATGATGCCCAGGGCAAGGATCCGGATGATGAAGTCCGCGGCGCTCAGCACGAAAACCAGCCAGGTCGGCAGGGTTCCAGTGAGCGGAAATGGCCACAGCACAGGCACAAACCCCCGTTGTTTCTTGCCCCCGGGCATTCCGGAAAGACGGTCCTGATCAGCCTATCGGGGACAGTCCCCACTAAGCTGGAGGCATGACTGCTCCTGCCGCCGCCACTGTGCTGGTATTCCTTGACCCGGACTACGAATACGGCCGGATTGCCGACCCCACCCAGCCGCAGCTGATGGCCACCGATCTGGGAGCCACCCGGGGTGACGGTGTCTTTGAGTCCATGCTCGCGGTGGCCGGCCGCACCCGGAAAGTCGATGCGCACCTTGACCGGCTGGCCGGTTCGGCACGTGCCCTGGACCTCGACATCCCGGACCGGGAGGTCTGGCGGCGGGTGATCGGGACGGGCGTCGCGGCGTTCCGGTCAGATTACCCGGCGGCTTCCCGTGAGGAGGACGAGTGCGTGGTCAAGCTCCTGGTGACGCGGGGCGTAGAAGGCGCCGAACGGCCCACCTGCTGGGTCCAGGTTTCGGCGGTCGGGGCAGCGGGCCGCCGGCAGCGCGAAGCGGGTATCGACGTCATACTGCTGGACCGCGGCTACGACAGCACCGTCGGCGAGCGCGCACCGTGGCTCCTGCTCGGCGCCAAAACCCTCTCCTACGCGGTGAACATGGCCGCCCTCCGCCATGCCCACAAGCAGGGCGCGGACGACGTCATCTTCACCTCGTCCGACGGCCGCGTGCTGGAGGGCCCGACGTCGACAGTTCTGCTGGCGCACGTCGAGGAGTCCGACGGCGGCACAAAGGTGAAGCGCCTCATCACGCCGCAGCTGGACAGCGGCATCCTCGCGGGCACCTCGCAGGGTGCCCTGTTCGCCGCAGCCAAGGCGGCCGGCTGGGAGCTCGGCTATGGACCGCTGGAACCGCAGGACCTATTCGACGCCGATGCCGTGTGGCTGATTTCCAGCATCCGCCTGCTGGCGCCTGTGAATTCGATCGACGGAAAAGAAATTGGCACCCCGGCACTGCGCAAGCAACTGACCGCGGAACTGGCTGAGCTGTTCGCCGGGATCGAGTAAACGGCACCAGCCGCTTGTTTGCGCCACCACGCAAACGTCGCAGGAACCATCCGGCGAACCATCCACCCCGCTGAGGGCGACGAATAACCGGCATGAGCAATGCGGAGAAAAAGAACCTGCGGTACTGCGACTACTACTGCTTCATGTCGTTGGCGGATTTCACTGCCTGGGTGCAGGACGACAGCGGCAGCGAACCGGACATGTCATATACGCGGGTTCCGAAAACCCGCACGTGAGATGTCGGTTCCAAAAAAGACAGACAAATTTTAGGTCCCCGTTGTACTCTTCTAGAACGGCCTGACCGCAGCATTCCCAGGGATGCGACGGTAAGGGCTGTGTCCCGGGCTCAGCCGGAACGAGTAGCCACAAAGGAATAGCCGATGTCCAGGGATGAAACCTCCCTTCCTGCATTGACAGACTCACTACCCGAGGGCTTGGGGGCCCAGGCAGCGTTGCCAGGGGACGTGGGTGAAATAACCGTGCGCTGGCAGGCACAGGAAATTATCGACCTGCTCCTGGCCGAGTCCGATCCGGACAGCGCCTGGAGCCGTGCGCGCCTGCGTGAGCTGGCCTCCTCCCATCCCGACAGTCCCGAGTTCGTGCTGCTCGAACACCTCAGCGCGGTCACGGCCATCACCAACGCCGAGGATGAGGCCGTGGAGCCGGTCCTCGCCGAGGCTGAGCCTGTTCCGGTTCCGTTTACCAGGCGGAGCAGGAACAGGATCGAAGCCGTCCTCGGTGACAAGATGCTCATGACGGCCTTCCAGCCGGTGCGGCAGCTCCCCGACGGCCACGTCATCGGCGTCGAAGCCCTGACCCGCTTCGTGAGCGATGACGGTGCCAGCGCGGACCACTGGTTCAGTGAAGCGGAATCCGTAGGCCTCGGCACCGATCTTGAAGTTGCCGCCCTGCTGCGGGCACTCACCGCGGCTCAGTCTGTTCCCGAACCCCTCTTCATTGCCCTGAACCTCACCCCGACAACGTGCTTGGATCCGCGTATCCAGGGCCTGCTGGAACACTCCCAGCTGGCGATTGACCGGATCGTCATTGAGCTGACCGGCCAGGTAGCCCCCGACCAGTACGCTCCGCTGACCGCCTCACTGGCGCCGCTTCGCCGCCGCGGCTTGAGGGTTGCCGTGGACGGCGCCGGCGCGGGCTTCACGTCCATGGACCAGATACTCGAGCTGTGCCCGGATATCATCAAACTTGACCGCCGTTTCATCCAGGACATCGAGCATTCGGAAGGGCAGCAGCTCCGTGGCGCGGCGATGGCAAACCTCGCGCAGTCCATCGGCGCCGAGCTCGCGGCGGAAGGAGTGGAAACCGTTGCTGAACTGACGGCCGTAACGGCTCTCGGGATGACCGCGGCGCAGGGCTACCTCCTGGGCAGGCCATCGGTGCACCCGCTGGATTGGACCGCCTGGATCCGTTCTGACAGCGAAACCGCCGCGAGCGGTTCGGCCTCCTGACCAGCCCGTCTTAGTCCAAGTCCAGACGGATGTGGTTGTCCGCAAGCCAGTCCGGGTTGAACGCCTTGCTCAGGTAGTTGAGCCCGGTGTCCGGCGCGATGGCCACCACCAGGGATCCATGCGGGGCGGCCCGTGCAACGCGCAGGGCGGCAGCAACCGTCAGCCCTGAGGACGGACCCAGGGACAGCCCCTCCTCGTTGAGCAGCTTGTGCACGGTGGTGTACACCTCGTTGTCCGGAATGCGGAGGAATCTGTCCAGCAGTCCGGGATCGAAGACCTTGGGCCAGTCGGGCTTCGGCCAGGAGTTGCCCACGCCATCCACCAGGATCCGGCCCGGGTGCCCGCCACTATATACCGAGCCGTACGGATCGGCGCCGATCACCTCCACATGGCCGGACGACTTCTCCTTCAGAAACCGCCCGTTTCCGGTGATGGTGCCTCCCGTGCCCACCCCCGCCACGAAATGCGTGATTCTGCCTGCCGTCTGTTCCCAGATTTCAGGCCCGGTTCCCTCGTAGTGCGCCCTCGGGTTGGCCGGGTTGTCGAACTGCAGGGGACGCCAGGCGCCCGGCGTCTCTGCCGTGATGCGCGCCGCCACGGCCCTCGCGTTGGCCGGCGAATCGGAGGGCGCGCTCCAGTCGGTAAACACCACCTGCGCCCCGTATCGCTGCAGCGCCTCGAGTTTTTCGGACGAGATGGAGTCCCCCGTCACCACCACCACGGGATGCCCGGTCAGTGCCCCGATGAACGCCAGCCCGATCCCTGTGTTCCCCGACGTGCTTTCCACGATGGTGCCGCCGGGCTGCAGGTCACCGCTGCGCTCGGCCGCCCGCACCATGCTCAGCGCCGTCCGGTCCTTGATGGAGCCGCCCGGGTTCTCCGATTCCAGCTTCACGAAGACAGTTCCGGGAAGTCCCCGGCTGAGCGTTTCCAGGGGCACGAGCCGTGTGGAACCCACCTGGGCCAGCACAGTGTCGGCGTCCGCCTCCACGTCAATGGCCGGCGCCGCATGCCGTGGCAGCCCGTCCTCCCCGGTGGTGATGCTCATCCCTCTCCGCCGATCTTCTCCGTCAGTCTTCTCCGTCTGTCCGCGGCATCCGCAGCTCAGGCAGCTCCGGCAGGAGTTTCCGCAGCGCCTCCCGTCCGCGCTCCACCAGCTCCGCCGCCGGCAGGTGCTCCGCGAGGAGCCCGGACAGGCAGTCGACGACGGCGGACGTCCCCTTACCGAGCGGCCGCACCTCCGCATCGGACTCCCTTTCGCCGGCCTCCGCCTCCCGGGTCTGGGCCAGCAGGTAAGCGGCGGTCAGGGCCTCGATGGTGAGCAGCTCCTCAGCGGCCCGCACCGACCGTTCCAGCTGCTGGAGCGCCAGCGGTGCCAGCGTTGAGTGGTCCTCCACGTCGGCCGAAAGGGTGGGGGCACCAAGCGTGGCCGGTGCCGCCAGGAACTTCAGCTCGGCAAGCAGCCCGGCGGCGGAATACCAGAGCAGGCCCGGCAGCTCCTCCGACGCCAGGGGCGTGCCGCTGCGGGCCGCCTCCAGGTTCAGCTGGCGGATGAGCCTCTGCGGCGGATAGAGCTTGGCGATCCGCCGCTCGCTGCTGATCCCCAGATGGGCCAGCCCAAGCCGCAGTGTCTCGAAGGCCAGGGCCAGCTGCATGGGCTGGAAGTTTCCGCCGGAAATCATCCGACCCGAATCCAGGTCCGTCAGCGGATTGTCGCCGCGGCCGTTCAGCTCCACCTCAAGGGCATCGGCAAGGGCGGTGACCTGGGCACGGAACGCCCCGTGCGTCTGCGGGGCGGCCCGGAAGGACAGCGCGTCCTGCACCGAGGCCTGACGGTACGGATCCTCAAGCCAGCCTCCCCGGACCAGGTTCCGGACGTTCGCCGCCGAAATGCGCTGGCCGTCCACCGGCTTGGCCGACTGCACAGCCGGCGAAAACGGGCTGAGGTTCGCACCGCCGTCGTACCTTCCCGTGGCCTCCAGTGACAACGCGAGGGCGGTGTCCGCGAGGTCTGCCACACGCAGCAGGCGGCCGAGCTCCAGCGCTCCGGCACCGATTGAATATGAGTTGGCGCTGACGAGGGCCAGGGCCTCGCCGGGCGCAAGCACCAGCGGCTGCAGGCCGGCCGCGGCGAGCGCCGCGCCTCCGGGCACCAGCGGACCGTCGGGGTCCAGCGCATGGCCTTCTCCAATGGCGACGGCGGCAATTGCGGCCAGCTGTGTGAGGTCTGAGGAGCCCACAGAGCCCTCGCGGGGAACGGCGGGCACCACTCCCCGGTTGAGCAGTTCAGCGTAGAACCGGGCTGTTTCCGGCCGGACACCGGAGCCGCCCCGGGTGAAGCCGATCAGCCGCGCCAGCATCACGGCGCGGACCTCCGCCGGGGTGAGCAGGGCGCCGATGCCGCTGTGGTGGTAGCGGACCACCTGCACCTGGTAGTCGAGGACGGACTCTTCCTCCACGGCCGTGTCCCTGCCAGAGCCCAGCAGGGTGTTGAGCCCGTACACGCGGTGTCCCGAGTCGATCGCGGCCTGCACCACCTCACGGGACAGGCTGATCAGGTCCAGCGCGTCGGCACTCAGGACCACCTCGACCGACGGATCGGCCGCCACCCTGGCCACGTCGGCGGCCCGGAGGTGCGCCGTGCCGATCAGGAAGGTGCCGGATCTGGTTCCCGGCATCGGCTCTTCAGGTCCTCCGGTCCCTGTCATGGCACTGAAAGTCCCGTCATGGCACTAGAAGTCCAGCAGGTTCCGGCGGAGTCCGCCGTCGCCGTAGGTCGTCCGCAGCAGTCCGCGCCGCCGCAGTTCCGGTGCCAGTTTGTCCAGCACTCCGTGCACGGTGGCCGGGTCCACGAAACCGGAAAACAGGAAACCGTCCCCGCCCACCGCTGCGCCTGTCTCCTCGAGGTGATCTGCAATTTCCCCGGCAGTGCCGATGATGCTGTCGCCGGCGCCGCCGCTGCGGGCCTGCAGGATCTCGCGCAGGGTGGAACCGGGCGGGGCCGCCTTGGAGAAATGCTCCAAGGTGCCCTGGTTGCTGTTGGTGGTCAGCTCCGGGAGCGGCTCGTCCAGGTCGAACTGTTTGAAGTCGATCACCGAGAGGTAGGAGATGGAGTTGAGCTGGCTGTCGATGTCCCGCTGCGTCAGTTCCTTGCGCGCGGCCCGCAGCTCGTCGGCTTCCGCCGTGGAGCCCACGACAGTGGGTTTGAGCACGAACAGCACCTTGACGTCGTCCGGGTTGCGGCCTGCCCCGGCTGCCTCGGCCCGGATGGAATCCCGGTAGGCCTTCATGCCGTCCACGCCGCGCGCGAGCGCAATGGCGACGTCCGCATTCCCGCCCGCGAACGCCTTGCCCCGCGGCGACGCACCTGCCTGCACCAGCACGGGCTCCTCGGGCAGGGGGGCCGTGTTCAGCGGGCCGCGCACCTTGAAGAACTCGCCGCTGTGATGGATCGGGCGCACCTTGGTGTGGTCGGCGAAGACACCGGCCCGGGAATCCTCCACGACGGCGTCCGGTTCCCAGCTGCGCCACAGCTTCCGCACCACGTCCACGAACTCCTCCGCCTTCTCATAGCGGAGGTCGTGCTCGATCTGCTGGTCCACGCCGTAGTTCTGGGCGGCGAGGTCGCTGCCGGAGGTCACCACGTTCCAGCCGAGCTGGCCGTTGGAGAAGTGCTGCAGCGTGGCCAGCAGCCGGGCCGCCGTGAACGGCGGGTAAAAGGACGCGCTGACCGTGGGGACAATGCCCAGGTGATCCGTGGCGGAAAGCAGGTACGGCACCAGGGCCAGCGGATCGTGCTTAGGCGCGAAGGACGCCTGCGCGAGGGACACCTCAGCTGTTCCCCCGTAGGTGTCCGGTACGGTCAGGGAATCCTCGATGATAAACAGGTCCAGTCCGGCCCGCTCGAACTCCCGCACCGCGTGCTGGTACAGCGCCGGTTTCTTCCAGTCGTAACCGATCCCGTAGCCCGGCGTCCCCCAGCCCTGAACCCCGAACCCGTGGCCCACAAACCACCCAAAATGGAGCATGGGACGGACTGTACTGGCGTTCGACTCATTCACTGCTGCCTGGTTTCATCCGGCGTTACGGCGGTTCATCTTCCGTCATTATGCACCCGGGCAGCCCCTTTGTAACCGCGGCGCGGGACCAGGTGCGGCCGGTTCGGAGGTCCCGGCAGGCCCGTCAGTGCCGCCGCGCTGCGGCCGGAAGCGTTACGGAACATGACGACGACGGCGGTGCGCGCCGCCGTCGTCGGTGTTACGTTTTTGGGGAGTCATGAGTACCGGCGCCAAGCCCTGACTGGCCGGTCGGCAACCCTCCCTCGCGGCGGGGTGCCTCAGGTGAATACTCGGCATATCGACCACTTCGAGCTGCAAGCGTGAGAGAAGGAGATCCGTCATGACGGAAGCCCCCGCCGGCGTTACCCTGCCAACCCAGCAGGTTACATCTGAGGACAAGCTGGCCTACCGCCTGATTACCGGGCCGGACAACCGTGCCTTTTGTGAGCGCATTTCCGACGCGCTGGCCGAAGGCTACGTGCTGCACGGCAGCCCCACGGCCGCCTTCAACGGCAGGGACGTGATCGTGGCGCAGGCCGTCGTCCTCCCCGTCGCCGTCGCCACGGCAGACGCTGCGGTTGCCACGGCAGTGGACCAGCTGGACTCTGACGAGAACCTGGACGCGGAAGCATTCGAGGGGCACGCATGAGCTACGCCGGAGACCTCACCCCGGAGGAGGCCTGGGCAAAGCTGGAGGAAGGCGCCGTCCTGGTGGACGTCCGCACCGAGGGCGAATGGGCCCACATCGGCATCCCTGACACCAAGGCCACCGAGAATGACCCGCTGTTCATCCAGTGGACCTTCCCCGGCGGCATCCCTAACCCGGACTTCATCGAGCACCTCCGGCAGCAGGCGCCGGAGGACCAAGGCACGGAGCTTGTGTTCCTGTGCCGGTCCGGCCAGCGCTCCATCGCCGCCGCCATTGCCGCCACGCAGGCCGGCTTCACCTCGTACAACGTCCTCGAAGGGTTTGAGGGCGAACCCGACCGCTATGGCGAGCGCACCGTCAACGGCTGGAAGAACCGCGGCCTCCCGACCAACCTGGGAAAAAACTAAGTGACTTTCAATCAAGATGCCGCCGGCTGGAGCCCCGAGACCCAGGCCGTACGCGGCGGGCTGGACCGCACCAATTTCCAGGAGACCACGGAGCCGATTTTCCTCAACTCCGGCTTCGTTTACGAGTCGGCGGCGGCCGCTGAGCGGGCGTTCACTGGCGAGGACGAGCGCTTCGTCTACTCCCGCTACGGCAACCCGTCCGTCGCCACCTTCCAGGAACGCCTGCGCCTCCTCGAAGGGACGGAGGCCTGCTTCGCGACCGCGTCGGGCATGTCCGCCGTGTTCACCGCTTTGGGCGCGCTGCTGGGCGCCGGCGACCGCATCGTGGCCGCCCGGTCCCTGTTCGGCTCTTGCTTCGTCATCCTGAATGAAATCCTGCCCCGCTGGGGCGTGGAAACCGTGTTCGTGGACGGACCGGACCTGGAGCAGTGGCGAGTAGCCCTGTCCACCCCGGCAACCGCCGTCTTCTTCGAGTCGCCGTCCAACCCCATGCAGGAGATCGTGGACATCGCCGCGGTCAGCGAACTGGCCCGTGCGGCCGCCGCGAAAGTCGTCGTCGACAACGTCTTTGCCACTCCCCTGCTGCAGCGCTGCGGCGAGCTCGGCGCGGATGTTGTGGTCTACTCAGGCACCAAGCACATCGACGGCCAGGGCCGCGTGCTGGGCGGCGCCATCCTCGGCACCAAGGAATTCATCGACGGGCCGGTCAAGCAGCTCATGCGCCACACCGGCCCTGCCCTCTCCGCGTTCAACGCGTGGGTGCTCACCAAGGGCCTGGAGACCATGGCGCTGCGCGTGAACCACTCGTCGGCCACGGCGCTGCGCCTGGCCGAATGGCTGGAGGACCAGCCAGCCGTCAGCTGGGTCAAGTACCCGCTGCTCAAGTCCCACCCGCAGTACGAACTCGCCGCCAGGCAAATGAAAGCCGGCGGCACCGTTCTCACCCTGGAACTCGCGACGACGGCCGGCCAGTCGGGCAAGGACGCCGCCTTTGCGCTGCTGGACGCCCTGAAGATTATCGACATCTCCAACAACCTCGGCGATGCCAAGACCCTCATCACCCACCCGGCCACCACCACCCACCGGGCGATGGGTCCTGAAGGCCGGGCAGCGATCGGACTGACCGACGGCGTGGTGCGGCTGTCGGTCGGGCTGGAGGATCCGGAGGACCTGATCGGCGACCTCGAGCAGGCGCTTAAGCAGATCTGAGGTTCAGGGTTCGGCCTGGACCGTCAGCCGGACCTCCACCTCGTCACCGGCGACAAGGTGCGCGGCGTCCCGGACGGATTTCTTCACCGGCAGCAGGTACGAGCCACTCTGCGCGTCAGGGAAAATGGAGGTCTGCCAGGACTGGCCGCCAGCCTGGGCAGTCACCTTCACGGACCCGAACCCCTTCCGGAAAGCGGCGGACTCCTCCCGAATGTCGTCGGCGACCCCCACGGGCAGCGTCAGGAAATGCCACCCTGCTTCCCCCGGGTAGAGCCACAGTTCTGCGCGGAATGAGTACGAGGTCGCCACGGTCCGAGTATGGCACCGTCACAGACATTTGTTGGATTTGATCCTGGCGCGAACGGGCAGTTGTGGCCCCAAATCCGCCGCGAAAAGGGGGCTTAAGTGTCCGTTCGCGCTCCGGGCAGGGGGTCAGGGCTGGCGCACGTGCACCAGCTCGGGCGCCGGAACAGGGTCCGTTTCTAAGTCGTTATCCGTTCCCCGCATCGTCGCCCGCACAGCATGCGCGACGACGGCAGCCAGCCCGCCGTCGTCGGGCGCTGCTTTGTCGATCACCGTCTGCCGCACGCGGCGCTGTTCCTCAGCACCGGTGCCGCGCTCAAAAACGGCGGCGATGCCGTTGCGTACGAGCTCCACTTCGCCCTGCTCGGCGAGCACGGGTTCGAGATATTCCACCAGGGAATTCACCACGTCGGCGGCGGGCGCCGGGCGGAAACTGCCGAAGTCCAGGAGCTCGCCGCAGAGGCCGAATTTACTGGCCTGCCACGACGCCATCCGCAGCAGCACGGTGGGGACGGGGGAAGGCTCCACACCTCCGCGCCATTCCCGTGCCGCAGTTTCTACGAGGGCGCGGACCAGGACTGCTATGAGCGCCGCGTCCTCTGCACGGAGGCAGACATCAGCCACCCTGACCTCCACCGTGGGATGGTTGCGGGAGAGCCGGGCGTCGAAGTAGATCATGCCTTCGTCCAGCATGACACCGCTCTCCAGCAGCCGCTGCACAAGGCGGCGGTAGGCGGATATGCTGCCGAAGATGGCGGACGGGCCCGACGTCGGCCACCGGTTCCACGCCTGTGTCCGGTAACTTTCAAACCCCGTTTCCATCGAGTTCCAGAACGGGGAGTTGACGCTGAGGGCCATGAGCACGGCCAGCTTGTCCCGGATCCGGTCCAGAACCGCCGCACCTTCCTCCTGCGACTCGATGTAGGTGTGGACGTGGAATCCGCAGGTCAGCTGTTCCTGAGCGGTGAGCCCAAACCGCTCCAGCATGCGTGCGTATCGGGGGTCCGGAGTGGTGTGGCTGGCCAGGGCCAGCGGTGACGTGGCCAGTGCGGCGACGCGGGCTCCCTGTTTGAGCGCCGCCTGATCCGCCATGGCCCGGCCTGCACGGATCTGGCGGAGCAGCTCATCATGATCCAGGCACGGGCGGGTCTGGGTCTCGATCTGCTCGAGTTTGAGTTCAGCGCTCAGGCCCATTTCGTCGTCGTCGAACGGGGTCTCACCGTGCGGCTCCAGCACCCGGGGCTTGTCCGGGGCGTCATCGGCTGCAAGTTTTCGGCCGGCGAGCAGCGCATCGGCGAGCGCCAGTGGCTCTCCCGTCCGGGGATCCACGATCAGCAGTTCTTCCTCGACCCCAAAAGTCCGCATGCGTACATTGTCCGTCAGACCAGCCGAAACGTCCCCGACATGACGAAGCGCGAACGTGCAGTTAATGCCCTCACATTCGTCGTTGGAGGGCCTTAAGTGCCCGTTCGCGCTCGACGGCGGGGGCTTAAGTGTCCGTTCGCGCTCGGTTTGTGCGGCGGGTCAGTCCTGGAAGTACTCGATCTTTGCCCCGATGGTGTTAAGCCGCTCAGCCAGATCCTCGTAGCCGCGCTCGATCACGTAGATGTTGCGCAGCTCGGACACGCCCCGCGCCGCGAGCATGGCCAGCAGCAGGCACGCGGCCGGCCGCAGCGCCGGCGGGCAGCCTACCTCGGCGGCACGCCACCGGGTGGGGCCGTTCACGTAGATCCGGTGCGGATCCAGCAGTTGCACGCGTGCCCCGAGCTTGTTCAGCTCGGTGAGGTAAATGGCCCGGTTCTCGTAGACCCAGTCGTGGATCATCGTCTGGCCCTCCGCGTTGGCGGCGATGACGGCGAAGAACGGCAGGTTGTCGATGTTCAGCCCGGGGAAGGGCATGGGGTGGATCTTGTCCTCGGGTGCCCGCAGCTCGGACGGTTTGGTGGTGACGTCGACCAGCCGGGTACGGCCGTTGCGGGCCACGTACTCGCCGGAAATCTCCAGCTTCTGGCCCATCTGCTCCAGCGTGGCCAGCTCGATCTCCATGAACTCAATCGGCACCCGGCGGATAGTCACCTCGGAATTGGTGACGATGCCGGCGGTGATGAGGCTCATCGCCTCGATCGGGTCCTCGGAAGGAAAGTACTCGATGTCGGCGTCAATGGATGGCTTGCCGGTGATCTTCAGCGTCGTGGTGCCGACGCCGTCGATCTGGATGCCGAGCCGCTCCAGGTAGAAGCAAAGGTCCTGGACCATGTAATTGGGGCTGGCATTGCGGATGACGGTGGTACCGCTGCGGTGGGCGGCGGCCATGATGGCGTTCTCGGTAACGGTGTCGCCGCGTTCGGTGAGCACAAAGGAACGGTCGACGCCGTCCGCCACGGGTGCCTGCACCGTGTAGAAGCCTGCGCTGGCCTGCACGGCCAGCCCGAACTGGCGCAGGGCCTGCATGTGCGGCTCGACCGTCCGGATTCCGAGGTCGCATCCCCCGGCGTAGGGCAGCCGGTATTCTTCGGCTTCGTCCAGCAGCGGACCGAGAAGCATGATCACGCTGCGAGTGCGCCGGGCAGCTTCAACATCCATGGACTCCAGGTCCAGGACGGCAGGGCGGCGGAGCCGGAGGTCGTTGTCGTTGAGCCAGGTGCATTCGACACCGATGCTTGAGAGCACCTCGACGATCCTGTTGACCTCCTCGATGCGTGCCAGGCGGCGCAACGTGGTGGTGCCGCGGTTGATGAGGCTGGCGCAGAGAAGCGCCACCCCGGCGTTCTTGCTGGTGTTGACGTCAACAGAGCCGGAGAGTGTCTGGCCGCCTTCCACGCGGAGGTGGGTCATCTGGGACTTGCTCAGCTGCACGATGCTTTGTCCAAAGATCGCCTCCAGCCGCTGGATCATTTTCAGGCTCAGATTTTGCTTGCCCTGTTCCATTCGGGCGACCGCACTTTGGCTGGTCCCCAGTTCGGCGGCGAGCTGTTCCTGGGTCCAGCCCTTTTGCCCGCGGGCATCCCGGAGCACGAGGCCAACTTGTTCGGCTGTCTGCTGTGTCATGAAAGAAATATATCATTTATGAGTTACTACTGCTCAGTGCCGGGGTGTTTCAATCCGAGATCGGCGGCCGCTACCCGCGTCATGCGATGATGCTCCCGCCAAGATGGACGGCTTGGGGAGACGTTCTACTACCGACCACCGGCACCCTGCCAGGCAGAGACCCCCTGCGGCACTATGCGCAGCGGGCGGCTGGGCCTTGACCTGACCACTCACCGGGAGCAAGCTAGCGCTAGCGGTTAGCGGCCACGATGAGGGAATGGGAGGCCGCCATGTCCATTTTCAGATCCGCCGCGTTCAGCAGAACGCGCCCGTCCAGGCAGCAGGTGACGGCCCTGGTGTCCTTCGTGGTCGCGACCGCTGTTGGGTTCGTCCCCGGTCCCCGCCTGGACGACGGAACGCCTCCGGCGCCGGAGTCTTCCATCACCCAGCCTTCCCGGTCAACCTCCCCGGCCCCATCGTCTTCGGCGTCCGCCGTTCCCTCGCCGTCGGCTTCCGCCGCCCCGTCCCCAACCTTGCAGGCGCAGCCGTCCGCCCCGTCGGACCGGAAAACAGCGCTGCTCGGCAACGACGTGTCCTGGCCGCAGTGCAACAAGGCGCTTCCCAAGGACCCCGCATTCGCAATCGTGGGTGTCAACAACGGACTGGCGAACAACACCAACCCCTGCCTCGCCGAACAGCTGGAATGGGCCAACAAGATCAACGACGACGTCACCGGCCAGCCCAGCGTGGCCCTCTACGTGAATACCGCAAACCCGGAAAAGGCCGGATCCTGGTGGCCCACCAGCAACGATTACGGCGGCAAACCGGTAGCGAACCCATACGGCACCTGCAAAGGTGAGCCGGACGCTGCGTGTGCCTACATGTACGGCTGGGCCAAGGCCTTCGACGACGCCTACATGCGCGGCATCAGCGAGCCGGACGACTACCTGTGGTGGCTGGACGTGGAGACGGAAAACAGCTGGAACGGCAGCCATGAGGAAAACAGGGCGGTCCTGGAAGGCATGACGGACTTCTTCCACAGCATTGACTCGGAGGTGGGCATCTATTCCACGGGCCTCCAGTGGTGGCAGATCGTCGGCACCGTCCCGGAAGGCAGCAGCCTCTACCGCCTGCCGAGCTGGCTGGCCGGAGCCAGCACGGCGAAAGGAGCCAAGAGCAACTGCGCCCTGCCTCCGCTGACAGCGGGAGGCAAGGTCACCATGACCCAGTTCGTCTCCAGGGGCTTCGACTACGACTACTCCTGCATCTAGGCCCGCTCCCATCGGGACTCTTTCCGCGGAGTTGGAGCCCGATACCGCACCCCCGCGCTCGTTAGACTCAGCCCATCGATCCCAGGGACGCCGTAAAGCCACTCATCAGGACAGCCGCAGCAGCGGACGCGCCGGTACTGGCCAGGCTGCACCTTCAGTGCTGGCGCGAGACCTACTCCGGTTTGCAGGCCTAGGCCCCTTCCAACCACACCATGTTCCAGGTTCCGGCCCAGACGGCGGCGGCCACGGCGCCGGCCGCGATGGCCGTTCCCCCGAGCAGCACCCAGATGTCTAGCCGGCTGTACGTCGATTCCCGGGCCCAGGTCCTGCCGGTGCCGCCGAAGCCGCGGGCCTCCATGGTGACCGCGAGACGGGTCGCGCGTCTGATGGCCTGGACCAGCAGCCCGAAGCTTTGCCCGAGGGTGGCACGCAGCCGCTGCCACGGGTTCCCGCGGGATCCGACGCCGCGGGCCCGGCGGGCCATGCCGATGGTCTGCCATTCCTCGGCCATCAGACCCACCAGACGCATGGCCGCCAGCGTTCCAAGCACGAAGCGGTGCGGCAGGCGGGCCTTCTGCGCGAGGGCGTCGGCGAGGTCGGTCGGGTCGGTGCAGCTCATCAGCAGCACCGCCGGCAACGCAATCGCCAGGCCCCGGAGCAGGAAACCCAGCCCCAGCTCAAGCGACCCTTCGCTCATGGACCAGATGCCGACGTCGAGAAGAATCCCTCCGCTGTCCGGCGCCAGAATGGAGGTACTCCAGCCGCCCACAGCGGCCGCGAGGATCAGGGGCCAGCCACGCTGCCAGAGCAGAGTCAACGTCAGGCCTGCGAGCGGGAAGAGCAGCAGCTCACAGACCAGCGCCACGGAGGCGGACATCCAGTCGATGGACAGGGCCAGGACCAGCGTGATGAGGAAGACTGCGGCGAGCTTGGCGAGCGGGTTGGCGCGGGTCAGCACCGCCTGGTTGCCGGAAATTGTCAGGGCGGCCCTCATGATGCGGCCGCTTCCGGGGTTCCGACGCCGGGTGCATGGAGGTCCGGGGCGCCGAGTTTGAGCTCGGTGCCGCCAAGCACGTGGGTGAATTCCTGGTCGTGCGTCACCGACACCACGGCGGTGCCGGCGTCGAGCAGTTCGGACAGGAAGGAGGCGAGTTCGGCCCAAGTGTTGGCGTCCTGGCCGAACGTCGGTTCGTCGAGCACCAGGACCTGCGGGTGTGCGGCCAGAACGGTGGCCACGGAGAGCCTGCGCTTCTCTCCGCCGGAGAGTGTGTAGGGGTTGGCATCCACGAGGCCCGTAAGACGGAGCCGCTCCAGCAGCTCGTCCACGCGCTCCTCGCCGTGCCCCAGGTGCCGGGGGCCGAACTGCAGCTCGTCCAATACCCTGCCGGTGACGAACTGGTGCTCGGGTTCCTGGAAGACCGTGCCGATCCTGGCGATCAGCTGCTCGGCCCGCCATTTGTAGGGGTCGATGCCGGCTCCGCGGCTTAGCTCCACAGTGGCGGAAACCTTGCCCTCGACAGGCGGAATCAGCCCGGCAAGCGTCAAGGCGAACGTCGACTTGCCGGCTCCGTTGGGACCGGTGATGGTGAGGGCTTCCCCCGCGCGGACCTGTGCGGTGACGTCGCGTTGCACCGGAACGGGCGGAATGGATTTGAAGCCCCGGCGGCGGGGGCGTTCCCGCGAGACGCCGAGGCGCTCAGCGGCGAGCAGCAACTGGCCCGGCACCAGCCCCCCGTGCGTGCGTCTCCCTTCGGTGCCGGCGCGCCCGGCCAGCGTACGTTGGCGGGTGGGCGGAACGTAACCGGGAACCCAGACGCCGGCGCGGATCAGCATGGTGCGGGCCTGCTCCAGCACCTGCTCCGGGGGGCCGTCGATCAGCACCGCCGGCTGAGTGTCGCTGCCCGGCTGCAGCACTACGATCCGGTCCACGAGGTCTTTCCACACGGCAACCCGGTGCTCGACGACCACCAGCGTCGCGCCGGTCTTGTCGACGCAGCGGGCAACGGCGTCGCGGACCTCAAGGACACCGGCGGGGTCAAGGTTGGCCGTGGGCTCGTCCAGCAGAATGAGACCGGGGCGCATCGCCAGGATGCCGGCCAGCGCAAGGCGCTGTTTCTGCCCGCCGGACAGAGCCGATGTCGGATGGTCCAGCGGAAAGTGCCCTAGTCCGACGTCGTCCAGCGCCTCGTGCACGCGGGACCAGATGTCGTCGCGGGGCACCGAGAGGTTTTCGGCGCCGAAGGCGACGTCATCGCCGAGGCGGGAAAGGACCACCTGCGTCTCCGGGTCCTGCTGCATGAGGCCGGCACGGCCGCGCTGGGCCCGGGGCGGTTCGCCGTCGACCAGGAGGCTGCCGCTTTCGTCCGCGTCGTCGCTCTCCGCCGTGCCGCCGTCGTCCGGTGTGCTGTCGCCAAGCACCCCGGCAAGCGCATGGAGCAGGGTGGATTTGCCGGCCCCGGAGGGTCCCAGCAGCAGCACCCGTTCCCCCGGCCGGATGTCCAGATCGAGGGCATTGACTGCAGGCCTGGTGCGTCCGGCGTGGCGCCAGCCCCAGCCGCGGGCGGTGACCGCGGCCGGGCGGACGCCGGCGTCGTGGTGTGCGGGCATCAGTTGAAGACGGGCTCCGTGGCTGCCTTCCGGGACGCGAAGGAGCTCAGCACGCCGGTCCTGGCCAGGCCGCGGGTGGCGATCCAGGACAGCGCACCGGCGATGATGGCACCGGAAACGGCGGTGAAGATGATGTAGGCCAGCTTGTCCCCGGCGGCGTAGGCGATGTTCCAGCCCCACGGAGCGAACGAGTCGTTCAGGCCGCAGAACAGCCCGGCGCCGGCACCCGCCAGCAGCGAGACGGGCAGGTTGAACTTCTTGTACCGGAACGCGGCGAACACCAACTCCGCACCCAGGCCCTGCAGCAGGCCGGAGATCAGCACCGTGGTGCCGTACTGCGAGCCCATGATCAGCTCGCCCGTGGCTGCCACCGTTTCGCAGAACAGCGCGGCACCGGGCTTGCGGATGATGAGCATGCCCAGCACCGCCGGGATCATCCAGCCGCCGGCGTAGAGGCCGGTCAGCGGCGGGTAGACCGCGTTTAGCGGTGCGGAGATAAGGTTGGCGCCCTGGGACCAGGCCCAAAAGATCACACCTCCGGCGACGGCGATCAGCGCCGCCACCACGATGTCGGCGACGCGCCAGTTGTAGCCGGACTTTTTAACTGTTGCTGTTGTCATGATGGTCCTCCTGAGGATCAGGAGGGGAAAGCGCTCCCCGGCTGCTGGCTTTGGGGTGCCTGCTGCCGGACACTTTGAGAACTCGACTCCCTTGCGCCGGTACTAGCCGGATCAGGTTCGAGGGTCTGCGGTTGTCCGCACTCTCAGCGCCCACCCGCGACGTCCTGGCAATGCCAGTGATGCCCGACGGCGGCGCTCCCCTGTCGTAATGAATATGCCCTTGGTGGGCTGGTCCAGTTTACACCGGCGATCCGCCTTCAGCCCGGCGCCGGAGTCACAATCCGGGAAGTAGGGCGGAGTACATTGGGGCAATGACCCCAGAGGACTCCGGAACCCCAGCCCTTTTTGACCCTGACTCCCCCGCCGAACAGCCGGCGGGAGCACTCGAGTCCCTGATTGCGGACATTGAGTCAGAGATCTCGGAACTCCAATTCCCGCGTTTCAGCAGGGACGACGCCCTCAACCTGGGCCTCCTGCTGGTTGAGCTTGGCAAGGACGGCCGCCTGCCTATCGCCATCGACATCTCCAGGGGCGAGCAGGTGCTCTTTCACGTTGCGCTGGATGGCGCCACCCCGGACAACGGGCACTGGGTCAAGGCCAAGCGGCGTGCCGCAGCCCGCTATGAGGAACCCTCCCTGCTGGTTGGCCTTCGGGGCCGGCTGGGCGGCGGCCGCATTGAGGACAACGCGTGGTTCGACCAGTCCACGTACGCCGCCCATGGCGGCTCGTTCCCTGTCTACGTGCAGGGCGTGGGGGCCGTGGCCACCGTGACGGTCTCGGGGCTGCCGCAGAAAGCGGACCACGACCTGGTGGTGCGGGCCCTGCGGGAAATCCTCGGGTCCATGCGGCTAGGCTAAGGACGAACTAGTAGTCACGTTGCAAGGGGTTTCGGAATGAGTTTTTTCATCAAGCTGCTTGGCACCGGCATTAGCCTGCTCGCCGGGTTCGCCGGCACCAAGGCCGTGGACGCCATCTGGGAAAAAACCACGGGCCGCAAGCCCCCCAAGGGCGACAAGGACGACGTTCCAACGACACTGCGCTCAGCCCTGACCTTCGCCTTGGTTTCAGCCTCGGTAAGCGCCGTCATCCAGGTTCTGACCAACCGCGGGACGCAGCGCGCCATCACCCGCTTCGCCAAGACCCAGGACATCGTCTAGGCACCGTTGTTCCAAGCCCTCTGATCCAGGCAACGCGCGCTAATACACGTTGCCTGGCCAGCAGTCGGTCCAGGCACCGGTGGCCTGCCCACCGTCGCTCGAGCAACCGCCGCTCTAGCCGTTGGTACCGGCCGCCGGAGCCTCCGGAGCAGTCGGCGCGGCTGTAGCTGCCGTGTCCGGTTCCGTTGCGGGCTTCTGCTGCACGTGCCGGGCGGGAACGGAAGTCGGCGCAGCACTGGGCGAAGAGGTCGGTTTGGGTGACGCCGTAGGTGCTGGAGCCGCCGTCTTTGTAGGCGACGGGGCAGGCGCAGCCGTCTTTGCAGGCGAGGGGGCAGGTGACGGCGTGGGACGCGGGGCAGGCGCAGCCGTCTTTGCAGGCGAGGGCACCGGCGTCGGACGCGGGGCCGGCGCGGCAGTCTTCGCAGGTGACGGCACCGGCGTGGGCGTAGGCCGCGGAACCCGCACCGGTGTCTTCACGGGCGAAGCGGGCTTGGCAGGCGCCACAGTCTTTTTTGGCGCCACAGTCGTTTTTGCAGGTGCAGAAGCGGCAGCGGAGACACGGGCTTTGGAACGAGAAGGAGCCTTGGCCGCTTTACGCTGTGGCGACTCGTGCTCATCGTGGTCCACCGCATGGTTGTGGGCCTCGGCGGCCGGGACCGCCCAGGCAGGTGTGTCCTTCGGCGTGCCGGGCTTCCGGTAGTCCGTCATCGTCACGTCAGCAGCTGGTTCCGCCGGATCAAGCGGCACCAGCGTCCACTCCTCAGGATCGGTGTGGCTGCCGTTGAGGACGGTTTCGAAATGAAGGTGGCATCCCGTTGAAGCGCCGGTGGTTCCGACCTCGGCAATGACGTCCCCGGCCTGTACCGACTCGCCCTTCCTGACCGCGATACCCTCAAGGTGGTTGTAGGTGGTGATCAGGCCGTTGCCGTGATCGACTTCAACCCGGTTGCCGCCGCCCCATTGATGCCATCCCACTGCCCGCACCACGCCGGCGTCCACAGCGTAGACGCGGGTCCCGCAGGCAGCTGCAAAGTCGCGGCCCCAGTGAAACTCCCCGGCATCACCCGTGATCGGGCTCTTACGCAGCCCGAAGGCAGAGCTGGGATGCAGGACCTCCAACGGCGACATCAGGGTCCCGGTTGCGGGACGCCGGGACCTGGATGACGAAGCGTCAAGCGTCCGGGTCCCTTCCTTTGCTCCCGTGAAGACCACGGAGCGGCTGTAGGAAAGTGAGGCACCCGCCGGCGCAGAAACAGGCGCAGAAACAGCCGCAGATACGGCGGCGGAGACGGCAGCGGCGCCCGAGGCGGGGACGGCGCCCAGAACGGCATCCCGGGCACCCCCGGCAGCGGCAGCGGAGCCCGCGGCCATCTTGACCGTGACGCTGCCCGGCGTCTGGGCCGACACATGGCTGGCGGAAAGCACTGAGCCGTCGCCGTGCATTCCGGAGGCATACGCCGCAAGCACCGCCGTTCCTGCGCCCATGCTCATTCGGATGGCGCGGCGTCGCTGCTGGGCAGCGCGCCGGGCAGCCCTCGGTGCCAGATGTTTTGCCACGTGGATCCCCCCATGAAGGCCACCCGAGTCCCCCGGGTGGCAGGCGTTTCTACCATGGGACCATGCAGCGTCGGCCGGCTGAAGCGAAAAAGCCTGCTATGTGGATAAGCTCAGAAAATCCTGCCCCGGTCACCGGTGACCTGCGGAAATCTTCACAGGAAGTTGAGCCAATTGCAGCGAATTCCCCCGAGGCGAGAAGACCCGGATACGGCAGTCAGCGGCCGCCGTCGGAATCCCGTGTCCTGGCCGCCTCGGCGGCCTTCAGCACGACGGCCTCCAGTTCGTCGGTGCTGAGCAGTTCCTTGTGGAGGTGCTTGGTGCGGTAGCCCGCGCGGCCCACCATGTGCGCAGACACCGGCACCGTCAGCAGCTGGAAGATCCATGCCACCAGCATCACAGGCCAGACCCACCAGGTTCGCATCTGCAGTCCCAAAGCGGCCAGGAGCAGGAACAGCCCGAGTACCTGCGGCTTGGTGGCGGCGTGCATCCGGCTCATCAAGTCCGGGAACCGCAGCAGGCCAATCGCTGCGGCCAGGGACATCAGGGCCCCCACGATCATGAAGACGGCCGACACTGCATCGATGACGGCATCCACTGCGTTTGTGTCAGGACTCACTGGGCTGCTCCCGCCGGTCGGCCACGAAGCGCGCCACGGTCACCGAGCCGATAAACCCGATGACGGACACGGCCACCAGCAGCATCAGGTTGTTCAGGTGCCTGTTCACGGCCATGTCGATGCACAGCGCCGCACCGAGGATGGCCAGCAGGACATCGGCCGCCAGCACGCGGTCCAGCAGTGACGGGCCGCGGGCGATGCGCACAATCGCACCCGCGCCGGCGAGGGACAGCACCACGGCGGTGACCGTCAGCACGAGTTCCATCATGCGCGTGCCTCCTGGTTCAGTGTGGCAAGTTCTTCTTTCGTTCCCATGACGCGGATCAGCCCGGCCTCCGTGTCCCGCACTTCCTTCCGTAGCTTCAGCACGTCATCGGCGTTCCGCACGTTCAGTCCGTGGATGTAGAGGGTCGAGGTCGACCTGTCCACCTCCACCACGAGCGAGCCCGGGATCAGGGAGATCACGTGCCCTGTCGCGGTCACCATCAGGTCCGAATGGCTCCGGAGCGGGACGGCGACGACGGCATTGGTCACCTTGGGGCCACGCACCACGGCCAGATAGAAGACCTGGAAGCTGGCGAGCACCACTTTGCCAAGGAACTGCAGGGCAAACGGGATGGCCCGCAGGATGCTGAAGCGTCCGCTGAGCTCCACCGGCGGCAGGTAGAACAGGCGGGCCACCACGACAGCGAGCAGCGCGCCGAACAGCAGGTTGCCCGGGCTGAAATCCTGCCAGAGGGCGCCCCAGACGATGACGAGCCATACGAGCAGTGGCAGTTCCTGCCTCAGGGAGATCCGTCGCCGGCTCATTTCCCACCGCCGTTCAGCGTGCCGCCGCCGGCTGCGCCGCCTTCAACTGCGCCGCCGCCGACCATGGACCCGTTCAGGGCAAATTCGGGGACCGTCGCCTGCTGGCCCAGCACGGCGTGGATGTACGCGGACCTGTCCAGCATGGCTTCCGCGGACTGGCCGGCCACCTGGAACAGCGGGCCCGCGAAGACCGTGAGCCCCACGCCCAGCACCACGAGCCCCAGCGTGGAACCCACCATGGTCCGGGGCAGCAGAATCATGCCCCGCTTGCCGGCCCGGAGGCCTGCAGGGGAATCCTTGGCGGCGGCGAGCAGCACGGGTGCGGGATGCTCCGCGTCCTCAGGCTTCCGCCAGAATGCGCGGTTCCAGACGCGGGCCACGGCCAGCAGCGTCAGGAGGCTGGTCAGCACGCCGCCGATCACCAGCGCGTACGCCAAGGGCGTCCCGAGCTGGATGCCGGCCTGCATCAGGCCCAGCTTGCCGAGGAAACCGGAGAACGGCGGAATGCCGGCCAGGTTCATGCCGGGAACGAAGAACAGCAGGGCCAGGATCGGGGAGAGCTTGGCCAGCCCTGCCACCCGGTCCATGGAGGAACTTCCGCCGCGGCGCTCGATCAGACCGGTCACGAGGAAGAGGCTGGTCTGGATGGTGATGTGGTGGGCCACGTAGAACACGGCCGCGGCGAGTCCTGCCACCGAGGACATGGCAAGGCCGAACACCATGTAGCCGATGTGGCTCACGAGCGTGAACGACAGCAGTCGCTTGATGTCGCTCTGGGCCAGGGCGCCGAGGATTCCCACCACCATGGTCAGGAGGGCGGCGATCATCAGCGGAGTGTTCAGCGAATCGCCCGGGAACAACAGCGTTTCGGTGCGCACCATGGCATACACGCCCACCTTGGTCAGCAGGCCGGCGAACACCGCCGTAACGGGGGCCGGTGCGGTGGGATAAGAGTCAGGGAGCCAGAACGACAGCGGAAACACGGCGGCCTTGATGCCGAAGGCCACCAGCAGCATGACGTGCAGCAGCGTCTTCGTGCCCTGGTCCAGCTCGGCCAGCTTGATGGCCAGATCCGCCATGTTGATGGTGCCCGTGGCGCCGTAGATCATCGCGATCGCGATGAGGAACAGCACCGAGGAAACCACCGACACCACCACGTACGTGACGCCTGCGCGGATCCGCGGGCCGGTGCCGCCCAGGGTCATCAGCACATAGCTGGCTGTCAGAAGGATCTCGAAGCCGACGTAGAGGTTGAACAGGTCGCCCGACAGGAAGGCGTTGGACACCCCGGCGACGAGGATCAGGTAGGTGGGGTGGAAGACCGACAGCGGCGCGTCGTGATCGCCGTCGGCCATGCCCTGCCCGGTCGCATAAATGAGCACGGCGAGGCTGACGGCCGAGGAAACCACCAGCATCAGGGAGGAGAACTGGTCCACTACCAGCACGATTCCCCACGGCGGCAGCCAGCCGCCGATGCTGACCGCCTCGGTGCCGCCGCCCCACACGGAGGCGAGCAGCAGGCACTCGAGCACCAGGGTCAGGGACAAGAGGGCGATGCTCACCGCGCGCTGCGCCCGGGAATGCCGGATCAGCACGAAGGTCAGGGCGGCGCCGAGGATGGGAAGAACGACGGCGAGAGGGGCCAGGGCAGCCAGGCTCACTTTCCGCCTCCTTCCGGGTTCATGTCGATGTTTGCCGAGCCGGGTTTCTCTTCATGCACCGCGGTCTCGCCAGGAATGGTGCGGCCGCCCGCCGGGACGGTGGCGGGCAGTCCTGACGAGGAGCTGCCCCGGGCGGAAGTATCCGGCAGCGGTTGATCGGGCGCCGGGGAATCCGACACTCCGCCACCGTCCGTGCCGAGCATGGTCAGCGGGAACTCGGAGGTTTCAGCGGGAATCACGGCGTCGTCCTCGGCGTCGAAGCTCGGAGTGGCCGCCACGCGGCGGTCCTCGAGGTCGTCCTGGATCTCGTCCTGGCGGGCCAGCACCCAGGTCCGGTAGATGATGCCGAGCATGAACGCAGTGACGGCGAAGGAGATCACGATCGAAGTCAGGATCAGCGCCTGCGGCAGCGGATCGTTGTAGGCTCCCGGGTCCGTTTCGTTGCTGAAGAGCGGGGCCAGCCCGGCGTAGCCGCCGGTGGCCAGAATCAGGAGGTTGGTGGCATTGGCCAGCAGCATCAGCCCGAGCAGCACGCGCGTAAGGCTGCGTTCGAGGATCAGGTAGATGCCGCATGCATACAGGGCGCCCATCACGGTCAGAAGGGTGAGGTTAACGCTCATGCCTGGCCCCTTCCGGTGGTTTCAGCGGGGATACCGGCAGCCTCCCAGTCCGGGGCCCTACGGGCCTCTTCGGACGGTCCTGCCTGGGCCTGCTCAGCGTTGGACAATTCACTGTCGGACAACTCCGCGTCGGACAGCTCAGCATCGGACGGCTGGCTGCCTGCCGGCGTCCGAGGCTGTTCTTCGAAGTGCTCGTCAATCTCGGCCCCGAGGGTGCGCAGCACGTCAAGCACCAGCCCCACCACCACGATGTACACGCCGATATCGAAGATCGTGGACGTGACGAACTTGATGTCACCGAAGACCGGCAGCCAAAACTCTACGATCGCGCTCTGGAACACTGTGCCGCCGAACAGCAGTGGTGCCACGCCGGTGGCAGCCGCCGTTGCCAGACCGATGCCCAGCAGGGTCCCGGCGCTGATGGGGGTGGCCTCGCGGAGTTCGTACCGGCCGCCGGCAAGATACCGGACGGTAAGAGCCAGCCCTGCCAGGAGTCCGCCGGCGAACCCTCCACCGGGAAAGTTGTGCCCGGCCAGCAGCAGGTACAGCGAGAAGATGATCATCGAGTGGAAGATCAGCCGCGTAATAACTTCGAAGATGATGGAGCGCCGCTCGGGCGCCAGTGTCCGGCCCGCCACCAGCCAGGCGTCGCGGTTGGCGGTGGCGAACTTGCGGGCCAGCGCGAGGGCGGCACCGTCGCGTGAGGATTTGTCCACGCCCCTGCGCCGGCCGACGGTCCCTTCGGCGATGGTGGACGATGCGCGGATGCCGTCGCCGCGGCCCCGGATGAAGATCAGGCTGGCCACGCCGGTGGCGGCCAGAGCAAGCACGGAGATTTCACCGAACGTGTCCCAGGCGCGGATGTCCACGAGCGTCACGTTGACGATGTTCAGCCCGCCGCCGCCCTCGTAGGCCAGCTTCGGGAACTCCAGGGACACCGGAGTGGCAATGCGCGCACCCATCGCGTGGATCGCGGCAAAAACCATCGTGGTCCCGAACGCGAGCCCGATGATGACGCGCACCACGCGGTACTTACCGCCGGTTCTGTCCCTGAGTTCGGCAGGAAGACTGCGCATGGCCAGCACAAACGCCACAAGGATAATGGTTTCGACCAGCATCTGGGTCAGCGCGAGGTCGGGGGCGCCCTGCAGGGCGAACATCAGGGCGATGCCGTAACCGGTCACGGACACCATGAGCACGGCCAGGAACCGCTTGTTGGCGCGGACGGCGGCCAGCGCTCCGATCACGATGCCTGCGCCCGCCACAGCCTGCAGCGGCGAATACGGGTCAATGAAGTACAGCCCTTCGGGCAGCGGCTTCCCTGCGGAGACCAGGGCGGCCAGGGGTAGCACGAAGGCGACGGTCAGGATGACGGCCAGGTAGAAGTACAGCGAACCGCGCTGGGTGCGGCCCGTCAGCCAGACGGCGACGTCGTCCAGGGCGCCGATGGTCAGCCGGTAGCCACGGTCTGCGTCGATCCAGTCCGGGACGAGGCTCTGGGCGCGTCCCACTGCGTCGCGGGCGAAGAACATGGCCAGCCCGAGGGCGAAAGTGACGGCGGTCAGGCCGAGGGCGGGGGTGAATCCGTGCCACAGCGCCAGGTGCCCGGCGGCACCCGCGCCGGTGCCGCCGTCGGACGCGGTGAAGAGGGCGGCGTACGGCTGGATCCAGTCATCCACGGGCGCTGGCCACAGGCCGTACACGATGGTGAGGAAACTCAGGACTGCGGGGGCCGCCAGGAACGACGGTCTGATGGCTTTGAACGGCGTGTGGTCGACGCCCGGCTTCACGGCGAAGGCACCCCACAGGAACCTGGCACTGTAGGCGAAGGTGAGCACGGATCCGAGCACCACGCCGGCGAGGATCACGATTCCCCACGGCCCGTAGCCCGGCTCCCCCGCGAAGTGGACGAAAGCCTCCAGCACCGACTCCTTCGCGACGAAGCCGCCGAGCAGCGGGACGCCCGCCATCGACGCGGCACCGATGCCGGCCACGATGCCGAGGGCGCGGGAGGACTGGAAGACGCCGGAGAGTTCGCGGATGTCGCGGGTGCCGGACTGGTGGTCGATGATCCCCACCACGAGGAAGAGCGTTGCCTTGAACAGGCCGTGGGCCAGCAGCATGGCAAGGCCCGCGAGCGCCGCGTCCGGCTTGCCGAGGCCCACCACCATGGTGAGGAACCCGAGCTGGCTGACGGTGCCGTATGCGAGGATGAGCTTGATGTCGGTCTGCCGGAGGGCCCGGTAGCCGCCGACGAGCATGGTGGCCAGGCCCAGACCGAGGACCAACGGCAGCCAGTAGGCCGTTTCCGTGAAGCCGGGTGCCAGGCGCGCCACGATGTAGACGCCGGCCTTCACCATCGCAGCGGCGTGGAGGTAGGCGCTCACCGGAGTGGGAGCGGCCATGGCCCCGGGCAGCCAGAAGTGGAACGGGACCAGCGCTGATTTGGTCACCGCCCCGATGAGGATCAGCACGACGGCGGCGCTCACCGCGCCGGAGGCCGGGCCGGCGTTCAGTTGGGGTGCCTGTTCGAGGATGGCCGAGATCCGGTAGGTGCCGGCAGCGGAGCCGAGCATGATCAGGCCGACGAGCATCGCCAGTCCGCCGGCGGTGGTGACCATGAGGGCCTGCAGGGCCGAGCGTCGCGCGGCAAGACGGGTCCTGGCGTAGCCGATCAACAGATAGGACAGGACCGTGGTGAGTTCCCAGAAGATGAACAGCAGAAGCAGGTCGTCCGCCGTGACCAGGCCGAACATCGCGCCGGCGAACGCGAGAAGCTGGGCGCCGAAGCCGCCCAGATAGTCGTCCTTGTCCTTGAAATAGCGGGCGCAGTACACCAGGACAAGGGCACCCACGCCCAGCACCAGCAGGGACATGACCCATGCCAATGCGTCGAGGCGGAAGGCGAACTCAATGCCGAGGTCAGGGATCCAGGGAGTGACTTCGCTTGCCTGGCCGCCACCTTCGCCGCCGGGCGGCCCAGCTGCCGGATAGACCGCGCCGTGCTGGAGCAGCAGCCAAATGAAGGACCCGGCAGGCACTGCAGCAAGCGCGTAGAACGAGCTCCGTCCGAATTTCCGGAAGATGAACGGCGCCACAGCAGCAACCGCAAAGTGCACGGCAAGGACTGTGATCACTGTATTCTCCGCAAATTCTGGAATTCGATTATCAAAAGTTGGAGCAGGCGGCTAAATCGTTTGGGTTCGGTCCGGACAGTTTATCAAGAGGGCACTGACACTTTTCCCTCCGGGCCGGTGGCTGGAGTAGGATTCCCCGAAACTCCGCGGGACTTTTCGCTCCCTGTTCGCCGCGGGCGGATAGCATCAGCGTTATGAACTCAGCCACCGCGCCCGAGGCCATGCAGCCGTCGTCGGAACTCGAGGCCGGAAAAGCGGCCGCGAATAAAGGGCGCATTCTGGCGTGGGCTGCCTGGGATTGGGGGTCTGCGGCCTTCAACGCCGTGATGACCACTTTCGTTTTCACCGTCTACCTGACCTCCAACGCGTTCGGCGGTGAAGACCACGCCTCGGCTGTGCTCGGCGGGGCGCTGGCCATCGCCGGCGCCGCCATCGCGCTGCTGGCACCGGTCACGGGGCAACGGTCGGATACGGGCGGCAGGCGGAAGCTGTGGCTGGGAGTGAACAGCGCCGTCGTCGCGATTCTGACAGCGCTGTGCTTTTTCGTGTTTCCCCGTCCCGAGTTCTTGCTGGTGGGGGTTTCGCTGATTGCCCTGGCCAACATCTTTTTCGAGTTCGCAGGCGTGAACTACAACGCCATGCTGGCGCAGATCTCCACCCCGCGGAACATCGGAAAGGTCAGCGGCTTCGGCTGGGGCATGGGATACCTTGGCGGAATCGTGGCCCTGCTGATCGTGCTCCAGCTCTTCATCCAGCCCCGCTTCGAGTGGTTCGGCGCCTCGACCGAGGACGGCCTGAACATCCGCCTCGTGGCAGTGTTTTCCGCCTTGTGGTTCTTCATCTTCGCGCTGCCGGTGATGTTCGCGGTGCCCGAACTGGCCCGGCCGCAGCGGGCCGTGAAGGTGGGCATCATCGCGTCCTACCGGCTGCTGGTCCGCCGCATCAAGGCGATCTACCGGACCAGCCCGCACACCATCTATTTCCTGCTGGCGAGCGCCATCTTCCGTGACGGGCTCGCCGCCGTATTCACCTTCGGCGGCATTATCGCCGCCGGCACGTTCGGCTTTGAGCTCCCGCAGGTCATTTTCTTCGCTATCTTCGGCAACATTGTGGCTGCGGTGGGTGCCATCATCGGCGGGTTCCTCGACGACAGGATCGGCCCCAAGGCGGTGATCATCGGGTCCCTCGTCGGCCTGCTGGTCGCGGGGACCATAATCCTGGTGCTCGGCAACGGCGACTATGTCTTCTTCGGCACGGCCTGGGCAGGCAGCACCACCTTCTGGGTGTTCGGACTGTTCCTCTGCCTGTTCGTTGGTCCGGCCCAGTCATCCTCCCGGGCTTATCTGGCCCGGCTGGCTCCGCAGGGTGAATCCGGTGAGCTCTTCGGCCTGTACGCAACCACCGGACGGGCCGTGAGCTTCCTGGCGCCGGCGCTCTTCACCCTGTGCATCGCTGTGGCCACCCCGCTTGTGGCTGCAGGGGAAGCGCAGCGCTGGGGCATCCTCGGGATCATGGTGGTGCTCCTGGCCGGGCTGCTGGTCCTGCTCCCCGTCAAGGCGCCCGGCGAAGCCCGGATCGCCGTCATCCCCGCCTCCTAGCGCGAACGGACACTTGAGGCCCCTCCACCCGCCGCCCCTTGGCGCGAACGGACAGTTAAGGCCCCGTTTCGGAGCGCAAACAGGGCCTCAACTGCCCGTTCGCGGACTAGTCTGATCTTATGAACGTGGAAGAGACGGACCTCCCCGGCCTCGGCAGGCGCAAGGACTTCATGACAGCTTCCGGCCGGAGGATCGGCGTGGTGGAACTGCGCGAAGGCCAGACGGAACTGTTCGTTTCCACCTGGGACGATCCGGACACCTGCCAGGCATCAATCCCTCTGACCGGCGACGAAGCGGCCACGCTGGGAAACCTGCTGGGCGGGCAGCACCTGGCGATGAAGCTGACCGAGGCCCATAAAGAGGTCCCCGGGATCGTCACGCGGCAGTTCTCGATCACCGCGGACTCGCCGTTCCAGAACCAGCCCATGGGCAAGGCGTGCATCCGCACCCGGTGCGGCGTTTCGATTGTGGCGATCATGCGTGAAGGTGAGGTCGTCCCCTCGCCGGGACCCGACGTCGTTCTTCACACAGGCGACCTGCTTGTCGCCGTCGGAACACAAGAAGGGCTCGACGCGGCGGCCGATATTCTCCGCAACGGCTGACCGCAATGGATGAGCTGGCACTGACCCTCATTGAACTGGGGGCCGTCGTGTTCTGCCTCGGCCTGCTCGCGCGGGCCGCCGGGCGGATCGGCATGTCACCCATCCCCCTGTACCTGGTTGGAGGCCTGTTCTTCGGCGCCGGCGGCCTGATGAAGCTTGAGGGCATCCAGAGCTTTGCCCATCTGTCCGGCGAGATCGGTGTGATCCTGCTGCTGTTGATGCTCGGGTTGGAATATTCGGCGCCCGAGCTGGTCACAGGCATGCGGCGTTCCTGGCAGGGCGGTGTGTTGGACCTTGTCCTCAACTTTCTTCCCGGGGCCGGTATCGCCGTCCTGCTGGGATGGGGCCCGGTAGGCGCCATGGTGATGGGGGGAATCACCTATATTTCTTCGTCCGGCATTGCGGCCAAGGTCATCACTGACCTTGGCCGCATCGGCAACAGGGAAACACCCGTGGTTCTCTCGATCCTTGTGTTCGAGGATCTCACCATGGCCCTGTACCTGCCGATTCTCACGGCGACACTCGCCGGGATCAGCTTCCTTGAAGGCCTGCTGACCGTCGGCGTTTCTCTTGCCGTGGTGACGGTGGTGCTGGCGGTGGCGCTCCGGCACGGCCATCAGGTTTCCAAGGCCGTGCACAGCGAAAATTCCGAAGTCTTCCTCCTCAACCTGCTGGGTGCCGCGCTTCTGGTTTCCGGGCTGGCGCAGGCGCTGCAGGTATCGGCCGCTGTGGGTGCGTTCATGCTCGGCATTGCGATTTCCGGAGCCACAGCCCACAGCGCCACGCGGATCCTCGAACCGCTGCGTGACCTGTTTGCCGCCATCTTTTTTGTGGCATTCGGGCTCAACACGGACCCTGCCTCCATCCCGCCCGTGCTGGGCTGGGCGCTTGTCCTGGCCGTGGTCACCACCGCAACGAAGATGATCACCGGAGTATGGGCGGCCAAACGGGCGGGCATCGCGCGGCGCGGCCGCTTCCGCGCCGGAGCAGCCCTCGTTGCCCGCGGCGAATTCTCAATCGTCATCGCCGGGCTGGCTGTCGCATCGGGCGCGGCCTCCGCGGAACTGGCCGCGCTCGCCACGGCATACGTCCTGCTGATGGCAATCACGGGACCGCTCGCAGCCCGTTATGTCGAGCCGGTGCTCGCACGGTTCACCCGCCCCGCAGCTCCGGAACCCGTGCGGGCCTGACTCCGGGCCTTGCGCCGGACTAGATGTCCGTGCGGTGGAAGTTCATGTGGCTGCGGCTGGCGGTGGGCCCGCGCTGGCCCTGGTAGCGGTTGCCGTATTCACCCGAGCCGTAGGGGTATTCCGCAGCCGAAGTCAGCCGGAAGAAGCAGAGCTGACCGATCTTCATGCCGGGCCACAGCTTGATGGGCAGCGTGGCCATGTTGGACAGCTCTAGCGTGACGTGGCCCGAGAAGCCGGGGTCAATGAACCCCGCAGTCGAGTGAGTCAGCAGGCCAAGGCGGCCAAGAGAGGACTTGCCCTCAAGGCGGGCGGCGATGTCGTCGGGCAGCGTGACGGTTTCGTAGGTGGAGCCGAGCACGAATTCGCCCGGGTGCAGGATGAACGGCTCACCCTCCTCCACCTCCACCAGGCGGGTCAGCTCGGGCTGCTCCTCGGCCGGGTCGATGTGCGCGTACTTGTGGTTGTCGAACAGCCGGAAGAAGCGGTCTATCCGGACATCAACGGAAGACGGCTGCACCATCAGGGAGTCGTACGGGTCCAGGACGATCCGTTCGGAATCAATTTCGGCACGAATGTCGCGGTCAGAGATCAGCACGCCTTCAAAAATAGCATCTAGGCGCGGGCCTCAGCCGTCGCGGTCCGGCCAAGAACCGCACAGCCGCGGCCCAGGCGCCCGGCCCCAGCAACACCCGTCACAGCAGTAACAGGGAGCAGACACGCAGCGCTGATGGGCGGAGCGGCTCCGCAACTGCGCTAAGCTAGTTTTTGCCCCGGCGGAATCCGGTGCATGCGGCTGTAGCTCAATGGTAGAGCGCTAGCTTCCCAAGCTCGATACGCGGGTTCGATTCCCGTCAGCCGCTCCAGTTTTTCCTTGAGCCCCGCGCTTCGCGCCCGGGTCCAGAGCCCCTGCCCGCTCTCAATACTCCGGACCGGCAATTTGGCTTCAGCCCCCGTCGCGGATCGCATTAGGGCCCTACCTGTATCGTCAGAAGTCAGGAACCCTCTTCGGTTCCGCTACAGGAGCAAACATGGCTGACAAGTCCCCCCGTCAAGCAGCATCCAAAAAATCCGGCAAATCCATCAAGGAAAAGCGCGCTGACAAGAGGGCTGCCGCAGCGCCGGCCACGTCACTGGACAAGAAGAGCGCGAAACCGATGTCGGCGAAGACGAAGTGACGGGTTCACCGAACCATCTCACCCTGGGGGTTGTCTCTTCATCCCGCAAGCCCGATGAACGCCGTCTGCCCCTGCATCCGCTCCACCTTGAGCGAATTGCACCGGAGCTGCGCCAGCGGATGATCCTGGAACAAGGCTATGGGGAGCGCTTCGGCTTTTCCGACGGCCAGCTTGCCCCGCTGGTGGGTCGCTTGGCCAGCCGCGAGGACCTGGTGGCCAAGGCCGACGTCGTCCTGCTGCCCAAACCGCAGCCGCAGGATCTCGCCGAACTCCGCGACGGCCAGACCCTGTGGGGGTGGCCGCATTGTGTTCAGGACCGCGCCATCACCCAAATGGCCATTGACAAGAAGCTCACGCTCATCGCCTTCGAGGCCATGAACCACTGGGCCAGCGACGGTGGTTTCGGCCTGCATGTGTTCCACAAGAACAACGAGCTGGCAGGATACTGCTCCGTTATTCACGCACTTTCCCTCACCGGCTCCACGGGCGACTACGGCCGGAGGATGAGCGCCGTCGTCATCGGCTTCGGCGCGACCGCTCGCGGCGCGGTTACCGCGCTGAACGCCCACGGCATCCACGACGTCCAGGTCCTGACCAACCGCGGCGTTGCCGCCGTGGGATCCCCCATCCACTCGGTACGAATCACGCAGTTCGACCACGATGACAAGGCGCCCTTCCTCAGCCAGGTGATCACCGACCGTGGCCGCGTCCCGCTGGCGCCGTTCCTGGCCGAGAGCGATATCGTGGTCAACTGCACCCTCCAGGACCCCAACAACCCGCTGACCTATCTGCAGCGGGAAGACCTTGCAGCGTTCAAGCCGGGCAGCCTGATTGTGGACGTCTCCTGTGACGAAGGGATGGGTTTCAGCTGGGCCAAAACCACGACCTTCGCCGAGCCGATGTTCACTGTGGGTGACCACATCTCTTACTACGCCGTGGACCACAGCCCGTCCTACCTCTGGAATTCCTCCAGCTGGGAAATCAGTGAGGCGCTCCTGCCGTTCCTGGAGACTGTGATGTCCGGAAGGGAAGCTTGGCAGGGAAATGAGACCATCAGCCGTGCCATCGAAATACGCGACGGGGTGGTCCTTAACAGAGGCGTTCTTGAGTTCCAGGGCCGCGAGGCGGAGCACCCGCACGCGGTGTTCGCAGGAAGCTAACTCTTACGCCGCCCGTTGCACCACCCGCAGCAGGCGGCGCCGGTCCCGGAAGTCCACCTGGAGCGTCAGCTGACCGCGGCGGGCAAGCACGACGGCGACTGTCACCGCCGCGAGCGCCGGCACCCCGCCCCCCACCAGCAGTGCGGCGCGGGGATCCACGTGCTCCGCGATGCTTCCGATCATGGGCCCTCCGATGGCCTGGCCGCCGATCAGGACCATGATGTACAGGCTCATCACCCGGCCGCGCACTCCCATGTTGGAGCTGATTTGGACCAGCTGGTTGGAGGCCGTGAGGAACATTAGGCACCAGAACCCGGAGAGCACCATGGCCGCACCGAACCAGACCACGGACGGCGCGAAGGCAGACAGGCACAGCATGAGTCCGTACATTCCGGCGCCCAGGACCACGGACCGCAGCCGCAGGTGGCGCCGGCGGGCGGAGGCGACGGCCCCGGCGAGCGCACCGAGTGCAACCAGGGCATTCAGCATGCCGTAGCCCCCGGCCCCGATGCGGTAGATATCGTCGGCAAAGGCGGCCAGCACGACAGGCAGGCTCATGGCGAAGACGGCGATAAAGCCCGCCATCAGCCATGGCCAGTAGATGGTCGGCTTGCTCAGCGCATAGCGCAGCCCTTCCCGGAGCATCCCCTTCCGTTTGGGGGCCGGCGCGCTGACGAACAGCTCATCCCGCCGCAGGAGCAGCAGCATCGCCACCGTAGAGCAGCAGGCCACGGCGTTCCCGGCGAAAGCCCAGCCGGCACCGACGGCGGTGAGCAACGCCCCTGCCAGGGCGGGCCCGATCAGCCCGCCCAGCTGGAACGTTGTGGAGTTGACGCTAATGGCGTTCCGCAGATGCCGGGGCCCCACGAGCTCCTGGACAAACACCTGCCGCGCCGGCTGGTCCAACACGGTGACCAGGCCCAGCACCAGCGCGATGCCATACACGTGCCAGACCTCGATCGCTCCAGTGAGAGCGAGCACCGCCAGGGCGGCGGCCAGAACGGCAGCCATGGACTGGCACAGGATCAGGATCCTGCGCTTCGCGAACCGGTCGGCCACCATCCCGCCCCAGGGCCCCAGGACCAGCGCCGGCAGGAACTGCAGCGCAACGGTGATTCCGACGGCGGTGACGGAACCGGACAGCTGCAGCACCAGCCAGTCCTGGGCGATGCGCTGCATCCAGATCGCAGTCACTGCGATGAAGTGGCCGATCGCGAAGATCCGGAAGTTGGGAACACTCAGGGAGATGAATGTCTGGCGCCACGGAAGGCGTTCACTCACGACGGCGACTGGCTGGGTGACGGTGGCCGCTGACGGCGATGGGGGTGTCAAAGGAAGTCCTCTGGAGAGCGGGCTGGCAGATGCCTTTCACGCTATGGTGGGCCAAGACGATTGTGGAAGACTATCCGTCCTATAACTTGGCCATCGACGCCCTCGAATCGGCTGGCCGGACCTGGCGCATCACCTGCACCACCAAGCAGATCAGCGGCGTGCTCGCGGCCGTCCGCGCGGGAATCGGCGTCGCCGTCATGCCGTCCTCGCTGGTGCCGGACGACCTGAAGATCATCACCCGCCGTTTCGAGCTGCCGTCGGTGGGGGACGTGGATTTCACCCTGATCCGGAATCCGTTGGCGAACGCAGAAGTCATTGACGCCCTCACCCAGGCCATCATGGGACGGAACTTAAAGAAGCAGGTTTGAACCCTGCCCCATCAGGGTACGAGGCAGAAAATCGTTGATAACCGTTCGCAGCCGTCCTATGCTGTGACTGTTGGAGGTCATGCAGCGGCTGATGACAGCGAATTGATTACGAACATATCCTGCAACGAAGCGGGCACTGTTCGGGATAGGCACGCCGTGACCACAGCCGCAAACCGCCATTTCCCCCGCCACTCCATGACCGTGGACTCCGACTACGTCGCCAAGCCTAACTGCGACAAATGCGGAACCGACGAGTTCATTTATCTAGAGTCATTCGTTCCGCCCAAGTACCGCCACGACGGCACCGTCAGGACACTGGGCGAAGTCGCATACACCTGCACGCGGTGTGAAGAGTTTTCCGCCCATAACGTTCCCTCATCATGGGCACCGCCCGGCTGGTACCTCGGCTGATTCAGGGGTCTGCACCAGGTCTCACTACGTCCAACACAGGGACACCACGAAGCTACGTCCGACACAGGGACGTTCAAAACAGACAGAAGCAACGAAAAACTGGCGGGCACCGGATGGTGCCCGCCAGTTTTTGTATCGCCCCGCGTTGCGGCAATGCGCCGCCGCGGGAGCCGCTAGATCAGTGAATCGGACAGGTGGTTCGGCGTTCCGAAGCGGTGTGCGGTGATGCTGACCGCCTGCTCGTGCAGGAACGGCAGCAGCTCAACGCGGCCCGCTTCGGTGACCTCGTGCGGGTAGATGGCCACGTCCGGGCGGCCGCCGGTTGCCTCGGCGAGGTCAGCAGCGGAACCGCCGATCAGGCGGATGCGTCCGTTGGACAGCTTGCCGGCGGCAGCGAGCCGGCCCGCGGAGGCGAGCCACGCGGCGTCGTCCTCTACCGTCACGGGGATGTCCAGTCCCGTCAGCACCGCGCGCAGCTGGGCGGGGAGCCCGACGCCGGTGGAGACGGTCAGCTGCGAACCGGCAAGTACGCCGGCGGCTACTGTACGGACGAGCGGGCGAAGGGATTCGCCGTCGGAGAGCCGGATGGTGACCGGAAGGTTGCGGTACCGGAAGATGTTGCGTTCGGCGCTCAGCCCCGAAACATCCTTGGCCGCACCGAATTCCTCAGCCCAAGCCAGGGCGTCCGAACCGACCGAGCGCTGCAGCGCGTCCAGTTCTGCGGAGTCGAGCTCACCCTGCACGGCGTCCACGAGGCGCTGCACGCCGGGGTGCGTGGGCCGCGCGGCTGCACCCTGTGCGCTTTCCTTGCTGGTCCAGTCGCCCAGGCCAACGAGATAGTTCGGTCCGCCTGCCTTGGTGCCGGCACCCACGGCCGACTTCTTCCAGCCGCCGAAGGGCTGGCGCTGGACGATGGCGCCGGTGATGCCGCGGTTCACGTACAGGTTGCCGGCCTGGATGCTGTCCAGCCAGATGCCCAGTTCCTCGGTGTTGAGGGAGTGCAGGCCTGCGGTGAGGCCGTATTCGATCTGGTTCTGGATGGCGATGGCCTCTTCCAGGGTGTCCGCGGTCATGACGCCGAGCACGGGGCCGAAGAATTCGGTCAGGTGGAAGTAGGATCCGCGCTTGACGCCGTAGCGCACGCCCGGGCTCCACAGCCGGCCGGTGTCATCGAGCTTGCGGGGCTCGACGGCCCAGTTCTCGCCCTCGCCCAGCGTGGTGAGCGCATTGAGGAGCTTGCCGTTGGCGGGCTCGATGATCGGGCCCATCTGGCTCGTGGGGTCTTCAGGGTAGCCGACCTTCAGCGAGGTGACGGCGTCGATCAGCTGGTTGTGGAAGCGCCTGGACTTGGCTACCGAGCCCACGAGGATCACCAGTGAGGCGGCGGAGCACTTCTGTCCGGCGTGCCCGAAGGCCGAGTAGGCAACGTCCTTCGCGGCGAGGTCAAGGTCAGCGCTCGGGGTGACGATGATGGCGTTCTTGCCGCTGGTCTCCGCGAGCAGCGGCAGGTCCTTGCGGAAGGAGCGGAACAGCTCGGCGGTCTCGTAACCGCCGGTCAGGATCACGCGGTCCACGGCCGGGTGGGCGATCAGCTGCTTGCCGAGCTCCCGCTCGCCGAGCTGGACCATGGTCAGCACGTCGCGGGGCACGCCGGCTTCCCACAGCGCCTCGATCATCACGGCACCGCTGCGCTTTGCCTGCTTGGCGGGCTTGACGACGACGGCGGACCCTGCGGCGAGTGCCGCGAGGACGGAACCGGCGGGAATGGCCACCGGGAAGTTCCACGGCGGGGTCACCACGGTGAGCTTGGCCGGGGTGAAGGTGGCGCCGTCGACGTCGTCCAGCTTGCGCGCGGACTCGGCGTAGTAGTGCGCGAAGTCAACAGCCTCGCTGACCTCGGGGTCGCCCTGGTCAAGGGTCTTGCCCGTTTCGCTGGCCATGACTTCGAGGAGGTCCGCGCGGCGGGCTTCCAGGACGTCGCCGGCGCGGTGCAGGATCTCGGCACGTTCGGCGCCGGACAGGGCGCCCCAGGCCTTGCCCTTTTCGACGGCGGTTTCAATCACCGTATTCAGGATGCCGGCGTCGGTGATCATGGCAGCCTCGACGGAGGCGTTGCCGAGGGTCGAGGACGGAACGCGGTCCAGGATGGCCCGGCCCCAGTCGCGGTTGGCGGGGAGGGACGGGTCGGTGTCCGGAGTGTTCTCGAAGTGGTCGTGCGGCATGGCCACCGGCGGGAGGTTGCGGTTCTGCTGGCGGTTCGGCGCCGGCACGGACTCGTCGAGGTCCTCGAGAGACCGCAGGAACCGGTCCTCTTCACGGGCGAACAGTGCTTCGTTTTCGCTGAGTTCGAAGACAGCGGACATGAAGTTTTCCTGGCTGGCGCCCTCTTCGAGGCGGCGGATCAGGTAGGCGATGGCGACGTCGAACTCGGCCGGGTGCACCACCGGCGTGTAGAGCAGCAGGGAGCCGACGTCCTTCTTCACGGCCTCGGCCTGGCCCTGGGCCATGCCCAGCAGCATTTCGAACTCGATACCCGATTCCACGCCGCGTTTCTTGGCCAGCAGCCATGCGAAGGCGATGTCGAAGAGGTTGTGCCCGGCCACGCCGATGCGGACATTGGCGATCCGGTCCGGGTGCAGCGAGTAGTTAATGACGCGCTTGTAGCTGGTGTCCGAGTCCTGCTTGGTGCCCCACGTGGCCAGCGGCCAGTCGTGCAGGGAAGCTTCGACTTGCTCCATCGGCAGGTTGGCGCCCTTGACCACGCGGACCTTGATGCCGGCGCCACCCTCGGCGCGGCGCGCAGCGGCCCATCCCTGCAGGCGGATCATGGCGTCGAGCGCGTCCGGGAGGTAGGCCTGAAGCACGATGCCGGCCTCGAGGTTCTTGAACTCAGGCTTGTCCAGGATCCTGGTGAAGACCGCAATGGTCATGTCCAGGTCCTTGTATTCCTCCATGTCCAGGTTGATGAACTTGGGCTTCGGGAAGGATGCCGCCTTGGCGAACAGCGGCGTGAGCTTCTCGACGACGTGCTCCACGGCCTCGTCGAAAGCCCACGGCGAGTGCGGCGCCACCGTGGAGGAAACCTTGATGGATACGTAGTCCACGTCCGGCCGAGCCAGCAGGGTGTGCGTTCCCTCAAGCCGGCGGGACGCCTCGTGCTCACCGAGGACAGCCTCACCGAGGAGGTTCACGTTCAGGTTGATGCCGTCCTTGCGGATCTTGGCGATGGCCGGGCCGAGCTTGGCGTCCGTGGCGTCAACGATGAGGTGGCCCACCATTTCGCGCAGGACCTTGCGGGCCACCGGGATGACAACCTGCGGCAGGACCGGGGCCATGAGGCCGCCCACCTGGACTGCACGGCGCATGTACCAGGGCAGGAAGGCCGGAACCTTGGGCGCCAGCGCCGCGAGGTTGCGGGCCGCGACCTTGAGGTCCTCGGGGCGTACCACGCCGTCCACGAAGCCAACCGTGAATTCCAGGCCGTTCGGGTCCTTCAGGACACCGGCGAGCTGCTCTGCGGAAGCGTCAGCGGGAATCTTGGCGGCCTCGGTGAGCCAGTGGCGTACGAGTGCGATGGTTTCGCCGGCGAGCGCGGTGGCTTCGGCGACGCTTGCGCCGTCCGGCAGGGAGGCGACGGCGCCGGTTTCAGCGGCGTCCTTGCCTGCAAAAACGCGGTGATCCGTAGCTGTGTGGGTCATGGCTTGTGCTCGTTCTTTCCGTGAGTAGTGACCTCTTATTCATCAGTATGGGCCTGGATTCACTTAAGATAAAGCGACCTTTTCCGAGCAATACACGTTAGAAAAAGCGAGCGTTCCCTGGCCTCTGCTGACGCCCCCTCACCTCCCGCCGCCCAACCCGCGACGCCCCCTCACCTCCCGCCGCCCAACCCGCGACGCCCCCTCACCTCCCGCCGCCCAACCCGCGACGCCCCCTCACCTCCCGTCGAGAAACGACGAACCCTCCCCCACCGGAGTGAGAGAGGGTTCGTCGATAGCAGCCCAAAAATGAGGAAGGGTCGCAGGATTAGGCGCCAGATGTGAGGGAGCGTGCCTTACACGGGGGTGTGCATCTCCACTGCCTCGTCGTGCCGCGGGCTGTTCGGGTTCATCAGTGAGTGCCGCTTGCCATAGGCGAAGTAGATAACCAGGCCGATGACGAGCCAGATACCGAAGCGCATCCAGGTCTCCCAGTGGAGCTGGAACATGAGGAAGGCCGACGCCAGGACACCGAAGGCCGGCACCAGAGGCATCAGCGGCAGGCGGAATTCGCGGGGAGCGTCCGGCTTCTTGTACCGGAATACGATCACCGCGAAGCAGACCACCACGAAGGCGGCAAGGATGCCGATGTTGGTGAGGTCGGCAACGGCCTTGATGGGGAACACGCCGGCCAGCAGGGCGGACGCGACGCCCGCGATCCACGTGACGCGCTGGGGCGTGCCGTGGCTGTCGGTCTTGGAGAACCAGCCGGGCAGCAGGCCGTCGCGGCTCATGGAGAACCAGACGCGTGTCACGCCGAGGAGGAAGGTCAGCATGACAGTGAGGATGGACAGCACGGCAAAGACCGAGATGATGGTGGCAATGACCGGCAGCCCGACCCCGGTGAACGCCGAGGCGAACCCGGCAGCGGGATCAATGTCCCGGTAATTCTGCATGCCCGTGAGGACAAGGGTGGCGGCAACGTACAGCAGCATGGCGATGATCAGGGACAGGATGATTGCCTTCGGCATGTGCTTCTTGCCGTCGGTGGCCTCCTCGGCGGCGGTACTCATGGCGTCGTAACCGAACACGGCGAAGAATACGGTGGCGGCGCCGGCAAAGACCGGTCCAATACCGCTGGGCATGAACGGGTTGAAGTTCTCGGCGTTGATGTAGAAGACGCCCAACCCAATGATGAACAGGATCAGGATCACCTTGATGGCCACTGCCACGAGCTCGAACCGGCCAAACGCCTTCGTTCCGCGCGACAGGATCCAGGTGACCAGCAGACAGACCAGGATGGCGGGGATGTTGACGATGCCGCCCCTGCCTTCATCAGCGGTTGACGTCATCCACACGGGCATCTCGATGCCGATGCCGGACAGGAAGGCGTCAAAGTAGCCGGAGATGCCGATGGCCACTACCGCCACGATGGCAATGTATTCCAGCAGCAGGTCCCAGCCGATGAACCAGCCGATCACTTCACCGAGGGCCACATAACCGTAGGTGTACGCGGAGCCGGCGCGGGGAATCATGCCTGCAAACTCTGCGTAGGACAGGGCGGCGGCAGCTGAAGCCAGACCCGCAATCAGGAAGGAAAAGAGAACAGCCGGACCGACGCCGGGAGTGCCCTCACTGCCGTGGGCCACGAGCCCCGCCAGCGAAAAGATGCCGACACCGATGATGCCGCCGACTCCAATGGCCGTGAGCTGCCACAGTCCCAGGGACTTGAAGAGGCCACTGTGCTTGTTCTCGACTTCAATGTCGTCAATCGGCTTGCGCCTGAGGATCGACTGGGTGGGATCTTTAGTTGTCATGCGGATAACTCCTGCGTAGATGCGGCCCCATCATCCGCCCTGTGATGGGGGTAACTCAGATTAGTATGCAAGGATCATTGCATTAGATAAAGTGAATACTCCTAACCAGTACCAGTTAGCTTATCCACTCATTCATCTCCAATCGAAGGAACAGTCGTGCTCGACGTACGCCGCCTAAGACTGCTCCGCGAGCTGAAAATCCGGGGCACCCTCGCAGAGGTGGCCGCAGCCCTGCAGTACAGTCCGTCCTCAGTGTCCCAGCAATTAGCCCTCCTTGAGAAGGAAGTGGGAGTGGAACTGCTGAGGAAAACCGGACGGAAAGTACAGCTCACACCGCAGGCGGAAGTCCTCGTCAGCCACACTGCGCAGCTCCTCGAGACGCTCGAGCAGGCGGAAGCAGACCTGGCCGCCTCCCTCACCACGGTTTCCGGCACGGTCCGGATCGCCGTCTTCCAGTCAGCGGCGCTTGCCCTCATGCCGGAAACCCTGACCCGCATGGCGGCGACCTACCCGGAGGTCCGCATTGAAATGACCCAGCGGGAGCCGGAAACGGCGCTGCACGAGACTTGGGCCAGGGACTTCGACATTGTCATCGCAGAGCAGTACCCGGGCCACGCCGCTCCGCGTTATCCGGAGCTGGACCGGATCCGGCTGACCACCGATGCCATCCGGCTTGCGGTTCCCCCCGCGTCAGGTGATCGGCCGGCCCTCACATCGCTGGCCGACACAGCGGAGATGGCCTGGGTCATGGAGCCGCGCGGCGCCGCTTCACGCCATTGGGCGGAACAGGCCTGCAGGAGTGCCGGGTTCGAACCGGACGTGCGCTTCGAGACCGCGGACCTCCAGGCGCAGATCCGGCTGATTGAATCCGGTAATGCAGTCGGCCTCATGCCCGATCTTGTGTGGACGGGCCGCGGCACCACAGCAGAGCTGATCGAACTTCCCCAGAAGCCGCACAGGACGGTGTTCACGTCCGTGCGCCGCTCAAGTGCCCAGCGTCCGGCCATTCTCGCCGCCCGCGAAATCCTGGCAGCCACCGCCTCTTCGATAGCGGCGTCGAAGGACCATGAGATGGAAGGGCCAGCGTAGTGTTCCCTGGCTCACAGCCAGATGGTTGACCCCGGCGTTAGACTGTTTCCGTTATGAATCGCACAATGTTCAAGTCCAAAATCCACCGCGCCACTGTCACGCACGCGGACCTGCACTACGTGGGTTCCGTCACTGTGGACCTGGACCTGCTGGATGCTGCCGATATTCTGCCCGGCGAGCTCGTAGCCATTGTGGATGTCACAAACGGCGCCCGCCTCGAAACGTACACCATCGCCGGTGAACGCGGTTCGGGCGTGATCGGGATCAACGGCCCGGCGGCACACCTGGTGCACGAAAACGACATCGTCATCCTCATCACCTACGCGGAGATGACCACCGAGGAAGCCAAGGCCTACGAGCCGAAGGTGGTCCACGTGGACAAGGACAACCGTGTCATCCAGCTTGGCAACGACCCCGCCGAAGGCCTCACTCCCGGTCTCATGCGCCCGCCGTTCGCGCTGAACAACGCCACCCTGAGCTGACACTGCCCTGAGCACGCGCAGGGCACGGGGACTAGCAGACTGCCCGCACAGCGAGATCCCTGCCACAAGCCCCTCCGTGGCTGAATAAATATGATTAGGCTGGGACGGTGGACACCGCCCCCTGCACAGCCGAGCCCCCAGCGACCGCCGGATGCTAGGCGTTCTCGCGGGCTTCTTTGTCGTCTGGTCCATCATCCTGGTCGGCATGTTCGTTGGCCGGAGGGGCATCCTCGGTGACAACGCCCGCCAGGTCCTGAGCGGGCTGACCTTCTTTGTGGCCAGCCCGGCGCTGCTCTTCGAGACACTCAGCAAGGCCCGGCTCCAGGACGTTTTTGCCGCGCCGCTGCTGGTCGCCGCGGCCGGCGCCACCGCCACCGCCGCCATCTTCTTCGTCATCGTCAAGTTCCTGCTCAAGCGCAGCCTTCCGGAATCCCTCATGTCATCCATGAGTGCCTCCCTCGCCAACTCGGCGAATCTCGGCATTCCCATTGCCGTATACGTGCTGGGGGATGCGAGCCATGTGGCTCCCCTGCTCATCTTTCAGCTGGCATTTTTCACACCCCTGTTCCTCATGGCGCTGGATGCGACCACCAGCGCGCACCGCACCACGCCGCTGCGGTTCATCCTGATGATCCTGAAAAACCCGATGATCGTAGGTTCAGCGCTCGGTCTTGTGGTGGCCGGAACCGGCTGGCAGGTGCCGGACCTGATCCTGGAGCCGATCCACCTGATCGGCGGCGCCGCCATCCCCGCCATGCTGATGGCGTTTGGCATGAGCCTGAACGGGTCACGCCCCCTGCAGGCCGCCGCGGGACGCCGGCTTGATACCCTGTTGGCGAGTGCCTTCAAGCTCGTCGTCCACCCGGCGATCGCCTACGTCTTTGCGCGTTTCGCGCTGGGCATGGAAGGCCAGGCGCTCTTCGCTGTCGTGGTGACGTCATCCCTGCCGACGGCCCAGAACGTGTTTGTCGCTGCAAGCCGCTACCGGACGGGCGTCACCGTCGCGAAGGACACCGTGCTGATCACCACCGTCGTGGCCGTTCCGGCCATGATCGGCGTGGCACTGCTGCTGACGTGACGTCCGGATCTTTGGAGGAATCTTGAACACCACTGTGGACACTGTGGTCATTGGCGGCGGGGCCATGGGCTCCGCCGCGGCCTGGGCTCTGGCCCGGCGCGGCCGGCAGGTCACGCTGCTGGAGCAATTCGGGCCCGGGCACCGCATCGGCGCGTCTCACGGGGCCACGCGGAACCTCAGCCTGGCTTATGCCGAACCGGACTACATCGCCATGCTCGCGGAGTCCCTGCAGCTGTGGAGCGAACTCGAACACGAGAGCGGCGGGCAGTTGCTGGCGCGCACCGGCGTCGTCAATCATGGCCCTGACCCCGCGTTGAATGCGATGCATGCGGCGCTGAACCAGGCCGGCCTGAAGGCCGAATTCCTGCCGACGGGGGAAGCCGGCGAGCGCTGGCGCGGCATCCGCTTCGACACGCAGGTGCTTTACATGCCGGACGGCGGGCAGCTCAATCCCGAGCTCGCGCTGCCGGCCCTCCAGGGGCTGGCGGCCGGGAACGGGGCGGAGGTACGGCACCACGTGAAGGTGGTGGGACTGCGGATTCTCGACGACGGCGTCCGGCTCACCCTCGACGGCGGCGGGCGCACCGAGGTGCTCACCGCGCGGCAGGCGGTGGTAACCGCCGGCGGCTGGACCTCCAAGCTGCTCGGCGGCGTGGCAGCTTTGCCGCGGCTCACTGTGACGCAGGAGCAGCCGGCGCATTTCGGAATCGCCGACGCCGGTGCTGACTGGCCAGGATTCAACCACTTTCCGGGAACCGGCGCGGACTACGCGGACTGGTACTCCCCCGTGTACGGCATGCTCACCCCCGGTGAAGGCATCAAGGCGGGCTGGCACGGGGTGGGGCCTGTGGTCGATCCGGACCGGCGGTCGTTCCAGCCGGAACCGGTGCAGCGGGCTGCCCTGCAGCGCTACGCGAGACGATGGCTCCCCGGGGCCGATGCCGACTCCATGGCAGACATCAGCTGCACCTACACCACTGCAGCGGACCACAACTTCATCCTGGACCGCCTTGGCCCGGTGGTGATCGGGGCGGGATTCGCCGGCCACGGGTTCAAGTTCACACCCGTCGTGGGCCGGATCCTGGCCGACCTCGCCACCGGGGCCGGGCCGGCGCCCGCGATCTTCGCCGCGTCCCGCCCCGGGCTGCACTAGCGCCTGGCATCGCTTACACGTGGCTACACTAGGCCGGGCGCCACTAGACCGGTTTCGCTAAACCCGGGCCAGTCCGGCTGCCTGGGCCAGCAGTTCCACGGACCGCAACCGCGCGGCGGTGCCCGTGCTCTGGTGCGCAACGATGAGTTCGTCGGCGTCGGCGTGCTGGGCAAAGCCGTCCAGGTACTCCAGCACCACATCGGGTGTTCCGACGGCCGAGTATTTCATCATCTGCGTGACGTGCTGGCCCTGCGGGGAGTCCAGGATCATGTCCGCCTCGTCGTCGGTAAACTCACGGCCGCCGCCGAAGAACAGTGAGACGCGGGCCCGCAAGGTGGCCCGCAACATCTCCTGCGCCTCGGGAGCCGAGTCAGCCGCGATGACATTGGCGCCGGCGATGACGTATGGTGCAGCGAGCTGCTCCGAGGGCCGGAACTCCCTGCGGTAGACCGCCACAGCGTCCTGCAGCGCGTTCGGCGCGAAGTGGGAGGCGAAGGCGTAGGGCAGGCCGAGCTGCGCTGCGAGACGGGCACCGAACAGCGACGATCCCAGAATGTACAGCGGCACGTTGGTTCCCTTGCCCGGCGTCGCCTCGACGCCCTGGATGCGGGTGGGGCCGGTCAGGTATCCCTGCAGCTCGAGGACGTCCTGCGGGAAGCTCTCGGCCGACGAGGGGTCGCGGCGCAGGGCGCGCAGGGTGTTTTGGTCGCTGCCGGGGGCGCGGCCGAGGCCCAGGTCGATGCGGCCCGGGTGCAGGGTTTCGAGGGTTCCGAACTGCTCCGCGATGGTGAGCGGCGAGTGGTTGGGCAGCATCACGCCACCCGCCCCCAGCCGGATGCTTTCGGTCTGGGCGGCCACATGGGCGATCAGGACGCTCGTGGCGGAGGAGGCGATCGAGGACATGTTGTGGTGCTCGGCGTACCAGACCCGGCGGTAGCCGAGCTCCTCGGCGCTCTGTGCCATGGCCACGCTTCCGGCGAAGCTCTCCGCCGCCGTCTGGCCCCTGCCAATCGTCGCAAGGTCAAGGATGGAGAGGGGAACAGTCACAGTGACGCCGGCCTTTCGTTGCACTTCGCGGGCTGGCCGCGGTTGCGCGGCACATCTCTTGACAACGACGGCGGGACGGGGGTTATTTCTGCCCGACCAGGTGACGCTGTCCACAGTTGGCGCTTGCGCAGGCACTTGCCGGGAGAGTTTGCGCCACTAAGCTAGCGGCATGGCCAACAAATCGACAGCAGACAAAGTCGCCACGATACGGAAGGGCTATGCGCTGGAAGGCCCCACGATCGAGCTGGGAGCGGCAATCGTGGATGGCGAACTCCACAAGGACGCACCGGTCCGGCTGCCCCTGTCGATGATGAACCGGCACGGCCTGGTGGCCGGAGCCACCGGCACGGGCAAGACGGTCACGCTGCACATGATGGCCGAGCAGCTTTCGACGGCGGGCGTCCCCGTGTTCCTGGCGGACATCAAGGGCGACCTGTCCGGCCTGGCTACGGCAGCCACCGGGAGCGGCAAGCTGGCGGAACGGACTGAAAGCATAGGCCAGCAGTGGGTCGGCAAGACGTTTCCGGTGGAGTTCCTTGCCCTCGGCGGCGACGGCAACGGCATCCCCGTCCGCGCCACCATCACCTCGTTCGGCCCCATCCTGCTGTCGCGGATCATGGAGCTCAACGACACCCAGGAGTCCAGCCTCCAGCTCGTCTTCCACTTCGCGGACAAGAACAACCTCGAACTGGTTGACCTCAAGGACCTCCGCGCGGTCATCCAGTACCTGACGTCAGACGAGGGCAAAGCGGCCCTGCAGGACCTGGGCGGTCTGTCCAAGGCGACGGCGGGCGTCATCCTCCGCGAACTTGTCACCCTCGAGGCACAGGGCCTGGAGCGCTTTTTTGGGGAGCCGGAATTCGACACCGCCGAGCTCCTCCGCACCGCCCCCGACGGCCGCGGTGTCATCACGTGCCTGGAACTGCCCACGCTGCAGACCAAGCCCCTGGTGTTCTCCACCTTCCTGATGTGGCTGCTGGCGGACCTGTTCGAAGACCTGCCCGAGGCAGGCGACCTGGACAAGCCCAAGCTTGTCTTCTTCCTCGATGAGGCCCATCTGCTTTTCAACGACGCCTCCGACGCCTTCCTCGAAGCCATCACCACCACCGTCCGGCTGATCCGCTCAAAGGGCGTGGGCATCTTCTTTGTGACACAAACTCCGAAGGATGTCCCTGCCGACGTCCTCGGCCAGCTGGCCAACCGTGTGCAGCATGCACTGAGGGCCTTCACGCCGGAGGATGCCAAAGCCCTCAAGGCCACCGTCTCCACGTTTCCGCTCAGCGACTACGACTTGGAGGAGACGCTCACGTCCGCGGGCATCGGCGAGGCTGTTATTACTGTCATGAACGAGAAGGGCGCGCCCACTCCCGTTGCCCTGACCCGCCTGCGGGCCCCCGAATCGGTCATGGGACCGAGCGCGGACGAACTGATCAAGGGCACGGTTGCCGGCTCCGCTCTGCTCGCTAAATACGGCACGGCAGTGGACAACATGTCCGCCTACGAGAAACTGTCCGCCAAGTCCGCTGCTCCCACCGGCCCCGCCGCCCCCGGCCAGCCGCCGGTTCCATCCAGCGGCGTCTTCGTTCCCGGCAGTCTGAATGCCGGAGCGGCGGACACCCCCGATGTGGACGCTGAGGCCCGGCGCATCGAGGAGGAGATTCTCGGACGCCCCAGCACCAGGTCCGCCCCGCAATCCCGGCGCGAGCCCGCGCAGCAACCCCGGCGCGAATCGGCCCCGAGCCCTGCTCCCCCGGCCGGCGGCATGGTGGACGACCTCAGCGGAGCCCTCGGGGGAGCCCTCGGCGCAGGCCTGAAAAGCATGGTCCGGTCGATGGGGACCCAGCTGGGCCGTGAACTTCTGCGGGGCGTTTTCGGCACGTCGTCCCGGCGGCGCCGCTAGCGCCAAGGGGCCGCATGCCTGCCTGTGGAGTGCGGCCGTCGAACGTTTCTTTGATGGGCCTGCCGCGTCATGATCCGCACCGCCAAATCCTGCCTCCACACGCCTAGCAGGTAACGTAAGGTGGGTGCAGATGAGTCAAGCGTTGGTGAAGACAGCAGCCGGGTGGCTGCTGGGCCTCATGCTTGCCGTTGCCGGAGCCGTCGTTTCGGTCAACCTGGTCAACAACTCTGTGGCCAGCCCGCAGCAGCCTGTCCGCGATTATCTGCAAGCCCTGCAGAAGGGTGAGGGCGAGCGGGCCCTGGGTCTCCTCCGCGCCAAGGTGCCGGACGCCGACGCCGCCATGCTCGACGGCACAGCGCTGCAAACCTCCGCCGCCAGGATCGGCAATGTGAAGATCGGCGACGCGGAACCGCGCGGCGGCAAGCGGGTGATGGTGCCCATGGAGTACACCATCGACGGCAGCCGGCTGCGCACCGAGTTCCTGCTGGAAAGCACGGGCACAGAATGGCTCTTCTTCCACAAGTGGTCCTTTGTTCCGTCCACCCTGCCCACCGTTGACGTGACAGTGGTCAACGCGAATGAGGCCACGCTGAACGGCGTTCCGGTCAACATGCCCGGCGGCCGCAACACCTTCGCCGTCTTTTACCCTGGCGAGTATGAAGCGTCGCTGAACGGACAGTACTTCTCGGCCCCACCCACGCGGGCCACCGTCGCCGGGAGGGACGTCCCCGCGGCGCCGCTGAACCTTCTCACGCAGGCCAACGACGAACTGAACCAGGCCGTGGCGTCCAGGGTCAAGGAGTTCCTGGACACCTGCGCAGCCGATGCGGTCAAGCAGCAGCGTCTCCAGCCGGACTGCCCGTTCTACCACGCCACGCCCAACCGGGTGGTTGACGGCACCATCAAGTGGACCATCACGGAGTACCCGAAGATCACTATCGAACCGTTCGACGGCAAATGGGTAGTGGCGCCGCTGGACGGCAAAGCCCGGATCACCGCCGAGCAGGTCGACCTGTTCTCCGGCGCGGTCGCCCCACTGAACGTGGAGCACAACTTCAGCTTCACGACACGCCTGGACATCAAGGGCGACACCATCAGCGTCACGCCCGTCCTGAGCTTCTAGAACGTTGTTCTGGCCGGGCCTGTCGGAGGCGCGGTCACGGAACGGCTTCCCTTCATCAACCAGGTCATAACGCCGCCGGCCCGGTTCTCAACCCGTGTGGGGTCGAAAACCGGGCCGGTTCAGGTGGCGTTTACTCAGTCGCCGTTACTCAGTCGCCGTTATTCAACGAGGCTGCGTCGGTTCAGTCCATGCCGCGCAGGTCCAGCACCAGCTCGGCATCGCCGTCGGTCTGCACCACCACCGGGATGCCCCAGTCCTGCTGGTACAGGTGGCACGCCGCGTGGTCCGGGATCTCGCCGTCCTCGGTTTCGGGGCCGTCGCAGGCGGCCGCGCGGGCGGTAATGTGCAGCACGCCCTCGGGCACGTCGGAGGACAGCTCCAAGGTCCGGAGGAGTCCCACCGAGGTGCCGCCGCCGGATACAAGCAGTTCAGGCGGGGTGGAGGAGATTTTCAGCTGCGTCGGGTCGCCCCAGCGGTCATCCAGCTTCTGCCCGGTGGGCGCGGTGAAGCGCACCGTCAGCTCCAGCGGGCCCGGAGCCACAGGGCTCTTGGGCCGGTGGGTCTGGACCGCGCCCTCATCCACCTGCTGCGCTTCCTTGGGAATGGGCACGTAGACGAGCTGGTGCTTGTTGGCCTCGACCACCACGAGCAGCGGCTCTTTGCCGGCCACCTGGGTGTGGTCGACGATTACGTCCGAGGGCTCCAGGAGGCCGCGGGCGAGCGTGGACACGGTCTTGGTCGCGGGGTCGTAGCGCCGCACGGCACCGTTGTAGGTGTCGGCAACCGCTACGGAGCCGTCGGGGAGCACTGTCACGCCGAGCGGGTGCTGCAGGCGGGCCTCGGAGGCCTCGCCGTCGCGGAAGCCAAAATCGAAGAGGCCCTTGCCCACGGCAGATTCGACGGTGACCGTGCCGTCGTCGTCAATCGCAAGCTTCCGGAGCGCGGAGGTCTCCGAGTCGGCAACCCAGATGTTGCCGTCAGCGTCCTCGGCCAGGCCGGACGGCTGCGCGAACCAGGATTCGTGGGCGGACCCGTCCAGCAGGCCTTCAAGGCCGTTCCCGGCGATGATGGAGACCTCGCCGGACAGCGGCTCGAAGCTGAAGATCTGGTGCACGCCTGCCATGGCCACCACAACTGCCTTGAGCTTGCTGGACCACACGACGTCCCAGGGCGAGCTGAGGGAAACGTCCAGCGGGTGGTCGCTGAGGCGTCCGGTGAAGCCGGCGGCGTCCTCGTCCACCCGGGCCGGTCCGGTCTCCAGCAGGCGCTGCACGCCGTTGCCGACGAGCGTGGTCACGGTGCCGTCCTTGAGGGACAGTCCCCTGAGGCGGTGGTTGACGGAGTCGGCAATTACGACGTCGTAGCCCGTCTTCTCTGCCACGTCCTCAGGCAGCAGGACAAGACCCTGCGGCTCGTTGAATTCCGCGACCGGCTCGCGGGAGTCGATGGCCACGCCCGGGCCGTCGGCGTGTCCCCTGTTGCCGGTACCGAAGGCGCCGAGCACCGTGTGGAAGTCGGTGTCGAGCTCCACAACACGGTGGTGGCCCGTGTCCGTTACCAGCCACGTGCCGGCGCCTTCCGCGGTGGCTTCCGCGGTGGCGGTAGTTGCAGCGCCGGCGGCCGCACCGGCGTCGGACTTTGCAGCTGAACCCCGACCGGCAGGGAGGTAAAGGGCCTTGCCCGGGAAGCGGAGGGTGCCCGACGTCGGCTCCGGGGCCACGTAGGGGCCAGTGCCGCGGTGCAGGGTGCCGCGGGCCTCGTGCTGGGCGATGAGCTCGGGAATCAGCACGCCGAGTCCGTCGGCGTGGCCTTCTCCGGACAGGTGGGCCACGATGTAGCCCTCGGGGTCGATGACCACCAGCGTGGGCCAGGCGCGGGCGGTGTAGGCCTTCCAGGTTTCCAGCTCGGGGTCGTCAAGGACGGGGTGGTGGATTTCGTACCGCTCCACGGCGGCAGCGAGGGCCACGGGATCGGCCTCGTGCTCGAACTTCGGGGAGTGCACGCCCACGGTGACGAGGACGTCGGAGTACTTTTCCTCCAGCGGACGCAGTTCGTCCAGCACGTGGAGGCAGTTGATGCAGCAGAAGGTCCAGAAGTCCAGGAGCACGATTTTGCCGCGCAGGGCTTCCAGGTCCAGGGACTTGCCGCCAGTGTTCAGCCAGTTACGGCCCACCAGTTCGGAGGCGCGGACCCGGTGGTGGGTGCGTACGGTTTCGCTCATCAGCGTCCTTCCAGCTTTGAGTTGCGGTCAGCCAGCTTGGCGTCTCGTTCGGCCAATTTGGCAAACATATCGTTGTAAGCGGTGAGATCGGCGTCGTTATTCCTGTCCGCCGCCCGGTCAGTGCGGCGGGTCTCCCGTTCATCGGAGCGGGACCACATGATGGCGACGCCGATCGCCACCAGGAGGGTGGGAACTTCCCCGATGCCCCAGGCCACGGCACCGCCGAGCTGCTGGTCCGCCAGGGCCGACGGGCCCCACTCCCGGCCGAGGTTGCCGAAGTAGTCGGCGGCGAGCAGTCCGGTGCCGCCCATGATGGCGACCCCGAAGAATGCGTGGAAGCCCATCGTCGCGAGCAGCAGCAAAAGCCGCAGCGGGTACGGCGCACGGCGCGGCAGCGGGTCCGTGCCGATCATGGTGAGCACGAAGATGTACCCGGTCAGCGCGAAGTGCAGGATCATCAGCTCGTGGCCCACATGCTCCCGCATTGCGAAGCCGAAGGCGTCCGAGTAGTAGAAGAGCACGATGGAGCCGGCGAAGTTGGCGGCGGCGAACAGCGGGTGAGTGACGAGCTGCGAGACCCTCGAATGAACGAAGAGCAGCAGCCACTCGCGCAGGCCGCGGGAGCCGTCCGTCCTGGCGGGAAGTGCGCGGAGCGCGAGCGTGACCGGTGCGCCCAGGACCAGGAAGAGGGGAGCCACCATGGTCAGGGCCATGTGGTCCACCATGTGCGCGGAGAACAGCACACGGCCATAGACCGCCGGCGGCCCGGAGGTGATGTAGGTCAGCACCAGCAGGCCGATCACCCAGGGCAGGGTGCGGAAGATGGGCCACCGGTCCCCGCGTGCCCGGACCTTGGCCACCCCCAGGAAGTAAGCCACGAGGCCGAAAGCAGCAACCGCCACCCAGATCCAGTCCAGGCGCCACTCGGTGAGCCAGCGTTCCGAAGTCAGCTCCGGGGGCAGCTCATAGCCGGTGAGGATGAAGGCGGGTGAGGCATCCGGGGCGTAGGAAGTCGGCTCGGGCGGTGAGGAGCGGCCCAGGGCCACCGCGATTCCGGACGTGGCGCCCATGATGAGCAGTTCCATCAGAATCAGCTGCCACAGTACGCGGCGCGAGGACGTACCCTTGCGGGTCAGCTGCGGGATCACCCACTGCCGGTGCATGAAGCCGATGCCGCCGAGCACGAAGGTGGCTGCGGTCTTCGCCACGATCAGCTGCCCGTACGGCGAGCCGAACAGATCGCTCCAGCTGCTGATCCGGACGGTGGAGTTGATGACGCCCGAAGCAAGGACCAGGACGAAGGCGAAGCCCGCCAGCGCGGAAAAACGGCGCAGCGTGGGTTCGGTGATGTCCGTTGTGCTGCCGCGTACTGCAGTTTTAGTGGCAGGGGTGCTGGTTGCTTTGCTGGCTCCGGTGCTGCCGGCACCGCCGGACCCGGACAGCAGGCCCGAGAGCAGCGCGAGCACCACGATGCCGCCCACCCAGACGCTGACACCCACAAGGTGCATCCCCAGTGAGCTGATGGCGCCCTCGTGGTCGTTGGAGCTTGCAGAGTGGCCGATGAGTGCAGTGGGGACCAGTCCGATCAGGGCGAGCACCAGAGTGAGCGCCAGGGCTGTCAGTGACCGAACGCCGAACAGAGCGGTGGTGACCACGGCCGCGATGATGGTGACGGCGAGCCAGGCACGCCCGGTCGGGATGTCCGTCATGAAGAAGACGAGCGCCCTGGTGAATTCCGCATCACCGGACACGCTCTGTCCGGCGACGTCGGAATAAGTGAGTACCAGGACGGCGATGGAGGACAGGGTCCACGCAACGCCGGCAGCCGCCGCGATGGCCAACGCCCTGGCAAACGCCGGGTGCTCGGGGGCGTTTTCTTCCGGGGACCGGCTCTTGGAGCGGCGGCGGTCGATAGTCGGCGGCAGGATGCCGGCGGCGAAAATGAGCCCGCCGATAACGGTGGCCAAAGACACGTTGTGGATCGCCTTGCTGACGGGAAGGCCCCAGCGGACCATGGCGCCCGGATCGGAGACATCGCGCACTACGGCCGCACCTGAGAAGAGCAATGCTGCAGCCAGCCCGAGGAAAAGCGCAGCCAGACCTGCCAGCTGCCAGGACCGGGGGATGCCAAGCACGGCGCCAGCCTGGTTTAGCCCGCCCCCGCTGGGGGCAGGCTGTGGAGTAAGGGATTCTGTGGCTGAGGGCACCTATCCATTGTCCGCCAACGCCGCCTGCGCAGCGAATCGGCGGGCGTGAACCGCAGCACGCCCCGCTTCGACCCCCCTTGCGCGTATCCCGCACCGCTGGCCCGTGCCGCTCATGCCCCTGCCGCTTTTGCCCGTGCCGCTTCGGTCTCCGCCCCGATTCGGTCACCGTCCCGGACATCCCGTGCGGCAGTCCCGACCAAGTCAGGGCACTTCCCCGGTCGCTCCTCGCGGTCTGGCCGGCTCCGGTTCTGGGGGGTCGTCAGGTTAACGGGCTCTTCGCAGATGAGCATGGTTAGGGCGGTCTGAGGCTGGCGCCGCAGTTGCGGCGCTAGCGGTGCGGCGTGGTGCGGCAGCAAAGAGGCCAGGGCCTCTTTGAATTGGTAGCGACCAAGCAAACCAATAACCAAAGAGACCCCGACATGAATAACTCTATGTCTTGTTCTGATGGC
>NZ_JBIVOQ010000007.1:85290-186723 GCF_044754225.1 Arthrobacter sp. NPDC093125 | reverse complement strand
ATGATGCCGTGCATGATGGCCACGTCCGGGGTCGGCATGAACTCGCCCGTACCGGCGAAGGTGTTCCGGTCAGCGTAGAAGCCTTCGGTGTTTTCGCGCACGATCACCAGGTCGGTGCCTTCGACGATGGCGTTCCCACCCGGGAACGCCTTGGAGGGCCGGATGTTGGCGAACAGGCCGAAGTGCTTGCGGATCGTGCCGGAGGGGTTCAGCGCGGACTTGTGCGGTTCCGGGTAGGACGCGGAATCGTGCGGGCCCAGGAGCCAGCCGTCCACGTCGTTCAGCGCCTTGAGGGTTTCCTCCGGGACGGCGGTGCCGTGGGTATCGATCGCACTCCGGCCCAAAGGCAGCTCGGTCCAGTCAATCGCGGGGGCGCCTGCGGCAGCCATGGCTGCGTCGAGGATCTTCACCGATGCCGGCACGATCTCCGGGCCGATGCCATCGCCGTTCAGAACGGCCAGTCGGTACTGCTTGGATTCAGTCACGGTATTTCCTTTTCTATATATCCAGGTCTCGTTGACGGACCAGGGGTCAGTGGATGACTGCCATGAGCTCGGCGGCGTCGGCCGAAACGACGTTGGCGCGCGGGTACAGACGCAGCGCCTCGATCGGGACGACCAGCATCAGGTCTCCGTGGAGCGCGTTGTTCTTGCTGTCCACTGCCAGGGTGCGCGCCCCGTAGCGCAGCTCGTATTCGTAGCGGGAGCCGACATAGGAGGTTGTGAGGATTTCCACAGGAAGACCGACATTGCCGGACGGGATGGAGTCTCCCACCGGTGCCAGTGAGGCCTTTTCCGGCCGGAACGCGACGGTGACGGGGTCACCATGACGCATCTGGTCGGTCAGCACGGCGGTGACAGTTTCGCCGGTGTCTTCGAGCCGGACGATCGCCCGGTCGCCAATGGTGGAGGTGATGAGCCCATCGAGGAAGTTGGAACGGCCGATGAAGGCGGCGACTTCTGCTGTGGCGGGGCGTTCGTAGATTTCCTCCGGCGGGGCGACCTGGAGCATGTTGCCGCCGGACATTACCGCGATCCGGTCGCTCATGGCCAGGGCTTCTTCCTGGTCATGCGTGACGTACACGGTGGTGATGCCGAGCTCGGACTGGAGGCGTTTGAGCCAGACGCGGGCCTGTTCGCGGAGTTTGGCGTCGAGGTTGGAGAGCGGTTCGTCCAGGAGCAGGACCTTGGGTGAGTAGACCAGGGCGCGGGCGAGGGCTACGCGCTGCTGCTGGCCGCCGGAGAGCTGGTGCGGGTAACGGTGGGCCAGGTGGGCGAGGCCGACCTTGTCCAGGGCGTCGTGGATGAGGGTTTTTTGCTCAGCCTTGTTCACCTTGCGGATGTTCAGCGGCATGGCAAGGTTATCGGTCAGGGTCATGTGCGGCCAGAGGGCGTAGGACTGGAAGACCATGCCGAGGTTGCGCTCCTCCGGGGGGACGAACTTGTTGGAGGAGTCATCCACCAGGACTGTGTCACCGACGGCGATGGAGCCTGAGGTGGGCTGCTCCAGTCCGGCGAGGCAGGACAAGGTGGTGGACTTACCGCAACCGGAGGGGCCCAGCAGGGTGAAGAACTCCCCGTCCTTGATGGTGAAACTCACCTCGTGGAGGACGGTGATTCCTCCGAAGTCTTTGCGGAGATTCTTGACTACGACGTCAGGCATCTTTCTTACCTTTCATGAGCAGGCCGGCGATGCCGACGAAGGCTGCGGTGATAGCGATCTGGATGGTGGCCAGGGCGGCGACCGATCCGGTGTTGCCCTGGACCCAGAGCTCGAGCATGGTGGTGCCGATGATGTTCGTCTCGGCCGATCCGAGGAAGATTGCCGGGGAGTATTCCTTCATCATGACCACGAAGGTCAGGACCATGGCGGCGACGAACGCCGGGGTGAGGAGTTTGGCCAGAACGCGGAGGAACATTCTCATCCAGTCCGCACCGTTGACGCGGGCCGCGTTGTCCAGTTCCTCACCAATCTGCATCACGGCCGGGGAGATGGACCCGAACGCGCTGGGAAGGGCGCGGAGTCCGAAGCCGATGATGATGGCCCAGATGGTGCCCTGGAGTAGGGAGCCCATGTTGAACGGCAGGAAGGAGAACGCCCAGAACAGGCCGATACCGATGATCAGACCGGGCATGGCCTGCGGGGCCAGAGCCAGGTACTCGATGACCTTGCGGTAGCGGAACGTGGAGCGTTTGGAGACCACGACGGCGACGACTGCCAGGACGCTGACCAGGACGGCGCCGACGCTTGCAACGATGAGGCTGTTGCGGATCGAGGCGAGGTAGACCGGGAACTCGATGATGCGCTGGTAGTTGCCCATGGTCAGGGAGAGGAGCGGATTCTGAAGCGGGGTGAACACTTTGGTGAAGGAACGCATCACCAGCCCGAGGATCGGGACCAAAGCTCCGATGACCACGTAGACGGTAATGAAGGCGACCGAGAGCCATTTGATCCAGCCCAGATCCAGCAGGCGCGGCCGGGTGGCCTTGCCACGGACCGAAACGAAGCGCTTGGCGTCCTTGAGGAGCTTGGCCTGGACGGCGACGAGCAGGATCGTGACCAGCAGGATGATGACCGACGCGGCACCCAGGATCCCGTAATCGGGGTCGATGGACTGCAGCCCGTTCTTATAAAGGAACGTCGCGAAAACCGTGATCCCTACCGGCTGGCCATAGAGCAGCGGGATGGACAGGGTTTCAATGGACATGCTGAATACCAGGACCGAGCTGTACACCATGGGCGGGCGCAGCATCGGGATGATGACGGACCAGAGGATCCGGAACGGTCCGGCACCAACGGTCTGGGCGGCGCCTTCGAGGGAAGCGTCCGAGTTGCGCAGCGCGTTGGAGCAGAAAACGTACGCAATCGGTGCCAGTGCCACGGCCTCCGTGATGGCCATGCCCGGGATGGTGTAAAGGTCCCAGGGCAGGAAGCCCAGAATCCGCTTGACCTGGACGCTGGCAAAGCCTGCCGGGCCGTACATGGTGATCCAGCCGAAGCCCAGGATGAGCGAGGAGATGAAGAACGGCCACTGCATAGCCGCGCCGAAGAACCTGCGGCCGGGAATGTTGGTCCGCACGACCACGATGGCCATCGGCACAGCGATCAGCAGGGTCAACACAGTGGTCATCACGGCGAACATCAGCGTGTTCAGCGCCACCGATCCGAACCCGGCCTCGGTGAAGAGCCTGGTGAAGTTTTCCGTGGTGAACAGACCGCCCTCCTCGTAAAGAGGACGGTCCATTACCGACTGGTACAGCGTGGGGACCACAGGTGCAAGGACCAGGAGCGCCAGAATGATGATGGTCGCCCAGAAAAGTAGCTGACTGCGGTCGACGCCAAGTATTTTGCGGTACTTGGGTGCCGGGAAATCAGTTCGCGACGGGGTTTCCGCCGGAGCGGAGGCGACCTCGGGGAGTGTTTTCATGATTTTTGTTCCAGATCCTTGCACCGCGGGCTACTTGAGGAGGCTCTGCCAGCGGTCAGTGAATGCCTTCACCTTGTCCGCGGGAACCGATTCGTAGGGGGCCATGATGACGTTGTCTTCGCCGACCTTGGACACGACGTCCTGGTAGGTCAGGGCGAACTGAACCGACTTCACGCCCTCACGGTAGGAGGACAAGCCACCTTCGAGCACGGCCTGCTGGCCTTCCTGGGAGATCACGAAGTCCTGGAACAGCTTGGCCGTGGCCGGGTGAGGTGCGTCTGCGGAGATGCCGAGCCCGCGGGGGATGACGACCGTGCCGTCGGTCGGCAGGGCAATGTCGAAGAGTCCGTTGCTGTTCTTCACCACCGGGAACGCCGGAGCGGCCGTGACCAGGACACCGGCCTTGTACTCGCCGGCGAGGACCTTTTCGGAGAGCGTGCCCGAGGACGTCTCGGGACGTGAGGCCGAAAGGATCGTCGCGATGGAGTCCCAGGACTTCGGCTTGGCCTCGGTCAGGTTGTAGAACATCGTGAACCCGAAGGCGCCGGTCGTGTCGCGAACGCCGATCATGTTCTCGAAATCCTGCGGCTTTGCCTTGACCTGGGCGGCGAGACCTTCCAGGCTCTCAGGCTTCTCCGTCAGTAGGGACGTGTTATAGGCGATGGTCTGCGGGTCAGCGGACATGGCCACCACGCCGGGGAGCAAGGAGGCAAACTTGGGAAGCTTAGCCAGCTCAGGCGAGGTGTAATCGGCCAGCATTCCCTTGCGGGCCGCGAAGTCAGCCCAGGCGCCGGCCGCGTTGGAGACGAAGACATCGGCGCTGGAGGCGTTGGTGGCCTTCTCGCTCAGGGCCTTCTGGAACACCTCGTCGCTGTCCAGGTTGTTGGCGGAGATTTTTGTGACGAACGGGTATTTTTTCTTGAAGTCCCGCAGGACGGGATCCCAGTTTTCCTGGTCGGTGTTGGAGTAGATGGTCAGCTCACCGCCTTCCTTCTCCGCGGCGGCAACCAGGCTCTTGTAGTCAGCCGGGTAGTAGTCCGGGTACTGGCCCGCGGCAATGGAGTTCTCGGGTGCCGGCGTCTGTGCCGTTCCAGAATTTCCGCCGCAGGCGGTCAGTCCCATCACGGCGGCAATGGCCGCTGCGCCAGCGGCCATCACTGCCCGGCGACGGGGCCTGGACGGCAGGGCCGTCTTGAGTTCAGTCATTGCTTCTCTCCCTTGAGGCTGCACGGCTGGTGTTGATTGATTCCCGTGTCTGTGGTTCAGCGTGAGGCTGCTCACACAATAATGACGGTAAGTGGTCGACCAGTCAACCACTAAGTAGTAAATTTTTTAGCGAGTTGTTGCGGACCGGACCAGCTTCCGATACAAGAGTGCCCTTAAGTGGTCGGCCAGTCAACCACTTCGATGGGATTGCTTTGGAAGCGGCTGCCGCCATCCTTTGGGCAGCAAAAAGGCGGGGAAGCATGTGCGCTTCCCCGCCCCTTCTTGTGGAGTTATTATTCCTCGGACTTCAAGGTAGCCATCAGACGGCCGCTGGCGGCGTCCATGTGTTTGGCCATCGAGCCTGCCGCCGTCTCGGCGTCCCCGGCCAGAATGGCCTCGTAGACAGGGGTGTGCTCCCCGTGGGAGCCGGTAAACGATGTCTCAGCGTCCATCACGCGATGAATCCAGACTCTGAGCAGGGCCGCGATGTTTTTAAGCATGTTGGCCAGGACGGTGTTGCCGGAGGCGTCTGCAACAGCCAGATGGAAGTCCACGTCTGCGGCGACGAACTCCTCAGTGGTCTTGGCGATGCCCATAGCGTCAAGGGCCGTCTTGATGCGCTTCAGGTCGGCGTCCGTCCTCCGGCTCGCAGCGAGACCCGCCGTGACACGTTCAATGTGCTGGCGGGCCTCGACGAGGTCCGAGGTGCGCCGTTCGCCGAGCATGAGGCCCCACTCGATCACCCTGGGCAGCAGCTCCGAGTTCGTGTCCCGGAGGAACGTTCCGCCGCCGTGCCGGAACTCCACGAGCCCCAGCAGGCCCAGGGACTTGATGCCTTCACGAACGACAGAGCGTCCCACGCCAAAGGATTCACTGAGCTGCCGCTCGGAAGGCAGCTTTTCACCGGGCGCAACCTGCCCGGAAAAAATGTAGTCCAGCAGCGCTTTGGCAACTTCCGAGGAAGCGGGTTCAGCGTGGACGACTGTCACCGGCTTAAGGCCGGTCACTGAGGGCGCTGCCCGCTTACGGCGGGTTGCCCGCGGGGCGGGCTCGGCAATGGCTGGGTCAGCGCTCAACAAGAACTCCATCCGGGTCGCAGTACACCATGGCACCGGGCCTGACCGTGACACCCTCAAGGGTCAGTTCCACGTCAGCTTCGCCAGCGCCAGTCTTGGTACTTTTTCGAGGGTTGCTCCCCAATGCTTTCACGCCAAGCGGGAGGCTTGAAATCGCCTCGCGGTCACGGATGACTCCGTAGATCACTACTCCTGACCATCCGTTCGAAACGGCGATCTCAGCAATCATGTCCCCCATCAGAGCCCGGGATAGCGACCCCCCACCGTCGACAACGAGTACGCCACCATCACCAGGAGTTGAGACTACCGATTTGAGCAGTGCGTTGTCCTCAAAGCACTTCACAGTCCGCGCGGGCCCGCTGAAGTGCGTTTTCCCGCCAAGTGACTGGAACTGGATGGCAATGGACTGGATGTCCTCGCCTCGTTCATCGTAAAGATCAGCCGTGTTGACCGTTTCCGCTGTCATGAAAATCCCCTTTGAGTCCTCTTACGCACATGCTACTCTGCTAGCACTAAGTGGTCGACCACCTAAGGCTACTTTTCCCAATATTCTTGCCCACATCCCCTGCCACGTGCTGCGACCGGGCAACCGTCCCCACACTCCTCCGAGAGGAAACCCATGGAACTTGCCCAGATCGTCGCTGACTTCCGTGTCGAAGGAAGGACCGAGATGGAAGAAAAACTCAATGCCGCAGTAGGGGCTGCACGACAGCAGGCCTCGGAGTGCAAGCGGGGAGTGCTCGTCACCCGGCACGACTTCCACCATTTCTCTGTATCCCTTACCCCTCAGGTGCCATTTGGTTTTATCCGGGAAAACGACCGCGCCTGCCGGAACTGACGGGTCCCTGGAGGGCCCAAGAAATATCCGGGTCGCTATTGTGCGCTTAGGAACAGAAGTAAAGCGCTCCGACTTTTCGCACTCCCCCTTCGCCGAGACCTTCAATTCCAAAGACCAAGGAAGATTCCCGTGGACGAAATCTGCCAAACAGACAACGACGCGATTGGCGACTTCAGCACGCGGCAGCAAGCCGCGGCCGATTGGACACTACTCGACGGACGAAACGTCGAGATCTATGACCAGGGAAAAGTCGTTGACGGGGGTCGTGTAGACGGAATAACCAGGGACGGAAGTATCCTCTGGCTGGCCCAGGACGGCGCCTGCCCCCGCCGATTAATAGAGAGACTGCCCGAAAGGACGGTCGCCATCCTGACTGCGCAATAAGTCGCTCGACTGGCCAAGGGGACGAAGGCGCATCGTCGATTCGTTCACAGCAACCCTCCGTTAGGGTCAACCATGTCCAGGACGCGGCCTGCCTGTCTCCCAACTCTGACCGAGCACCGCAGATCCAGCGCAGACTTGAAACCAAGGTAGCGAAACACAAAGCGGCCCAGGCTACGGCGCACGCCATCCCTTTTATCGAAAGACACTAGCGGCATTGGCGACCAGGACGTCAGCTGTAAGTACACCCCAACCTGACGTCAGATGAGCACCGAGAATCCGTCAGAATAGAGTCCATTTTCTTGTTTACTGACTTGCTTTTGCGGATGTCTTAGATTTCAACCGGACACCCATCCGGGAAGGTGCATGCACGATGGAGCCAGGGCGCGCCACCGGATGGCAAGTCCGGTCCCATGTCGACGTCCGACGGATGCACCCGCAGGCATCCCGCTGGCTTCGCTATGACGGCCGGATCTGGGTCGTAGATATCGAGGTCCACCTCTCGAAGGAAATTCGTGGCCTCACACCTGAATTGGCTGAAGCTTACGCCGGGCATGATGAGAAGATCATTGGCCGGGAAAAATGGAAGTCATCGACGCCTTCTGCCCCGTTGGGTTGTACTCCCGTAGGCGTGACGCATATCCACCTTTTCCCGAGCTCTTTGTTCTCTGCCAGGCTCTGAGTCCTGGAGCGGTGATGTCGTTCTCATGGGTCCAGTCCAGGCATTTGGGGAGAATCAGGCACAGAAATGGGTTTTTCATCCGGGAGAGCCGCCCATGTCGAAGGGGAAGGCCCTCCGCGGGTCCCTGGCCATAGTCCAAAGCACTTTGGACTATTGGTTTCCGGCTGCGGTTCTAGACGTCGGGATCGTGCCCTAGGAGACGGAGCAGGTCACGCACCGCGATGTTCAATTCCTCGAATCCGTGTTGATAGAACAGGGGCGTCATCGCCGTCAGCGGTGTGTTGTCAAAATCCTGCAGCGTTCGCATGACCCCGGCGATGATGTCCTCGGGCCCGTCCTGCCCGGAAATGGAGCCGTCTTCCGCGGAAGAGCTCATAGGATCGCCTTTCGTGCCCGACCCGACGTACGCCAGGTAGTCTCTGCTCCTGTGATTCCCGCAGGGATCGTCGTACCGGCATAGGCGGCTAACATGGTTCTAAGTTCACCAAATTAACCCACCTGCCCAAACTCACCAAATTCACCAAATTCACCAAATTCACCTAAATTCACCCGACTGCTGTGAGGATCGTTCGTGCCCGGCAATGAAAATCCCTTCCGTCCTACCGCCGGAGCCACACCCCCGGAAGTCATTGGCCGGTCGGGGCTCCTGGATGAATTCGAATACGGCTTGCGGCTCGGTTCCGGCGCGCCAGGATTGCTATCGATCTTCACGGGCGCCCGCGGCATCGGCAAGACCGTAATGATCGGAGCAGCCCACGATGTCGCCCGTGAGCGCGGTTGGGCGGTGGTTGCAGAAACGGCAACCGGTACCTTCATGGGGCGAATCGGGGAGACAATGCGCCGGCTGGCCCAGGAGCTCAGCGACCAGCCCGAAACCAAGCGCCGCATAACCGGCGTCTCACTCGCAGGGTTTAGTATCACCTCGCAGCTGACGCCCGAACGCCAGGTCGACTGGCGGGAACTAGGTGAAACGCTGCTCGCACTCCTGAATGAACAAGGCACGGGTCTGTTGATCACCGTCGATGAAATCCACGCCGCTGACCGTGCAGAACTGGCTCAACTGGCCGCGAATGTACAGCACTTCATTCAGGATGGCCTGCCGATCGCGCTGATCTTCGCGGGACTGCCCTCAGCCGTGTCTGATCTGCTGAACGAGGGCGTGGCCACGTTCCTGCGAAGGGCCGACAAAATTGACCTGCACGCAGCGGCGGTCCGGGATGTCGAGAAGTCCTTCACGAATACGTTTGCGGCCGCGCACTTCACGATCGCCCCCGACCTGGTCCGCAAGGCAGCCGCAGCCACCGGTGGCTATCCCTTCCTGATCCAACTCGTCGGCTACTTCCTCTGGCGCGAGGCCGAGAACCATGACGGAACCCTGTCCCCTGCAGCCGTCGATCGGGCCATTGCCGCCGCTGTCCGACGCAATGAGCGCGTGGTGATCGAAGCAGCCCTCGCCACAGCATCGGCGAAAGACCTGGAATTCCTGCACGCCATGTCTGTCGATGAGGGTCCCTCAACGGCCGCTGACATCATCCAGCGCACCGGCTCCAGGTCGACAGTGGTCGCCAAATACAGAAAGAGGCTCCTGGCCGCAGGGCTCATCGAATCAACCGGCCACGGAAAAGTTGACTACGCCATCCCCGCGCTGCGCGAGTACCTGCGCAAAAATGCCGCCGCCTGACCGGGAATCCCCATGGCACCGTCAAAGACACCAATCCGTCGACCGACCCCTTGGCAATCAGCGGGGGATGCGAGGACAACCAACGAAGATCTTCACGAAGACGCGCCAGGCCGCCACCCGAGGTACCTGGTGCCCCCAACAGGAACGAACACACCGGCCTCGGCCCCGGAGTTCTCCTGACCCGCGCCACAACGATGAGCGCCATGCCCTTCTTCACGTTCCCAGACGGCTTGAGGGGCGCCTGTTTTGTCGGACTGCTGGCATGCGGCTCTTGGCGCAATCGGATCACTCGCCGCTCGCCTCCGACCCCTTATGCGCTTCCGTTCAGCGGCTGGGACCGTTCTTAGTCCGTTCCAACCCCGCTGCTGTCCCTGCGCGCGTCTTCCTCGCCTTTGTTGCTTTGCCCACCGTGACCGCGGCGCTGGGGTGGGTGCCCTCGCTGCGGGCTGCTGCAAGTCGGCCGCGGATCTGGGTGTCGTTCGCACCGCTGTTTTCCAGGGACTGAGCGAAGTGCTCATGGTGTTGGGTTGAGCCATAGCTGGCGGCCGATGCGGTTTCTGCCTTCACACCTCGGCCTTGGAGTCGACTGCTGTCGTCGCCGGTGACGCGGTTTTCGATCTCGCGGCCGACACCTTCGAGACGGGCGAAGAGTTCCTTCTCGGCCCGTTCGTAGCGCTGTTCCGGAGAGGCGAACTGGGAGCCTGCGAATCCGCCTTCTGCCAGGAGCCTGGCTTCGTGCATCTCCTTGGCGGCTTGCACGAACGCCGGATCCTTGAAGTAGGAATCCTCAGCGACATTAAAGTTGGCGGTGGTTTCTTTGCGGAGCTGGTCGATGTTGGGGCCGTTGATGCCGTCTTTGCTGATGAGGAACATCCGCTCCTTGATGTCATTGTCGGCAATGGCAACTGCTTTGGGGGTCTTCGCGTTGTGGGCCCGCTGCAGCGCTTGTGCCAGTTCGGGGTTTGCCAGGTATTCAACGGGGACCTGGTGGCGTTCCATTTCCGGTGCCAGTTGGGCTGCCTGGGTGCGGAGTTCTTCTGCCCGTGCCGCTGCGAGCAGCTGCATGGCTTTCTCGTGTTCGGCGGCCGCCTTGCGTGCTTCTTCCTGGCTGCGCGCGAGCTCCTCCAGCCGGGCCTTTTCGGCTGCGATGGTCTCGATCCCCGACTCGAGGTACGCGGCGTCCCTGCCGACGTCACGGGTGTCGATGCCGTACCGGGTAAGGACTTCCTGCCGGATTTTTTCGGATGCTTCAAGGGCGGTGGGGTCGTGGTCTTTCCAGCCCTCCGCGACGGCATGTGCCGTGGCGATGTCCCTCGGGTTCGCGTTGTCCCACCACTGTTCCCTGTGGATGGCTGCAAGTGCCGCGTGGGCTGCGCTGCGCGAGGCATGCAGGCGTGCCTGGGCTTCGTGCGCTATCTGGGTGTCCTGGTGTTCCTGCTGTCGCCGGGTCTCTTGCAGGCGGCGCGCCAGCGTCTCGGCGATGCGTGAGGCGATCAGCAGAGACTGCCTCATTCCGTTGTCCAGGAAGTCGTCCATGCCGTCTGATTCACTCATCGTGTTCCCCTTGCACTAGTGGTGTGATTCTTATCGGTCGAGTCCGGGCCCGGCGTCGTGCCGGCTGGGCTGATAGGTCTTCGCTGGTCTTGCCGGTGTGGGCGTGGTCGGCACTACCGAGCCAGGGCGGATGGGGGTCATGCCGCGGCGGGCAATATCAATTGCCCTCGGCGGCAGTGCTGCCTCGGTCGCAGGTGTGTGTTCCGCTCCCACCGGTACAGCCTTGGGCATGGTGGCGGTGAACGGGGCGAGCTGGTTCTCGACCACTGACCGGATGCGCGCAGCTTCCCGGGTCCGGCCGGACTGGGCGTGCATTTCATACACCGCGAAGGCTGTGTTGATCAGCTGCACCATGAGTGCCGTCTGCGCCGCTGTCTTGTTTTTGCTCGACGCTGCCATGAACAACATCGCCGTGCCGGCAATGGATGGCAGCGCGACGGGTTTGCCGTGCTGCCGGGGAGCCCGAAGTTGGGCTGTGCGGGACAGCTCCTCGGCTGTGGCGGCCAGCGGCCCGGGTGTCGGTTCGAGCCGGTAGGACCATGCTGCGAAGGCACCGGAAACCTCACGCGCTGCTTTCGCCCAGGTGGCGTGATCGTCACGGGGAATGGTGCGGAGCTGGTCGGCCAGTGCTGTGGCGTTGCGGGTGTATTCCACCCACACGTCTGCTGAAGGGGTCGCGTTCTCGGGACCGGTCCTGGAGACCTTGCGCTTGTTGCGGGCCGCAGCGTTCCATTCCGCTGCGGCTTCGGTAGCCAGGTGCGGTGAGTCCATCCATTCCTCACGCAATGTACCGAGCTTCAGGTCGGACGCGAGGGTGCCGCCGCCGAACCAAATAGGACGATCACCCCGCAGGGGGCGTTCGGCGACGGAGTAGCCGACGATGACGTCGGTGGTGTTCTTCGCGTAGCGGGGACGAACCAGCATCCCGGTGTCCCGGGCGCGTCGAACGAACTCCGCTTCGGTAGCTGACGCGCTGGCGCTGGCGCGGACTTTCCGGGCCAGCGAGGAGCGGTGCATTTCGCGATCGTCTCGGACGGCGGTGGCCTTTTCGGCCCGGTCGTAGCCGCGGGTGGCGTGCACGCTCGAGAGCTGCTCGAGCCCGTACTTGGTTTCGAGTTCGCGGCAGGTCTGTTGGGCCCGTTTGTAGTCGCCGTGGGTGGAGGCTTTGGTGCCGTCCTCGCGGACGAGGGACACGGCGATGTGGATGTGGTGGTTGCCGTTCTCGGACGTTCCGTGGTTGATCGCTGCCCACCGGCACTGGGCTTTTCCGCTGGCCTCGGTGAAGCCCATGGCGTCGACGAAGTCGTTCGCGATGTCGCCCCACTGCTGGTCCGTCAGGGCGCCTTCTTCGGCGCGGAGGCTCAGGGAGCAGTGCCATACGTCGGCGTGCTTGTGTCCGTTCGGTACGCGTTCTTTCTTGACGGGGTCCCAGCGGAAATCCTTCTGCAAGACCTCGACCCCGAACGCTTTTCGGGGCTGGTCCAAATGCTTCGCGATGGCGACCGCGTCGTCCTTGTCCAGGACGCCGTCGTCGTACCAGGCCATGATGGCCGCGTCCCCGGCGACCAGGTGCGGGTCAGTGTGCGCGTTCTTCGTCTTATCCGTGTCCGTGGAGGCCAGGTAAAGCATGAGCCCGGACATCCGGGAGCCGCGGGTGATGTTGGGAATCATCGCCCTACATCAGCCCCTCAATCGTCCGGTCAATACGCATCGCAACCTCTCGCACATACGCCAGCGCCGCCTTTGCGTCCTGGGGGAACTCGTCGCCGGCGTTCGCGTGCCGGGCGATCTGGTTCACGTTGTTCGACACCCGCGCCAACAACGTATGGACCGCCATCAGTTCGGCCATCGCCGCCCTGCGCTCGGTCGGCGTCTCCGACTCCTCCGACAGCGCAGCGGTCAGCAGCAGGTTCGGGACCGTGACCTTCTGCCGGGCAGCCTTCGCGAGTAGGGCTGCTTCCTCCTCCGCCGTCACCCAGACGTCGCGGCGCTTCTTGGTCCCTGCCGGGGAATTCGCACGGCGCCGTTTCGAAAGCCGGGATCGCGGCACATTCTCTTCAGTCACGCACTCCCCCAATCCCTTCAACGGCCCAGCGCAGCGACCCCGAAACCCGGGGACCCACAAGCCAGTGTGCCAAGCAAACAACCACAGGGCCGTGAGCGACACACCATTTACACCCGTGCAAATGTATAGCTTGCTCCGCGCTGTGGCCCCGCCCTTCATCCTGCCCCGGGGTGGGGTTGGATTCCTGCCGGTCGCTGCGCGCCTGTCCTTTGTAACGACTGCGTCGTTCCGTTTCGGCTGTTGAGGCTACTGCCCGGTCCTTCCTTGGCAAGTCTGCGCCTGGGGCTTTCGCGGCATATCCTCGCTGCGCTCCGGTATTCCACGGTCCCCAGGCTCCGACTGGCCAATTCCCTCACCGGTCAAGTGCTTTCGGGCATGCCGAAAGGAACGCGGCATGGGGCAAGCGAAAGGCACAGTCATGGCTCTCATCCCACCAACCGCCGTGGAACAGCACTACGGCATCCCGGTAGCGCGGCTGCGCCGCCGGCGCAACGCAGGCATCGGACCCGAAAACTTCCAACTCGGACCCCGCAGCATCGCCTCCTACGCCCCCGACCTGGACGACTGGCTCCGGGACCCGGCCAACGCCCACCTGCACAACAACACCCCGAACCGCGAACAAGGCCACCGGCGCCGGGAAAAGGTCCTGGTCGCCGCCACATAGGGGGCGGGACGGGCGACTGCAGACACTCCTTCCGCCTCACCACGCAACAGCATTCCCGGTGCACCCACGGCTAGCTCGCAGGCACCGTGAAGCCCGTTTGACCAAGGAAAAAACCCAGACCATCCAAGGAGACCGAACCATGGAACCAGACCACATCCGCTACGCACCCGCCACCGGGAACGGACACGACTTCCTGTACACCCAGGTCAGCTTCACCCCGGCTCCCCAGCGCGACCACATCCTCCATACAGCTGCAGAGCAGCGCTCCGATGACTTCTGGTTCCAGAAGGAACCCTGGGTACTGGAGGACTGCATCAGCCTCGTCGCAAGCCGGCATCTGCAAGGACAGACAGGCATGAATGCCTACATCACCGGCCGGGACGGTGAAACAGCGCGCGTGGTGACCCTCGTCCCCACACCCCTGGCGGAACGGTCATCCTTCGAATCCCAAACCTATCTTCAGACATCCGAGATGCGACCGCTGACGGCCGCCCAACTGAACCGGCTGCCGGAGCTCACCGCACGGCTCCGGGAGATCGTTCCCGACAACCAGCAGCCCCACCTTGAAGATCTCGCCCGCAACGTCGCACAGGACATCCCCTCCCGCACCGACCTCATCCGCGCCTACCAGCGCACCTCCGTCACCGAAGTCCTCGCCAAATACGACGCACGCACAGCCCCGCCCCCAGGCATCGACAACTTACCGGCCAGCATCAAAGTCGCCAGGCTCAACTTCCCCAAACACCCGGGTTCGGCAGTGACAATAGCTGCAGCTGGGAACCCGGCCGGCCAGCAAACCGGACCCGTCCCGCGAACTTTCCTCAGCCCGGAACCGGACCACGGCTTCAGCCGCTAAAAGGGCAACACAGCGCAGCACCGTCCCCGCCCACCGCACACAGGAAGATTAATCTTGGAACCATGGCGATCATCGACATTGAACAGACACGTAACCAGGCCCGCGCACTCCTTGACTCACGCATCGAAGCCGTCACCACCCTCGTCAAAAGCCGGCAACGGGTGGCAGACCTGAAAGAACAACTCGCCGACGCCGAGCGCGAAGACAAACGCGCTTACGTCCGAGCCACCAGGGACGGCTGGAGCACCGATGAACTGAAAAAACTCGGGCTCGAACCCGCAGCCGCAGCACGCCGCCGCAAAGCCGCCACCCGGACCGCAACCAGTGACAACTCCGCGCCTTCCACCATGGCCAGCACCGGGCCCGCCAGCGACCACCTCCAGGAGTAGGAGCAGGGTTCCCGGCGTAGGAGCAAGGCTTTAGTACAGGGCACGGAAGTTCCCCCTGGTCCCACCGTGCTGCTCCCGCCCCGGCTTTACGCAGTGGCTGGTTTTTCTCCGCCGTTGAAGGCAAAGCCCGGTTCACGGCGGCGCTGCGATGCGTGGAAGGCCGGCACCTGCTCAGGTGCCGGCCTTCGGGCTTTGAAGCAGAGGGTGGTCAGTCGTCGGCGGTGCTGTCACCTTCGGGGAGCTGGCCCGACGCGATGCGCTCGGCGGTCCGATCGAACGCGGCGTCGATGTAGGCGAGCAGGTCACTTTCGCGGACCCGCCAGACGCCCCGGCCGCCGAACTGCGCCGCGCGCAGCTCGCCGCTGCGGACCAGCGCGTACACCAGCGGGCTCTTGACGTTCAGGATCTCGCAGACCTGTTCCAGCGTCAGCAACTTCGGCAGCGCCGGCCCGTGGGCCGGCGCCTGCTGGATCGTCTTGGTGTCCTCTGTCGGTTTTGGCATGCTTAGTCGCTTTCTTCCCGGTGCTGGATCTCGTCCCTGGTGCGCTGGCCGCGCCGCAGCGAACCCGCCGGGGCCGGATCCCATTTCCGTCCCCCGTTGTGTTTGCGCTGCAGGCGTCTGACTTCCCGCATCGTCGCCCTCACGATGAAGTCCGAGACACTGGCATCGCCTTCCAGGTGACCGGCGGCCAGGAACGCGGCACGGACCTGATTGGCCTCCTCCTCCGTGAAGTAGGGAGTGAACGCCGGAATCTTCTTAGAGCTCACTGGCCCTCGTCCGGAGCAGCGGCAGCTTCGGGTGTCCCCTGGTCCGGGGCCGCGGACTGGTTGGTTGGCTCGTCGGGGGCGGGTGTCTGGTGGGGGGTGATGCGTGCCAGCAGCGCGTCGTAGGCCGCCTGCATGGCGCCTTCGCGTGCAGCGGCAGCGGCGAGCTTCGCGGCGGCGCCGGCAGCTTCGGCGGCGGCGGCCCGCTCCGCGGCGCGGGCTTCCTCGAGCTCTCCGGTCAGGGCCGTCAGCTGTGCCTGCAGCTCGCCGACCTGCGCGGTTAGTCCGGACACTGCGGCGTCTTTTTCCTCGGTGAGCCGGTCTAGGTCGGCGACGAGCTCGGCGATCTCGGCGTCTTTGTCTTTGCGTTCCTGGACCCAGGCCGCTTCCAGAGCCGTATGCCGCGCGTCCGCCAGGGCGGACGCTTCGGCCCACGCCATGCCGGCCAGGCGCGCCGATGCCTCCAGCAGGCCCGCCGGGGTCGCGGCGAGCTGGCTGCCTGCGGCCTGCCGCTCCTCCAGCCACTCCTTCAGGTACCGGGTCGCGTCGGCGTTGCTGACGCCGGCGGCCGCGCGCACCGTCGAGACGGTCGGGCGCCGGTCGGCGGCGATCTGCGCGGCGGCAGCGTACACGCGGTCTTTCACGCTCTGCGTCATGGGCGTCCATCCCGTCCAAGAAAACAACAAGTAGTAGGAGTAGTAACGATACGACTCCTACTACTAGGGCTTGTCGCCGCTTCTAGAACGCAGGCTCTGAGGCCGCGCCGGGGAGGATGACCCGGCCCGAGGGGTTGGCGTCCTTGCCGAACCAAGGGTCATCGTCGGGGTAGTCCCGGGGGCTGATGGTGAACTCATCGGCCGGGTGCCTGCCGTCGTGCGCTGCGTCCGTGGGCTGGGGTTTGCGGCTGGCCTGGGCTGTGGCGGCGGCGTAGCGGAGGGACAGGCCGATCTCGTCGACCTCGAGTTCGATGACGGTGCGCTTCTCCCCCGCCTTGGTTTCATAGCTCCGGGGCTTCAGGACACCGCTGGCGACGACGCGGGAGCCTTTGGTCAGGGAGGCCGCAACGTTCTCCGCGGCGTCGCGCCAGACCGAGGCGCGCAGGAACAGGGTTTCGCCGTCTTTCCATTCCTTTGCCTGGGCGTCGAAGGTCCTGGGGGTGGAGGCGATGGTGAAGTTCGCGACCGCGGACCCGGACGGGGTGAAGCGCAGTTCGGGGTCGGTGGTGAGGTTGCCGATGATGGTGATGCTGGTTTCGCCTGACATGGTTTCGTTCCTTATCTGCTGGTTTCGTATTGGCGCGCAACGTAGGGGGTGGTGTTTTAGCTCTGGTGGGCCATCGCGGCGGTTTCGATGCTGATGACCTGCGCGATCCTGGAAGGGTTGAGGCCGGACCAGTGGTTTTCGGTGCCGTCCCTGTCGTAGACGACGACGGGGGCCTGGGAGTAGCCGAGTTCTTCGGTGATGTACTCGAAAGCGGCCTGGTTGGCGGTGATGTCCACTTCGTGGAAGGACAGGCCGGCCTCAAGGAATTTCTGCTTGGTTTTGGTGCAGCCGAAGCATCCGGAGGACTTGGTGTAGATGGTGAGAGTCATTTGTCAGTCCTCGGTTTCGTATCACTCTGGTTAGGTTCGTCTGATCTGTACTGCTGCCTCCATCCTAGCAATCATTCAACTGAATGAATAGGTATTTTGCCGCTATTTATAGGGCTTTTTAGGATCAAAATTGTAGGTGCTTCGTGAGGTGGGTCCGTCAGCTGACGGCGTTTAGCCACCCGTTCCTGGTCCTCGGAATAGAGCCTGCGGTAGAACTCCCCCACCGCCTGGCCGCACCGGTGGCACTGAGGCATGCCGTCTGCTTCCCGTATCGTCCACGGCCGGCTTTTTATCGCTCGGTTTGTCCCTGTTTGGGAAACAATGAACGCATGTGTGCGGCAGATACGTGATGGCAAAGCCCAGCAGTGACCTGTTGAGCCACTTCGGGGCTCTCTGACGTCTTCCCCGGCACCGGTTTTGTCGGCATGCTGGCATTGATCCAGGCAAGAACGCGGGCATAGCGTCTGTTTGTACGGGCCGGCCGGGCTGGCACGGTGAGTTCCCGGTATGCAGCGCCGGTCCGCGAAGGAGGTGGCCGTGCCGAAAGTTGCCCGTTTCCTGATCCTGCCGTTTGTAGTGCTGGCAGCGTTCACGGCGGCACAGCCGGTACCGACCGCGCCGCCGCCGACTTCCCCGCCGCCGCCCGCCTCCATGGCAGCCTTGGGCGACTCCATTACCCGGGCCCTGGCAGTGTGTTGTTCGAACGGGGACAACTCACGTCACTCGTGGTCCACAGGCGACCGCCCCGGCGATGGAGTCGCCAGCCACTACGAGCGGTTGACAGGGCTGGACCCGACTATTGCGGGTCGCAACCACAACAACGCCATCAGTGGCTCCACAGCCAGGCATCTTCCGGGCCAGGCCGAGATGGCGGTCGAGCAGAACGTGGAATACGTGACCATCCTGATCGGAGCCAACGACCTTTGCGCCTCATCTGCCGCCGCAATGACGTCCGAGGCAGAGTTCGCTTCCCACATCAATGCCGCCTTGGCGACGCTCGCTCGTGGCCTGCCCAGGGCACGCATCTTCGTTGGCAGCATCCCGGACCTTTACCAGCTTTGGAAGGCCCTGGAAAACAACGCAGAGGCGCGCGACGCATGGTCCCGCGGCACGTGCCCATCGATGCTTTCTGCCGGCAACAGCGAGGAGCAGCGCCAGCTGGTGGCCGGGCGGGAACTCGCGTACAACAGAACCCTTGCCCGGGCCTGCTCCCGGTACAGAAACTGCCGCTGGGACAACAACACAGTGCATGACTTCAAGTTCTCGCCAGGCCACGTCAGCGTGCTCGACTACTTCCACCCAAGCCTGGAGGGCCAGGCACGCCTGGCTGAGCTCACCTGGCGGGCGTCATGGTGGGGCGACCAGCAGTGACAGGGCTCCGGCTCCTGTTCCCGCCCCGGGGGTGTGGCCCTTATCCCTGAGAGGTGGCCCAACGCCATGGGCGAGCACTTTGCTGGCGCCACCGCCGGCGCGGTCAGGGGCCTGGGGTCCGGAGCTCTGGGACGCCGCGCCCCGGATGGCGCAGCCGGGGAAGCAGGCCGTAGAGAACGTCAAGGACCCCTTCCAAAAGGGTTGACCGGGTTCACAACGGAACGGTGCGGTTCCCTCGGAGCCGCACCGTTATGTTTGACGGCCCATCTGCGCAAATGCGTGGTCAAGAGTGGGAAAAGACAGGTACCGATCACCCGTGCAGAGCGGGGATCACGGGGTGTTGACTTCAGGAGGGCGGCAGTTGGTTGAGGCCCTTGTGGTGGCTCAGGTCGCCGGCGTCCCTTTTGGTTTCCGGGCACCCCAGCCCGGAGAGAGGCGGGGCCGGCGACGTGAGTGTCCGCTGAGCCGGGCATCTCCCCCCAGCCGTCGTCGGCCCCTTTCATCCCCCGCGTCCCTGGAGCCATACCTCGCTCGAGGAACCGCAACAGCGAGGAGCTACCTGCATCACCACTGAATCCTCCGCCCCTTGTCCCGGTCGACCCGGTTCCTGGAGCAGGCCGGCGGGCCGGCCACAAACGCTTGACCTGCTCCTCTGACTGTGACAAGCGTCTCAAGTAAAAACGGCCCCGGTGGGGAACCCGCCGCGTAGGGTGGGCGTTATCTATTCGTAACATTCCCCAACTGAAATGCGTGAATATGGCTGCGGACTCCGCTACCGAAGACAAGCCGAAACAATTCCTCGGACTAAGTGGTGCCCAGACTATTGGCTCGGCTCTGGCCGCGGTGACCTCTGCCTTGGTGGGGTCCTTTCTAGGCGTTGCGGGGACGCTGATCGGCGCGGCGCTCGGCTCCATTATTGCCACAGTGGGCGCCGCTCTCTATGCCCGAACGCTCAGTTCGGCCGCCATTCTGGCCTCGACGAAAATCCCCCAGCGCCGCAGGGGCGGACTGGCCGCTGACGACCGGGAGGTGTTGGCCGCCGACGCTCCGGCCCAGAGCGAGGAACCTCGAGCCAAGCGTGTGAGGAGGCAGTTCACGCCCATGACCTGGATCAAGGTTGGGGCGGTCAGTGCTGCCGCATTCGTTATTGCAATGGTTGGTGTCACTGCGTTCGAATTCGGGACCAATCAGCCCATCTCCAGCCTTGTCTCGTCGACCTCGAGCATCGACGGCGGTGCGGTCGCACACACGACGACGCTGGGCAAAGCACTGAGCGGGAATCCGACAATCCCGGACAAGACAGACAAACCGATTGAGAAGGTGGAGGAGCTGCCCGGGCAGGTCGAGGAAGGCCCTGCCAAAGAAGGTGGCCCGACCACGGACGGTAGCCCCGGTGGCGGAGACAGCGGTCCGGCCGGAACTGAAGCGCCCGGAGCGGACGAAACAGGCGACACTCTGCCGACGGACCTCGCCCCCGAAACCGAACAGAGCATGGAGCCTGCCCCCGAGGCCGAACAGACCTCGGTGCCGGAGGTGCTCACGGATCCGGGATCGGCCGGGCAGCCCGCACCGTAATGGCCAGGACACGGATACAGGCCCGATAGGAAACCCTCTTAAACCGGCACCGCTCACTCAAGCGGCACTGGCGGCCTAGCCCGAGCGGGTTTGTGACCACCGTGGAGGCCGCACACTGGCTCAATCAGCCCTGGACCCCCAACCAGCACATGCAGTGGGCGTAGCGCAGGACGTCACACCGGCGAGCTGTGGATAATGACGCCCGATGGTCACCGGCTTGAGCGAAGCCGAAACGTCGTCACTCTCGCCAAGTATTTTGGGCATCCGGGTCGCCGGCGTCAGGGCAGAAATGCCGTCTGCCACGACTGTCGAATTTCTTCTTCTCCATCTATCACCTGCTCGACGGCGTGCGTCAGCGGTCGGTGATCAGGTCGTCGGTCACGTGCCGTGTGCGGCGCGAACCGCTCTGCGATCATAAGACCGTGGCGAAAAAGTTCAGGGGGGAGGGATCATGCCGCTCGCGACCGTGTTCGTCGTCGTCGGGCTCCTGATTGGCATGCCGTGGTTCTTCCAACGCTCGCTCATCTATTTTCCCGACCGCGGCCAGCCACGCCCGGCCGCCGAGCTGTTGCCCGGAGCCCGGGAAGTCACGCTCACGACGAGTGACGGCCTCGAGCTTGGCGCCTGGTACCTGCCAGCCGCAGGCGGCTGCCGCGCGACCGTGCTCGTCGCAGCGGGCAACGGTGGCAACCGGGCTTATCGGGCAGGGCTGGGACGGGCGATCAGTGAGCTCGGCTTCGGCGTGTTGCTCTTCGACTATCGAGGTTACGCGGCGAATCCCGGTTACCCGTCCGAGGACGGTCTCGCGCGCGATGTCCGCGCCGCTCGCGAGTTCCTGACAGGTGCGGCAGGAGTACCGGCGGGCTCGCTCGTCTATTTCGGGGAGAGCATCGGCGCCGGGGTGGTCACGGAGCTCGCCACCGAGCACCCTCCAGCCGCGATGCTGCTGCGCTCACCCTTCACCTCGCTCGCCGACGCCGGCCGGGCAGCTTACGGCGTGCCGGTGGGCTGGATGCTTCGCGATCACTACCCGGTACGCGAGAACGTAGTACGAGCGGACATCCCGACCGCCATGGTCTACGGGAGCGCGGGCACCATCGTGCCCGCACAGCAGAGCCGGGACGTGGCTCAGGCGGCCCGGGACGCCGGACACTACGTCATCGAGGTGGAGGTAGCGGCGGCGGACCACAACGATGCAGCACTGGCGCTGGGTCCCGAACTCATCGGTGCCCTCGTCGACGTGACTGGCCGCGGCGGGGCGACCGGGTGCCCGTGACGGGTAAGGACGCCGAGTGCACGCGCGTTTCGGCCCGCTCACCACACACGCTTCACGTCAATGGCCAAGTGGAAGTCCCCGGAGCGGCGCGCGCTGGTGCCGGCGGAGGGGTACTACGAGTGGGAGAAGACCGAAGACGGCAAGAAGATCCCGATCTACCTGCCCCCGAAAGGGATGATCTGCTGGCCTTCGCGGGACTGGGTATGAGTGGTGGCCGGACCCGTCCCTACCGGAGGATGACCCGGGCAGGTGGCTGCTGTTCTGCACCATCCTCACCACCACCGCACACGATTGCCTGGGCCACGTCCACGACCGGTCCCCCCGTCATCGTCCCACCAGACATGTACAAGGATTGGCTGGACCCCGGAACCAAGGACAAGGCGGACATCCAGCAGCTGCTGGACGCCATGCCGGAACCCGTCCTCACTCAGCGGGTTGTCAGTGACCGGGTCAACAGTGTGCGCAACGACGGCCCCGAGCTCATCGAGCCGGCGGCCGCTCCCTGACCGCCGGGCACGGGCGCAATGTCAGATGAACCCGCAGGGAGAACCGGAGTGCATGGATCCGGTCCTTGGGCCACGTCGTTTTCCGAGGGCTCGCTCCGCGGAGGCGGCAGCCTCCAACGTCAACGTCAGAACATCGGCGCCTAAAGTGAGTGCCTAGAATTGGTGTGCCGCTCTTGAGCCAGGAGGGTTGCGGTGGCATCCTCGACGATCCGGAAAGTCCAGTTGCCGCTGTTTTTCGTCCTGGCATACGCCATCACGTGGGCAGTCCAGGTCCCGGCTTATCTCTTCGTTGCTGTCCGGGGCGAATCCCTGACCAACGAGGTGAACCTGCTGCACTTCCTCGACCTCTTCAGAGGAGTGCTGGACCCCGAGTTCGCAGTCGTGTTCCTACTGGTGTCCTTCTCTTTCGGGCCGACTCTTGCCGGGCTCATAGTCATCGCTCTCACCCGCGGGACGGCCGGTCTGAGGGAGCTGGCCTACCGGCTGACAAAGGTTCGAATACCCTGGCACTGGGTCGCCGCGATCCTCCTGATCCCGGTGCTGCTGGCCATCGCCAGCCTCGCCGTGGCGTTTGTCCTCGGCGGATTCCAGCCTCTGCACTACAACCCGCTGGTCCCTCTGATCCTGGCTGGTCCGTTCCTGGTGCATCTTCTGATCTTCACCGGGCTGGCGGAGGAAATCGGGTGGCGCGGTTATGCGCTGCCGGAGCTGTTGCGCCGGCATACGGCCGAGAAAGCCAGCTGGATCCTCGGGCTGGCTTGGGGCCTGTGGCATCTGCCGTCAAACCTGCTCCTGCCGTACCTGCGCGGGCAGCTGACGATCCCCATGGCAATCGCCGTCCTGCTCGGGCTGACCTTCGGAGCGGTCGGCTGGACCATCGTCCTGACCTGGCTCTACATCAACACCGGCAGCCTCTTCTGGATGGTAGTCCTACACGGCTACTACAACTGGGTGCACTCTTACCTGGTCATCTCCTCCGGCAGCTACACCGCCCAGGTCGCGGCCGGAGTCCTGCCCTGGGCGATCGCGGCATACTTGCTCAAGAAGAACGACCCAGCCACATTATAACAGCTGCGGCGCGGCCACGGAGACCAAGGGCCAGCACCGGGCTCATCAGCACCATGAGCGCACATCCCGGCCTGTCGCTGGCAAACAGCCGCGACAGCTACACCACCGCGGAGCTGGCAGGATGGTGATGTGACGATACGCGCTGCGGATGAGAATGACGGTTCGGTGTTGCTGCAGGTAAAAGTCTCGATCGTGGGCAGCGAACCGGTCATCTGGCGATTGCTTGAGGTCGACTCCTCCCTGACCCTGGACAACGTCCATAACATCATCCAAACGGCGGTTGGCTGGCGCGATTCACACCTGCACTCCTTCACTGACACCGACCCGTTTGTTCGTCTGCGTGCCGTCAACGGGCAGGTGCCCGAACCGCGGCGCTGGGTCTCGGAGGATCTGCTGGAAGACAGTGACGATGACCTCCCCGAAACGGACTGGCGACTGGGTCAGGTCCTCACCCCGGAGTCCGGTCCCCTGTTCTACGAATACGACTTCGGAGACAGCTGGATCCACCGGGTCGAACTCACCGGAAGCCTCCCCCGGCCGTCCGGCGCACCAAGGGCGCGGCTCCTGGACGGCGCACTGCGGGCACCGCTGGAAGATTCCGGCGGTATCGGCGGCTACCACGACCTGCTCGACGCCCTGGCCAACCCCAACCACGACGAGCACGAGGACCTGAAGGCGTGGGTGACATGGACAGCCGGGCCATGGCAGGAATTCGACCCGGAACGGCTGGACATCGACGACGTAAACCATGAACTGGCCCTGCTGTTCCCTGCTCCCTCAGCCAACGAACCTGGCCCCGGAAGCGAGTCACTAATTCAGGAACTGGCGCACCGGCTGCCTCCTGGCATCCGCCGGGACTTCCGTTCCTACCTCGCCGCCGCGGACCTCGACGGACCCTCGACGGTGGACGCGGCCACGGCTGAGGCCATGGTTGCCCCCTATCTCTGGCTCGCCCGCCGTATCGGCGGGGACGGACTCCCCCTCACCGCTGCCGGCTGGCTGCCGCCGGCCGTGGTCCACGAGGCAATGACCGAGCTGGGTTGGGCTAAGAACTGGATCGGCAACGCCAACCGGGAGGACCAGACCCTGCCCGTCCTCCAACTGCGCGAAAGCGCCCAGCGCCTCGGCCTGATCCGCAAAATCAAGGGCCGGCTCGTCCTCACAGCGGCGCTGAAGCGGCTCCTCGATGATCCCGCGGGCCTGTGGCTTATCCTCGCCCGGGCTCTGGCCCACCGGCACCGTCATGATTCCGGGCGCGACGCGGTCCTGCTGCTCCTCCTCGAGGTCGCCGCAGGGAGACGGACCGTGTGGGAGGACTACCTTGATGCCGTCGCATTCGGCCTCAGCGCACTCGGCTGGAGGACCCGCATTGGAGCCGAACTGCCGCCGGAAACTGTAGAGGCACTCCTCCACGAGCCCCGAGAAGTGCTGTCAAACCTCGGAGTCTTCCACGACGGTGGCGGAACGCAGACAGCAACCATCGTCACGCAGCCGGGGCAGTCCTTCGCCCGGGCCGCCCTTCACTCATAACCACTCACCCCCCACACACGCGGTACGCAGCAACGCGACACGGAGCTTCAGAGGCTACCGGGTATGTACAGCAGTGGTATTCACATGCCGTGCACCAACCGGGACCAGTGGACACACCCGAGGGTCACGACACGCCGGATGCTTTCTGTGGATGAACTGACGGGATTTTTCCACAGCCGCCCGTTCCTTCGGGCGCGGCAGGCAGGCACCCTGTGCACAGACCCACCTGGCTGTCCGCGGCGCAGCATTGGCTGACGGTCCCCGCACCTACGATGGTCCTCCAGCTGCAAGAGGAAGGCATCCGTGACGAAGCAGCAGAGCAACGAGCGTTCATTTCGGCTCCAGGTCGCAGGCATCTGGATCGCCTCGGCAGGGCTTGTCCTGGCCCTCTTCCGGACCGTCCTGGACATCATGGAGGTCATCGGCCGGTAGCACCCCTTATGTCTGACCTGCATCCTCTGGTGCTCGGCGGGGCGTTGGTTCCCGAGTCAGGGTCCGGCTTCCCGACAAGCGTGAAGCCGGACCCTCTGACCGCCGGCGCGTAGTGGAAACATCCTTCGGCGGTGTCTTCAAAGGTACTCCTGCCGCCTCCGATGTGGGGTGGGCCTTCCGGGCGAAACGGGAAGGGGGCGGCACGTCCGCGAACAGCCATGGTCAGGGTTCAGCTCCTGCCACGGGATGCGATATCCGGGCCGCGGCGATTGTGGATCCGTCAGTGGCCGTGGCCCGGAGGTGCCCGCCGGTTAACCCGGAAAGGAGCCGGCATGTGCCGGCTCCTTTCGGGTTCCTCTGCAAAAAGAAATCTGGGTCGAGTCTAGCTCAATCATTGATCGCTGCAGGCCGTCTGCCGCTGATGCCGTCCATGTGCTTCGGCAGCCAGGTTTGAATCTCTCTGGTGCCAGAGCCGGCGCATCCGCGAGGTCGGCGTGGCGGCGCGGCACCTGGTGTGGGTCCTGGCAGTTGCGGTGAACGGCGGTCCGCCGCTGGTGAGTGCCTGCGGTGGTTCGTACTGGGCGGCGGACCGCCCGCGACTGCCGACGGTGACGTACCCGGCCTGTGGTGAGTGGCCGGGCGGGGCATGGTGGACGCACCGCCCGGCACTCGTCCTGCCTTACTCGGCGGCGCCGGTGTCCTCGCCGGTGGTGTTGGCCTGGGCGCTGTCGAGGATGATCTGTTCCACGTCGCTGGCGGTGTAGCCCCAGGCGACGAGTTGGGTCAGGTAGTCGCGGTGGGTCTGGCTGAGTGAGCACCATGAGTCTTTGGCGATGGTCTTTTCGTACCCGGCGCAGATGAGCGCGATCAGGGCGACTTCGGGCCGGGCCGTGGTCTTGGCGACGTGGTCCCTGAGCGGGTTCCACCCCCACCGGTCGCTCTCTTCGGCTTTCACGCCGACCATGTCGGCGGCGACCTTTGCCGTCATAGCCGCTGGCGGTTTCGGGGTGGTGGGTGATGGCGTGGACGGTGAAGTACTGCCAGCCCTTGGGTGCCTGCTTCCGGGCCAGCAGGGTTTTGACGAAGTCGCGGCGGACGGTGGTGGCGGACTGCATCAGCTTGTTGTTCTCGATCAGGGTTTTCCGCTCGGCTTTCTGCTCCTCGCTCATGGGGCCCTTCGCCCCTGATGTGGTGCCGTAGCCGCTGTACCGGAGGGTATAGCCAAGGTCCTTCCACGCGGCCACCACGGGGACGGTGGAGTGGGTGCCGTTGTAGCTGGTGGTGATGGCGACGGCGTTGGCGTCCTCCTCGGTGGCCGGTTCCCCGTCGGGCCGGTTCAGCGAGGAGACCCGGACGTTGTCACTGTCCACGTCGCACCCGGCGGCATCGACGACGGTGGTTCCTCCCGCTTCCAACTCGGCCTTGAGGGCGGCGAGGGCGGCTGCGCGGTCCCGGCGGTCCCGGAGCTGCTGGGTGACGTGCAGGAGCATGTCGGGTTCGTCCCGGATGACGGGTTCGAGTTCCTCGGTCGCGTCCTCGTCGTCCTCGATTATGTGGACAAGCTCCATTCGTCAACGCTTCCGGTGCTGTTTGGTCGGATTCTCGGCACCATAACGGGCCAGGTGATCCAATAAGCTCTGCCTATGGCAACCATGTGGTGGAAATCCTTGCCGGATTTTGAACGCGATCTAAAATCTGCGAATGATGCCCGCGTTGAAATCATGCGGAAGTGGGCAAGTGACCACGAGGCCGCTGCAGACGCCCCCGGCCCAAGGCGAGCACCCAAGGCGAGACGCCTCTTCAGGCTGATGAGGGTCGCCGCAGACCAGGAACTAGCCAGGCGGCGGCCAATGTGAAAAAGTGACGACCTCTGAGCCTGACGGCGACGTTCACCAGAACGCCAAAAGGAGATGCAGGGGCCAGTCGTTTTCCTTAATAAGGTCGCTTGAGACTGGCTTCAGTACCGTCCCGACCGAACACTAGTCCTACCCGCGCCAAAGCTTTCAGAGGCGGGTACCACTGGATGGGGTGATCGGTGATCCACTCAATGGTTTCTTCAAGGGTGACGGGCAGGGTGTCCGTTTCATCTTCGCCAGGTCCTGCCGTTCGCTCATCCGTCATGAAGTAATCAGCAGAGTAGACAAAGTCCTCCGGTCGAACAGGTATATGCTCAGGCTTTCCCCACACCAGGACGAGTATGTCGTAGTTGACCCATGGCCCACTCAGCACTTTGCCGGCGAACTCCCTGCGGCCCGCGACGATCGCATCCCAGCTGGGCCCGTACCCTTCCGGCGGCTCCGGTGCCTGCTGCAACGCGTCCAGCAACGCTATGCGCTCGGCCCATTCCTGCTTGACCCGCCGCCGATTCCTCCACCACACTCCGGCTGTACCTTTCCTCCGAGGGGATGAAGGAAGGCTATCGGATCAGCCTCTTATATTGAGCCGGTCCTGCCTAGAAGCAGCGTGGGGACATCGAGCCGAGCCCGTTGCCTCAGTTTGGGCCAGACTCATTGAGGTCGCGGAGTAGTTGAGTGATACGGCGCTGAGTTGCGCGATGACGTTCGACTTCTCGGGGCCAGCCACGAACCTCTGCATCGATAACGAGTTCTTCCTCGCGCTGGAGCCGTGCCTGCAGCCTAGGTGCATATTCGCTCGTCGTGAGAAACTTCGGGCACGAAAGCATCAGTTCGCATTCGCACGGTCCTTCTGCCGGCAGCCGGAGGCAGTGGCCTAGTTCTAGTTCAGTCTTCAGGAAATTGGTTTGCAGCCAATGGATCGACTGATCATCGAGACGGCCGTTCATAAGCGCTTCAGCGGCAGGGCCCGCGATGCGGTGTCCGGACGCAAGAGCGTCTTCATACTGCTTGCGGACTTCGGGATCGGAAATCCTGCTGTAGATCATCGACATGGACGCGCTTTTGTGCCCAAGGATCGTCATGATCGTTTGGATCCGAGCACCCCCTTCCACGAGCTGGGTGCCCAGCGTGTGGCGGAGCCTGTGGGCGCTGACGGTCCTGGTGCCGTCATTGTCGACGAGTCCGGCGGCCGTGCTGGCCTTGTCGAAGGCATCGTCAAAGAGAGTGGCTGAGGACAGGAGCCTGCCTTTGCGCACGAAGACGTGTTCCTCGAGCCGTCCGGTGGTGGGGTCGTGACGGATGCCCGCCTTCCTTGTCTTGGCCTTCTCGATCGCTTCCTGCAGGGCAGCGGCTGCGTCAGGGTGCAGCGGTATCAGGCGCTCTGTATGGCCTTTACCCACGGGGACACGCAATCGCGGGTGGCCGCTGGCATATGTGTCCAGACTGCTGCAGGTCAGCCGCCGGATCTCATCTCTGCGAGCCCCGGACCAGCACAGCAACAGTAGGGCTGTCCGCTGCAACGGGTCAGTCAGTCCGTTGATCGCTTCCATTAGGGCGTCCAGTTCGTGTTGGGGCACATAGCGTGGAATGGTTTCGGGATTGCGGGGAGCGTCGCGGCTCGTCAGCAGTGGCCGGCCGGGAACGTCCTCCCAGCCCCAGATACCGGTGTCGCGGCAGAATGTGCCGATGGCATTGATTTCGTGTTTGCGGGTCGTGGCTTGCAAGGGTTGGCCGGTAGTTTGACTCACGTAAGTGGGCAGCCAGCGCAGGTAGTCTTCGACCAGGGTCCGGTCCAGGTCGCCCAGGGAGGTGATGTGCGGGTGTTCACGTCCCAGCCAGTTCACCAGACGGCGCAATCCCTGGCGTTCCGGACCGTCTGCGGGCGGTCGATCTTGGCCTCGAGACGGAGCCGGAGGTACCTCTCCACGACCGCGCGGATCCGCGGCGGACAAGGTTCCGGGAGCAGCTCCTGCTCCCAGCTTTCGCGGTGCCTGGTCTCGGTGACGGGTGCTTCAGTGATCTGACCAGCGTTGAACAGCAAGACGTGGAGGGTATGGACTTTGGCCAGATGGCTTCTGATGAAGCGCTCCCCGGCGTCGTCTCCTGTCATTTGCCATGGAGATTTCTCGTAGAGAGCAGCCCGTAGCTGGCCGAAGTCCTGCCGGCTGCCAAAGGCACGTATTCGCTCGGCGAGGTCAAATAAGTCATCGGCCCCTATATGAGTGATGTCAGGATCGCCACGCGATAGGACCAGCCGCCCTATGGACCATGTGAGGTTGGACCGGGAGGACACTGCGCCATAGCCCAGCTCCGTAAGCCGTGCAGCGTGTGTCTCCAGAAGGTCCAGGTCCACGCCCAGCCCCTTGCCACCTGCCTGCGCACTGAAAAGCCGGGCGTACTTGCGGACGAAGAGATAGTCATGATCCAGCGCAATCCCGTGCACAAGGGCCAGATAGACCAGATAGCCACTGGCTGTGAAGGTGCCGGTGCGGCCCGTGGCACGTAGCGGCGCCCCGGTGAAACCGGCGCGGGCGAGAAGGGGCGCGCCGAACCAGTCCTCCAAGTCAGGCCATGCCCGAACAAACCGGCGGTAGGAGGCCATCCGCTCATACCGCGCCGCCTGATTCGGCACGAAGGTGTTGACCCAGGTGCTGTACTCAGCCTCAGTGGCGTGCCTTCGCTCCCAAGGAGCGGCTATGTCTGCAGCTGAGGCTGCCCCGGGATTCACTGGAGGGCTCCCAGCGCGTTGCGGTACTCATCACGGACTTGGGCGTCGGAAACCCTGGTGTATATCCGAGTGGACTCCGGCGATGCGTGCCCCAGACGGCGCTGGAGCGCGAGCTCGCGCATTCCGGCCTCCCACATCAGGCTTGCATGGGTATGACGCAGCGCATGCGGCGTTTTCTCCGGTCCCCGGAAGCCGAGGCTGTCCAACCGGCGGGCGAACATCCGCACCAGCGCTGAGTAGGACAGCGGCTCACAGGCCCTTGCCCCGTGCCCGCCCACCAGGAAAATAAAGGGGCTCGGAGACTGCGAAGGACGCTCACGAAGGACGTATCTGTTCACGGCGTCGAGGGTGCGGGGCTCGAGCACATCGACGACGCGCTCCTGGCGAGATTTCCCCCTCGCCCCGCGAGGATGGTCATCCCTCTTACTGACGGTAACTCGTCGGCGGCCGTATGAGATGTCCTTAAGATGCAGGCTCAGAACCTCGCCGGGCCGCAGTCCGCCATCGAGCATCAGCAGCACCATCGCCAGATCCCTCAAACAGGTCATGCTCTCCAAGAGCGCCTCGACCTCAGATTCGGCCAGCGGACGCGGCAGACGCAGCGGCAGCTTAACCCTGATCTGCCTCCGGACTGGCTGCTGTCTGCTGGCACCTCCTGTGAACGGGCGGTGGCGCTCCGTCACCCTGGCCAATGCCAGGTCGGGCTGGCGGCGCATCGGATTCTCCGCTTCGAACAGTTCGACGACAATCGCCCACTCACAGAAGCTCGACACGGCCGCCAGCACGCGCGCAGCGCTGGTCGGCGCCAACCTCCGCCCATCCTGCCCGGCCACAGCCAGCCCGAGCCGCTGCGCCGGCCGTCGGCTCGGTCGCTTCCGCAACCAGCTTAGGAAGCTGACAGCAACGGCGGGCCGGAAGTCCTGCCAGTCCGTGGCCGTCTCGTCCAGGAACTCAAACAGATTCTTCAAGTCGAACCCGTAAGCGGAAGCGGTGTTTGGACTCCCACCGGAGTCGAGGATGTGCTGCAGGAAGCGGCACACCGGTGCCACCGCTGCCCCGGTCCGATCACAAAGCTCAATCGAGGAAACCACGCCAGACGACTTCGTCGTTACCACACGCATGTGCGTCACCTCTCCAGTGCAACACCCCCTGCCCTCCGCCGAAGTGAGGCGCGCAGCGTCCACATAAGAAAGAACTCGGCCATGATCAGCGCTTCCGTAATGCTCCGTCCCCTGCCCAGGGCGGCGGCTCCGGCATCGGACGCTTTGGCCTTCAGCGCGCTGTCCACGGTGGTCTTGGTGGGTCCGGTTTTCTTCGCGATCGCGGCCGCTGAAACGCCGATGAGGGAGAGCTGGTGGTAGGCCTCGGCTTCGTCCGCTTCGGTGAGCTCCGCGCGCTGGATGTTCTCCACCACCTGCGTCACGATGCGCTCGGCTTCCTCGGGGATTCGATGATCATGACCGGGATGGCGTCTCGTACGGCTTCGACGGCAGCGCGGGTGCGGCGCTGGCCCATCAGGACATGCACGGTGCCGTCGTCCTTGCGGTGGGCGATCACCGGTTCCATCACGCCGTGTTCCTTGATGCTGGCGATGAAGTCAGCGGTCAGGGCGGCGTCCTTGCGGACGTTGATGTCAACGGTCAGGGTTGCCGGGTCGAGCATTTCAAGCGTGGGTGTTGCGTTCATTGGTGGTGTTCCTTCTTGTCCGAGAAGTGCCGGTGGGTGGGGCGGCACTGGTGACCGGCCAGCTCCCCTGCTCCCCCCGTTGTTTTTTGGTTGCTGGCAAGCTTGCTTGCTCGGCGGCCGACGGAGGCCTGTCTACCCGCCAGGGCAAGGGGCGGGAAATTCCCGCAGGAAATCAGCGACGCAGGAGCGCCGCAGGGAAATTCCCGCGCCGCAGGCCCCGGTGGAGCTTGCGGAACCGGGGCTAGACGGGCTGGAGCGGACGCCTAGAATCCGCAGGACAGCAACCAGAAAACGTCGTAGACAAGACAGGTGATGACGGGCAGGAGCTCTGCGACGGACCGACAGCACCCAACAGCCGGCCGCGCCAGCGGACGCCCGTTCCCTGGTGAGCCCCTGCGAACCACGCATCAGCACCCCCGCCGAATCCCCCAAGGTTCGTGCCGCGGCCGGCAGGCCGCGCTCCCGTTGGCCCCCCGCGGACGTGGTGGGCGGGTGGCGCCGCCGGCGACCAACAGCGAGGCGGCGGACCGCCGACGGTGACCGGCCCCAAGAAGGGACCGGCCACCCCGCCAAGGCTAACTGGCGAGCAGTTCGGTCAGTTCGGCCGCGTCGGTCACCAGCACCGCGCCGCCCTCTTTCAGGAGTCGGTGGCATCCTGCCGTGTTTGCATTGTGTACATTGCCGGAACTGCTGCCACGTCAGCATGGGAAGCGCAAGTAATTTTTCAGTATTTAGCGGGCAGGCATTCCTTCCGAAAGACCATTTGGATAATGTCCACCCAGAGGCGTGCTGACAAGGACGGCCCGGACAATTAGGGGGACTGGGCATGATCCCACGGAATCTTCGGAAAACACTTGGCGCCTTCGCGATAGCTGTGGGTGTCACGGCGACAGCCCTTGACCCCGCGCAGGCGGCTGTGACCGATCCGATACCGGTGGGATCGACGACGGAATGCCAAGATGTCGTGGTCCTAGGGGCGCAAGGTTCTGGGCAGACTTTAGCTGACAATAACGGCTTTGGTCCCGAAGCATGGCTTGGATTGACGGCATACGCCGGACATATGGACGGCTACAAGATCGGATACTTCACGGTCCCATACCCATCTGCTCCAGCCGATCTTGTTGCCCTTACAACCATCAAATATCGTCAAACCTTCTTTGGGTCGATTGACCAGGGCGTATATGAAACGTTGAAGTTCCTGGAACAGCGGGTCCCGCGCTGCCAGGATGAGGGGGAACACTATGTGTTGATGGGGTATTCGCAGGGTGCGATGGTGATGCACAGGGTTCTCTGGCAACTTACCGACCACAAAACCAAATATGCGGCGCTGGGCAGGCAGCTCTTACCCCGTCTGGATGGTGTACTTGCGATTGCTGACGGTGACAGGGTTGCCAATCAAGGGGGCGTAGCCATGGATACCGCCGCAGATGGAGGTTCGGGCATATGGTGGCTTGGTCCTACCGTTGGCGCCCGCGCCAAGTACAAGCCACTGGAGCAGCCGATCCCTAATCTCGAGGAATTGCAGTGGTCGGCGACGAGGTTTCATTCGGTATGCCACGCTCAAGATCTCGTTTGTGACGCCAGCAACCTGGACTTGATCCCGGTTCCCCACCCGATCGCGAGTGCAATAAACGCGGGCATCGTTTCCAGGGCAAAGACAATTCACGAAAGTTTCTATCGGCCCAGCGGCGATAGCTCCGTGTTTGTTCGATCCGCTGCTACGAACATTGCTAAGACGTCCAAGGCCCAAAACCCGAAAAGCGGAACGGTGCTTCCAACGGTGCCGGTCCGGGTTGGCCAGCAGCGCAGCATCGCACTGGTCCCGGATGGGGACAACATTGCTTCCGTTCATTGGCTCTCCGATCCGGTTCCCAACGCGCGACTGTCTCCGGGTATGCCCTCAATCGCACCGACGTTGACCTGGTCTCCAACGGCCCCTCAAATTGTCGATTACTCGGTTCGCGTCAATTTCACCGACGGTACAAGCAAGGACGTGTCGGGCTCCCTGCAGGCATTTCCCGTACCTGCCCCATCCCTGTCAGTGGAGAATGTTAAAACGGCATATCTAACAGATTCTTATCGCACAGAGCCCTACTCAAGGGTTACCTTCGACGTGGTCAAAACGGCCACTTCGGACACCACGCCGCTTAAGAACCTCTCGAGCCGTGAGGACCCGGCCACAGATTATTTTTATTACTTATCAGGAGATACGAACGGCGATAATGATCTTGACGTTGGTGAAACCTGGTCTTACAGGGCAGACATTGACTGGATTTGGTGGGAACCTGACACGGTTCGCACGCGGACGATACTCGTTTTCGCCAATGACACCACCGGCGCAGGAGCGTGGACGGAGCTTCAAGTTCCCGTTACGCTGACACGCTAGGTTTGCGTGGGGCTCTCGGGTGAGGACGGGCAGAGGCTCTGCGACGGACCGGCAGCACCCAACAGCCGGCCGCGCCAGCGGACGCCGTAATGAGTCAGTAAAGGTCTCCTTAAAGCGGCCCTGGTTTTGCTAGACCTGTTGTCGTCCGGCGTCGGTCGTTTCCCCCAAGCCGTCCGATGCCGGTGGGCACCTATTCGGCCGCCTACACTCCTGTCGCTACATGCGGTCAAGGATGACAAAAGAGCCGGTCCCTACTGGGACCGGCTCTTCGCATTCCTCGGACAAAGGAAACCTGTGGTGCAGCGTGTTGCTGCCTGGTGCTAGAAGTTGTGGTGTTCCTGGGCGTGGGCGGTGTCCACGGGCCCGGTTTTTTCCCGGGCTGTGAGCAGCTGCAGCTCGATGATGTCTTCGGCAAGACTGGCGTCGGCAGCCGGCTGGTCGTCCTCGGTCAGGATGTATTCGGTTCCCACAGTTGCGCGCCCTCCGGTTGTCATGGTCATGCCACTGTAGTCCGGGATTCTGCATGTTCGCTGGGTAGGTGGCTGCGCCCGCGTCAGCGTCATCGGCGGCCGGAGGAGCGCCAGCGGGGGAGGCCGCCCCGCCACCGGAAAGGCCGGGCCGAATACCTAGTGGTGATCCGTCCCGGCCTTTCAGGCCTAGATCAGGCGGCGCTTGTAGGACGTGGCTTCGTCCCGGGCGACGTCGGCAATGTGGCCGCGGTTGATCAGTTCCCGCAGCAGCACCGCGAGCCGGAAATCGGATACGTCCTCAGCCGCGAGTTTCAGGTAGCGGTCGGCCTGGCTTCCGTGACCTTTGAGCCATTGAAGCCAGCCCATCAGTGTCAGCATGGGCGCCCGCTGTCCTGCCGGGACAACTTTCATCAGCTCGAAGGCGATAGCCTCGGCACGGTCAACGCGTGCCCAGTCGGGGCGCCCGGTGAGTTTGCCGGTCAGCACGTCTCCGAAGCTGCCGTTGTGGGTGGTGATGGTGTCCCGGAACAGAAAGTCACGGATGTGCCTGTGCTGGAATGCTGCCGCCAGCGCGCGGGCGGCCTCGGTGTCAGGCATTCCGTCGGCGTCCAACACGGCCGCCCATGTCGCGCACGCCATGTCGAGGTCCTCGAAGGTCCCCTCCGGCGCTTCCACCGGAAGCGCCCGCCCGCCCAGCAAAGCCGGGTTGTACACGTCAATGTCCGTAGCTGAACCAAAGTAGGTCAACGTCGCGTTGGCTTGACTGTCCTTGATAGCGTCCAGCGGGTTCCTCTCGGCGGTGCCGTACGTTCCCCAGTAAGTGCTGGTGACCAACAGGACCTGACGCACGGGCATCCGGGCTGTGGCCAGCTCGGTCACCAGCATGGCGACGTGAGCGGCATAGGGGTAGCCGTAAACCATGACCTCGTCGGTGTAGACGATCAGGTAGCTCTCGGTCGCCTTCTCGTCATTGGCGGCGTAGGTGGTCAGCGTCTGCGCGTAGTCCAACGGGTCGGCTTCGGCCGGTGCGTCCACGCGCAGGGTGGCTCCGAGGGTGTTCGCGCGTGCGGTGAGCACGACGAAGGATTCCTTCGGCTGGTTGCCCAGCAAGTGCGGGACGGTGGCGAGCAGGTCAGCGGAACCGGTAATGGTCAGTTTTTCAGTCATGGTGGTGTTCCTTCTTGTCCGAGAAGTGCCGGTGGGTGGGGCGGCACTGGTGACCGGCCAGCTCCCCTGCTCCCCCCGTTGTTTTTTGGTTGCTGGCAAGCTTGCTTGCTCGGCGGCCGACGGAGGCCTGTCTACCCGCCAGGGCAAGGGGCGGGAAATTCCCGCAGGAAATCAGCGACGCAGGAGCGCCGCAGGGAAATTCCCGCACCGCAGGCCCCGGTGGAGCTTGCGGAACCGGGGCTAGACGGGCTGGAGCGGACGCCTAGAATCCGCAGGACAGCAACCAGAAAACGTCGTAGACAAGACAGGTGATGACGGGCAGGAGCTCTGCGACGGACCGGCAGCGCCCAACAACCGGCCGCGCCAGCGGACGCCCGTTCCCTGGTGAGCCCTGCGAACCAGTTATCAGCACCTCCACCGAATTCCCCAAGGTTTGTACTGCGGCCGGCGGGCCGCGCTCCCCTTGGCCCCCCGCGGACGTGTTGGGCGGGTGGCGGTCCGCCGCCGGCGACCAGCAGCACCGGCCAGCCACGTGCGGCGGACCGCCGGCGGTGACCGGCCCCAGGAAAGGACCGCCACCGCCAAGGGTTTATTCGCGGCGGTCGTGCAGCGGCACGGCTCCGTAGAAGTCGATGGATTCGCGGAACCGGGCGTCGCTGCTGAAGATGAACGCGCCGCCGAACATGTACCAGGGCGCGGGTTCATCCTCGGTGGGCAGGGGTTCGGCGTGGTAGACGGCCCCGCTGGTGTTCTCACGCTTGACGATGCGCACCGCCGGGCGTTCCTCGGTCGGTGTGAAGATCCGGTCGATGCCGGGGCCGACGACGGTCACCTCGGTGACCTGGGCGGAGAGTCCCCGGTTGGAGAAGTCGATGCCCAGGGCGTCCCGGTAAATCAGGGCGGTGATGCCTCTCAGCGGCTCACTGTCTTTGTTCGCTGTGTCGTTGTGCTCGTTGTCGTTGCTCATGGTGGGTGCTCCTGGAAGGTTGGTGGGGCTGTACTGCCCGGCCTGGGTGGCCGGGCAGTACAGCGGGTTGGGTGTTGGTTAGGCGGCGTTGATGGCGTAGGGCATGCGGTACCGGCTGGGCAGTTCGGCGGCGGCTTCGGGCAGGTCGTCCGGGCCGTGGGCCTGTCCGTGCTTCCAGTAGAAGAAGGCGTGTTCGGTGATCGCGTCCCACTGCCGGGCCTTGGTCCGGTAGAAGGTGCAGGTCACGTCGCCCTCGCAGTACGTGGCGACGCCGAACAGGTTGCCGATGCTGTCCGCGGTGCGGGTGGCCGCGACCATGACGTAGGGCCACTGGCCCAGGTCCCATCCCTCCGATCCCCAGCTGGGGATCACGGCCCAGCCGTGCTCTGAAATGAGGTCCATCCAGTCGTAGCCGCCGTTCAGGTGGTAATCCCCCAGCACGGTCACGCCGTCGATGGTCTCGCCGGTGTCGGCGGTGGTGACGGCCTTGGTGATGACTGCGTTCATTGGTGGTGTTCCTTCTTGTCCGAGAAGTGCCGGTGGGTGGGGCGGCACTGGTGACCGGCCAGCGTCCCCTTCTCCCCCCGTTGTTTTTTGGTTGCTGGCAAGCTTGCTTGCTCGGCGGCCGACGGAGGCCCGTCTACCCGCCAGGGCAAGGGGCGGGAAATTCCCGAAGGAAATCAGCGACGCAGGAGCGCCGCAGGGAAATTCCCGCACCGCAGGCCCCGGTGGAGCTTGCGGAACCGGGGCTAGACGGGCTGGAGCGGACGCCTAGAATCCGCAGGACAGCAACCAGAAAACGTCGTAGACAAGACAGGTGATGACGGGCAGGAGCTCTGCGACGGACCGGCAGCGCCCAACAACCGGCCGCGCCAGCGGACGCCCATCAACTGGTTGGAGCGCAGCGGAAGCCAGGCTCCGTGGCCACAGCGCCGGTCGATGTGGCATGCTCGAAAGCGTAAGCAGCAGGATGTTTACACAGCAGAGGGTCCGCACTCCAAGAGAGTGGATCCTCTGCTTCTTCTCAAGAGATCCGGTACGCGTTGGTACCGTTGAACCGTCTCGCCAGTTGCAGTGGAATTCGGGGGAGTTCCGACTGCTGGCGGGACACCTCTTCGACGGGACAGGGTATGGGGCTGCGAAGCTTACGGAGAACAACCCAGGCCCGTGAACATGGCTCTTGCGGGCGGCTGCCCCAAGGTCCCGCAACTTATTTGCAAGCCCTGCAAGACAGAGTGGTCTTGCCCACCCCCCAGGGGCGCTGTCGAGGACAAAGGCGGCGGATAAATGGCCAGGTCCGGAGAGTCTCCCCCAATGCTCTCCGGGCCTGGTGATCCAGCCGCCAGCAGGTCGCCTGTGCGCGAAGGCGTCATTTCTTAGCAGGGGTTGTCTCCGTACCGGTGGCAGGATGGTTCCGTGGCGACCAGGCGAAAGATGACGGCCCCGAATGTGGAGTGGGTGCTCATGTACCGGAAGGGTCTGAGCCGGGGGCAGATCGCCGAGCTCACCGGCGCTGCGCCGGCAACTGTCGGGTACCACCTCCGCCTCGCCCGGGAACGGGAACCCGGCCTGCAGAACGAACACGAAAGTGCGGCGCGGAAACCCGAGGTCACCGGGCAGGGGCGGGAACGGCTGGGCCAGCTCGCGGCCTTCGTGCAGGAGACCGGCCGGTACCCCTCCCGATGCTCAGACGACGGAGCGGAGCGGATTCTGGCAGGGTGGCTGCAGCGGCGCCGCCGCGAAGCAACCGCTGGGACCCTCGCACCGGCCTACCTTCAGGCCTTGGCGGTGCTGCCCGGCTGGCAGGGCACACCCCGGGCCGTGGCCGATGAGGCACGCTGGCAGGACCGCCTCACGGAGCTGGCCGGTTACCTGGCCTCAGGGCAGGACTGGCCGCGCCACAAAGCCACCATCACCGGCCAGGAGCATGAGCTCGGTATCTGGCTGCACATCCAGCGGTTCAAACTGCGCCGTGGCGAACTCGACCCCGCCAGGGCGCAGGCCCTGGATGCTGCCGTCCCGGGGTGGCGGACCGGCAGGACCCGCGGCAAGAAACCCACACGCTAGAACGGGTTGTGCCCACTGGGGGCAGGTGGAGCCCTCCGCACAGCTCAGGCTGTCCCCATTGGCGTGCAACCCGTTCTTTGTCGTACCCCTCCCCCACAATGAACAGCGGCGGCTCAGAAGGCCGCTTTTTACTGGCGTGTCTATTCGAATATATGTTCTAAGGTTGTGTTATGGGACCGGAGCAAGCCAGCGCTTTGCAGGCGCGGTACGCCCGCCGGGCCGGCCCGATTGGGCTGACGGTGGAGGAGCTCGATTTCGAGCACTTCCCGGTCAAGAACGGCTTTCCCGGGATCCCGGTGAAGGCGTGGATCCGGTTCCCGAACTGCGCCGAACTGGTGGACGGCGAGGTGTTCGCCTGGACAGCCAAGGCAGCCGAAGTGACATGGATGGATGGGCCGGTGACGTACCGGACCTGGGTGTGGAGTTCGGCGGTGACCCGCCGCGAAGAAATGATGAACAGAAACTTGGGAGAGCGGACCAACCGTGACAGCAACACTGAATGAAACAACCCTCGACGTCCCCGTCGATGTCCGGTTCACCGCCGCCGGGACTCCCCTGGCCGTCCGCTACGACGGGCGGGTGTGGGCCGTGGCAGCGGAGCCGGTGCACTGGTTCGACCGGGATTCCTGGTGGGCGACCCGGCGGACCGCGCCGGTCGGGGTCGGGAACGTCGTGGCCGTCGAACACTGGCGGGTTCAGGTCCGCCTGACCTCGACGTCGGCGTTGCGGACCTTCGAGCTGCGCCGGGACCCGCTGTCGGAGCAGTGGCTGCTGGAGTCCATCGCTGACAACTGAGGACAAGTGAGCCCGGGTCTGCGTAGCGTGGGGCCATGGGACTGCTCTACGACGATCCGCGGCTGGCCGCGCTGGCGCTGACGCGCATCGCCGCGGAGGAAGCCGATGGCCCCAGTGAACTGACCGGCCGCATGCATGAAGTCCTGGACGACCTTGTGGAGCGCAACGGGACCGGGTACCTGACGGAGCTGGCCATCGCCTTGCCCGGGCAAGGTTTATCGCCCTTGATGAACTGGCCAGGGTCACCGGGACCGGCACGGCAAAGCTGCTCGATGCAGTGGAAATCGAGGGCATTGGAAGGCTTCGATGACGGCGCCTGACCCGCGGGCCGGCGTCGGGCTGCCGGCGGGGCTTGCGCCGCCGGTGAAAGTCGCCTTGGCGCGGGCCGTCACGAAGATGCCCCGGCCCGGCGCGTTGCCCGGCACCTTGACGTTTGAACCTAAGTGGGACGGGTACAGATGTATTGCCATCCGCGACAACAACGGAGCCACCTTGTGGTCGCGGCAGAACAAGAACCTCACGAGATACTTCCCCGAACTCACAGCAGCCATCAAAGCTGCCGTCCCTCCGGGCTGCGTGATCGACGGCGAGGCCGTGATCTGGACCGGCGGCCAGCTGGACTTCTCCGCCCTGCAGCAGCGCCTGGGCGCCGGCCCGAAAACCCTCCCCGCACTGGTCCGGCAGGCGCCGGCCAACTACGTTGCGTTCGATGTCCTTGCCGTGGCCGGACATGATGCCCGGGACCTGCCGCTGAGCCAGCGGCGGGCGCTCCTGGAAGAACTCGCCAGCGCATGGGAGCCCCCGCTGTCCCTCTCCCCCACCACGACCGACCCCAAGGTGGCAGCTGAGTGGTTTGAAGAGCTGCCCCATACCGGGATCGAGGGCCTGATCATCAAAGGCGCCGATCAGCCGTACACACCGCGAGTCCGGTCGTGGTTGAAGCTGAAGCACAGAGAAACCGTGGAAATCATCTGTGGGGCGGTGATCGGCCCGATCAACCGACCCTCTGAGCTTGTGGCCGGCCTGGTGCTGGACGGGGAGCTGCGGATCGTCGGCCGCTCCAGCCCCTTGAAGACGGCGGACGCCCGGGAACTGGCGCGCTGGCTCCAGCCGCCCCGCGGCCATCACCCGTGGCCCGCCACGGTGAAAGGCACGACCTTGGACAGGTTCAACCGGGACAAGGAACCCGTCACGCTGACGCTCGTGGAACCGGTCGTCGTGGAAGTATCCGCCGATACGGCCTGGTCAGGCCGCTCCTTCCGCCACGCACTGCGCGTGCTCAGGGCCAGGCCCGAACTATCCCCGGCCGACGTCGTCCTGCCGGAAAGACTCCTGCCGCCCGCCTGACTGGTTATTGTCATGACCGCCTGACACACTGACTGTCAGGAATACCTGACAGGAGAGGTTGCAGGTCATGGGCTGGGTATCAACAGACAACGAGCACGAGGGCTGGGCAGCGTGCGTCGCGCCGGACGGGCGGCTGTCCGCATCCTCATCCGGCGAAGGAATGCTCTTCCGCGGCATATCCGGCCGCTACAAGCGTGACAAGATGATGCCCGACTATGAAGTCGTCCCGGACGCCGAGATCGTGGGCTGGCGGGGACAGTGCGTGTGCGGCTGGCAAGGCGAGATGTGGGAACGGGTCATCTCACGCGCGGACGCCGACTTCAACCACCGCCGGGACTATGTCTCCCCGGAGGATTCCGCTCACGCCTCTCTAAAAGTCGAAGACGCCATCCATGACGAGTGGAAGGCCCACATCGGCCCCTCCGAAGCGCTCCTCGGCGTGGAGGCAGCCGCCCGCGAATACAACCAGGCCGGACACCGGCTCGACAAGACTGTCGCAGCCGCCAAAGCAGCCGGAGCGTCGTGGGCGGACATCGGCCGGGCAGTAGGCATCAGCCGCCAGTCCGCACACGAGCGGTGGGCAGACAAACAGTGAACCCGGCGTCCTGGCGGCCCACGCGGATGGCATCGGCGCCTGTGGCCTGACAAAGCCGTTCGTTAGCAATGAAACGACATGGGGAAAGTTTGTCAGTGCCGCCCTGCATCCTTATCCAAGGAAACCAAGCAGCTCAAATATGGACCGGAAACTAGTGAACTAGGGCGCGGCGATCCCTGCTCTGGGTCATTTGTGCGACAGAATGTCGGGTGAACTACCCAGATAGGACATCATGGACAACGTAAATACGCTTCTCGGGCAGGCGCGCGCCCGCTACACCCAGCGGCAGCTCGCTGAGCAACTCAACGTTTCGGATCGAACTGTAGCGCGTTGGGAGAGTGGCGAGACCGCCTGCCCCACAATGCTCGCGCCCGCACTGAAAGAACTGCTTGGGCTGCGGACTGTCTCGGGAGCGGACGATTTCAAGTTCATTGATCTCTTCGCCGGCATCGGGGGCATCCGGAAGGGCTTCGAGGCCCATGGCGGCTGCTGCGTCTTCACCAGCGAGTGGAACAAGTACGCCGAAAAGACGTATCTAACCAACTTCCCCGACGATCAGGAAGACTCCCACACGTTCGTCGGTGACATCCAGCCATTCCCTGCCGAGGAAGTACCGGACCACGACATTCTGCTGGGCGGTTTCCCGTGCCAGCCGTTTTCCATCGCTGGCGTAAGCAAAAAGAACTCCCTCGGCCGCCTTCACGGATTTGAAGACGCTACCCAGGGCACCCTGTTTTTCGATGTGGCCCGGATCATCAACGAAAAGCGCCCGGCAGCGTTCATGCTCGAGAACGTCAAGAATCTCCGTTCCCATGACAAGGGACGCACTTTTGCTGTGATCATGCAGACCCTCCAGGAGGAGCTCGGGTACGAGGTTCACGCCAAGGTCATCGACGCGATCAACTTCACGCCTCAGCACCGGGAGCGCATCATCATCGTGGGTTTCCGCGAACCCACTGATTTCAGCTGGGACGATCTGGAAATCCCGCCCGTTGGCCCGAAGCTTCACACCATCCTGCACAAGACTGACGGAACTGAACCGTTCCTTGAATGGGACGGCGACCGGTTCTTTGACCACGAGAATGACGAGGTGCAGGCCAAGTTCACCCTGACGCCTAATTTGTGGGCCTATCTGCAGGCGTACGCTGCCAAGCACAAGGCCGCCGGCAATGGCTTTGGCTTCGGTCTGGTTCACCCCATGGGAACATCAAGGACCCTCTCCGCGCGGTACTACAAGGACGGCTCGGAGATCCTCGTCGCACAGGACGGTCTTCGGCCACGCCGGCTGACTCCGCGCGAGTGCGCGCGGCTGATGGGATATGACGACACTTTCAGGATTCCCGTAAGTGACACCCAGGCCTACAAGCAGTTCGGAAACAGTGTTGTCACACCGGTCATGAGCGAGATTGCCCGGATCATGACCCCGCACGTACTCAAAATCATGAACCAGCCTGTCGCCGTAGAGTCTCTTTCTGCCTGACCTGCCTCACGTTCGCGGCCGTGTCGTGGTACCCGTGTGAGACGGCGCCACGATACGGTCAGTCCGGCGTGCATGTCTGGTCTTTTAGCGTTGGGGGAAGTGTATGGATTTCGGTGACCTGGCTGATCATTTCGACGGAGTAGCTGCCAAGATCCTCAGCACCGTGGAGACTGTGGGCCGAAGTTCAAACCAGCACGAACTCGACGGAGTCAAAGCCCTCCAAGCCCTCTTCGGGCGCCCCACGGAGAAACTGTTCATCTCAACACGGTTTCTGTTGGTTTCCGATGACACCGATGAGCCTGTAGCCGAAGACGGCACGCTGACTTTTTATGATGCCCGGGTCAACATCCCCAAGCGGTCCGAATACCGCCTGTACTACCCGGCGTCGGTAGAAGCGATGAAAAGGGCGAAGCCTGGCGACGTGGTCTTCATCGCCAAACAGAGGAACGGGGACGCCCTGTTCATTGTGGCCCCGTCCGGGTCCAGCATCGCTGCCCAGCTCGACTGGCTCTTCGGCACAGACGTACTGGAGCACCGAGGCTTTTCCGTCCGATCGGAACTTGAAACCGGGCACGACAGTCTGAGCCTGACCGCCATGTACCTGCTGGATATGCTCGGCATCGCCATCGAACCCGTCAACGACGACTGGCTTGACAGGATCCTGGCAAAGTTTGGACCCCGGTTCCCAACGTCAGCCGAATTTGGTGCTTTTGCCCGCTCCACCCTCCCTGACCTCCATCCGGCTGACGACCCTGACAAGGTGCTGATGGCATGGATGGAGCAGGAAGAAATACTCTTCCGAACCTTGGAACGACATCTGGCCACGGACACTCTGGACGCCCTTTACAAGGACGGGCACGTGGACGTGGACCGATTTATCGAAGTCTCGCTCTCCTTGCACAACCGGCGTAAAAGCCGCGCCGGGAAGGGACTGGAGAACCAGCTCATCGCCCTCTTCGATTCTTTGGAAGTACGCCACACGTTCAACCCCGTAACGGAGAACAGAACACGCCCGGACTTCATCTTCCCGGGCATTAGCGAATACCTCGACCCCGGCTTCCCGCCCCTCAATCTGACCATGCTTGGAGTTAAGACCACATGCAAAGATCGATGGCGTCAGGTCCTCAGTGAAGCAAAACGCATCGAAGAAAAACATCTCCTGACGCTTGAGAGCCCTATCAGCCCTGCCCAGACTGACGAAATGAAAGACCACCAGATCCAGCTGGTCATTCCACGATCCTTGCATGAACCGTACAAGCAGGAGCAACGGCAATGGATCATGAGCGTAAACGACTTCGTCACCATGACGAGAGAGCGCGACCAGCACGGCCCGGCCCAGGCCGTCCTTCTCTGACCGGCAAAAGGAGACACGCTCAAGCACTGATTATGGGGACAAGTCGGCCAAGACTGCGAGGATCCATACACCGTCGGCAAACTGGATCTCAAACAGCGGCTCCCCCAAGGCATCCGTGCCGCGTGGTTCCATGGCGAAATAGGGCCAGCCATCCCTAGCGAAGGCTACCGCGTCTCTGGTTTGAACTGCACGGAACGTCCCCAGTGGCTCCGGGGTACTGCTGTTCACGTCATCTGCCCTTCGGAAAGCTCCTTCATAGCGTCTCCCCATCTCCTGCCCATGACGGCTCAAATCCAAGCTGGGCCAAAACTCTTAGACTCTCCCAGCCTTGGCCGCCTGAGCCTCCTCTCGGAACCTCCAAACTACCCCAAGGCTTCTTCCCGGTCCTGTCGTCGTTCCTCCAACAGCTGGCACATTCCCACACTTTCAGCCCGCCGGAGAACTAGTCAGTCGCTAGGTCAGCGAGTCTCCGGCCCTCCTAAGCAAACTCACCCCCATGACTTGCCCTGCCTATATTTCGGATATATAGTAGTCATATAGCGACTATTTATCCGAGAGGTAGCCAAGGATCATGCCTGACGAATCGCGGAATGAACGGTTTCGGCGCCTTGCGGAAACGCGGGGTGACCGGCTAATTCGCGAGATATCCCTCTTGGGAAATCTAGCGAACCGAAAGAACTACGACTACACGCCCGAAGAAGTGGACGCACTTTTTCGCCCGATCGAGGCCGAGCTCAAAGAAGTGCGTGCACTTTTTGACCCGGCCGCCGCTTCCAGCAGAAAGGTGACATTCAAATGAACACACCGCAATTCGGGTTTTACTTCGAAAAGGCCCTCAGAGGGGCTGCCCAAGGTGCGATCTCCCCGGCGGAGCAGTTCTTTGAGGGCTCCCTGGCGGAGTCATCCTTGGTCCGTGAGACGGGGCAGAACTCCATTGATGCCCGAGCTGGCAAAGACCCCGTCACCATGGTCTTCGAGCTGGCTGACATGGCCACCGACACCATTCCTGGCATCGCAGGACTTCGAAGCCATCTGGAACAGGTTGAAAAGCACACGCGAGGCTCCCAAGGCCATAAGAGCATGCAGTTGGCCCACACTACTGCCAATCAGGAGACTGTCCCGGTCTTGAGAATCAGTGACTATGGGACAAAGGGCCTCGCCGGTTCGGAATCGGTCAACAATCCCAACAGCCCACTTAGCGCGCTCACGAGAGGCGCCGGCATCTCTGCGGATGACGGGGCCCGCGGCGGGTCCTTCGGCATTGGCTCCGCGGTTGGCCCGATGGCCTCCAATATGAGTACCGTTTTCTACACTTCCTTGCCGCTCAACAGCTCCGACGTTATCTTCGCCGGCTACAGCAGCCTGGCCACACACCGAGACGCTGACGGAACCTGGCGTGTAGGCGATGGATTCTTCACGGATCTCGACTACACAGAGGACTTCCGCTACCAACGCAACCCCCTGCCCTTGGCGCCTTTCGATGCGCGCACCGAACCAGGAACAGATACCTACGTCCTCGGTTACCGCAAAGCCAGCGTTGATCCCGACCTCCAGCACATCAAGGTCGCCTTCATGAGGAACTTCCTCCTGGCTATTCACCGCGGCATCCTCGTCGTCAAAGGGATCACAAAGTCCGGAGTATGGCAGCTGGACTCAACCACCCTTGCCGGCCATGTGGCCGAGGACCCCGAAGCGGCGGCCTTCTACCGGGCAATCAATGACCCCGACCCAATCACCGCAATTAGTCCGCGATTCGGAAAAATGTCCTTGCACATCAACGTGGACGAATCCTTGGACAAGACCCTGCACACCATCACCGTGCGCGCACCCCTCATGAAAATCGACACCTTCCGCCACAACTCCATCCCTGTGAAGTACGCAGCAGTGTTGGAATGCTCCGATGACAAAGGCAACACGCTGTTGCGGGCCTTGGAACCTCCCCAGCACCACCGCTGGGACCCCGAACGGGCACCCGGAGGCAGGTTCCATCTCGACGAGCTCAAAAAATTCGTCCGCGAGGGCCTACGAAGCCGCGTAAAGCAGCAAATCGGCGACAAAGTAGAAATCAAGGGGCTCGCACGCTTCCTGCCGGCGCAGCTCTCTCAGGACACAACACCGGCCACGGAAAACACGGGGACCCCCACTTCGGGGGCCGGAACCGAAAAGGAATCAAGCACCGTCCACGGGGCCGAGGAAGCGCCGCGCAAAGCACCCATTGGCGGACGAAAAACCGTCAAGGTAGGCGTACGGACAGCGGCCGACGGCGCAGGAGACTCACCCACTGATAAGGGAAAGGACGCCGGAGGATCCAACAAACGCCAGAAGAAGGGCGGGAAAATGCCCGGGACCGGACAGCAAGGTGAAGGCACATCCCGTATCACCACCGGGGACGTCCGCTTCCGCAGCTGGTCCGACGCCTCAACGGGTCACCTCTACCTGGCCCTCACTGCCCATGAGGACATCACCGGCGATCTTGAGCTCGTCGCACTTGGCCCCGGGGGCAGCATGGAGGACGACTACAAGTTGCCCATAACTAAAGGCGTCATGGTCACCAACGGAACTGCGGCACCCCTCAGCCACCAAGAGAACGTCCTCTCGAACCTTCAGCTCCAAGCCGGCGTGACATCCCAAATCCGGCTCACGCTCTCCTCCGCTCACCGCTATCGTCTGGGGATCAAATGAGTACCATCAAGACCCGTGGGTCCTACCCACATCCCGTTCTCGACGCCTCGGACGACGTGGCCTCCACTATCGAAGTATTCAATCCGACCTATACATCAGGCGTTAATGACGTTGAGATCAAATTCCAAGTTCGGATGACCGACCCCGGTATCCAGTCACTTCTCGATAGCGGACAGGCCAAGTACAGTTTCCGCTGGACCTGCAGCTCAACTATTGCCAGCGGCGAACTCAAGGCTGAACCGGTGCAGATATACGCCGACAGCACCGGCTACGTCGGGTGGCTTGATCAGGAGGATGTCCGCGGAACGGTCAGGATCGACGTCAGAATCGTTGCCATAAACCCCATAGACCAGTACTGGCTGGAAAACCAGCACAGTGACTACGGGAATGCGCGCTTCAGCCTGTTTGCCGGTGACATCCTCGCCGATGGCGGCTACTTCGAGTTTGAACCGAGCAAGCTTTATGACCCCCTGAATCCTCCTGTCGGATCCTGCTTCCTCTTTGTCTCCGAGTCCACGCGCAAAAAGGGCCTAACCGTCAGGTTCCACGACGATGAGCACGTGCTCGTAACCTTCCCCGAGAAACTCCTGACCGGATTCGGCCTGCTGCTTCCTGAACTCCAGATCAGCCTCGTCGTCCTGCCGGCCCTAATGGAGACCATCACCTTCATCAAGGCCAACATCCAAGCCGGTGACGAGGGAGAGGACCTGAGCGGAAAGCATTGGTACGTCAGTATCAAACGACTCGTGGAAGAGATAGCTTCCTTCGACGATTCAGCTTTCGACGTTGCCCAAAAAATCCTCGCACAACCCTTGGAGGCCTCATTGCTGAAATCACTCAACGCCCCTGATTCGGAGGACGACTGATGCAGGAAAACCCAGCACGCGCGCTGACCTTTGAGGCGCTGGTCAAGCTCAAGGCAGCACTAGACACCGCAGAATCTCCCGACGACTTCCTGGCATCAGCAGATGCCATCATCAAAAACCCAGAAAATCTGCTGACACTTCCCTTCGACACCGGAAACCCCGATCCGCTGGACCCGGGATCCGCCGGCGACACCGGAAGGGACGCGGACAACGCCCCGCAGGTTTACGAGTTTCTCGGAGCCCTCGACCGGGCCAATGCGTCCGACCGACGGCTATGGACCTACCTGACGTTCGTCGTATACCGGGACTACATGGAAAAACGCTGGCCCCTTACAGAGGTGCGCAACTGGAAGTCCCGTGTCCAAGACCGATGGCTGATGCTCAACGCTAGCCGCGGCAAACTAGTCAGAAACGGAATATCCCGCCTCTGGTGGGTCACATCGCTCACCTACGATCCCAAATGCAAACACGCCCTTTCGAAAGTGTCCGGTGACCCCTTCGCCTACACCCGTGAAGTGTTCCGGAACGAGGACCGAATTAACTCCCTGTTTGACAGAGAGGCCGGCGCTCTCCCCGTACTGGTCCGGTCCGTCCTTGAACATGCCTCTCAGGGCGGCGTCTATGGGACGGACAAACACCTCGCCGGCCTTATGAAAGAGCTAACACTCGTCTATGGGTACCGCGACATCGGATTCCTTCATGAAGATGACCTCCGATCCCTGATTGCAGAGTCAGCTCCCGCGCTCAAGAACGCCGAATGAAGCCGGAGGCGCGTCTCAGGGAGACGCGCCTCCGGCCCACCAGCTCACTGCTCGCCATTGCTCCTTCAAGCGTCGTCCGGCCGAGCGTGATTTCGATATCAGAACGATGCGGCAAACCGGTTGGTACGAGATCCGCGATCGGGCTCCCCACTGCCGCTTCAGGTTCGCTTTAAGCTGGGGTCATGCCTCTAACCGCCACCGAAGCCGCCGCAAAACTGGGTCTAAACCCAAAGACACTCCGACAGAAGTTACGCGACGGTGTAATTAAGGGCCGGCAGATTGGACGGAATACTTGGGTCGTGGAAGAAGGTGACGTTGAAGAGTACAGGTTTAGGGCCGGCACCTATCGCGCGGATCCTACTCTTCTGCCAGCCACCTTGCCGGGAGGTCGGCAGAAATATGCGGGAGCGGCAAACGAAGCCCCGGAGGTTTCAGGGTTCGTGCCAGAACCCGCTGACACGAAGCTCCTGGAAAGAGATGCTGGACCTGTGCCGCCGGTGCGTTCTGCGAATGAACCTGCTACGGCATGGCTTCTCCTGGCAGTAGGCGAGAACCGGGCGTTTGGAAGCAATGACGGGTACGACGATGAACCGGAAGCTCACTATAAGTGGGACGACACGGTCCCAAACCATGGACGAGTTTCAGTCGGGGATGCCGTGGTCCTGTGGGACAAGAAAACGAGCATTGGCGCCTCGATTATCGAGTCGATAGCCACTGCAAGTAGAACCAAGCCCATCTACAGCTGCCCGATCTGCCGTAAGGCCCACATCAAAGCCCGCCAGACCAAAATGCCCCGCTACAAGTGCTTCAGGTGCCAGTCGGACTTTGACGAGCCGATCACGACCGTCAAGAAGGTCAGGGAATACACCTCGACGCACAGCGGGGCGTGGGTGGACCTCTCGGGCTTGTTGCCGGGCGCGCGGCTCCGTGCTCTGTGTGAGAGCCCTAAGTCACAACTGAGCCTGCGGCCGCTGGAGTGGGAACGGTTCAAGGCCGCTGTCGCCGAAGCCGGGGGTCCAGAAATCCTTACCGTCGTTGAGGCTTCCCGGCGGATGATAGCGGGTGGGCACCGGACCGCTAATGTACGGGTGCGCCTCGGTCAGGGTGTGTTCCGCCGAGAGCTTCTCGCCAAGTTGGGAGCGGTGTGCGCCTTCACCGGCAGAGCACCCGTCGCGGCCTTAGAGGCGGCACACCTCTATAGCTACGCAAAGGCGGGCGAACATCACCGACACGGCGGCCTCCTGATGCGCCGAGACCTGCACCGACTTTTTGACCTAGGTTTAATCGCGGTCCATCCGAAAACTTTGACCATCGATGTTGCTCCATCCTTATCGGGTTATCCCTTGTACCAGGAGCTTTCTGGCCGGCCCCTTAAGGTCAAGGCCACGCAGGGCCAAACAGAATGGCTCAAGGAGCACTGGAACGAACACAGAACTCCTGCCGACGCGGGTGTGTCAGGGTGACACACTGAAAAAACTCACCGCACCTATTGCTCTAGCGGCCGCCATTGCCTTGAGGGGTTGTGCCGGACCAGGCAGCGCACCGACATCAACTGGTTCTTGTTCGGCGCACGGCGAAGGAACTTTGCAGCAGCGGCGGCGGTACGGACCTGGTGTTTCCCTATCGAGAAGTCAAAACGCGCAACGTCACCGTCTCTTCCGCTTTTTCCTTTTGCTGGTATCCCTAGTCGCCCGCTTAGCCTTTGGTGGAGGTAGGCTCGGCATCTTGTCGGCAGGAACCACGCCGACGCTGACGTAGAAGCGAGAGCCTGGCGACGAGGCGCCGCCCGTGTCCGGGGATGAGTGCAGAGGACTTCGGACATTCCGTACAGACGACTTCAGAAAATGACATCAAGCTCATCAAACGACACTACTTTTGTTGAGTGAGGCCAGGGGCAAGGCCCCGGAAGCCCCGCCAACCTGGGCTGCGGCCAATCTCCGAGGAATCGTGCGCCCGGGTCCTAATGAAGGATGGATTGCTGAGGCAGCGGCGACCCATGCTAACGTCGCTCCACATACCAAAGGGAGCACGGAAAATGAGACACGAACCGACCAGCGGCTATGAAGATCCGAGCCTGAAGTATCGAGTCACATGGAAGTCCTTGGAGGAGGACGACGGGAAGATCTATGAAGAGGTCTTCACCAGCAGAGATCAGGGATGGGACTTCTACCAAGACAAGCAGAAGTCACCGCGCGCGTATGGCGCCACCTGGGAGCATATCCCCGCTTAGGGGATCGACCCGCTTGTAAGTCCGCCGCCCGGCTTACGGGCGCCCGCCCGTACAACGTTCCGCAAGCCGGTGGTCCGTCGAAATCCTCGTTGAGCACGAGGGAGTGAGGGTGTCCCGCATCAAGGAGTGGCTGGCCGGGCCGGTGTGATGGCCCTCGGTGAGACATCTCGGCAGAGGATCAAGCTGCTCAGAGCCTCCTGTTCGACGGGGTTTTTTTCTGTGGTGAGCCTTCCTGTTACGGCGTTGTAGATTTCCGAGGCCGCATTGCAGCCGTTTTTTCGTGGAGACGGGTCGCCCTCGATGCGGCCTTACGAAGTTCTTGGGCAAGGCCTTCATCGTCAGTCATGCTGGCCTCCAGCGCGAGGTTCTCTATGCTGGTTTCCAGCCTTCGCAGTCTCTGGCGGATCGTTGTCTGAGACATCCAAAAGTCCTCTGACTTTGCCACACACCGAAATTCACCTTCGTTTTTGACTTGTGCGGTTAAGATCCACACGTTCCACGCTTGCTCGTCGGCCTTTACTATGGTCCTGGCTGGGAGGATCCTCTTGACTTCACTTGCCGCATCACCATCGGTAGGGGATGCCGTGAATTCGAGGGAACGAGCTGTTTTGTCGAGTAGGCCGGGAGTTGCGGGGGGATCCTCAGGGCGAGCGGCCTGGCGAGCAGCTTCCTTTTCTTTCTTGTTCTTGATGTATTCCATAGCATCACCAAAGCTGAACCACTTGCTCTTTTTCGTGCGCTTGTCCTGCGCTCCGCACATCCAGGCGTAAGCGTATTCATCACCATATTTGGTCGCGAATAGTTCGTGGCCCAGCATGAATTTTCTAGCCGTCGAGTTCCAGCCCTTCTCATAGGCGTCTTCGATGGTGATCTTGCTCGGCGGCATAGTGAATGCTCTCTGATAGGCAACGGGTGACGTGTTCGCATAGCTTACTGTGCGGCAGTGAGCTTAGCGTGATATCCGGTCGCGCGAGGCCGACAACATTCCCGTATAACCTGCGCGAGATGATGCTCGGTGAGGGTGCATATACGGACGCAGAATCGGACCGTGGTCCATTGTGCCGTCTCGGAAAAGGATCCATTGGTGGGACCGGTCCCAGCAATGCAATCCCGCCAGGCCTCATTCAAAATGGTTCGGCAACATTCTCAAAGTAGGCCAGGTTGCTGCGGGCGCCGAGGGTGTCGGGGTGGTCGGCTCCAAGTACCCGCAGCTGGTCGTCGAGCAGGTCCCGGTACTGGGTGAGCGCCCCGGCCACATCCCCGGCTTGCCCGGTCCAGGAGGCCAGGTTGCTGCGGGTGCCGAGGGTGTCAGGGTGGTCGGGTCCTAGTACCCGCAGCTGGTCGTCGAGCAGTTCCCGGAACTGGGTGAGCGCGCCCGCCACATCCCCGGCTCGCCCGGTCCAGGAGGCCAGGTAGCTGCGGGTGCCGAGGGTGTCGGGGTGGTCGGCTCCAAGTACCCGCAGCTGGTCGTCGAGCAGCTCCCGGTACTGGGTGAGCGCCCCCGCCACATCCCCGGCTTCCCCGGTCCAGGAGGCCAGGTTGCTGCGGGCAGTAAGGGTGTCGGGGTGGTCGGGTCCGAGTACCCGCAGCTGGTCGTCGAGCAGTACCCGGTACTGGGTGAGCGCGCCCGCCACATCCCCGGCCTGCCCGGTCCAGGAGGCCAGGTTGCTGCGGGTGCCGAGGGTGTCGGGGTGGTCGGGTCCAAGTACCCGCAGCTGGTCGTCGAGCAGTTCCCGGAACTGGGTGAGCGCGCCCGCCACATCCCCGGCTTCCCCGGTCCAGGAGGCCAGGTTGCTGCGGGTGCCGAGGGTGTCGGGTGGTCGGCTCCAAGTACCCGCAGCTGGTCGTCGAGCAGCTCCCGGTACTGGGTGAGCGCGCCCGCCACATCCCCGGCTTGCCCGGTCCAGGAGGCCAGGTTGCTGCGGGTGCCGAGGGTGTCGGGGTGGTCGGGTCCTAGTATCCGCAGCTGGTCGTCGAGCAGCTTCCGGTACTGGGTGAGCGCGCCGGCTACATCCCCGGCTTGCCCGGTCCAGGAGGCCAGGTTGCTGCGGGTGCGGAGGGTGTCGGGGTGGTCGGGTCCGAGTACCCGCAGCTGGTCGTCGAGCAGCTCCCGGTACTGGGTGAGCGCCCCGGCCACATCCCCGGCTTGCCCGGTCCAGGAGGCCAGGTTGCCGCGGGTGCGGAGGGTGTCGGGGTGGTCGGGTCCAAGTACCCGCAGACGGGCGTCGAGCAGCTTCCGGTACTGGGTGAGCGCCCCCGCCACATCCCCGGCTCGCCCGGTCCAGGAGGCCAGGTTGCTGCGGGCAGTAAGGGTGTCGGGGTGGTCGGGTCCGAGTATCCGCAGCTGGGCGTCGAGCAGCTTCCGGTACTGGGTGATCGCCCCGGCCACATCCCCGGCTTGCCCGGTCCAGGAGGCCAGGTTGCTGCGGGTGCGGAGGGTGTCGGGGTGGTCGGGTCCAAGTACCCGCAGCTGGGCGTCGAGCAGCTTCCGGTACTGGGTGATCGCCCCGGCCACATCCCCGGCTTGCCCGGTCCAGGAGGCCAGGTTGCTGCGGGTGCGGAGGGTGTCGGGGTGGTCGGGTCCAAGTACCTGCAGCTCGGCGTCCAGCAGCTCCCGGAACTGGGTGAGCGCGCCCGCCACATCCCCGGCTTCCCCGGTCCAGTAGGCCAGATGGCTGCGGAGGAAAAGTCTGCTCTCGCTCGTTGAAGGCAGTACGGCTGCGCTTCGGGTGTCCCACGATTCAAGGATGTTCCGGTTGTCGTTGGCCCGATGGTCCAAGCCGGACGTTACGGCCTCCAGCGCTTGGTCATAGCGTTCCAGCACCCAGAGGTGTTCAGCGACACGGGTCCGTCGGTAAGCCTGGGCTGCAGGATCCGTAGTCACTTCGAGTTCGGCGAGGATCGCTTCGTGGGCTTCCATCACCAGGTCGGCCCAGGCGGTTTCCGAGCGCAGGTAATGGACGAGGGTTTCGTGGAAGAGGCCAAGGGTTTCGGCGTCAGTGCCGGGGTTGGCGCGGGTGGTAACCGGATCCAGGCGCAGAAGGACGTCCCGGAGCTGGGGGACAGCTGAGGGCCCGCCTAGGCGTGTGCCGGCGGCCACGGTGACGAAGACAGGAAGGACCGGGCCGGAGCCAGCGGCGGCCAACACTGCCAGTGCAGCCCGGGTCTCCCGGTCCGATGTCGGAACGTTCGTGGCAAGCCACGTCCGGTAAAGATCTTCCAGGCTGAATGTCCCTGTGTACATGGCCTCCGGAGGCAGCGCAGATCCAATGTCTGAGAGGAGGGCCAGTTCTAGCCAGGTCCATGCATGCTGGACCAAATTCCCGGCGAGTCTGTTCGGCACTCCCTGATTGGTTAGATACTCAAACATTTCTTCGTGCCGGGGAAGCATCAGATCAAGCCTTACCGCGCGATCAGGGCGATTCAGAACGACCGTGGAGTCCGGACGTGTAGTTAACAGCACGCTTACGCGTTCGAGCCCCGGGTCAGAGTTGACCGCTGCCACCGCGGTGATCAGTTCCTCCTGGCTGGCCGTGTCGAGCTGGTCTGCCCCGTCGACGACGACACGGATTCTCTCTCGGATTTTCATCTTCTTGAGCGGACCGAAGACCCGGCGTTCCAGGGCGGGCAGGTTCTCGTATTCCTCTGCGTCGGTTGTCTGCCGATAAGCCGCCTCCGCATCCGGGAAACCAGGAGTGTTGTCCAATTGTGCAGCCAGGCTGTCGGCGACGTCGGGAAGCGTGCGCGACAATGATGCGTACGACACAGCGGCCAGGAACCGGGAGTGGTGCCCGGGCAGTAGCTCCGGTCGGGCCATCGCCGATACCAGCGCCGACTTGCCCGACCCCGCCCCGCCGACAAGGACCACCAGACGGGCGATGAACAACGCGCCCATCACGCGCTCCAAGTCATGGGAGGGCTGGAATCCCTGGGTCAGTGAGACCGCCTGTTCTCCTTCTGCCGTGCCGGCCAGCGCCCATGAGTATGGCGAAGCTATGTTCCGCGTGACAAAGAGTCCCCGATCGCTACCCGGTCTTCCGGACGCTGCCATTGTGAGGAAGGTTTCCTGCTGTTGTTTCCCGCAGGCATCAACACCCGCATTTGCGGCTTCCTGCCCGCCAATGTAGTCGCTGGACAGATGCGGAAGCCCGTTTTGCATCAAAGCGATCAATGCCCGGGAAAAGCAGCCCTCATATGCGACTTCATCAAAGGTCGACCCCAGGACCAGCACGCGCGTAGACCCGGTGACAGTACCTACTTGGGACATGACTTCCAGGGCTCCCACGCCCGCATGGCAGGCATCGATGACCAGCATCAATCCGTCCAGCCCCTCGATGTCCAGATCTGAGAGCAAAAACGCCAGATGGCTACCGATCTCGTAAGCGGTCTCAGGGCGCGGTCTGGCAGCGTCGCTATCGACCGGCATGAGAAAAAACTTCAGCTCTCCATTGGGCATCGGCCTTGTCACGGCGTGACCGATGAAGCAGATAATCAGCGTTGCTTGCGCCGCCGATGCCCGGACCACAGCCTCTTCAACCGCTGCCCTCAAATCCACCACTGTCGGGTCCATAAGGCGAACACTGCCGCGATGCTCGGGCTCGCATCCGCCGCGGCGGGGGTCAGTCAACAGGGTGATCAGCCGATCGACCCGGCCGGGCACGAATTCCAGAGGCTCCAAAGCATCGCATTGTGAGCCAATCACCAGGGCATGCCGTCGCGATTCCATGGGACGTTCTATCACGGGCAGCAGTCCGCCGGTACCATACACAAACACCGGGAGATGCTGCCGGAGCCTACAGACGCACACCCCGAGGGAACCGATCATGGCTGAAATCGTCCTAATTCACGGCATCGCCCAGGAACAAGAAGGAAAAGCGAGCCTGGAATACCGCTGGATTCCCGCTCTCGCCGACGGTGTCAGGGCCGCCGGGCACGACGGGTTGGCTGACACCATCTGGCCCGCCGGCCGACCCGGAAGCCCCGATATACAGATGGCGTACTACGGCGACCTCTTCAAAAGGAAGGGCGCACAGGGAGGGGAGGACAGACTCACCGACCTGCCCCAGGAGGAGCAGGATCTCGCTGCTTCCCTGGCTGCAGAGTGGCTGACCCACGCGGCCGAGCGTGACAACCCCGATCAGAAGACCGCCAAACGCCAACTCGCCCACTTGGACCCGACACACCCGCCTCAGGGTCCCAAGGAGGAGGCTACCCGGGCGATAATCAACGGGGTAGCCAAACTCAAGTGGTTCGCGCCAACCGGGATGGCCTTCGCCGAGCGCTTCGTCAACAAGTCCCTGAAACAGGTCACCAGATACCTCAGTGAACCGGAACTGTACGAGAAGATCCAGCAGCGGGTCCTGGACCTGATCGGCCCCGACACGAAGGCCATCATCGGCCACTCCCTAGGCTCGGTCATCGCCTACGAAATAGCCGCCAGCCATTTGAAAGCCCCGCTGCCGCTGCTACTCACCATCGGCAGCCCACTCGGGCTGCAAACCATCATCTACGACCGCATCAAACCTCAACCCCCCGAGTACCCAAACCTGGTACGTAAATGGGTCAGCATCGCCGACCGCAACGACCTTGTCGCCGCCAAGCCAGACCTCACAACCCTCTTCGACCGAAACAAACCCGCCGAGGGCGTCCTCGAATCCGCATGGACCGTCGACAACGGCGCAAAACCCCATCAGGGCGAGTACTACCTCCGAAAAGCACAAACGGGAAAGCCGATCGCCGCCGCACTGGACGATGCAGCAACCCGTTAGGACAGAAATAGGGCCCGTTTCAGACTTACCCCAGAAAATGTAGCGGGCCCAGCTTGACGCTCACCTCGTTCTCACAAAACGATCCCTTGTCTAGACGGCAAGGGATCCTCGTCGATGGTTTTCAAAGCCCCGGCTTTGCGGTGTGACTGTTGGCGGTAAATGGCGGTCTTTTTGCGGCGCTAAATGTCGCCCTGCTAGTCGGCAAGGGCTCGTGACCGCCTGTAGAACGTCGCTCGGGACATACCGAGATCGCGGGCTACCTGCGCCGCGGGCTCGCCACCTTTGACCAGTCGAACAGCGCTTCTGATCTGACTATCAGTGACCCGGCGGGGCCGGCCGCCAAGGTCCTTGCCAGCTTCTCTTCGTTTGATTATGGAATCCGTAACACGTTCGCGTTTGATCTCGTGTTCCATCTGCGCGAGGGCGGCCATGATCGTGAACAACATAGAGCCCATCGGTGTTGCGGTGTCGACGTCGCCTCCGCCCAGGTTCAGGACGCGGAGGCCGGCGCCCCTGCTGCGGAGTTCGTCGGCGAAGGCAAGCATGTTCTGGGTGGATCGTCCGAGCCGGTCCAACGTCGTGATGACGAGGGTGTCACCCTCGATGAGTGCGTCGAGTGCTTTATCGAACTGCGGTCGTGAAGCACGTGCTCCGGAGACTCCATGGTCGATGTAGAGGTCATCGCGTCGAACGCCGGCGGCCAGTAGATCCGCCCCCTGCCGGTCGGTGGACTGCTGCCGTGTTGAAACTCGTGCATAGCCAATAAGTTTCGACATGCAGGCCTCCAAAGTGTCGCATAACTAACGCTTAGTACCCCGATTCAAGCAGAAGGTTTCGAGACATAGTTATGAGAATCACCGGATGCAGAGAAAGTCGCAAGATTCCACGGTAATCAGATCCTGTAGGACATAGCCGGTGAGACGTCTCGTATCCCAAGGGTTTCGAGACGTCAGGGGGTAAAAAACCGACCCCTTGAAGTGAGGCGAAGCTGAGCTAGAAAAGGGGGTTTGAGCGCGCAGAGTCGCGCGATCACATGACGGAAAACCCGCCACGGCCAACGCCATGCCGGCCATGTCCTCTCCCACGACGGCTCATGGATCGGGAACACTGTTCTCGTTCAATGGACGCGAAACAGAAGGCCAGAGGTGCTGCCGCTGAAAATCCGGTCCTGACAAACACCTGGACCATCCCCTACTGGGTGGAGAACCGTTCCATCGCCTTGTCATCCGGCAGCCGGTCGTGGCCGGCGTTCAGGGCATCGAAGCCGCTACCGTCGCGTTCAAAATAGAGCGAAGCGACGCGACACTGGACTCGCCCGATCGGACAGTCGCCGGCCCAGCAACGTCTACTCGGGCGCAACGAGCTGCATGCATTTGAACTGCTCCACGATTCCTGGAGCTAAACGGTCCCGCCTCGGGTGATGCCCTCCAGAAGCGGCTGGTGCGGGCCGCCTAGTCTTTGTCGTGCTCTGCCACGTTGTTGATGTACGTATCGACGTCCATGCCTCCGAGCATCTCGGCGCGGGTCCGGTCCTGCCAGTCAAGCTCATCGTGCCCGTCGTACCACAAGTGCTGCGTTCGGCGCCGTGTTGGGCCGGGCTCATCGTCAGGGACCGCAGGCCGCAGGCGCCGGTTATCGTACCCACGCAGGGACCGGCGGAACTTCCACCTCCGTTCATCCCGAGTTTTCTTCGCATTCTCGGATCCGCGCTTCCAGGCCCCGAAGGGTCCTATCCAGCCAGTGAACAGTACAACCGCTGCCAACAGACTGAAAAGGCCGTCCAAGTCGCTGGGATCGCCTTTGAGCTGCTCTGATTGCACGACCAGGAAGACCGTCAGTGCCGGGTAAATCAGACCCAGGATCACAAGCCGGACGATGTCGTTTTCGGAGAAGGACAGTTTGTTGATGCGCCGGTACTCATCGAGCTCATCGTCACTAAGCAGTCGTTGGTCGATCACCACATGCATACGAGCCCCCGTGTTCTCCGCCGCATACTATTGATCGGGAGCATATAGTGCTTCCAATACGCCGGTACGGCTTGTGACGAGGCGGCGTAACAACAGGCAGCCCCGTGCCCTTAACCGCGCTCACCGAAATACCCCAGTTTTGCTCGCTGAATTCCCCACTTCGTGTCGGCAAGAAGGCATCAACAGTGCTGATCCTCCTCGGTACCGCGCTGGTGATTATTTCACCTGCACTGGCCGTCCTTGACTACAATCTTTGGGGAGGCGACGAGCTGCTCCCCGAGAATGGGCTCTCAGCCGCGGCGGCGTCTGGCCCGCGCCGCGAACGCATCGAGTGCAGCGAGGACCTCCCGCGCCTGCCAGATACGGTTCCGGCGGCCGGTGGTGCTCTGTGTGAGCACGCCGGCCTCGACTAGCCTGTCGACCGCGCTCTGCGCGGCGACCTCGCTGATACTCAGCTCTGCCGCGATGGTCCTGGTGTTCACGACCGGTTGGCGGAGCAGGTATGTCTTTACCCGGTGCACCGAGGAGTCGCTTCTGGCCACGACCTGGTGGTCCCAGCGTTTCGCGACAGTCTGGACGTCATCGACCAGCCGGCGGCCGTTCCGGATTGCAGCAAAAGACGCCTCGGCCACGGTGATTACAATGGCGTCCGCTTTCCCTGCCCGGTACTCGGCCAGTGCGCGGAAGTAGGCGTTGGTGTCGTTTAAGAGTCCTGCCGACACGGGCACAGTGATGTTGCGGGTCAAGCCGCCGTGGCGGAGCATGCCCTGGAGGAGTGCCCGTCCGGTCCGGCCGTTGCCGTCGGGGAAGGGGTGGATGGTCTCGAACTGCGCGTGTGCGATCGCTGCCTGGATGAGCACGGGCACGTCGGTGCGCCCGGCGAAGGCGACAAGGTCAGCCATGAGCCGGGGTCGACACCGCATTCATCGACCCGGGATCACCCTGGCAGAACGGCTTCATCGAATCCTTCAACGCCCAATTCAGAAGGGAACAACTCTCCGGAGAAATCATGGACACCATGGCCGAAGCGAAGTACTTGGCCGAGGAATGGAAAGCGATCTACAATCATGAACGGCCCCACGGATCCCTGGACGGCATGACGCCGAAACGCTACTGGGAAAACTGGACGCAAGAAAACCAATTAGCTATCGCATAGACGCCGGACTGCTAACGGGGGCCCAACCATGGGATGGAATCACAGTGATTACGGGAACAACCTCCACCGGGCTACTCATCCTGCGAGAACTGCATAATGTTGATCTGTGACGCTGGCAAGAGCCACTAGCTAGACGCTTGTGAACAGCAGCATCTGGCGCCTCGGTAGAGGATCCATTACGGACGGCCGCACCCTCTCCAATCCCGCCGCTGTGTGTCTCATAACCCAGGTGCCTCAAATTGCAAGGGTTTCGAAACAGGCGGTTAGATGGATAATCGCCGGAACTAACAACAGCCACGCCTGTCAGCCAGATGCAGATCGCTCTGAGGACTGCTCCGCCGCGGTAGGTGGGGGCGAGTTTGGCGTAACGGGTTGCCAGGGCTAGCCATCGTCAGTGAGCTTCGGCCACGCTATCGAAAAATCCATGCTACGGCTGCCCAGATCGCAGTTCCGGCGGCGGCTAGGCTTCCAACGCGAATCAGCAGGCGTTCATTCGTCGCGAACCAGCGAGAGAGGCGGTCGCGCCGTGTCAGCGTCGCGGTCTGCGGCAAAAAATTTTCGATCACCACACGCAGTTGCGGCAGTCCGTCGCGCTTATCAACCAAGCCGATTGGTTGGTGTACGCGGAGCTCATTATTGATGACATCGTCCTTAACAAATGCGCTGTATACGATGACAGGAACTTGCGCAGTCGATGGCTCTTGCCGCAATAAGGCCAAGCATCCAAGGCCGCCAGAGATGGCAGTCGCATTAGACTCGCGAGCAGCAAGCCATGGCAAACGGAGATCCAGCACAATTATCGCTGGAACGCGTTCTCCGTCGGAAACGCGCGTAAGCCGGTCAACTAGTTCGCTCTGCGTCGCGAGTTGCACCGGAGACAAGCGCACTCGACGGACGACGTCGGATACGTCGGCGCGTGACTTGGCGTTGTCGTCTACGATCCAAGCATCCGGCTGAGGCTGCCGACGGGCCTTCACGGCTGCCGACCGAACACTTCATTGCCAAATTTCGACAAAGCACCAAGGACGTCGTCCTCGTATACGTAGACATTGGCTGGCTTGGATGGGCTTATCCACGCATTTGTAGGCGCAGTTACGAGCACGGGCTTGTCTCCTAGTCCCCCTGAACGTACGAAGGTTGCTAAAGCTTCGTCGTTGCAATGACCAACGAGGATCGCTCGTGGTAGCCCACTTGCTGCCGCCTCGATCATCTCCCGGTCGCGCTGGAAATATCGAGTGGGTCCTAGAGTGCTCGCGAGATACCCTGACCGGTCTGCAATGGCCAGGTGTCCAACCGGGCCGTCCAGTACCCAAATTGTGTATGCGTCGGAGACCATAGCTCAATCCCTTCGAGATGCGCTTATGCCGGTGAGCGATGGCAAGCCGGTGCACCCACGGACTGACGTTGATCGAAACTGTACCAAGCAGGCGGATCTTCAGACGCTCCCTTCCAGTGCGCGACTAGTGGTCACAACCTTCCCAGCTAGTGATTGAGCCGCGGTCCTCCAAAGGAGGCGGCCTCCCCGTGCTTCTGTTCGCGTTCTCGAGGGAACCAGGTGTCTCGAAACCGCTGCGCCTCGAAACCCTAGAGTTGTGAGACGAGGGGCGTGCATTTGAGGCGCCTTCACCGTGGCGCAGCCTTACAGGTCGAGCGATTCAGTAAACCAGGGCAAGATTTATCGATTCGAGAAGGTTGTCCGTGATTTTCTCTACGTAAGGCGTTTCTTCAGCATCGTAAGCGTCGAGAGGGACCATTAAAGTCATTGACTTCTGACCGAACAGGACCTTGATCTTCACATAGTTGCCCGCAGCCTTGCCCATTTGCACCCTCGACCGTCGGGCAATGTTGAACTCTTCGGGCTTAAACACGGTGCAACCAGTGATCTCTGACATCTTCGCCAGTACGGGGCTCCCCTTTGATTTGTCTTCGACGGAGCAGTCGGAATACTCAAAGAAACCAAGATCGTCATTTAGCACGATGGCGTGACCATTCCAGGAGCTCTTATCTCCGATCATCATGCAGGGTAGGACGACCAGTCCGTCCAAACTCCCCATCGCAGCGTCGGCAAAGTAGCGTAGCGCCCCATAGATCGTCTCCTGCAAAGCGGCATCGACACCCAGATCATACTCGTCAACCTCATCCGAAAGACTCTTGCAGTTGGCGTCGTCGCTCTTGTTCTTGGCGTTGCCGCGGGCGGTAAGAGCTGAAATCAGAACGGAGACGACCTTCGAATAGGCTTCATCGAAGACTTCTACCTTGAACGTTGCTGCTTCTCCGCTCTTTGAGCGGATCTCGATCCGGGGGGAACCAGAGCCAAACCGCAGGCCCGGAACCCGGGGCAGGTTCTCCAGCAACTCCTTGCGGATCCCACCGACGGTGATCAGTTCAACGTCTTGGATCAGAACCATGAAGTCGTCCGCGCGAGGGGTGGATGACAGGCCAGTAATTGCGTTTATTCCCTGAAGGACAGCCACAACCTTGTGCCCGGCATATAAGACCGCTTTCGGTGACCGTGATGCCCCTAATTCCACCCGCCCCTCTACATGCCCTGACTCCTGAGACATCAACGGAACAGGGATGCGAAAATTGACAGCGTGACCGGAGCCAAAATATGACATCGGATCAGACTATAGATTGCTGCTCTTCCCACGCGACTATATGAAGTAAAGCCCAGGGCCAAGCGGAGAGTGCAGTTCAGAACACCCGACGTGTCGCGGCACTGCTCCTTGAGCTGTCGTGGATGGCTAGTGACTTGAGACGTACGGTTTCGAGACACTGACCTGATGGGGAATCTTCAGGCCCACAGCCTGGAACGGCCAGTGCTTGCCTATCTTCCTATTTGAGCAGCAGTTCCGCCAGCACACGGCCGGGCCACGGGATCGTTAGTAGTGCCAGTTCGCGAAGTACCTTACGGCTGCCGCTCTCTCCTTCGTCGATATCAGTGTTGATGAGAAGCCCTCGTAAACTCGGTACAGCAGTGCCTTCTACGAGGAACTCTGCCATCCATTCAGCTTTTTTAGGCAAGTGCCCAGGATTGAAGCCAATTTGAGCGTTTTCGGTTCCGATGGCCTGCATGGCCATCCCCGGGGAGGCCCCGACTGTGCTGGTTGTGTGGATCAGACCCATGAACGTGGCATCCAGTCCAACCCAGAGGGGCTGATTCTGATCGAAGTGATCTCGGGTGATGTCGTGAGGGCCTACATTCTTTAGCCGCAAGGTCACAAGCTGCGGGTCGTTCACCGGGATTCCTTTGTATGTGAAGCCAAGGCCTTCCCGGGGCCCTCCGGTAGGCATGAGGCTGGTGACGTTGTATGCCAGCAGTAATCTTCCCCTGCGGTTCCCCCAACGTCGTGCTGCCCAGATGCTGAAAAAAATTGCAGCAATAGCTAAGGCGCCGCCAATCACAATGCTCCAGAAGGCCAGCCACTCACTGCTCGTCCACTTGTCCATTGGACTATCTTGACCTAGCTCTAGGGCAGAAGACTCCACGCTGCCCGCCGTTAGGCGGTCGGTCAACGCACAGCTGGTCCAAATGATCGTCGCATGGCAAGGTCCTCCTGAGCCCGATTCCCCTAAACCTCGCCCGGTGAAGTGTCCGCGAGGTCGCCCTCTATACGCGACCTGCTGGTGTACGGTGCAGTCTCATAGGTCATTAGTGGTGTCCCACTTCTTCGTTGCCGCACATGTCCCACCTCCTTGAAACTGAGACACCCATCGCTGACACGTAAGACGTTGGGTGCCGCTGTGTCTAGTCAATGTCAGGGGGTCCTGAGACACTGGCTGTCAGGAACTCCTGACAGGAAAGGCTGGACCATGGGCTGGATTTCAAACGACAACGAACACGAGGGGTGGGCGGCCTGTGTCGCGCCTGATGGACGGTTATCGTCCTCGTCTTCAGGTGAAGGAAGGCTCGTCAAGGGTATCTCCGGGCGGTACAAGCGGGACAAGCTGATGACTGACTACGAAGTAGTTCCCGATGCAGAGATTATCGGCTGGCGTGGAGCGTGCGATTGCGGCTGGCAAGGCGAGATGTGGAAAAGAGTTGCTTCCCCGGCCGATGCTGACTTCAGCGAGCGTCGTGACTACGTTGCCCTAGAGGATTTCGCTGACGCCTCCCGAGAGGTTGAAGACGCCATCCACGACGAGTGGAAGGCCCACATCGCCCCGTCGGAAGCGATCCTGGGTGTTGCAGCAGCTGCGCGCGAGCACAGCCAGGCCGGCCAAAGGTTGGATAAGACCGTTGCCGCGGCTAAGGCGGCCGGGGCCTCCTGGGCGGATATCGGCCGTGCAGTGGGCACCAGCCGACAGTCTGCCCACGAACGTTGGGCCGACAAGCAGTGACCCTGGAACAACCGGCCCTACACGAAGATCTTCCCGCCCGGTCGGCGGCGGCTAACTGTCCCGCCATATATGCCGGTTTGTCCGTAATCTGAGCGTCCCAGAAGCATTTCATAACTAGAGGCGGCTACGCGGCTGCAGTTGCGACTTCTGGGACGTCGTTCCGGCTAAGGGCCCGGGTCAGTGATGAGATGCTGACGCTGAGGATCTGGGCTGTCTCCTTCAGAGTTTTTCCTTGGCTGCGCAGCTGCCGGGCGGCTTCTGTCTTTGACGGCGTCATCGTTCGAGGGCGGCCACCACGCCGCCCGCGTGCTTTCGCCGCCGCCAGGCCGGCCTTGGTCCGTTCAGACAGCCGGGACCGTTCGTACTCTGCAAGGGATGCGAACATGTCAAAGATCAGCTTGCCGTGTGCGCTCGTGGTATCCAACCATGGTTCTGCCAGGGAACGGAACCCTATCCCCCGCTGTCCCAACACCGTCACAATGTCAGCCAGGTCCGCGGTACTGCGGCCCAGCCTGGTCAGGTCAGCAACTGTCAGAACGTTGCCTGGCTGCAGGTAGTCCAAGCATTCCCTCCACCGCGTTCTCGCCTGGGTGGCGCCGGACGCGTACTCCTGAAACACTCGCACGGCCCCAGCAGCGACGAGTGCATCCACCTGGGAATCCAGGGACTGCCCCCGGGTGCTCACCCGCGCGTAACCAATTACGTTGCCAGACACGTCAAAAAGCCTCCACTTTAGGTTTTGACTAGGTTTCATTTCGAGAACCAGTTTTGACCAACGATATGAGTACTTTTTTCACATTTTTGAAGGCTGGCCGCGGGCCGGTCAGAAACGGCGTCGTTATTGAACTACCCATCTTCGCAAGGGCGAAGAGTTTTTAGACATGCCTCGCCGTGGCGCAGGCTCGCTTGTCTACCTCTGGTCCCCAGGCGCTCTTTGTGGGCTCCACCTGCCCCCACTATGGCACAACCCGCCTAGGTATCTGGGTTCGCCGGCTTCTGTCGTACCCCCGCATCATCCTGATCGAGCGGCTCCCAGTGGATGCCGCTGAAATTTCGGGTCACCGCTGGCGCCTGTCGTGCCGAACGGCCAGGCAGGCCCGCCGGGGGCTGAGCCACGGTTTCCGACATTTACTTCTTGACCATAAGTTCGACGGACTGGAGGCGCCCTCTTCGGGCAGATGTCCGGCCTTATAAGCCTTCCGTCCGGGACGACCCATCCAAATTCCAGCGGGTGTCTGCCACGAACCACAGCCGTTGGCCGTTCGAGCCACTTGGGCCGCTCCCCTGGCCATGGCGGGCCTCTGCACAAGCGCCCCCCAGTTAGCATTGGGCGCAACCCCGTAGGCTCAACGTTATTCCTCGTTGCGCCACAGGTGATGAGATCCGCTTTAGAATCAACAACAGTTCATGCCATAAGTCATGCCATACCTCCAATTGGAGAAACAAACAGAAGGCTTGTTGGAGGATAAGCAGGAAGCAGGGCCATACTATCTGTGCAAGGCAATGCGTGAGACTGGGCCATAGGCTCAATAGTCTGCTAAATGGGTGCACACGTAGGGTTAGCAATACCGATGCTAGCAAGTTAAAAGGCAGTGACAACTACCCGAACGGCAATGTGCTATGCAATGAGAGCTAATGCAGAAGATAGGCCAGTAGTTCTGGCAGGAGATGACATTGAAACATCAGCTAAAGCTCCCCTTTGATTTCATATGGCCCAACGCGCGTTGCGCCCAGCCGTGTCTACAACGCGACGTTTCATGAATCACCCTGCTCCATGCTCTGTTGTTCCTCTTATGCGTGTCACTGCCACCATTTCCGGAGAAGTGCACATAGCGTTGAGAGCAGGACAACATGCAAACCCACCAAGTAGGAGAGTCGCCGGCCGATGGCACGATCACTGCAAACCCCCGTACCCCCGAAACCCCAGGCAACGCGGGCCATTGACCGAGTTGTCTCCCTGGCGAACGGCAAAGGTGGAGTCGGCAAAACGACAACCGCAGCCAACGTTGGCGGATACGTGGCGCTGGCTGGCTCCCGTGTCCTGCTGATCGACCTTGACCCGCAGGGCGACCTGGCTCGCGACCTCGGATACGAGCGGCAGACAGGGAGGGAATTCTTCCAAGCCCTGATCGCTGGCACAACGCCGATGATCCTGCGCGACGTGCGGCAAAACCTTGACGTCATCCCGGGCGGCCAGGACCTCGAAGACATCCAAGGCCTCATGGTGTCCCGCTCCAGCCGCTCCGACGCCGGCGACTTCGGCGACATGCTCTACACCGTCTTGGCCCCGCTGGCAGACGATTACGACTTGATCCTGATCGACACCCCGCCGGGGGAGCGGATCCTTGTAGAAGGAGCCTTCGCAATCTCCAGCGCCGTCGTCATTCCTACCCGCTCCGATGATGCGAGCATCGACGGTGTCGAACGCATCGCACGCCGCTTTATGGCAGTACGTGACCGAAACCCCTCGCTACAGTTGGCGGGCATCGTCTTGTTCGGTGTCGGACCACGCTCCATGCGCCTGGAACGAAGCGTCCGAGACACCCTGGAAGAGATGCTTGGCACCGTCGCCCCCGTCTTCGGAACCCGCATCAGGAACCTGGAGAGCGCAAGCGCCGACGCCCGCCGAAAGGGCCTGCTCTTCCACGAACTTGAAGGTGCCGTCACCGACGCACAGAAGAACCGCCTGAAGGCGCTCCGGGCGGGGGAGAAGCCGGCGGACGGTTTCTTCTCACGCAATGCCGGGGGATTGGCTGAAGAATACGAGCAGCTGACCGGCGAGATCCTCGCACGACTGAACGAGATCGAAAGCGGGAACCAGGCATGAGCGGCCGGCAGAGCCTTGCCGGGGCATTCGCACCTGTAGCGCCTGCGCGCGGTGCAGCACTGCAAGGGTTGCTGGCTCCGAAGCGGGGGAAAGGCGTCCCTGCACCAGAAACCAAACCCGGGGAGTCCGTGGAGGCACCGGCCCGAGAACTTGTCCGGATGCCGCCAGCAGCAGCACCCGAGCCCGCTGATACGCAGGTACCTACTGAGCAGCAGCAGCCGGACAAGCCGCCCGCTGATCAAGCACCTGTTGAGGAAGCGCCCCTTGTGGCGGCAAGAGAGAGGGAGGAGCGCAAGCCTACATCCGTCAAGGCCCAAAAGGCCACCACGGGGCAGCAGCCTACTGCCAAGAAGCCAGCTAACGCGGCCAAGGCCTCCGAGCTGGTTCCGGGGGCGCTGCGCAATGTCGGGGTGTACCTGCCGCCGGCGCTCCTGGCCCAAGTCAAGGATGCTGTCTATCAAGAGCGGACCACTTACGCCGACCTGTTGATTGACGCCTTCGAAGCCGTCGATGACAAGCAGATCACCGAGGAGTTCACCCCCAAGACCACGCTCACCAGCTCCGGCATGCCCCGCCGCGCACCGCGGAAGCGGGGGGAGGCCGGCATTCAGATCCAGCTGCGTCTCGACGGGCTGCAGGTTGCCTGGCTGGATGAAAAGGTCACCGAGTTCGACGCACCATCACGCAGCGCGCTCGTCTCGACCGTCTTCAAGCTTCATATCCAAGCGGGACAAACTCCGGAAGAGTGATGTTGGCCTCCTGCAACAGGCATGGCTCGTCTTCCCATTGCATTTATGGCATTAGTTATGGCACGAAAACGGAGAGTGTCAAAGTTACACCGGGGGAATGGATGCGGCGGTCGGCTTCAACAAGACCTGTCATGTGCGCAGGCCGGGGGAGCGGCTCACATCTGGCAGGCCGTTGGCGTTGACCCTCATCCGGTTCTGTTAAAGGCCACGTGAGACAGTGACCATTCATGGGGTGGCCCCTCGAACATCTCCCACGGATAGTCCTCGTCGGGGGAGAGCAACTCAGGTACCGTGTTCACGTTCTTGGCCAGCCATTCCCGCCAAATGATCCTGTCATGGCGGTACCGCTGTAACTGGAGGGCCACCGCTTCAAGGACCCCGAACTGTTCAGCAAGTTGTCTCAGTGAAGTTCCGGCCACGATTGACCAGGCCCGCCTGGAATTGCGGACAACCAGGTTCCAGGCGGCAAGGACTTCCAGGGCCTCATGGACGGCGGACCGGGACAGTCGAGTGACCCGCACGATCTCGGCGGTCGGCATGGCGGGGGAGTGCTCCAGCGCTTCGTAGACGAACGCGGCCGGCAAACCCAGCTCCCGGAATACCGGCCGCAACGCGTGGATCTTCCCTTTCTGCCAGGTGAGGTCCTCGGCGGCTGTCTTCACGTCTTCGGGGACGGTGAGCATGTACAGATCACCCTTGGTTCCTCTACCCTCTTCAACGAGGGTGACCAAGGGGTCCTTCTCGGCACGCAGCTCCCTCAAATGCAGCCCAACGGTGGTGTGGTCCAAGCCGGTAGCCACGGCAATGGACCGAACGCCAAATTCGATGAACCGGGATGAGGTCATGTGGGCTGCCTCCCCCAAGGCCCTGAGCACCATCCGTCGCGCCATCCCCATCCTGGATTCCTGGTAATTCACCTCCCTGATGCGCAGCGCGTTTCGCCAGATCCGAATGAACCGATGCTCTGCATCGGGATCCGAAATTGGATTAATCCCTCTAACCTGCCCCGCCTGTGTAAGTGGCTGGCTTGTGGGGGATTTGCGGACATTGTCATTCCGGACGGTCTTGGTGGGCTTTTTGCTCAAGTACCTGAGCGCGCTCATCCAGTCACGGCGCAGCGATGGGAGGCGGTGACGGGCTGCATAGCGGGCGTAGAAGGAGGCCAGCCCAGGCCACGTTCCCTGCAGCATCCGGCGCTCCACATCCACCAGTTCGAGGCCGGCGGCTGCGGCACTGACGATGACCGCCTGGCGGGCATCCGAGTCTGAGGCGTACCGGTTGGTGTCGTACATTCCGGTCTGGGCCAGCACCTGCATGGCCCGGGACATGCGCCCCACAGGCTGGTCGATGGCAGGAGCGCCTGAGGTCGCCGGGGTGAAGGTCTCTTCCAGGCGGAGCGCCCGGACGGCTTTGATCTCGGCGGCCAGGTCGTTGGTCATGGCTGCCCAAATCGCGGCACTGTTAGGCCGGCGGGCGATGTCGTATGCCATGGACAGGCTCATCGCCAGTTCTTGGTGGCCGCCGCGCTTGTGCGGTGAGCCGGGGGTTCGCATGCAGCCGTGGAGCAGGTTTTGGTGTGGGGTTTTGTCCAGGGTCCGGTACCGGGTGCCCAGCGCCTCGACAAGATCACGCGCTTCAGAGAACGTGACCCGCTGCGCCAGTGGGACGTAGACGTGGCGGCCGCCGTTGGGGGAGTAGTCCTCAATCCAGCGGGCCCCGACTGAGTGCAGCCAGGTCTGGACGGCGCGAACGTCGGCCTGGACCCAGTCCGTACCTGCCACGGAGGAGTCGAAGTCGAGGAAGATCGCCGCGCAGGTGCCGTCCTTGCCAAAAATCCGCACTGCAGCGGGCAGCGAAGGCAATGATTCGGTGAGATTCCGCTCGTGTTTTTGGGGGTACGTTTTGCCCGCGTCACGGGACAGTCGAACGCGGGGTTGGCCGGCAAGCAGGGGTGCTAGCGCCGCCCAAACGGTGGCTGGGTCGTCTGGTTGCTTTGACACGCCAGAAATTGGGCGTGCTGGAAGCACGGAGACGTGCTGATGTACGATGTGGGTAATCCTTTCGGGGATTGAGGTATGAAAAAGGGCCGATCCTGCCAGATCGGTTTCATAGCAACACAAAGGATGGCCTTGGTTGGCCCTCCACGACTTACAATCTGATCCGCCGGCAAGCAATCCAGAGGGTAAGTCTCAAGCTTCGAAGGCCCGCCTTGTGCGGGCCTTCTCTTTTGTCATGAGGCGATGCGGATGGGCAGCTCCTGCTGGTAGTCGTCGCGGTCTAGTGCGGCCAGGTCTTCTTGCAGCTTTGGTTCCACAACGGACAGAAGGTATTCAGTAACGGTCAGGCCCTTGTGAGCTGCTACTTTGGCGATACCGTCAGCAGTGGGTTCCGGTGAGCGGAACCCAATGAACTTACGCAGGCCTTTGCTGGGGCGACCGCCGCCTCGATTTACTGCTACTGCCGTCATGTGCTGTGTCCTTTGAATTTTGTTCCCGCAGTCACGGTTACAGCTTCATCGTTGTTAGCCCGCCGCTGAACTGGACGTCCCTTGCGACTGCTCCGAAACTATCACCGGCCCAGCAGCCCTCCGGGGATTTGTTTTCAGAAAACGGGAGCGTGTCGTCTTTGTGACGTGTCGCATTTTGGCGTCCTACGACTCTTCGATACGCCATGCCCCCCTGCTGCATCCCATCAAGCTTGTTGGGACGTCCTTCCGCGCGGTCTATCAGCGCGCCGACATACTCACCGAAGGACATGTTGTACCGCTGCGCCGCCTTCCAAGCGGTGTGGTGCTGATAGGGAAGCACGAGGCAGTTCAGTGGCGCCTTCTTGCCGATCAGCTTGGGTGGACGGTATTCCTCCAAGTCATCACGCTCACTTCGGTTTCAAGGGAACCTATAGATGTACAGGTTCTGCCGCGGCGGTACCCGTTGCTCGTTCAGAAAGAATCAAGCAAGCGACAGACTACATACATGCTCCGCACATGTACAACCCAGTGCCTGTACCCTCCGGTAGGCATCGGGTAGCATTTGGGTCAGCTACCCGCCTGCTCTGTATGGCGGTCTATACCAGTAGCTGAGCTTGGCTAAGGAGCTATAGAGATGGCAAATGGGGGCCGCAGCGTGTTTCTCACGCAGCAACAGAAGAAGGAGCGGCTGGCGGATCGCATGGGGATCCTGGTGGATATCTGGGAGTCCGATAACAACACTGCGCTCACGTACCCTCATGTCGAAGAAGCACTTTCTGCCCACGGAATTCACCTGTCGCGGACGCGGTGGTCCTACTTGATCAATGGCACTGGCAGCCTGGTCACAGATCAAGAACTGCTGAAGGGCATAGCTGAGTACGTTTTTGCCGTACCTGCTAGCTATCTGTGTGATCTGAATAGTGAGACTCCTCCTGAAGTGGAAGCGCGCATGGAGTTCCTTGTGCAGATGCGGAAGCTCAAGGTTAAGAACTTTGCAGCGAGAAATCTGGGGGCCACCTCGCCAGAAACGCTGAGGACGATCACCAGGATTATCGATGCGTCGATGAACGGCGAAGAGGGAGACTGAATGGTTCTCCCGCCGGTCGCAGAAAAGGTCCGGGAGTTATGCGGAGATGGCACGACGTCGATGAGGGAAGTTGTCGACCGCTTAACCGTGATCTGTGAGAAGCCGATCAATCTGATCGAGTACAAGGAGTCTTGGGGTGCGTTGACGGCCTTCAAAGCCGAATTTGAAGATCGCATTAACGTCTATTTCCCACCGCAGAAGTCGCGGCAGTACAAACTCCACTGCATCTATCACGAGCTCGGGCACATCTATTTGGAGAGCTTTCGGATTCCCTTGGCTCTGCCGGATCTCTCGGAAGAGATGTTGAGGGAAACCGCGGACGCAATTAGTGTCACCTGCCGGTCCGTGCCGAATCATCCTGTCGAACGGTGGGTGGAGGATTTTGCTTTCGAGATGTCGAAGAAGACCCGGGCGCGAAGCTCGTCCGATCCTGATCCTTTTCTCTGCTAGACCATGAAACTGTTGCTCTTTGCGCTGCTGAGTGCCCTATGCCTCCTTCGGATCCCCTCGGTAGTCAAGGTGGCGGAATCCCGGGTGTCGTGGCTGGCATCGACGTTCGGCCTTACGGCGCTCTATGTCTTGGGAACGGTTACACCACTAGTGGTTATCGATAGCTACCTCGGTGGCGTCAACGTGACGAACCTGCTTCAAGCCATCTTCGCGCTGCTGGCGATCTTCTTCTTCAACGACAGCGTGCGGCGGTTAGCGAACGTATCAGTCAGATGGACTTACTACACTCCGTTGCTGAGCATTCCCATCATGATTGTCAGCTTCGCCCTGATTGAGGACAAAGGTCCAACGGCTGCGGACTTCATTGATTCCCGCATGGACCAGCTCGCAACGGCCGCGTACAGCGGCACATACATGCTCGCGCTGTTGTTCACCGTACTCAGGATCATCTACATGCTTCGGCACAAGACGAGGGGCCTGTACGCGACATTCTCAGCAGGTCTGACCGTGGTTGCGGCGGCCTGCTCGTGCCACCTTGCGTACGTAGTGCTGTTCCACTTCTCGCCTTGGGACGCCTTCGCTCAAGCGATCGGATCTTGGTTTGACCGCCTTTTCTATGCAGGCCTCTCGGTGACGGCCGCGGGCTGGCTGATTCTTTTCCTGTCGAAGCAGCTCCCGAAGCTGCGTCTCTGGATGATCGACGCCCTCTGGCTTACTGCCTTGAGGATCCGGGTGAACGCGGATCAATCCCGGGTCAGTCCGGCGTGGGACCTTTTCAATGAAACGCTCGAAAATGGGGTCTACAAGAGCCTTATTGTTCTGCACAACTACCAGCGGGGGAACTTAACGACGTTCCCCGAGTCTATTCAGGGCAGAATCAGCCAAATTGAAGCCAAGCTAGACGCGCAGGTCTAGCCTTGCTCAATCAAGATCGTCTTGCTGACCCACCTCGTCAATTCGTTGGTGAACGTGCGAGGCGAGGCATTCCACTCCTGGGTATGGTGCGCCTCAGGTAAGGGAATCAGGGTGACGGTTTCAGGATTCGCGCGTTGGAACGCCGCCGAGATCTCCCAGGGAACCTCTTGATCTGTGCTGGAGTGCAAGACCAGTGTCGGGACTGCCACACGGTTAGGTACGTCGACCCATTCAAGGGCATTGAAGTCGATGGGTTCCTCCAGACCGAGCATTTTCGCGAATGGGGGAGCCTGCAGCAGGCACATGACAAGGCCGGCCCCTACCGCCGGCACGCCTGCCCGCGCCGCCCCTGCTGTGATGGTCTTACGCCAGCTCGTGACAGGCCCTACCAAGACAATCCCGACAATACGGTCCCGGTGGGCGCTCCGCTCCGCTGTGAGCAGGGCAATGGTCCCACCCATTGACCAGCCCGAGAGGATGATTCGCCTGGCTCCATGAGCCACGGCGTAGGCCACAGCGCTTTCCACGTCACGCCATTCAGTTTGCCCAAGGTGGCTCGACTCAGCCTGTGGTGGGCTGACCTCCAGGTCGCTGCGGAAAGAGGGAACCAAGGAAGTGAACCCCAAGGGACTGAAAGCGTGGACGTCTCGAAACATGATCGAGCGGTCGGTCCAGCTCCCATGGATATGGATCACCCATGTGTCCGTGTCTTTGCCTTCGAACAACCATGCAGGCGCCGCACCGTAGGCGGTGGGGATGTCCACCTCTTCAAACCTTCCGCCGACCGCAGACGGCTCGAAGAAAACATCGGGTGTCCAATCGACCAACGGCCCCAGGCATCCCGGCCCGGAGCCCGGCGGATGGATCTGCCGCTCCACGTACTTTTGATCCTCATCGATCAGCATGACCTCGCCGACTCTCGTGTAGCTCTCGGCGACGGGGTCGAACACGCCAAAGTCACCCGGGGCTTTGGTGTAGTCGTCTAAATCGATACGGACGCCGCGGCGATCATCTGTCAGCTCGGCCCGACGGTAGTCCTTTGGTCCCCGCTTAACGATCTTGCGGGCCATCAGAACCGCGAATCCAGATAGTGCAGCCGTCGGCACAAGGAACGCCAGGCAGGCCAGGCCGCGGCGTGTCGTCAGCATTAGGTCTCACCCTCCAGCGCGGATCCAGGAAGAGCAACGAAGCCAAATCATAGTAACGTCCTTTCTGCGCATGATATATGAACAATTCATGTCAACTACAAGCGTTGCACATGTTCACTACACGCGTGTATCGTTTCGATGGAGCCAGCCGACGCCTGAGGCTCGAAGGGGGATTCACATGCAGCGGAAGTCACTTGGGCTCGTGGCGCTGATCGTGATTCAAGGCCTCTTGTTCGCGCTGGTCTTCTCCACACTCTTACTCCTGGCTCCAGCGAAGCCCGCCGCTGCCGACTGCGCCCCGACCGTCTCAGTGGCCATCACCCGCGACACCAAAGTAGATGGCTATTCCCAGGAGCAGTTGAAGAACGCCGCCGCGATCATGGGTGCCGGCAAGGCGCTGAATCTGTCAGTGAAGGGCCAAATGATCAGCGTCATGGTCTCCTTGGGGGAATCAGGGCTGCGTGTTTTGGATTACGGCGACGGACCGGGCCCTGACTCCCGTGGGCTGTTCCAGCAGCGCGACAACGGGGCGTGGGGCTCCTATGCCGACCGCATGGACCCGGCAGTCAGCGCCACGAACTTCATCAAGGCCCTGCAGGAGGTCGAGGGTTGGGAATTGCTGGAGCCGACCATCGCCGGCAACAAGGTTCAGCGCAACGCCGACCCTTACCACTATCAGAAGTACTGGCCCGAGGCCGTGAAGCTCGTCCAGGCGCTCTCGGACGGGAAGTTCTCGCTCGAGGGCAGCGACTGCGCCATTCCGGGGAAATCCGGTGCCGGGGATGACTACCCGTGGAAAGACTCTCCGACCTGGCTGCAGGTTGGTGCAGGCCCAGCCGCCGCATCCCCGCTGGGCATGTTCAACCGCGAATGTGTGGACTTTGCCCTCTGGCGGGTCAACCAGCAGATGGGTTCCACCAGCGTCCCGTTCAAATTCCTCAACGGCACCTTCCGCCCTGACGGGCAAAGCCTTGGCTCGGCCCTGACGTGGAAGGCCGGCTGGGACGCCAAAGGCTGGCCTACCGGTTCCATTCCTCGTGTCGGCGCCGTGGTCTGGTACGCACCAGGTGCCGGGGGAGCGGACCCCACCTTCGGCCACGTCGCCGTGGTCAAAGAAGTCAAAGACGACGGGACCTACGTCGAAGAGGGCTACAACGGCAACCCGCCCCCGGACGACCACAACTACTACACCCGGACCGTAAGCAGCGATGTCCCCTCCGCCTTCCTGTACTTGCCCACCCAAGAGGAGAAGTAATGAAGAAGCCCCTGGCCCTCACCGCAGTAACCCTGCTCTGCGCCGGGTGTGCACCGGGACCGGCAGCGAACACCACGCCTGCGCCTGCTGAAACCGCGACTGTCACGCCTTCCGCGCCGGTTTCGTTGAGCGTCAGCAGCGGCCCGCAGGCACCCGGCGGCACGGTGCCGGCCACGATCGGCATTACCTGGGATAAGGCCAGCAAGGACGCGGCCGTAGACGCTGCGGAGAAGGCCATGGCCGACTTTGCCCGCCCTGGAGTGGAGGAAAAGCAGTGGGCCAACGATCTTGCCCGCTGGCTGACGCCACAAGCCGCTGCCGATTACTCGGCTGTGGACCCGGCCATTATTCCCGCCAGCCGCGTCACCGGTCCGGCCGCTCTGAGCGTTGATGAGGCCAACGGTTACGGGGTGATGGCAGCAGTGCCCACCGACGCCGGAACCTACACGCTGCAGCTGCTCCGCACGGGCAAGGAAGCCCCGTGGAAGGTCAATCGCTTCACTCCACCCTCGTCCTAAGCGCCGGAACTCCCCAACTCACACACGTAAAGGAAGAAAGCCCATGAGCATCACATCAACCGAGGTCCTGGCCTTTCCAAACATCAGGGCCATCGTCCGTGACAACGGAACCGCTGAGGTCGTCGTTGCCGGTAACTCCCGCATAGTCCCCGCAGGGGAGTCCCTGCAGGATCTTCGCAACAATGCCCTTGCCCTGGTTATGGGCGAGGCCCAGACGTTGAACCGTCCGGTCAGGGTCCAGATCGAGGATCCCGAAGGACACGGTGAACTGATCGTGCACCCGGACAACAAGATCGAATCCGTCTCCTACGAGGCACGTCCCGCCCGACGCCGGGCCGAAGCACCGGAACCCACGCCCGAGACGCCAGCTCCCACAGTCATTGATACCGCGGCTCCCGGACCTGAGCCTGTGGCCGCTCCGGCAGAACCCACTGCCGCCGTCGCCGCGGTGGACCGCCAGCCGTGGCCGCCGAATCCCGTCGCGTCAGAGACGACGCCAGCGCCGGCAGTTGCCACGGACGGAGCACCGACGACCCGCCGGAGCTTGAAGGAAACCTCGTTCCTGGTCAGTGCCCCGGTCCTGGAACCGGCCACACAGGGCTGGCGGGGTGCGCTCACGCGCCTTGGCTTTCGGATGGACCCGTCCGCTGAAGAACTCTCCGAGCGGGAGGATATCCGCACGGTCAGCCAGCACTGGCCCGGTCCCCGGACCATTGCCGTGGTCAACCGCAAAGGCGGGGCGAACAAGACCCCCACGGTCGTCATGCTCTCGGCCATCCTCGCCCGCTACAGCGGTGCCGCGACCGTCGCCTGGGACAACAACGAATCCCAGGGCACGCTGGGGTGGCGGACGGAAAAGGGCGCCCATGACCGGAGCGTTCTGGACCTGATCGATTCCTCCACCGAACTGCTTTCCCCGTCAACGAACGCTGCTGAGATTGCCAAGTTCGTTCACCACCAGACCGCAGACAAGTTCGACGTGCTGCGCTCGGACGAGAACGAAGAAGGCGACCACGAAGTCACCGCCGAGGAAGTGGACATCGCCCACCAGGTCCTCACCCGCTACTACCGGCTGGTGGTCATGGACTCGGGCAACACCGCCCGGGCAGCGAACTGGCGACGCATGATCGACCACACCAACCAGCTCGTCGTGCCGGTCACGGCCATCGAAGACCGCGCCGAAGCGGCCCGGCTGACGCTGCAGACCCTCGAATCCCGCGGGGGCCACGACGCCGAGCTCGCCCGCAACGCCGTCGTGATCGTCTCCGAATCCACCGATGCCAAGCGCAGCATGACCGGGGATGCCTTGAAGCGGGCCAAAGCCGAGGCCCAACGGATCGCGGACGGCTTTGAGCCATTCGTCCGAGCCGTCGTCAGGATTCCCTACGACCCGGCCCTGGTCAACGGCCCCATCCGCTATGAAGCACTCCAGCCCGCCACCCAGCGGGCATGGCTGGCCGCCGCAGCCGCCGTCGCCAAGGGCTTCTAAGCCACCCACCAACGGACGCAGAAAGGAGGACGAAAGATGCAACAGTCGCTGAACCCGTGGATTACCGGCCCCACCGTCGACAACGCCGAAGAGGAAACACCCGACACATACGTGCCGCCGACGGCAGTCATTAGTGCGCCCCTGAAGGGCATGGTTGAACCGGACGCAGCAGACCGGCTAGCCGGCCGCACCATGACAGGTTCTGCAGCACTGTGGGTTGTCGGCACTCACGGGGGAGCCGGTGAAAGCAGAATCTCTGACCTCCTCGAGGGAGCACGCCCCACCGATCACTGCTGGCCCGTCCTCCAGGACGGCAGTAAGCCACGGGTGGTGCTGGTCTGCCGTGCAGACATGCGCGGTCTGACAACTGCCAGGAGCGCACTGACCCAATGGGCGTCAGGAGCCGCCCCGGAGATAGAACTGCTTGGCCTCACCATCCTGGCAGACGCACCGGGGAAGACCCCCAAACCACTCCGGGACCTCGCCACCATCGTCGGCGGGGGAGCCCCACGTCTCTGGACTCTGCCCTGGGTAGAAGCCTGGCGACACGGAGACACCACGATGCCGCCACCGGCCCGCGAATACCAACGCTTCATCACCGACATGGCGGTCCTGGCCGCCGACACATCAAACACCACCCCCTGAAAGGTCGCACCATGAACTCCCTCTCCGCACTTGCATCCAGCGTCATCCCCAACCCCACACCGACCATCCCGGAACAGGCCGACGGGCTGCTGACGATCCTGAACTGGGCATCGGGTATCGGCCTGGTCCTCGGCGTCCTGGGCGTCATCATCGTCGGCATCAAGCTGGTCATCTCACTCCAGCGCGGCGAGGGCGGCCAGACCCTCGCCAGTCTCGGCTGGGTCCTGATGGGCTGCATCATCATCACGGGCTCTTCCGGAATCGTCCGATCCTTCGTCTAAGCCAGCACCAGCAACCGGAGATTTTCATGAGCCAGTCAACAGAGAGCACCACCGAAAGCAATCCGTTCACCAGGCCAGGTTTCATCATCGCTGCCGCGCTGGTGGTCGCGCTGATCGCAGCAACCGTCGTCATCTTCCTGCTCCCCGAAGGACAGGGAAACGCGCAGCCGGCCCCTGCCCCCGCGGAGTCCAGCAGCCCAGCCACCGCCAGCCCCAGCCCTTCAGCTGAAGCTGGCAAAAGCGTCTGCGGACTCCCCTCATCGTCAGAAACGGCGTTGGGCTCTGCCCCGGAAACGACATGGGAGCTTGTAGGCACCATGGCCGCCCCCACTGATCCTAAAATCGGCCCCGGAAAAATAGACGGCCAGGGCATCAGGTCATGCTTTGCCCACACCCCAACAGGGGCTCTATATGCGGCCGTGAATCTCTGGGCCTTGGGTAGCGATCCTTCCAAGGAACAGGCCATTGCCGAACACCTCGCGGCTAAAGGACCCGGCCGTGACGCCGGGATGAAGGCACCCCAGACCGCGGCTCCTGCATCATCAGTGAAGGTCCAGATAGCCGGCTTCAACGTCTCATACACAGCGAACAAGGCAGTGGTGGAACTGGCATTCAAGGCGAACACCGGAGCACTCGCCTCGGTACGGACGACACTGCTGTGGCAGGACGGAGACTGGAAGGGAGTCGTCGCCGACAACGGTGCGCCCCTTGAGGAACCACGGCAAGTACCTGACCTTTCCGGATTCATCCCCTGGAGCGGAGCATGAGGCCGACCTGGAATCCGGTAGGGGACTGGGTCGCAGGGCTTGCTGATGACGCCATAAGCAACTCGGCCAAAGCCATCATGGAGGGCATGAGTCAGATGGTGACAACTCTGTCTACCTTCTGGGTCTCCATGCCCACGGTGAACCTCATCAGTGAGGACAGAACGGGGCCAAGTCCCGTGGTCTCCACGGTCAACAGCGAATTAACGACGTGGACGTTGACGCTGGCGGTCCTCGCCGTCATCATCGGCGGCATTCGCATGAGCTGGGAACAGCGCGGAGCACCGTTGAAGGATCTTCTACGCTCCCTCATCACGCTCACCCTGGTGTCCGGCATTGGCTTGGGGGTCATCTCAATTCTGGTCATTGCCGCAGATACATTCTCGGCCGCCATCATCGACCGCTCCACCGACGGCAAGGGCTTCGCGCAGGCGATGAACATCCTCGTCATGACCGGGCAGACAGAAGTCGGGGTATTTATCCTCATCGTCCTGGGCCTGATCGGGTTGATTGCTTCCCTCGCCCAGATCGTCCTGATGGTTGTCCGCAGCGGCATGCTCGTGATCCTGGCCGGCATCCTGCCCACTACCGCCGCTTTCACGAACACGGAGATGGGCCGGCAGTGGTTCCAGAAGGCAGTTGGCTGGACCATCGCCTTCATCCTCTACAAGCCAGCCGCGGCCATCGTGTACTCCGTCGCGTTCCTCCTCATGGGCAACAACAGCGGGCAGAGCGCCCTGGTCGGTTCCATCACGGGCTTCGCGCTGATGATCGTTGCCCTGTTCGCACTTCCGGCCTTGATGCGGTTCGTCACGCCGATGGTCGGCGCCGTCGCCTCCGGCAGTGGAGCAGCAGCCGGGGCCGCAGTCGGGGCCATAGCCACCGGCGCCGTGTCCCTGGGCCGCAGTGGCAGCGGGCGGGGCAATGCCGCGCCAGTCCCTGCGAGCACAACCACTACGGCCAGCACGCAGAGTACTCACACTGGTGCCTCTCCGAAGGGCAGTGACGGAACGCCTGGCCCCCGGGGCGGGGGAGGTCAGCCCATACCGGGTGCTACTGGGCCCGGCGGCGCCGCCGGGATTGCAGCCGCAGGCAAAGCGGGCACGGCAGGACCCGGAGCAACTGTGGGCACCGCAGGGACAGCGACTGGTGCAGCGGCAGCTGGGCCAGCTGGCGTGGCTCTGGCTGCAGGGGCGCAGGTGGCGTCCAGGACATCGCAGGCCATCGAAAAGACCGCGCAGGATTCAACCGGAGAGGGCCCCAGTGGCAGCAATTAACAGCGAATACAAGGAACCGTCCTATGGGAACTGGCGCGTACCGCGCTCTGCCGGGTTGGCCAACCTCGGCGCCATCGGCACCGGGATTGTCATGGTCGGGCTGTTGCTGGGGATCGTCAGTTTCGCTCTCTGGGGTCTCTTCGTCGGCCTCGCTGTCCTGGCCGTGGCAGGGGTCAGCGTCCTGCTGCTGACGGTCAAGGACAAGCACGGCCAGTCCGCCGTCGACCGGTTCGGCACCCGGATGGCATTCCGGCTGTCCAGGTCCTCGGGAACGAACCTCTACCGTTCCGGCCCCCTTGGTGTGACGCAGTGGGGCATGTACCAGCTGCCCGGCCTGGCGGCGAAGTCGACCCTGTACGAGTTCACCGACTCCTACAAGCGCCCGTTCGCCATGCTCCACGTCCCGGCCACGAGCCATTTCACCGTGATCTTCTCCACCGAACCTGACGGAGCCTCACTGGTGGACCCGGAACAGGTCGACGCCTGGGTAGCGAACTGGGGCGGCTGGCTCGCCGGCCTCGCCGACGAGGCCGGCCTGGACGCCGCGGCCGTCACGGTCGAAACCGCCCCGGACTCCGGCTACCGGCTGAGGAACGAAGTGGAGATGAACATCGACCCGAACGCGCCGGAATTCGCCCAGGCAATTCTGCGCGAGGTCGTGGACACCTACCCGGAAGGATCCGCCACGGTCCGCGCCTGGGTCTCCCTGACATTCAACGCCTCCCTGCGGGCAGGATCAAAGAAACGCACCCCGGAAGACGTCGCCCGCGACCTCGCCTCCCGGATCCCGGGCCTGTCGGCCCGCCTGCAGTCCACCGGAGCCGGCATCGCCCGGCCCATGACGGCACAGGAACTCTGCGAAGTTGTCCGCATCGCCTACGATCCGCCCGCTGCGCTGATCATTGATCAAGCCCACGCCGCCGGGTCCCCGGTCTCCCTGACCTGGGGCGAGGCCGGCCCCACCGCCACACAGGCGGACTGGGACACCTACCGGCACGACAGTGCATTCTCGGCCTCCTGGACCATGACCGGGGCACCGCGCGGGTCCGTGAACTCCTCGGTCCTGTCCCGGCTGCTGGCCCCGCACGGAGACATTGACCGCAAACGCGTGTCCCTGCTGTACCGGCCGATGGATTCCGCCCGCGCCGCAGCCGTCGTGGAGCGGGACCAGAACAACGCCAACGTCCGCATCACCTCCGGGACCCGGCCCTCCGCCCGCGCCCTGGTCGACGCCCGCTCAGCCGTGCAGACCGCCCAGGAAGAAGCCCAAGGCGCCGGGCTGGTGAACTTCGGCATGGTCGTCACCGCCACCGTCACGGACCGGGACCGCTTGGCAGACGCTGTGGCTGCCATTGAACAGACCTCCGGCACCTCCCGGGTGCTGTTGCGCCGCGCCTACGGCGCCCAGGACACCGCGTTCGCCGCGTCCCTGCCACTGGGGCTGGTCCTGCCCAAGCACAGCCTGCTGCCGTCCGAGATCAAGGATGCCCTGTAATGGCACGCATGCGACTCCTGCCAGTAAAGCTGCCAAAGACAGTAATGCAAGCAAAAGCGTCTGCCAGGCACTCCGGAACCGGTTCTGCACGTGAGCAGGGTCCCGGGGCGCGGGGCTGGTCCGGGCGCGGAGGCGGCATGGCCCGGCTCGTCCCGTCCGTGACGGAGTACAGGGGAACCACGGTCCAGGTCTGCGGGCTGTGGCCTTTTTCCTCCGGGGCGTCCTCGCCCATGATCGGCGTCCCGCTGGGCCGGCACGAGGAAACCCAGTCCACGGTCTGCTGCGACCCGATCAGCTGGTTCCAGCGCGCCCGCCTCATCTCCAACCCTTCCGCCTTCATCCTCGGCAAGCCAGGGTTGGGGAAGTCGACGCTGGTGCGCCGCATGTTCCTGGGCCTGTCCGCCCAGGGAGTCCACCCGCTGGTGCTCGGGGACTTGAAGGGTGAGCACATTAAGGCCGTTCGGGCTCTCGGTGGTCAGGTCATTTCCCTGGGCCGTGGTGTTGGCTACCTGAACATTCTGGACCCCGGTCAGTCAGTCGAGGCCGCTCACCTCCTCGAGGCGCAAGGCCACCATGCTGCGGCCGCCCGGGTCCGGGCCGACGCCCACGGCCGACGACTGAACATGGTCGTCTCCCTCATCACGATCAGCAGGAACAGCCCGCCCACCGACCAGGAGCAGACGATCCTGGATCGTGCACTGTGCGTCCTGGATGACACCTTCGACGGGATCCCCGTCCTGAAAGACCTGCTCGACGTCATCATCGCCGCCCCCGCCGAACTGCGGCAAGTCGCGCTGGATCGGGGAGACAAGTCTGTCTACCTGCAGGAGACGCGGGCGTTGGAAGCGACCCTGCTGGGGCTGACAGGGGGAGGGAAGCTTGGTGAGATTTTCTCCCGGCAGACCACCAATCCGATGCGGCGTGATCGGGCCGTGGTCTTTGATGTCTCCAGCATCGATGAAACCGAGACTGACTTGCAGGCCGCGGTGCTGCTCGCCTGCTGGTCCTACGGATTCGGGACAGTGAACGTCGCCAATGCTCTCGCCGACGCGGGCCTGGAGCCCCGCCGGAACTACTTCGTCGTGCTGGATGAACTCTGGCGGGCGCTGCGGTCCGGCAAAGGCATGGTCGACCGGGTCGATGCCCTCACTCGTTTGAACCGCTCTGTGGGTGTTGGGCAGATCATGATCTCCCACACCATGTCCGACCTCCTCGCCCTCCCGGCGGAAGAGGACCGGATGAAAGCCCGCGGCTTCGTCGAACGCTCCGGCATGGTGATCTGCGGCGGCCTGCCGGCCTCGGAGATGCCCCTGCTGACCTCAGCGATCCCCCTGTCCCGGCAGGAGCAGCAAAAGCTCATCTCCTGGCAGGACCCGCCCGCCTGGGACTCACGCGGCCTCGACGTCGAACCCCCGGGTCGGGGGAAGTTCCTGATCAAGGTCGGCGGCCGCCCTGGCATCCCGGTCCAGATCGGGCTGACCTCCATCGAGCAAGGTGGGGGATTGAACGACACAAACACCAAATGGCACGAGCCCGCTGAAACGCTCATGAACCCGGCGGCTCCTGGGCTGCCCCCGGAAGGAGGGACGCTGTGAGTGCTCCGAACCGTAAAGGGATGGGCTTCGGTGCTGATGCGCTGATGGTCTGGCTGGCCATCGGCTTCATCGCCGTCTTCGGCGGCGGGACCTACGGGGCCGCGCACCTCGGGTCCTGGATGGCCGGCCTCAAGGCCCCGCCCGCGCACCCCATTGACCTGATTGCCGGGCTCAGCAAGGGCCGGGTTCCCTGGCCCGTCCAGTCCACCATTGCCGCAGGTGTCATGGCCGGCCTCATCCTGGCCCTGGCCATCCTCGTACTGGTCGCTTGGAAGAAAGGCGAATCCAAGCGCGCCCGGGTCGACAAGGCCGCCCGTTACCTCGGCCGCGGCAAATCCCTCGCGGCGTTCTCCGACAAGGGCGCACAGGCCAAAGCCGAACGTCTCGGTATCAAGGACAACCCCGGGATCGTGGTCGGCAAGGTCGTCTCCACCGGCCAGACGTTCATCCAATCATGGGAAGACCTCAGCCTCGACATCTGGGGACCCCGGACAGGTAAGTCCACCTCCCGGGTAATACCCGCCATCCTGGACGCACCTGGGGCGGTGGTATCGACGTCGAACAAGCGTGACGTCGTGGACGGCACCCGCGGCGTCCGGGAAGCCACGGCCCCGGTGTGGGTGTTCGACCCGCAAAAGATCGCCCAGGAAGAACCGGACTGGTGGTGGAACCCGCTCTCCTACGTCACCGACGAAGAGAAGGCCTACAAACTCACCCAGCACTTCGCCGTCGGATCCCGGGTGCCCGGGTCAAAGCCTGATGCCTACTTCGACCCCAAGGCCGAGGACATCCTGTCCTCGTACTTCCTCGCGGCCGCGCTCGGGAACCTGCCCATCACGCAGGTCTATGTGTGGGTGACCGAACAGGTCAGCCAGGAACCCATCGAAATCCTCCGGGAGCATGACTACGAGCTGCAGTACAAGGGACTGGAGTCCACACTGAAGCTGGCCGACAAGCAGCGTGACGGTATCTTCGGCACCGCCGAGAAAATGATCCAGTGCCTCAAGAGCCGGAACACGCTGCGCTGGGTCGCCCCGACCGGCGGCGCAACAGTGGCCTCCGACAAGCGCCGGCAGTTCAACCCGCACGCGTTCGCTGCATCCCGGGAGACGATCTACATCCTCTCCAAGGAGGGGGCCGGCTCCGCCGCCCCGCTCACCACCGCCCTGACCGTGGCGATCGCCGAGGCGATGGAGGAACGCGCCGAACGTTCTGGCGGCCGCCTGCCACTGCCGGCACTGTTCGCCCTGGACGAGCTGGCCAACGTCGTCCGCTGGGCCGGCCTGCCGGACCAGTTCAGCCACTACGGCTCCAAAGGGCTGATCGTCATGGGCATCCTGCAGTCCTGGTCCCAGGGCGTCGAGCTGTGGGGAGAGGCGAACATGCGGAAAATCTGGTCGGCCGCGAACGTCAAAGTCTACGGCGGCGGGGTCGCCGAAGAAGGCTTCCTCCGCGCCCTCTCGGACCTCATCGGCGACTACAGCTACATCAGCGTCTCGGTTTCCTCCGGCAAGTCCGGGTCCAGCCGCTCCCGCCAGGAGAGTAAGGAACGCATCTTCGACGTCTCCAACCTCGCCGAACTCGACCGCGGCCGCGCCGTCATCCTCGCCTCCGGCGCACCGGCCACCATGGTTCGCACCATGCCTTGGTACACCGGACCCCACAAGGACGCAGTAGAGGCATCCATCGAAAAGTACAGCCCCCGCCCGGAAGAAGTCGCTGTGCCGGCCGCTGCCGCCCCTACCACCAATCCCTGGGTAAACGGGTAGGAGACTCCATCATGACTGTCAACATCGGCCGGTTCAGTGAAGCCCCGGGAACTCTGGCAGCAGAACCGGCTGAGACGGCCCGGGAAGACCAAAAACCACCAGAACTGGTCTACGGCTCAGCGGAGGAGTTCCTGCACGAGCAGCTACTCCCTACCTACGTCCGCGACGTCGACGGACGCGCTGCAAAATGGTGCTTCGAGTGGTACTTCCACCCGGAAGCAGTCTCCCGGGTGGAAGCGCTCTGGCGGGCATGGGAACACCTCAGACTCGACGGAGCCACCGGCATCAGCGTCTGGTGGAGGGACCATGCAGACCACCACATGAGTGTGCTTTTGGACCCTCGAGGGCCGTTCTACAAATGCGATATGCAAAAGCACCGCGACCCCGAGCACCTGGAGCCCAAAAAGGCCCCGAACGGCTGGTTCCCCGACGTGCGCGTCCAAAATAGGTAGCTCCGGGCAGAACTAGGTGACTCCAAGCTGTCAACGGTTGGGGTCAGTCCGGGTTATCCACGGCTGGAAGTTGGGAGTCTTTAGGGTAGCTCCCTTGGCAGCAGTAGCAGTGGACACCCCCACCAAAAGTGTTGCTGCAGCGGGAACTGCCACCCGCTGCGAGGCCAAGCGCGATGCCCATGACACAGTCAATTGTGGCAACCCAGTGAGGCCTTATCCCCGTCTTCTGCGTTGCTTTCACCCGCCGCCCGCGAGCCTGCACTTCCGGATGTAGGCTGCGCCTTGTTTTCTTAGTCCGTCCAAAAGAATTGGAAGGTCATCATGGTCCTTAATAAAGAAAGGCCTGATGCCATAGTGCAAAAAGTGGTCACGGGCCTTACGGTACTCCCCGAAGTCGTCGAGAACATGAGATTCATCTTGGAACACTGCAAAATGCGTATTGAGGGGCGATTGTTCTTTCGCCTCTAGAAGTTCGTTTAACACTGCATCATCTTTTAGTGAGCAGCCTATAAAGAGTGAGCCGGCGCGACCCAAAATTTCCTTGTGCACCAACTTAGGCACGCCGTCGGCGTTGGCGTAGAGGACTTTGTAGGAGGACTGGGAGAAGACAACGTCGTGCAAACGAATCGTTTCCTCAGAATCAGCGTGCTGCGCAGGCAGCACGTCAGGACGTCTGATCCAGCCTTCTGGTCTTACGGGTTCTGATTGCATTGGAATGAAGCCGTGGGCGTGGACAATGGGAAATGGGTAATCTCCTTGAATGTCCCCCTGTAGTAGGCTCACCGGGGCCCCTTGTTTGCTGAAGAACACCTCGACACCGCAACGACGGTTGGTCATAGCGAGCTCCAGCATCTGGTCGAAGTTGTACGTCACAATGCCTCGGATTCCAGGTCCTCCGAGACCAACGGGCCCGCCGGTGATTGAGGGTCGTGCTGCATGATGCAGCGCTGCAAGGCGGTCGTGTAGCCGCGTAGGAGCGACGGGTGCCCATAAGCCGGGAAGGCGTTTGTAATAGGTTTGAAGAAGGTTTTGAAGCCAGATCGAGGCCTTACCGCGGGCTGCTGTCACGAACGCGTCTGTCGCCTCCTTTAGCTGCGCGTCGGTGTAATCCTTGGAGTTGAGCTGATCGAAAGCAGTGACGACTTGCTGAACGTCCTCGGGTTCCGCATGCCGGCGCGCATAGAGGAGGCAGTCTTTCGTCAACTCCCCCCAAAGCGGAAATCCCGCTGGCTTGCTGATGCCTGCACCTGCCACGGGAAGGAGTTGACCGTCCCAGTAAAGTCCCCATATTGCATGGAGATATGCCTTTTGCTCGTCGTCTGGGGTACTCCAGGAGCTTCGGATTCTGTCCCGCCAGTCAAGTACCCAGCGGACCGCATTCGGGTTATCCAGTAGGTCATTAGGGAAAGGTAGAATATCCATCACGACCGCGGTGAACTCCCGATCAAACTCCAGGCACTGATCAACGACGGCGTCGTCCTGGTTTTTGATTGCCCTTGGAAGTATGCGCCGAATGGAATCCGACTGAATCACCTTGTACGCCTCTACTTGTACCCGTGCAGGGAATTACCCGCCAAGAACCGTCCACGCGGGAGAGCTGAAAGATTGTGCCCATCTCTATTCATGATGGTCCTCTCGTACGAAGAGGACAAGGCTTCGGCGGTAGGCAAGGCTGTGGATCCTTGGGGTATAGCCGAGACAACGGGGCGGCATCACCCTGCGTAATAGGCGAATCAGAACTTATCGCGGAATACAGGAGTAACGCTACCGTAACGCACCAACCACTAGTTTCGGCGACATTAGCGGCGCTTCATGGGGAAGGACTGTAAATCCTTCTGCTAGGCGATGCGGAGCAGGAATGCACGTCGGCAGTTGCCCTCGGCATGTGAAGCCCGACGCCGTGCAGTTCTGCTTCTTGGAGGATGGGTTATGAATTACAGCGCCCTGCTTGTTCACGTATCGCGCATCAGTCCGGCCGTCTTGGACGGGATCTTCCCGCGTGGCCCCTTGATGGGGAACCGGTACTCTAGGGCCCTCAACCCTCAGCCGCCGCCCCCGAAAGCGGTTTCCGAGCAGCCGCAACTAGAAGCAGGTGTCACGGCTCGGGAAGTAGTTCGGCGGGCATCGTGAGCCAATTGATTGACTACTGGTGTGGTACCCCGTGGCCGCGTAAGTCGCCCTTTCCTTGGCCGGCTCCCGGATCAGGGGGTGGAGCCCATCCCAGATGCCTTGGCAGTTAAATGCCGCCCGGATCGTCGGTGTCGCCATCTTCGCATCGTATGCCTCCCGTCTCGGAGAAGGGTCAGTACGGGACGCCTTGCCAAGCGGTGCTGAACGGCTAGCTCAAGTGGCGGTGGACAGCTGAGTCTTCTGTGTCCGCTCCCTGTGTTGCGGGCTGTGTCACGCCCGAGCGCACTAGTTTGAGGCATTTGCGTTGACGGCCATCTCCCAGAATATTCACAGCAGAACGTCACGGTAAAGGATCACGCTTGCTAGAAGCCGCCATGATTCCTGATAAATCTCAGTTCCTACTGTGGAGAGGAGCGAGCACCCATAAAGATGGTCCCTATTCGTGCGACTACTGGATAATGCGAAAGCTATTAAGCCCAGGGCCACTCATATAACGCCCTTTTGCGTCATCGGAACCTATCGCTTCGAGACTTACAGCATCTTGGAGCGGATCATCCATCTTGGCTCAGTGCCGAGCCGCCCCCAAATAGGACCCCTCATGCCTGAAGTAATAACGAGCAGTTCCAAGTTTCTCGAAGCTAAGTTCAATTCGTTGCACACTAAGCCTACTGAGAAAGCCCCAGCCCTGGCGGTCATGGAATTGTTGACCCGAGCAAAACGCGATGGCGTCTCAGGAAAGGAGGAATTGACCAAGGCGGCCAATGAGCTCAAGACCGGCATTGAGAAGAGGACGCAGGAAGGCCGGAGCCTGAACTATTTGGAAAATTACTACGACATAGCCCGTGACAGTGTTCAGGCGGCCGGAATAATAGCAGGCGGAACAAAATTGGCTATACCTCTTGGTGTGGGGGGAGGAGCCGCGGTAGGCGGCGTCGGAGGGGCAGCGGCAGGCGGCCTCACAGTCTCGCTGCTATCCGACATGATTTCCGCAGGCAAAGATGTTGCCGACGGGATCCTTAATCTGACACCCATCCAGGACATGGTGAAAGAAAGCCGGAATCTCTACAGCGCCAATGCGATGAACGAGCTCGTGGAGACGTACAATGATCGCTCCTCAGAGATTATCAAAGAATTTCATGATCAGTGCCTGCAGGCACAGGACTGCCGACAAGCGGCAGCAGTGATGTTTCCCGACCTCCGGACATCCGGCGACGAGGTCGACGTCCGCCCGGGTGCCGTAGTGAACTCCAACCCCGATTTGTTTAGCCCAGTGATCCAGAACTCTGTTCAGGTAGATCTGACGATCGTCATTGATCTGGACGAACTTCGGGCGTCGCTGACGGAAGAATTTCAAACAACTACAGGTGAACTTCGGGCAGACCTCGGGGAAGTGCGGGCCGAACTGCTCACCATCAAAGAGGAACAAAAAAATTTAGTGGCCTGGCTGCACAACCGAGCCGCACAAGAAGACGCACAACAACGAAAAGCACTACTGGAAGCCAAGATTCAGCAAAGGTGGGGCTACGCCCAGCAGGGGATCGAGGTCGCGTCAGTTATCGCGGGACTCGTTGACAAGAAGCTCGGCAACGACATCCGCCGGGTAGGAGGGGCGGCCCTCACTGTCGTTAAGGCAGGCGTCGAATTGGTTAAGGCCGCCACTGCGCTAAGTAAGGGACTGGAAGTCGCGACTGCCATGGGCTCAGCCGCAGCGACGGGCAACTTCATCGGGGCCGCCTTCGCCCTTATCGGTGCTTTCGCCCCCGCCGGACCCACACCAGAGCAGATGATTCTTGAGGAGATTGGCGCCCTGCGCCAAGAAATGAGAGACCTCCAGTCCGAGATGAACGAGCGCTTCGACCGTCTCGACCGGACCCTCAACACCATCTACATGGATGTTATGACCAAACTCGATAAGATTGACGTCGCCCTTGGCAAGATTAACGGCGACGTTGAAGAAATTCAGGAAGATCTCAACCGCATCGAGGCCTCGCTCATGCGACATCAGCTACTCCTAGTGAACTTCTTTCAGGCCGCTCACCGGGAGGACCTGGAGGAGGCCATTCTCACCGCCCTCGACAGGCCTGACCGGACAAACACGCCCACAATGAGTAGCGCCGAATTCATGCAATACGAGGGGACATTCCGAACGTGGGCTTCAAGTACCTCCGGCAAAGAAATCGAAGTCCCCTCAGCAGCCTGGGACACCGCGGACATCCATCTCGAAGAACAGTTGCAAGGATCAGCACTTGAACATGTGGCCTTTCTGAACGAGGTCGTGACGGAAAATGGATGGCCGCCCTTCGCTCCCTTAGAAAGGGCAAAGCGCCTGCACAATGCCTACACTTGGATCCTCGCCGCCAGCGGTTATAGCGAACTGGAGCGGGAGTGGCCAGCCCTGTCAGCCGCAGCAACTCGCATAGACCACGAGACAAATCGCGATCAGGTGGCTGCTCCTGGCGGGGCGCTGCTGGCTGCGCTTCGGAAGATCCCTGCGCGTAATAATGGCGATCTGCTAGGCGCGGCCATCGGTAAGGTGCGGCTGAAGTACATCGCTTACGGTGAGCAGCTACACGAAGCTGAAAACGAGTGGGCCTCAAGCGGCCCGGTACCGAAGATACCCCATCCCGATCCAACCGTTCCGCAGCCACCAGTCTGGCGCGCGGATCCGTACCATGACTACGGCTACGCGCCGAATGTCCCCGTATGGCGAGAAGGTGCGGCAGTAGACTTTGTACTGCCTTCGGCCGCAGTCATGAGGATCCCCGCCTTGTATCGCAATGCAGCACGGTTGAGTCATCCCGTGGATAGCAACGCCCTTCGAGTCGTGATCTCGTCGAATCCGTACTCCTGGACCGAGAAAGTTACGGTTGTACTTCCCGGAAGAGGGCCCGGACGTGTAGACGATCAAGGCGTGTGGCAACCCCCAGCGGACAGAGAAGTCACAAATCATGTGGCACGAACAGGCATCAAGTACTCGGCCACGGTCGTCTATCGGGATCGCCCCCTCCAGCGGTATTTACTCGACGCCGAGCGAGGGGGGGAATTGGGCAGGATCTGGGAGGTCACGTGGCGCGCCATGATTGATACGGGAGACGGCTTCATAGATCTTCCGAAGGACGAGGCGGCCGCGCTCACAGACATCGAGAACTCACGGGCATGGTTGTGGACAGATCACTTTTACCGATGGTTGATCGATAAGCAGGTTGACGTCGCCCACCCCCTCCGGGGCGCTGCCGTCGAGCTTAATGGCGCTCTGAGGCTGCTGACCTGTCTGCTCGAGTTGGGTCTCTCCTCAGCACGCGTTGGTGATGAAGCAATGCAAGGTGTAATTGACGGTGCTCCTGTTTGGGGCGGCGGCATTGGCCTATTCACGAGCGGGCAGTTTTTGGCTCACCTAGATCCTCTCGGGTCGGCCCCCGCGCCCTCTCCGCACAGCCAGGGCTTCCCGGACTATATTGCGGCAATGACAAAAGAACCTTTGGAACTCATCGCCGAGCGGGTAACGGCCTACCAAACTGCCCTTGAGGCAGGCACATACGCTGAGTTCAATCGGGACATCGAGATCACACTGGCGCGACTTGCTGTCGCAGCAGACATTGTCGAGCTCGCTCGGTTGCAGGAAAAATTCGCGTAGCACACGAGTTTGGCCTCGGCGTTCCGGTTCGACAATGCTTTTGTGTCACATGAGCGCTCGGGCCGGACAAGGTGAGTAAATCCTCGATCCAGGACTGCACTTTTTTCCAGACTGGTGATGATATGGGTGGATCGCGGACCCGGCCGTCACGCGGCCGGGCCGGGAGATTCCGCGCTGTTACAAGAATCGTGATGCCTGGGATGAATCCCAGGATGCCGACCAGCAGGAACGTTCTGGACGTGTCCCTGCCAGAGGTCTTGTCGGTGAACACACGTTCCTGGACATGGCGCCCTCGTGCCGGCGCTGTTCGTTCTGGTCCAGAGTGTTGACCCGGACGTACCCGATCCGCTGACCCGCCACCTGTGCCTCCCACTCGAAACAGGAATTTTGACCCTATTCTGACCGGTTCTAGACGCGGGACCTGTCGCCAGGTCGGGGTGTAGCTGAAGCTGACGACGGGCAAGGAGGTCACCGGCTGACGCATCGCTCATGAAGCTGTCCCGGCGATGGCTAATGGTCCGGCAGCTTGCGGAGCCATTCCTCAACGCTGGCCAAGACAGCCTCTCGGCTGGCGGTGTAACTGGTCGCCGCTTCTGAGACATGTCCAGGCGTTGTAGATGTAAGGCGAGCCCGGAAGGGCTGGCTGTGCTCGGCTTCGAACCAGACGTTGATTACCAAGATTGCTTCCAATCCTCCGGCTCTCCCGTCGGCCATCACAAAAGTCACAGCACGCACCTTGCCTTCTCATGATTTTTCACATTCGTAGTAGCGCCCTCCACCCTGGCCGCGAAGAGGATAGAAAGCTCTCAGTAGAATACTTCCATAGGTGCCTCAAGGTCCGAGACGGCTTCCATCAAGAAAAGAGCAAGACCAGAAGCCGAGCCGTTACTCCCATGTCGGGCTGGGGCCCGGCACCCGATCTTTTGGCCGTATGACGCACAACCCGATACTGCGCATTCATAGGACGACCGCCTCTGCGCTTCAGATCACGTCGACCACGCGTGTTTGGCTTAGATTCGTTACGGATTTGCGAAACAGTATGAGTTTTTCATTTTCTTCTTTCTTTGGATGAGCTACTTTATCGATTGGCAGGATGTGAAGCCAGAAGGAGGTAATGGAGCCTTCCTGAGGTGCCAGCAGGCTGGGGTGCCGGCTAATGAGCAGGAACGGATAGCAACCAGCGACGGCCCCATTGCGGTGCCGCCATACTGCGCCTGCAGCGAACCAACCAAGTGTCTCGTGGTCGTTGGCAGCCGCCTTGGGGGGACTCGATGGCACAGGACGAAGATGTCCAATTTCAGCTGAAGCTTTTTCAATGCTGGCAACTGTTTTGCGGCCAAACCGAAATCTGGGTCCCTTCCAGACAGCAGCGGTTGATCAGTGCTCTGGCAATTTGCGGTGCCCGGAACCGTCGCTATTTCAGTGGACTCCTATGGCCGGACAGCACGGAAAGCCGTGCGTTGGAAAGCCTGCGCGTAACTGTGCATCTGATATCCCGCCAAACCCCCGGACTACTAGTAAATGGCGGTCCAATCCTCTCCCTTACGGACAGTCTCACCGTGGACCTCCATCACTGTCTTAAGAACATCAGAGCCTGTGAGCAGTCAGAATCTTGCTCTGCCGGAGACGGATGTCTATCCCGACTTCAGCACGCCGAGCTGCTTCCTGGCTGGTACGAAGACTGGGTGGTGCTGGAGCAGAACCGCCTGCGGAACCTTCGAATACGCGCCTTGGTGCTCCATGCACGCCGATGGTTGGAGAGCGGGGACGCCGCTAAGGCCGCCGAAGCCGCCCGAACCGCACTCGAGCTTGAACCCCTCTACGAGGCCTGCGTCGGACTCCTGATGCACGCCGAACTGAAACTAGGCAACCGTGCAGGGGCACTGCACAGCTTCGAAACCTTCAAGGCACTATTAGACACCGAACTCGGAGTCCGGCCTTCCGCGGCCATGATCAAACTCGCGGACGGCCTACGGAGATAACGACCTCCGCTGCTACGGCCCGTTGTGTAGACACACTATAGTCATACGTCTGAATCAGAACACAGCCATTTGAAGTGAAACAAAAAGGACCGCCGGATACGATGCGGTGAACATCCAGAAGAATGAGTTCAGTCCCATTACAACCGCATTGGTGAGATGGAATAGGACGCCGCCAGCTATATATGCAAGTGTGACTTGGGCAGGGGCCACAAGACTCAACGCAAAAGTTGTCTCAAACAGTAAAAGCGTCCACGTCAACGTCCAGGTAACTTTAGGATAAATTCGTAGAATTGAGGCAAAAGCGGGTAGCCCATAAGCTTCTGTCTCCAGAATGCCAACCAATGCGCTGCCTGACCTCCACTTAGTTGATACGACTTTAGAGACACCTGCAGCTAGGTAGGACAAGACACTCTGCGCAGCAATGAAGGTGAGACCGATGAAAGCCAATGCGGGAGACGACCATGACGAGCAGCCAATAAAGAGAGCTACTCCGATTATTACTCCCATTTGATCAGAGCCCTCACCCCCGTATGCTGAATTACGAAAACTTTCCGCAAGCATAACCAGGATGACCACGGCAATGGCTATCGTTAGTGCAACACTTCCTATAGGAAGTAGAATTAAGCTTGCTGCGGATATGAGCTTCACGACCAGAAGTACTGTCATCCCACGGATTTCAAAGAGGTGGACAGCCAGTTTCTGCAGTCTTTTTAGTGGCCGATATCCAAGTTGCAGAATCCGCCATGGCAGCAGCCCGCCGTCACCAAATTCTCCTCGTTGTGAAAGTGACTCAGCGGTGCTAATGACCTGGCCCACACCAAATAGCACTATGATAATCGTGTAGGCTCCGGCCATTGTCCCGGCGTAGGCCAACGCTTGATCAATCATTGCAAGTGCCAGACGATAACCGGTGGAAGGGTGAGCAAATCACTGGTTTGAGTTGAGGATCTTCTCTCGTGCCACTCTTTTCGATTATCGCAAACTGACGATGCGTCGCGCCGTTGCTGGACGCTTCATTACAAACTGCATTGAGTATTATGAGATAAGGAATTGTCACTTGTAGGTGTGAATAATTCCGTGCTCGCACTAAATCGTTCGATACAGCCGTTTGGCCGGGAGACTGTTTTTCCATATAACTTTTTAAGGATAACGCTATTGAAGAAAGGCAGTCAGTCACGGCCTTGGACCGGCGCTTTCGGGGGTTCCAGGCCCACTGAAGTGGGCGATTCTTGAAAATCACTGGCATTTCGCACCAATCTGAAACATGCCCGTCCGACATCTTATCTCGATAGATGACATGCTGATCGCTTGTTCCGGGATTTGGCGCAAAAAATGTCCAAGTTGGTATTAGACCGACGACATCCCATCGTCTTATCTTGTCAGTAACGGGACCAGTAAACTGGCAAGCAGCGGTAAGTGCCAGCCAGATTGAAAGGATCGTTCCGATAAACAACTCGTGCATGACGGAATCCGGGCTCGTAGCGGGTCAGGGTTAGCCACCGGCTTCAAAGTAGGCTTTTTGCAACTCATGCCTTGCTTCAATGAGCTGCTCGAGTGAATACTGTCCTTCGTATTGGAATGATTCATCTATCGGTACGACCGCGTCAGGGCCTACCACACCTGATTTCCAAGCTTTGTATACCTTTATTGTGGCCACTGCTACATAAAGCGTGGCTTCGACTGCAGCAGTTACCAGTTGTGGGTCGACGTTGATGAGCACTTCGTCTTCATCGTCCGCCGGATTGAATCGTAAGTCTTTGGCTCTCACCTTTATGTCCGACGCTTGCCCCGCTCGCTTTTTCTCTGCAATTTGCAGTGCCCTGATAGCCGTATCAATGGCGCGTAGGTCTCCCCGTGAAAGTCGTATTTGCTGTTCATTGCCTGGCATCGTCTTACTCCTTTGGATTCAGTTGGTTGAAAGAGTCTTGTATCTGTAAGCGCTCAAACTCAAAGACGTCGTCTACGGAAAAAAATTCGCGCTTATGCCCGTCAGTAAGACGCACGGAGTTCGGTGAAAGAATGGCTCAACTTTAGGCAAAAACCCGCGGTGCAATATGCACCCATTCCACCCGCCAGTTAAACGGGTCGTCACCATTCTTGTCTGGGTATCCGTGCTCCAAACTGGCGTACGGCTCCCCATCCGCATGGTAGGGCGTTGTTTCGCCACTTGCGGAGACTACTGCCATTGGAACTCCTTGACGCGCTCGGAAAATTTTGTGTGGCACACGGAAGCCGGCAAAGTACCGGTACGAGTAGTGAAGCCCCGGCCACGTTACTCGCGCGTTACTGCCACGATGTTGACTTCGCGTTTGTAGGGCCGCCTTGACCCTCAGAGAGGATGAACAGAGCCTGACCGCAACCCCACGCTAGTTACGAGCTCGTCCTCGAGCCCTTACAGAAATCTGTGTCGAACTTCTGATGCATAACAGCTGATCGATGAGGCCGGCAGCTGTGAGTCCTTCACGGTACTTCGAAATGACCCTGGGTGCACGACAGCGGCAGGCAGCGGGATACGTCGAACGCAGTCATTGCCATAAAGGCGGGCGAACCTGAGAAAACGCCGTGATAGTCAAGGAACGGGAGTTGTGCTTCAGCCCCAGTGCCCGTGGCCAATCTGAAGAAAGCAGTCAAGGTCGTTGCTATGGCAACCGGCGTTTGGGGTCAGGGGTTTGCGTTCGCGCTGCAGTCCGACGGAACCGTGTGGACATGGGGAGCGAACTCGGAAAGTCAACTCGGGCAAGGGGGCGGCTTCGTTGGCCCCGGTACGCCTGAGTCCATTGGTATTCCATTGCCTACACGCATCCAACTTCCAGGCGCTTGGCTGCACTGGCGGAGCGTCTGGAAGCCCCAGAGGTATTAGTGGAACTAATTGCCGCCCGCTGGTGGGACAACGCCAAAGCAGAAGACATCGTCCGCGTCCACCAAACCGCCACTGCATTGAAGGGCCAAGACCCCATGACGTGCTTTGCGGCCGACACACACCGGGAATATGTCCAGCACCGCTACGGGATCGGTGTCCACGCCATGGGAACAGGCATCCAGCCAGGGTGCGATTTGTGCCCGCGCTACTGCGCGTTCGCCTTCAGGCGGGCCATAGTGTCCGGTTAAGATCTAGGACTTTCGAGAGGGTGTGTCAGGAAATGGCAATTTGGCCTCTATTCCGACGCTTTTCATATAGGGGTCACACGTCAGAGTGGGGTGTGCCCAAACTGGACAACAACCGCGGCTGTGCGCCGGGTTCTCCGGACTTTCCAAGTCCGGGTCCGGCTACACACGAGGCCGCTTTCGGCCTCACCCAACTTTGAGCAGGTTTGGTCCTACAGCGCTGTCAAAGGCGCGAATAGTTCGAAATCGAATATGCACGCTTTCCAGTAAGGACCGCCGGGCAAGGCACAGCGACAGGGAAGGCAGGGGGAGCGGTTTCTATCGAGCTTGGCGTGGCGCAGGTACTGGTAGACCGTTCCCCTGCTGATGCCGTAATCACGGGCAAGAACGGCTTTCGGCACACCGTTGCCAGCGCGGTGGACCAGTCGGCCGCCCGGTCTGGAGTGAGCGTCTTTCTCCGTCCTTTGTAGGCGCCGCGCTGCTTGGCCAGTGCGATGCCTTCCTTTTGGCGTTCCCTGATGAGGGAGCGTTCGAATTCAGCGAAGGCGCTCTGCGGAACAGCAGCTTTGCCTGTCCGCGTTCAGTTCGTCAGCCCACTTTCGGACCTGGAGGAACTTTCCGTGCTTCGGTGTCCCCCGCCAACAGGGAGTGATTTTTTCAGCGAGTGCTGTGGCCCAGGGCTGCCAGTTCTGATTCGAGTTGTTGTGCCAGTGACCGGAGTCGCCGGACGTGTTCCTGGGAGATAGGCGTCGGCTGGGATGTCACTTGTGCGTCGACGTCAAAGACGGTGTTGGGGCTGTGCCAGACGTTGAACCATTCCAGACCGTGGCCGAGCGCGTCACGGGTTACCCCTTGAAGCAGGAGCAGGGGCTCACGGGTACTGGTATGGAGTTTGTGAGCCAGATCGGCATCTGCGGCCACGGCCTGGACCTGTCTGGGTCCGCCTGCCGGGTGATAGCCGTGCCCGGCGCTCCGCGAGGGACTCGGAGTTCTCCCCGCACAAGGCGGCGCTGACAAGAATCTCGGAAGGGCTGCGCCCGGTTCGTTCTTCCAGGACGGCGAGCTGCGCGCGTTCCCTCTCCGACATGGACACGCGGACGTAGCGGGTATCTCCCTCGATGTTGGCCCGGCGACGGCGCGTGAAACGGCGTGGAGACTTCAGCCCCTGAGTATCCGGACGGAACGCATGCGGCCAAGCCGGCAACCAGCGCTGCGACCAGCGCACCGGCATGCAAAAGAACCATGCTGCGCTGCATGGTCCCACACCCCCAAAGCCCGGCCTGGTAGCACGAATGAAAACCATTATGAGGCAGGCGAATGAGTTGGCAATCTCAGACGCCAAATCGTGCCTTCGGCAGGGATGGCGTCAGATCCTGGGGACCTGCATCGGAGTCGCCGCTTCCGATCCGCCAAGTACCTGGCATCCATTCCGGTGGGCGTGGCATGGAATTCCTGCGAAGCGCGCCGAGCGGCAGCGTGATTTGTCCCCTCAGACCGGCGTATTGATCAGGACCATGGCACCGCGTTCAGGACCTTGGCTGTTGGCAGGTCGGGAACTGAAGGAATGTGCTGGTCGGTGAAAGGTTCCTGTTGGATGCTCTCGTGCTTGGTGTGGAGCACCTCGTTGACGATCTGTGTCAGGGTCAGCGTCTTTCCCTCCGCCCAGGCCAAGCCGAATGGGATCGGGCCGGCTTCGGCGCGCGCCTTGGTGATGATCGATTCGATGCGTCGCTGTTCTGCGGCGTAGAGTGGATGCCCTCGGTCGGTGCGGTGGGCATCGGCGGCCGCCAGCACGCGGATGGCCTGCTCGAAGCGGCGCTGTTTGACGTAGACGCCCGCAATTGACTCGAGGATAGGAACGACATGGCCTTGTGCACCGAGCTCAAGCGCCGCGCCGAGTGCTTCATAGAGCAGCTGTTCTGCGGCATCATAGTCGCCGGCCTGCTCGGTGCTGTCGGCCAGGTTGACCAAGGTATTCGCCAGGAGCGATCGATCACCGAGCGGTCGGGCACGTTCGACGCATTCGCGGCATAGGTCAAGGGCTCGGGCGGGGTCGCCCGAGTACAACGCCAACAGACCCAGAATAATCAACGCTGCGATGCGTGTGCGGGGGCTGGCCTCCGGTAGCGACAACGCTTCTGCAGCGAGTCGCTGAGCTGTGACTGTCTCGTCTCGCTCGGCCGCCTGAGTCGCTAGGCACATTGTGGCCCAGGCGACACCTTGGCCGTTGCCGGCGTTCAGGAATGCCTGGCGCGACCGGTCATGAAGGCCCGCCGCCTCATCGTTGCGGCCGAGCATCCAGCACAGAGTGGCTGTACCACTAAGCGCTGGAGCTTTGAGCGAAGGCGGAGCGTTCGGAGTCCGAGCGAGCAGCTTGAGGGCGGCCTCGCATTGCTCGGCCACGTCCCCCGTGAGCTCCCAGTAACGCCAAAGGTGTCCGACCAGCTCCAGTGCCAAATCAGTCGAGCCGTCCGGTCCCGTCGCCCACAACAGTGCCTCACGCAGATCCGGCGCATCGGCGTGCAGCAACCGGAAGGCGTCCACCTGATCCTGCCCCCACAGCTGAGGGCTGACAGCCTCGGCCAGGCTGAGGTAGAACTCGGCGTGCCGACGCCGCACTGTGGCAGCATGATCAAGCAACCTGAGATGGTCGCGGGCAAACTCCCGGATCGCATGCAGCATCGACACTCGACTGGCTCCCGCCAGGTCTGTGTAGCGACGCAGCAAGCTATGGCGTGCGAGTACCGTCAGCAAGTCCTCGACCGCCGACGCCGCCTCAGGAGCCGGTCCGCAGATGCAGCTGACTGCCGCCACAGTCGGATCAGCAGCGAAGACGCCAAGCTGATCGAAGAGTTGCCGTTCAGCCTCACCGAGCAGCTGGTAACTCCACGCGATCGTTGCCGTGAGGGTTTGTTGGCGATCTGGAAGATCGCGAAAGGCCGCTGGTAGCGCGGCAAGACTTAGCTCTAGGCCGTCCAGGAGTTCGCTTTCGCTGCGATGCCGCAATTGTGCTGCGGCCAGTTCGATTGCGAGCGGAAGACCGTCCAGGCGGCGACACAGCCGGGTCACGACCGCAGAGTTATTGCTGTTGAGGTTGAAATGCGGGCGGGCAGCCCGGCCGCGCGTCAGGAAGAGTTTCACGGCTGGCACTTCCTGCAGCACGTGCGGCGGCAGCGGCGGGTCAAGTGGAGGGAGAGCCAACGGCGCAAGCTCGTATTCGTACTCGGCGCGCAGTCCGAGAGGTCGTCGGCTCGTGGTCAGGATGCGCAGGCCGGGTGCGGCGGTGAGCATGTCCAGCACAACCGGCCACGCCCCCTCCAGTTGCTCGAAGTTGTCCAAGACCAACAACAGCCGGCGGGATCGCAGGAAGCCAGTCACGATCTTCAGCGGGTCGGCGCCTGCCCGGTCCTCCAGGCCGAGCGCAGCCGCTACTGCCCCCGGCACTTGCTGGGTCTGAGTGAGCGGGCCGAGGTTGACCCAGCAAACACCGTCGGCCATCCGCGCGCTGAGCTGTCCCGCCGCCGCTAATGCCAGACGGGTCTTACCAGTCCCACCTGGACCGGTTACGGTGACTAATCTGCAGCCTTCGGCGACAAACAAGGAGCACAGCCCATCCAGCTCGGCCTCCCGCCCAACCAGTGGCGTGAGTTCGGCAGGGAGGTTGTCCAGGCGTTGCCTGATCCGGCGGTGCCCATCAGCGGCGGGAGCCATGAGCGACGCATCTTGTTGCAGCACCGACCGTTCCAGCTGTCGCAGGCGCGAACCGGGGTCGATACCCAGCTCCTCGATGAAGACCTGGCGGGCGCTACGGCAGGCCGCCAGCGCATCTGCCTGCCGATCGGAGCGGTAGAGGGCGAGCACGAGTGACGCCCACAGCCGCTCCCGATACGGGTGCCGGGCCACCAACGACTGCAACTCGCCTACCAGCGTGCCGTGCCGACCCAACGCGAGCTCAACGTCAATCACATTCTGGTAGACGTCCAGCCTGGTCTCCTCCAACTCGTCCAGCTCTGGCCGAAATATCTCAATGTCAGCCAGATCAGGAAATGCAGGCGGCCTGACGAGCTCTACGGCCTGGCGAAGATAATCCGCGCCTCCGACCAAATCCCCGGCCTGCACGGCCATCTCACCGGCCCCAACCTGCTCATGGAACCGCAGGAGATCAAGCTCCTCCTCGGTAACGGTCAGCATGTAGCCCCCGGGCCGGCTGACCAGCCGCTGGGAGACTACACTTTTTGATCGATCAGGGTCCAGCATGCGTCGCAGGTTCGCGACGTACACCTGCAACTGCGGGCCCGGCTTAGCTGGCGGGTTGTCGGCCCAGACAGCCTCCACCAGGAAATCAGATGTCACGACCGAGTTTGCCCGCAGGGCCAAACACTCCAACACGATTCGCTGCTGACGAGCACCAACGGCGACTGGCACCCCGTCGGCGAGGACCTCCAGTGGACCCAGGGCTCGTATCCAAAGCGCACCCATCGCACAGCACCCCTCACCGACAGACCGCTCACCCGACCTGCCGGGTCTCGCGAAGTTCATCGATCTGGCGACCCCCCAGAGCCTGCCCTGACGCTCGATGGGCCTTGAAGGGTCTGGCCATTTCTTTCCAATCATGCCTCTGCGGCACACAGAGGGTCCAGAGGGTCCGGGCGCCGCTGCGCCTGCGAGAGCAACTCGCCTAGCAACTGCTTGGCAAGCAAGGCATCGGACTGGAGGGCCCTCGAAGTTGGTTGAACCATTTGACGAAGCGAGTGCTTGCGACCGTGCTGGCGGCGGAGATGAGCCAAACCGGGCTGTGAAAAGGACGAGCAGGTTGGGTGGTACTCCGGCAACTGTCGCTCGAACGTTCGGCGCTGGAATGTTCCCAGTGTTGAGAACCCACACACCAGGACCGCTTCAGGGGTGGGACGACTAACCCACCAGTGCAGGCCGGCCCAGCTCTACCTGCTCGGGCAGTTCCCGGCCCCATCGAAGCGGATTAAGGATCGCTTAAGCCCTCCGCGCGACTCTTAGAACACCAGATACACACCATCCAGTCACAACGGATCCGAAAAGCATCACCATCCGCACCGGCCCTAACGAACTAGAGGGGATCCTGATCATGAAGCGCATAGAAACACACAACAGCCAAACACTTGGTGGTAGCAGGATTGAACCGGTGTCAGGAGCCCTTTGCCCGGAAACCGTGTGGCGGCCCACACCTACTAACGGTCGCAGCCAGACCTGGGATCAGGAACTTTGGCCGGACTGCAGGGATTGACAACCCCCATGACAGGGAAACCGACCCACGCACAGACACGCTGAACATGTAGACGCAACTACCATACCCACCCCACCAGTGCCAGCATCCAGACTCCACCAACTCGGGCAGTTCCAAGCCCATCGAGGTGATTAAGGATCCCGTTCACGCCCTCCCCGCGACCCCAGAACAGCAGACCGACACACCGCGCGAAAGGAAACACATTATGTTCCGCAGAATCTGGACCACCGCCGTCCTGACCGCCACCGCCCTCGGCTTCGCCGCCGCCACCGCCGGCCCCGCCACCGCAGGGCTCAACATGAACCATTGCGAACCGCTCGTCCGCCGCTGACCCTGCAGCATCCCGTTACCCCACACCACCCGCACCGCCGCCACACCTGAGGAGATCACCATGTTCCGCAAAATCTGGACCACCGCCGTCCTGACCGCCACCGCCCTAGGCTTCGCCGCCGCCACCGCCGGCCCCGCCACCGCCGGGCTCCAGCTCAACCATTGCGAACCGCTCGTCCGCCGCTGACCCGGCGGCACCCCGCATC
>NZ_JBIVOQ010000007.1:0-85193 GCF_044754225.1 Arthrobacter sp. NPDC093125 | reverse complement strand
CCCGCCACCGCCGGGCTCCAGCTCAACCATTGCGAACCGCTCGTCCGCCGCTGACCCGGCGGCACCCCGCATCACCCAAACCAACCCCGTACCGCCACCACACCTGAGGAGATCACCATGTTCCGCAAAATCTGGACCACCGCCGTCCTGACCGCCACCGCCCTCGGCTTCGCCGCCGCCACCGCCGGCCCCGCCCTCGCCGGGACGAGGCTCAACCATTGCGAACCGCTCGTCCGCCGTTGACCATTGAATATGCAGCAGCCCCCGGTCCGGATCAATCTGATTCGGGCAGGGGATGCTCTTACAGGCAGGTTTGAATGTGGGCATGAAGACCCTCAAGGCACGAAGAATGCACCGGAAGGCCAAGGCCCTGTGGCGAGACGGCGATACTGAGCGAGCAGAAAGACTCGCGCTCCGTGCACTGGACCTGTTACCCACAGCTGACAGCGCCAGTCTGACTCGTGTTGCCGACCACGTCTCCGTTCTGGAGACACTCGCGCAATTCGCATCTGACCTCGCCAACCATTCAGAAGCGCAGCGCCGCTGCGACGACGCTCTTGCTCTTCTGGAGCAGGTTGAGCCAACCGCTAGCCGGGATGCGTGGTGCGTCGCCATTCTGGTCCACAAGGGAAACAGCCAACGGCTATCTGCCGCGTATGACGAATCCGCGCTCACCCTGGCGCACGCCCTTGCTCTCTCAGAACAAACGCCGGATTCACCCCTTCTGCCAGCCGGCCCGCTCAACGCCCTGGGGATTCTGGCCAAAGACCGCGGGCTCTATGAAGACGCGGGAATCTACTACAACAGGGCCCTTGGGTTGCTCGACAGTGACGCCGAAGCGGACGCCCTGGAGCTTGCCGGCATCTATCACAACCTCGCGGGCCTGGCCCACGTTCAGAATCGTTTTGCTGAGGCCGAAGAACCCGCCCAACGGGCGGTCCGATTGCGCCGGGCAGCCAGTCCGCCGGACCCAGCCGGATTGGCTGCCGATCTGTCGGTCCTCGGTGCTGTCCTCGCCGGACAGGAACGTTTTGACGAAGCTGCCGCCCGCCTGTCCGAAGCGCTTGCATTGTGGCATTCCCTTTACGGCCACAGGCACTACGAGGTCGCCGTCCAGCTTCACAATCTCGCGGCAATCCAGCAGGCGAAGGGAGACTACTCAACTGCGGAAGCCACACTGCGTGAAGCCCTGGCAATCAAACGCGGAATTCTCGGAGAGTCTCACCCGGAAATCGCCGGCCTCCTGAACAACCTCGCCACCGTTTACTTAGACACAGGCCAGCACCGTGAAGCCAGGGAATGCTACGACCATGCAATCGAGATATTCACACAGACACTGGGTGAGGACCATCCGAGCACAGCCGCTTGCATTCAAAACCGCCACCACCTTGATGAAAACCGCCTATAAGCGGGCCCTCCCCGGGCAACGCCAGTCGCCCTCGGGGTGGGAGTGTGTTCCGGGTCTCTTGACCACCCAAGACTAAAACTCCTTGGCAGCTTCATTCATACTTTGCTGTGTATTCGAAAAGCATCCACATTTGACGTCCGTGGGACTACGCTCAGGTCCTATGGGTCGTGTCACCATGCGACCGTATGGAACGCGATGCAAGCGGGCTAAGGATTCACGAAACCGCCCGGAATCGCTCCAGCGACTCATAGGAGGCGAAATGCGTTTTACACGCACTTCCAAAGTCTTGAGCATTATGGCCATCGCTGCATTTGCCCTGACCGGATGCGAAGGCGGCGCCGGCACAGACGGCAGTGGCGGCCAGGCCAGCAGCGATCCCAACACGGTCATCACGGCCTATAGCAATGAGCCGCAGAATCCGCTGCTACCCGCGAACACCAACGAGAATAATGGCGCCCGTGTCGTCGAGCTGCTGTTCGAGGGACTGCGCTTCTACGACCCCAGCGGTAGGCCAGTCAACGCATTGGCCGAGTCCATCGAGACGGCCGATGCCCAGAACTGGACCATCAAGGTCAAGAGGGGCACCAAGTTCACCAATGGCGAGGATGTCACCGCCAAGACCTTTGTCGATTCCTGGAACTTCGCTGCGCTGAGCACCAACCTCCAGGTCAACAGCTCGTTCTTTGAGTCCATCGAGGGTTACGACGCCGTGAGTGCCACACAGGAGACCACAAGCGCCGACGGAAAGACCACCTCCACGCCTGCTCCGACAGCCCAGACAATGTCCGGGCTGGTGCTCGAGGACGACTCAACCATCTCCGTCAAACTTGCCCAGCCGGAGGCTGACTGGTCGCTTCGCCTCGGCTACTCCGCCTTCTACCCGCTGCCGTCGGCCGCGCTGAAGGATCCGAAGGCCTACGGCGAGAACCCCATTGGCAACGGCCCGTACAAGTTCCCGAAGGAGGGCTCGTGGATTCATGACCAGTCCATCTCCCTCGTCAGGAACAACGCGTACGATGGACCCCGCAAGGCCAAAAACGGCGGCGTCACCTTCAAGTTCTACACCGATCCGGGCCCGGCCTACACGGACCTGCAGTCCGACAACCTGGACGTCAGCGACGTCCTTCCGTCCAACGCCCTCAAGACGTACAAGACCGACTTCCCGAACCGGAATGCGGCAAAGCCCATCGCCGTGAACGCCACGCTTATCATTCCGCCGTACAACCCACACTTCCAGGGTGACGCTGGCAGGCTCCGTCGCCAGGCACTCTCCTACGCCATCAACCGCGAAGAAATCTGCAAGGTCGTCTTCAACGGGACCCGCACACCGGCCACGGAGTTCACCGCCCCCGTCCTGGACGGCTACAGCGACAAGATCCCCGGCAACGAAGTGCTGAAGTTCGACCCCGCCAAGGCAAAGGACCTCTGGGCCCAGGCCGAGAAGATCAAGCCGTACGACGCTTCCAAGCCGCTCCTGATTGCCTCGAATACCGACGGCGGCAACAAAGAGTGGATCGAGGCCGTAGCCAACGGATTCAAGAACAACCTCGGCGTCCCGGCTGAGATTCAGCCCTTCGCCGAGTTTGCAGAAGTCCTGGACCTGCGCACGTCGCAGGCCCTCCCGGGGCTGACCCGCACAGCCTGGCAGGGCGACTACCCGTCGCTGTACAACTTCCTGGGCCCAGTCTGGAAGACCGGAGCATCCGCCAACCTTGAGAAATACTCCTACCCGGAGGTCGACAAACTTCTCCAGGAAGGCCTCGCAGCCAAGGACGCGAGTGCGGCAAACGCCAAGTTCAACAAGGCCCAGGAAGTTCTGTTCAAGGAACTCCCTGGCCTGCCGCTGTGGTACAACAACCATCCGATCGTGTGGAGCAACAACGTCATCTCGGCCGAGACAGGCTGGAACGGCGCCATCCTCTATTACGACATCTCGGCCAGGTAGACCGCAGGATCTGAACTTGCTGAGACGGCAATGGGGGTCCGACTTCATGCCAGGCGCCCGTTCGCCTGCAGCGGCAGGAAGGCGACCATGACTCCCCGTCGCATCTCCATCGGAAGGAGCGCCATCCTGTGACCAGGTACATCCTCCGGCGCCTGCTTCAAGTAATTCCCGTCTTCATCGGGACCACTCTCCTCGTGTACTACATGGTCTTCGCCCTTCCGGGCGACCCGATTGCCGCGCTCTTCGGAGACAAGCAGCCTCCGCAAAGTGTCATCGACGCCCTGCGGGCCCAGTACCACCTCGACGAGCCCTTCTGGGTCCAGTACGGCCTCTTCCTTAGGAACCTCGTCACCTTCAACCTTGGTGTTGACTTTACCCAGCAGCCGATCGCGGCCACCCTAGGCCGAATCTTCCCCGTGACCGCGATGCTCGCCGTCGAAGCACTGATCATCGAGGCAGCGTTTGGGGTCACGTTCGGTCTGTTCGCCGGACTGCGCAAGGGGAAACTGTTTGACTCGACCGTGCTTGTGATGTCCCTGGTCGTTATCGCGGTTCCGACCTTTGTCCTGGGCTTCGTCCTGCAGGTGGTCATTGGCGTCCAGCTTGGCTGGGCAAGACCAACGGTAGGAGCAGATGCGGACTGGGGCACCTTGGTCCTTCCAGCGATCGTGCTTGGGCTTGGCTCCTTTGCCTACGTCCTGAGGCTCACACGGACATCGGTGCTCGAGAACATGCATTCCGACTACGTTCGCACAGCGACAGCAAAGGGTCTCTCCCGGCAGCGCGTGGTCATGACTCACATCCTGCGCAATTCGATGATCCCCGTTGTCACCTTCCTGGGTGCCGACCTCGGTGGGCTCATGGGCGGCGCCATCGTCGTTGAAGGCATTTTCAATGTCCCAGGTGTGGGCAACAAGCTCTTCCAGGCTGTGTTAAGGGGGGAAGGGCCAACGGTGGTAGTTATCGTCAGCGTCTTGGTCCTTGTCTTCGTGGTGGCCAATCTCCTGGTTGACCTTTTGTATGCGTGGCTTGACCCGAGGATCCGCTATGAAAAGTAACCGTCACATCGAACATTTCGTCGCGCCCGTCGACGAAACGCCGTTGCTGGCGACCGATACCCTGAAGGTCGAGGCAGCACCGCTAAGCCTTTGGGTTGATGCTTGGCATAAGCTTCGCCGCAGGCCGTTGTTCATCATTTCCTCGGCGATGATCCTTCTGATCGTTGCAGTGGCAATACTCCCCGGCCTTTTCACTCAGACGCCGCCGAATGAGAATTGTCTCCTCGCAAACTCGGAAGGTCCTCCGAGAGAGGGACACCCGCTTGGCTTCACGTTCCAAGGTTGCGATGTGTATGCACGCATCATTCATGGAACGCAGGCGTCCTTGAGCGTGGGTGTCTTGTCAGTCATTTGCGTGCTGATCATCGGTGTGGCTCTCGGAGCCCTCGCTGGCTATTACGGTGGCTGGATCGATGCCCTTCTGGCCCGCTTGGGCGACATCTTCTCTGCCTTGCCGGTACTCCTCGGCGCCCTTGTCATTACGCAGCTTCCGTTCTTCCGAGAGAACAAGGGCGTGTGGACCGTCGTACTGGTGATCGCCATGCTCGCGTGGCCGCAGATGGCGCGCATCACACGCGGCGCCGTCATACAGGTCAGGAACGCCGACTTTGTGACTGCGGCGCGTGCCCTTGGCGTTTCCAGATTCAGAACCCTTGTCCGCCACGTTCTTCCGAATGCAATTGCACCGGTCATTGTCCTCGCGACGCTGGATCTCGGTGTGTTCATTGTCCTGGAAGCGACGCTGTCCTTCCTCGGTGTCGGTATGCCTACATCAATCATGTCCTGGGGCAAAGACATCGCCGCAGCCCAACACTCAATCCGCACCAACACGATGATTCTTATCTACCCAGCCATAGCGTTGTCAGTCACGGTGCTGAGTTTCATGATGCTCGGGGACTCCCTCGGGGACGCCTTGGATCCCAAGAGACGGCAACGACATGAGGACGCCCCACGTGACCATCAGTGAGAGCAGCGCGGAAACCGAACGACCGTTGCTGGAGATTAAGGACCTGGAGGTTTCCTTCAAGACTTCAAGCGGGGAGTTCAGGGCGGTCACCCACGCACACCTCACCATTATGGCAGGTGAAACCGTCGCCATTGTGGGCGAATCCGGTTCCGGAAAGTCCACGACGGCGCTTGCCGTCATCGGGCTCCTGCCAGGCAGTGGATGGATCTCCGGTGGGCAGATACTGCTCGACGGCGAGGACATCGCCCATGCCCCCGAACAGCGCATGATCGAGCTTCGCGGCAACACTGTCGCCATGGTGCCCCAAGACCCGATGTCCAACCTGAACCCGGTGTGGAAGATCGGTTACCAGATTCGCGAGACACTGAAGGCCAACGGCAAGCCCGACGCCCCTTCCGATGTTGCCAAGGTCCTTTCGGCGGCCGGACTCCCTGATTCCGGGCGCAGGGCCAAGCAGTATCCGCACGAGTTCTCGGGAGGCATGCGGCAGCGCGCACTCATCGCCATCGGGCTGTCCGGCGAGCCCCGTCTGCTTATTGCAGACGAACCGACGTCGGCCTTGGACGTGACTGTCCAGCGCCAGATCCTGGACCGCCTCAAGGGAATGACGTCAGAGCTGGACACGGCAGTCTTACTCATCACCCACGATTTAGGACTGGCCGCCGAACGGGCCGACAAGGTTGTGGTCATGTACCGCGGCAATGTTGTGGAGTCCGGGCCTTCGCTGGAATTACTGCGTAATCCGCAGCATCCATACACCAAGCGCCTCGTAGCCTCGGCGCCGTCGTTGATGTCCCGCCGGATGCAGGTTGCCAAGGAGCGCGGAATCGAATCCGAAGAGCTTTTGGCTCCGGGCGATTCCGTCGCAGTGCAGAAAGCGCTCCCCGAGGATGTGCTGAAAGTGGAGAACCTCACCAAGGTTTTCAAGCTTCGATCCGGCATTGCCAGGTCCACGAACTTCGTTGCCGTGGACGACGTCTCGTTTGGCATCAAGAGGGGCACGACGACGGCAATCGTGGGGGAGTCGGGTTCCGGTAAGTCCACAGTCGCCCAGATGGTGCTGAATCTTCTGAAGCCAACGTCGGGACGGATTACTTTTGACGGCGTGGACACGTCAACGCTGAACACCAAGCAGGTTTTTGCCTTGCGGCGCCGCGTCCAGCCAATCTTTCAGGATCCGTATGGCTCACTCGACCCGATGTACAAAATCTTCAAGACCATTGAGGAGCCCCTGAGGACGCACAAGGTCGGTGACCGTGCCAGTCGTGAGAAGAAGGTGCGGGAGCTCCTGGAACAGGTGTCGCTGCCGCGGTCCTCGATGCAGCGCTACCCGAATGAGCTCTCCGGTGGGCAGCGGCAGCGGGTCGCAATCGCCCGCGCCCTGGCACTGGAGCCTGAGGTCATCATCTGCGACGAGGCGGTCTCCGCCCTTGACGTGCTGGTACAGGCCCAGATGTTAAACCTCCTCGCGGCGTTGCAGTCCGACCTCGGCCTGACATATCTCTTCATCACGCACGACCTCGCCGTTGTGCGCCAGATCGCAGACTACGTCTGCGTAATGGAGAAGGGCAGGCTCGTGGAGACGGGCACCACAGACTCGGTCTTCGAAGCACCACAGCAGCACTACACGCAGGCCCTGCTCAACGCCATCCCAGGCTCGCGGCTCAAGCTGCCGCCCGAAGTGGCCTGACCGTCGCCTTGCGTGATTTGGTTGGTCTCGTTGCGATGAACCCGGCCATAGCTACCGGCCCATCGCGTCTTACCCAGAGGGCCACCGAACGCTTGAGGACATCACGCTGCATCCGCAGCTCGACGTTCTCCCTACGTAATCGGACCAGCTCGGCCCGCACGGACGCGTCGCGGGTCATTGCTGGTCGCGAACGCAGGGGTGGTCGCGGGCAGCGGGTGGGCGGCCACGATGGTGTCGTCGGGAAACATGCCCGCATCCACGGTCGACAGTGCGACTGGGTAGTCGACGTCGTCGCCCAAATCGGCTTCGCGCAGCAGGTACGGGTTGGCCAGCAGAGTGGAGTCACCTCGTGAGCACGGCGTGCTCGAATCCCCCGAACCGGGGATGCCAACAGTCCATTGTGGCTGCCAGCACCCTGTTGTCGTTAGCGGCGACCCTCACTGACCCGGGCTATTCACCCGCCACCTGAGCGCATTCAGTTCGGCCGGTAGGAAGCTTTTCGCCATCCCGGTGTCCATCATCAGCCCGACGGCCCTTCTCGGGGAGTGGTCGAGTCCGAATTGGTGGCCCAACTCATGTGGCGCCAGCGTTTGGATGACTATCGGCGTTACGTTTCCACCTTCGCGGAGCGTCTCCATGTACAAGAGGCTGCCGTCACCCCCGGCAGGCACGGTTGCCTCCGAGACAACGCTGCTGGCTGCCGCGCCGTCGTAGGGCGTGACGCCCCACGTCGAATCGTCACTGAGGGGGTCGTCGTCCGCAGAGGTATCGCCCTGGTAGGCATGCTGGAAGTACGCCACCCAGTACTCACTGCTGTCTGCTGCGGTCGATCCGCGCGACCCATTGATCTGCGGTTGAGAGTTCACCACTCCGGCGGGCACGTTGAGCCGGAACGGCGCGGTGGCGTCGTTCGCCCCGCCCCCACCGTCGTAGACCGGCTGAATATAGGACGGCGCATAGACGTTGCGCACCGGGTCGTCACTGTCCTGCAGCAAGGAGTACAGGCCCGCGATGGCGGAGACGGCGCGACCCTCGTCTCCCGTGAGTGTCCCGCTGCTTGTGTAGTCGTCGTCATCGACCAGCGTGAACGGCCTCCCGGCGGCGGACGTCCCGACCGGCAAAGCTGTGGACAACGTCACCACGGTCCTGCCGTTGGTCGACACAGCCGCCGACACGGCGGGCGCGGTGGCCGTGGCCGGGAGCGTGAGCAGCCCCCGCTGGTACTGACCCGCCTCCAGGTTCGCGAGCGCGACGCCGGCGCTGCTGTGCAGCGCGCCTATCGTCAGCTTCTTGCGGGTGGCATCGATCATGGTAATCGTGCCGAAGGTCTGATTCCCGGTGACCGCAGTCATGTCGTCGCGTTCAATGTGCACGCGGCGCCACACGGTCAGCATTTCGGTGACCTTGGCACCATCGGTCGGAAGCGCGGTCCCCGTTGAGTCGACGATGCTGGTGCCGGAGACCCGCAGACCGTTCAGGTACTCCAGGGAGCAGGCGGCTGCCACTCGTACGTTGTCGCCGGGATGAGCTGGAAGTTGCAGCGTCACCAGCGCATGCCCGGTTGAATCGGCGACCGCGGATCCGCCGCTGAGTGTTCCAGCCTTCGGCGTGCCGCGGTTGTCATCACCGAGTGCTCCGTTGGCGTCGATGGGCGCTGCGTCGCTTGACGGGTCGTCGACGTCGAAGGCTTTGAAGTACACGGTGTCGCCAGGTGACGCCGTAGCTTCGACCTGAACCTCACGGCCACTAGGGGACGTGGGATTGTCCTTGTCGGCGAAGATCTTCTTGCCTCCGCCAGACGAAGGGTTGGTAAGGATTCGGCCGTCGTTGACCCAGTCCACCGCGGAGAGATCGGTGACTGTGAGGTCCATCGGACCTGGTGAGTTGAAGCACCCGATGGAAGGACTGCAGGAGGAAACGATGGTGTGCCCAGCTGCGAGACCCCTCACATAGAAAGTGTCACTGCGCCCGATGCCGTTGCTGTCCACCGTTATCTGCGTCGAGAACGGGTCGACGAACGGCCCGTTAGGAAATGCGGAGATGGCGGCCATCCCCTGGGGGTTCGTTGCGACTTGGACCTGGAATGTCTGTCCTGAATACGCCCAGTTGTTCAACTTCAGATACCCGGACGTGTTCTGACCGACGCAGCTGGTGGCGAAGAACGTCCCGGACGCGGTGATAGTTGCCTCTACCGCGCCCGAGGCGCGATCCGCGTCCATAGCGGAGCCTTCGCCTGCACTGCCGAAAGGTATTGGGATCGAGTTGGCGCAGGTTGCCTCATCGCTGACCGACCCGACCCCGACTTCTCCGGCGGCGCCGACCAGTCGGGCTGCTGAGGCAGGCGCGGCAAGGATGAGAGGGGCTATGAGAAAAAGCGCAGCCAGCAATGCGGGGCGTTTCATGACGTACCTCGATGTGCCGCCTCCGGACCGTCGGGTACCAGGAACCCCGACCGACAGAAAGGCTGCATTGGCGAGGGCGGCTATGCGCACATGTCGCGTTCCGCGGCCCTTGAAACGGTGCATCCGGTAGAGGGTGTTTGGACTTGCCCCTGATTTATCCCGTGGGCTCTCTGTTTCCCGAGGTGATGGTTTCTTCATGATTTCTGTCCCTTCGATTCTTGTCAGGCGTCTCGGCAAGCGTCTGACCTCTGTGTAGATCGTGCGCCGCGACCCCCCCGCACGGCACGAAGCCTTCTAGCGGGCAGTTAACGGAACGTTGGTTCGCCGGAATATCCAGAGTTCCGGGGGACCCGAAGACGAATTTTGCGGGGTCAGCAGGCTGAACCTCGGTCGCGTCCGCCCCGTTCAGTTCGGCCGGGGCATTTGCGGTAATCCGGGCATGGGCTGGCAACCTCACTGCCACGCGCCCCGAGGCCTAAGACTGTTATGACTGTCAATCCGAGCAGTCCTGCCAAATTTCCTGACCCCACATCTGGCGGTCAGTCAGTGTGGAGGGCTTTAAGTCCTGTGCTGCCACGGGCCCGGCGTTGTTCGCCAGTGCATGAATGCGCTGACTGTTGTGGATCCTGGTTGCTTCTATCCCCTTCATGATCAGGATCCCCTCTAGATCGAATAGGGCCGGTGGGAACGGTGGTGCTTTCGGATCCGTTGTGACCGGCTGGTGTGTATCTGATGCTCTAAGAGTCGCGCGCGGGGCTTAAATGATCCTTAATTCACCGGGCTGGGCCGACCTGACCGAGCTGTGGAGTCGGGCGGCTGCACTGATCGGTCGCGTTGGTGCACGCCTGAAACGATCGGATGGAGTGGCCCAAGGCAGCGGTGATGGCGTCGTGTACATCGAGGCAAAGACGGACAAAGCCGCGATAACAAACACCGGGGCAGGCAACTTTGTGGTCTGCGGATACGGTGGCAGCAGGGCCGAGCTGGCAGTCAATGAGGGACAGCGAGGCTGACGCTTCCGGGCTACGTCCAGGTTAAGTCAACAGGGGATTGGACCATCACGCCTGGATGAGAAAAGCGATGCTCTGCACGGGCCTGACCGCAGCCGGGCGCATCGGTGAAGAACTGGCCCGTGCCCGGGAACAACGCTTCCGCGTCGCCCAGGCTGCAGAAGAACAACAGGGCCGAGACTTGCGTGCCCGTCTCGAGGGCGAACCCGCAGCCGCACGGGCACAGCTCGCACCCGCGCTGGATCCCGCTGGTGGGACAACGCCAAAACCGAAGACATCGTCCGCGTCCACCAAACGCCACAGCATGGAAGAGCCAGGACCCCATGACCCGCTCAGCAGCGGACGCTATCCGCGAACAGGTACAGCAGCGCTACGGGATCGACGTTGACGCCCTGGGAACAGGTGGGGATGGTGCAGCCGCACTCAATGAAGCGGCACGGGCAAAGGCCCAGGCCCAGGCCCAGGAAGAACGGACAGCAGCGGCGGGGGAAAATGCTCAAGCCGGCCAGCTTCCCGCATGACGGTCAGCGGAGGAGCAGCCACGTCGGTTGCGGTGATCTTCACTGCCAGGTCGCAGATGCGACCAAGCTCATCGAGGTCGCACTCGAACTGCACGACGTCCTTGCGGCCTTCTGCGAGGAGCTCGGGCACCGTTATCTTGACCGTCTTGGCAACCGATCCGACATCACGCGCAAGCGCTAGCGCGGAGGTGGACGCATCGACCCGCCAGTTTTCTAGGTCGACCATGAAGGCGGCAACGAGGGAGTCAGTTTTGCCTGGCTGGGAAACGCCCAGACGCGCAAACACGGTCCCGCACCCTGTGACGCCGCTACACCACCCCTTGAGAAGCTCACCGGCGCCAGCACCGCTTAAGAATCAATTAAGGCCCCTGCACCATTCTTGAATCAACAATCAAGAACACCCAAGGAGACGATCATCCTAGAGACCACAAACCGGCAGTTCTGATCCTTGCCACCGCCGCGGCTCTGTAGCCGCCACCGCCGGGCCCGCGCACTGGCCGGTCTACAGGCTAACCACACCAAACCATTGACCTGGCGCTAGCCCGTCGGGCACCACGAACTATCGAGAAGAAGCACTATTGAGAAACGCCGAGCAACCGAGAATACGGAGTAATCAAGAAACGAAGCGTTGAACTTACGTTAACTACATCTGTGATGCAGGCGGGGTTCAAGATTCCATAACAATTTACCAACCCAGAAATTTAACCCGATACATGAAATCCGAAAGGAAAAGCATCATGTGGCACCGAGTGTTGGAAATAATAAACCAAAGAAGTCATGCCAAAGCGTCCGCTATGCCAGCAAGACTAGAGTCAGGACAAAACAGTGAGAAAAAAGACTGTAGGCGCCCTTACAGGACGACAGGAGTGATCTTAGGTAGCGTTCTTGCCTTGCTTCCCATTTACCCTGCTGCTGCGGCGTCATCGCCCGCCGCCCCAGTTAATGTGACAGCTAATAGAACATTCTCCAATGCGGACGATATTTCGTGGTCTGATGCCTCTACGAATGAATCTTCTTTCACGGTTGAGTACCGCACTGCGACGGGACAAACATGGACACAGTTTTCGAAAGTACTTAGCACCTCGACTACGACAACGGGTAAGCGTTATTTGACAAGCTTTAATGGCCTCCCGACAGGAAAGTATTTTTGCTATCGAGTTGCCGCCCAAAATGCAGCCGGGAAGACATACTCTCCACAAGTTTGCGCGGGCTTTAGGCCATCGAATCCTAAAAACCTCAGACTCTCCCTCAATTGGTATAGCGCGGGACTTACATTTGAGCGGTCGGCTAGTTGGGAATTAAAATATCGGCTATATTACCAAGTGAATGGTGCTGGACAGTGGTTTGCGAAAGTTTACAACGCCCCCACCCATACTTTTACCGACGTGCGTATTGGATGGTATGACACGCTTCCTAATACAAATTACTGCTTTTACGTGGTAGCATTCAACGATATCGGTAATTCTTCTCCCACGAACACGGTATGTGGTAATACTGGCCCCTACTATGAACCCTAAGTTCTGAGGCCAATTCTCCCAGCTCATACTGGCCAGACGTAAAAATGGGCTAGGGCGAGAGTCATTCCGATTCTCGCCCTAGTTCAGCTCTGCGACACAACTTGATCATAAACAAGAATGTCTTAGCGACCTCAGCCCATCAAGGGGACTCCTCGACTTTTTTGACTCGGGGTCTTAGGCCGCTGTAAGCGCGGTCCGGTTGATTGTTATGGCAGCACGCCGGTACTTGGCTGCGTTGTCGAACAACGTCAACCAGCTGGCCCGTCACGCCAACGCAACCGACGAATTCCCGGAAGCCGCGCGTGTGATGCTGACCCGTGTCCGGGCAATCGCAGACCGCATCAACGCGATGCTCGATGCGAGGGTGCGCTGATGATTCCCAACATCACCAAGGGCACCCGCATGCAGGGCCTGATCGCATACCTTGCCGGCCCGGGAAGGGCTAACGAACACACCGATTCGCACATCGTTGCCGGGTCGCCGTCCATCATGGCGTGGCACAACGACGACGAACTCAGCTCCTCCGCCGCTCAGGCGATCGCCCGTGAACTCGATCAGGCACGAGCGGTCCTCGGTGTTGAGGTTGTCGGTGGCCATGTCTGGCACTGCTCGCTTTCGCTGCGTGCAGAAGAAGGTGACCTGACGGACCAGAAGTGGGGCGAGATCGCCCAGGATTTCATGGACGAGATGGGATTCACCGAAGCCAGCGGTCGGGCACCTGCCCAGTGGGTGGCAATCCGTCACGGGCACAGTAAAGCCGGAAACGATCACGTCCACATTGCCGCGTCCATGGTCCGCGAGGACGGTACCAAGTGGGATAGCTGGCGGGACTTTCCCCGGGCCCAAAAGGTGGCACGGGAACTGGAAAAAAGTATGGCCTGGAGGAACTTTCACCCACCCACTCCACGCGAGGTCTGCGGCCCGGAGAGCGCGAAGCGTCCGAACGGCGCGGCGCTCCCGAACCGGAACGCCGGTCACTGGAACGCAAGGTTCGGGCATGCGCCACGTCTGCCAAGGATGAAGCAGAGTTCGTTCGCAGAATCCGCCGAACCGGTGCCCTCATCAAACCCCGTTACGTGTCCGGACGCGATGATGTTGTGGTGGGTTACAGCGTTGCCGAACGTCCCCCGAAAGGCGTCCGGCATGTCTGGTCCGGTGGCGGTCACCTCGCCAAGGACCTGGCACTGCCGAAGCTGCGTGGTGAGTGGCAGGACACGCCCCAGTCAGCTGGCGAAGCCGTTGCCGAATGGGGAGCAGCTGCACGCGGCCGGCGCCCCGTCACCGTCGGGCGTGAGGCACATGAACCGGACCCCCAGCAGTGGGAGTATTACAGCAACGAGGTAGCCCGGCTGCGGGACACCCTGCGCGCGGTTCCCCTGGATGACCACGCCACCTGGGCGCACGTCGCACGGGAAACCGCAGGTGCTTTCGCCGCGTGGTCCACCGCCACCGAAACCATGCCCGGACCGCTGGCCGCGGCCGCAACAGAACTGTCCAAGTCAGCCCAGCTACGCAAGTACCCGGTCAAACCCGTCAAGACCGTGGGGCCCTCTGCCCGGGGAGCGTCCTGCTGCTGATGGCCGCAATCAAGGGATCAGGAACTGCAGCGCAGGCGATCCTGCTCCGGCAGCTGCTCAACGTCTCCAAAGCCATCCACGACATGCACCAAGCGAACAACGACCTGCGCCGGTCGCGGCAGATCAACGCCATGATCCGTAGCCAGTTGCTGGCAGTCGCCCAGTCCCTTCCGCCCGTCCCGGACAAGTCAGGAACGTCTAACCCGCAAGTTTCTGCGGTGGACGCCGAACTGGCCGCGGTGCGTCGCGCACGCGAGGGACTGGCACCGGTGTCCAAACCTGGATCGGTCCTGCCGCCCAAATACGAACGAACACGAACCACCACAAGCACCCGGAACGGACCCGACCGCCCCGGACATCGCGCGATAGCACCAGGAAGGTAGAGGATGAGCGAATCAGACGGACTGGACGAAGTTGTAGAAACAATGCTCCGCACGGGCCTGACCGCTGCAGGACGCATCGGCGAAGAACTGGCCCGCGCCCGGGAGCAACGCCTCCGCGTCCCCAGGCTGCAGAAGAACAACAGGGCCGCGAACTACGTGCCCGCCTCGAGGGCGAACGCGCAGCCGCCAGAGCGCAGCTCGCCCCAGCACTGGACGCCCGCTGGTGGGACAGCGCCAAAGCCGAAGACATCGTCCGCGTCCACCAAACCGCCACCGCATGGAAGGGCCAGGACCCCATGGCCCAGTCAGCAGCTGAGGCCATCCAAGAACAGGTACAGCAACGCTACGGGATCAACGTTACAACTCTTGGAACGGGTGCCAGTGCCGCCGCAACACTGAACGAGGCAGAACGTGCAAAAACCCAGGCGCAGGAAGAACGCACGGCAGCCTCCAGCGTAAACGTCGAGGCCGCCCAACTACTCGCCGAAGCCGAACGGGAAGACAAAGGTCGCCGCCAAAACGTGGAAGCTGACAACTCACGTCCCGAGCAGCTGACCGAAGAAGCAAGCGCGGCTTACGATTCCGAGGAACGCCGAGCGGCCCTGGCAAAAAGCCTTGACCACATCGGGGACAGCGAAGCCGTTCAGGCCAGACTCATCGCGGACCGGGACCAGGTCACTCCGCCGGCAGCAGCCGTCTCTACGAGACACACTAATGCTCCGAAGGCCCGGAAAACCCGCGCAACTCCTGAAGCCAACAAACAGGCACAGAAGGGACGGAGCCGCTAGTTCGGAGCCCAGTCGATGCCTGCCGGGTTGGACGCTCTGGAGGATGACTAGTCGCTGGGATCATCTCCCTAGAGGCCGCTGAGTCCAGAACCGCCGGAGCAGCCGGCCCCATGGGCGGTTGGGGCAGACCGCTTCATCTATAGGTTCCGCGTTTTGAACGATCTGTTGCCCGCACCCGCACTGACACATACGCTCAACATGTGAGTGGCGGGGACGGCAACCCGACAAGCGGATCCGGCCCGCGACCCGTGAAGGAAAAAAGCATGGCAACAGGTACGGTCAAGTGGTTCAACGCCGAAAAGGGCTTCGGATTCATCGCCCCCGACGACGGAAGCGCTGACGTGTTCGCACACTTTTCAGCAATCGCATCCAGCGGTTACCGCTCCCTGGACGAGAACCAGAAGGTGCAGTTCGACGTCACCCAGGGCCCTAAGGGTCCTCAGGCGGAGAACATCCAGCCGCTCTAAGTGGTTCTCAGGAAGCTGGCCGGTTTGCAGCCGGCCAGCTTCTCTGTTTTCACCCAGCCCCGTGCCCCACAGCGGCATGACCACAACTCGGCGGGGGAGTCCCTTGACACGCAAAGGGCCTCTGCGGTGCTCAACGGGGCTTAGGGAAATACGTCGCAACCCTGCCTAATGTCTGGGGGATCGAGGTAGCAGGTATCCGTCCCTTGCCCGCCGTCGACGAGGTCGGCCCATACCGGGGGAGGGGAGTCTCTCGCATCCAGCCGGTCGTCCCCTTGATTTCCCCTCATTCGATCCCACCCGCCGCCGCCAACGATGACGTCGTCGCCATAGCTGCCTGTTAAGGTGTCGCTACCTCCGAGGCCCAGAAGGATGTCATCTCCCCCGGATGATCCGTTCAGTACGTTATCGGAGTCGTTTCCGGTGAGTATGTTGTCAAACGGTCCGCCATCGATACGCTCAACGTCGGGGAGGATGTTGTCTTTTGGTCCAGGCTTATCAAGCCCGTCGTCCCGAACGCCATCGAGGTCAGCACGCACAGGGCCTGCGGAATAGAGATAAGAGACAGCGTCAAACCCAGGGCCGCCGCTCATGACAAGAGTGTGACTGCTCTCCGCAAGGCTCCAAGGGTAGAAGGTGTCGTTGCCGGCACCGCCGTTTGCCGATGTCTCCCCTGCCTCACCAGGATTCGGCCCAAATGTGTCGTTACCATCCTCGCCGTTGAGGATGTTTGTGCCAATGCCCCCGTTTAAATAATCCCCGTCGGGGCCCCCGTATATCAGGTCATTGCCTCCTCCCCCGTCAACCGAGTCGACTCCGGGGCCGCCGTTCAAACGGTCGTTACCTCCTTCACCGTTTACCCTGTCAGCTCCGGGTCCTCCGTTGATGTCGTCAATCGCGGCACGCCCAAACAGTCGGTCGTCGCCGGGTCCGCCACCTATTGCATCGGTGCCCGCCGAACCAATAACCGTGTCGTTCCCGGCCATGCCATGGCAACTACTGGTCCCGATTCCCTCGCATTCGAGCCGGTCGTTACCGTCGCCTCCGTAGGCCTCAACACGGGTATCAACGTTTAAGTTGATATACAGCTTGTCATCTCCGCCCTCGGTCCTCACGAGGATCTTTAAAACTCCCTCAGCGGGGCAGTGCATGTAGGGGCCGGAGCGTACACAGCCGGGTAGGGTTTGGTGGACGTCGACGTGATCCCATATCTCGTACACATCCCCGGCCCTACGTATATTGATGTTGTTTCCCACGTTGCCTGCTGTAACGGTGATGACATCACCCTGCCTTCCGGCAGTGGTTGTTGCTTGGGCAGGTGCGGGCCCAGCCAGTGTCCACGCGCAGACGAGCGTGCCGGCCGCGACGAGCCGGCCCAAAAGCGTCCTGGCGGGGGTTTTCGGTGGCTTTGAATAGGAGTCTGTCCGGGATGCTGAGGTGTTCATAGTTCACTTCCCTGGCGTGAGCCTCATGGCCTGTAATTTCTTCACGGGACTTCCCCGCTAAGTCCAGGATCTTCGTGTTTTGCCCGTACGCGGTGCTATGCATAAGAAGACCGGCAGAGTGGCCGAATTGTTGAGCACCGCACTGCCCTCGGCGGTGAGACTTCGACGCGTAAGGTCGATCTCGCGTTTATTCTGCGCTTCAAAACCAGTCAGATTCAACATCGATTTGAACGGCCGCTGATGACCGAAGAGGCGTCCCTTAGCCGGAAGGGAACGACGCAGGGGAGCCGGGGTGCGCACTGACCTTTTTGGCCCCGGTTGGACGGACGTAGCTGGCCCCACCAGGAGTCCTGAGGCTCTGTTCCGCATACGAACCAGTTGAATCGCTGAGCTACACATAGGCTCGGGGGGCTTGCCATGGCACAGCCGTAGCGTTCACGCTTCCCTCACCGTGTGAGGTGCTCTTTGCCACGCCGTATCTATCGCCGCTCCAATTTGGCTGGCAGCACTTCCGGAAAGGCGCAAGGCCGGTACGTGTCGGCAGTGAATCAGATACGCTGACACCCATAGGCCAAGCAAGCTACTGATTCAAAGGGAACGGCAGGCAGAGTGCGGGACAGATCCACAGTTATATGGAACAAGCATGCGTTCAACGCGGGAACGTTGCTCAGTCGGCATCATCTTCCCAACGTCCTCCAGCACAGGCACCACATCAGATATGAAGGCGTGGTCGGCCCGCTGAACAAGTGGGTTGACGAGGTCAGGGTCTCCACAAAAGAAAGCGTTCCTTACTTCGACCCGCGGGCGGCGACGCTGGGGGCCGATGTGCTGGTTCTGCTCCAGGACCAAAGCTAGGGCAGGTATTGGCTTTGAAAGGCAGAATTCTGTAGCCTAAGGCAACTAGTTGACATAATCACGGTTATCGGCGCTTGAAAATGGGCAGGGGAGAGGCTGCGTATTGGGCTCTCCGGACCTGGAGCAGAGTGCTGGTTTGGACTCAGGCGTGAAGGCTCGAGCCACTTCTAACGGACGAAGCCGGTGAAAAGACCCTCGAGCTATTTTCCACTTCCGGCCGGAAACCACCGATTGGAACGGCTGGTTCGCGCCACTGGCTGCGGACTCCGGTATCGACGCGATCGGCGATCCGCGACCCGGCGAACACGCCCGAGACCGTGAACCCGCCCCTTTAAAGCCGATTTGGAACGCATCGCTGGTCGGGATCATTAGATGACCTGGCATACTCCCTCGGGGAAATCGCATTGGACCGCTAGTCGGACTGGTCCAGTCAATGATTGTCCCGTTATCAGCTGACCTGCAGGACCTGGGTTCAGGCGAGTCTGGTTACCTCGTAAGTGTGGCCGGCCGCACGGAGTCGCTGTATGAGCACGTTGCCGAGTGCAGTGGCCGGTGTCAGCGACCCTTTCGCGGTCGGCAGCCGGTCACCGTCGAGGGCAAGAGCGAGTGCAGTCTCGCCTGCCATCACGGCGGTGGCGGCATAGCCGGGGTCACCGGGGCCAGCAGCAATCGCCTGGTATCGGTGCCCGTCCTCGGTGCGGGCGGTTACCTGGGAGTGGAACCAGCCCGCGCGCTGCGTGCTGGCGCTCGGACCCGCACCTGGTGCCGGAAGACAGCGGTCGAGCACCCCCCGGGTCGGCGGGAACGCCATCGCGCCCGTGAATGCCCTCAGCCCAAGTGCCATTGCCCTGGCGATGACCGCTCCTGCCGGTCCGGGGGCCACCCCCATCACCTCGCCGTACTGAAGGGAGCGGCCGTAGGCCCAGCCCTGCAAGGCGTTGCTGCGGCGCACTATCCGAGTGTTGACCGCGGCCATGATGAAAGGCACGGTCCAGGTGCCGTCATCGGAACGCCGCACAGGACCGGCGTCAGGAGGCTGTTGTGTCGTCGGCTCCCTTGCGGGGTCGGGGCTCAGAGCGTAGGGGTCCGCGGCCAATGACCTCAGGGCGGTGCTCGATCGCATCGCGTCGAGCTGCCCGCGCATCGATTCGAGCGTGCCACCGCTGATGCCACCCTTGGCCCTAGCAACGAGTTGGACCTCGACCAAACCGCCAGCGCCATCGGCTTCTGCCGCCTGATGAAGCAGCAGTACCGCGAGGTCGGACGGCACGGAATCGTAGCCGCACGAGTGCACGATCCGGGCCCCGCTCGTCCTGGCCCGAGCGTCGTAGCGATCGATCGCCTCCCGGATGAAGGACACCTCACCGGCGAGGTCGGCGTAGTGGGTACCGGCCCGTGCGCAGGCGTCGACGACAGGTAGTCCGTGTTTCGCGTACGGACCGACGGCAGTGAAGAGCACGTGCGTGCCCGCAGCCAGGGCGGCGATCGAGTCCGCGTCCTCCGAGTCGGCCTCGATGAGGGCCCATCCTTGCGCCGCGACCGGCAACTGCGACCGAACCGCCCCGAGTCTGGACCTCGACCGGCCCGCGAGTCCGACTCGCATACCGGCCGGTGCATGCTCCGCGATGTAGACGGCGATCAGACCGCCAACGAAACCCGTCGCTCCGTAGAGAACGAGGTCATGTTCCCGATATGAATTGTCCATAACTGCAGCCTTTCACAGCGGCAACTCCAAGCTGACACACGGCTCCATGCCTTGGTCATCGGAACAACCGGAACTGATTTACGTTCGAACGAGAAGTCCGGTCCGCCCGCCCACAGCCGGGGACAATTCTCGTAGGTTATCCACCGCTACTGCTACCAAGGAGCTACCTCGACGGCTCCTACTCCAGCCGTGGATAACCTAAATTGACCCCAGCCATGGACGGAATGCAGTCGCCACCAGTTCCGGCCGCGTGATCAGCAAGCACGTGTTTGCCCCACCAACGCCGGTTGACGGAAGATCCATTATCGGCGAGCTTGCTCGATGATTTTGAGGACCTCAACGGCGTCGCTGGGATCAACAGGTGGAGCGCTTCCCGTCTGCAAGGCAAGCGCCAGCTGCGCGTAGAACTGCGGATAGTCGCCTCGGCGGGTCGGCTCATCGCGAAAGGATCCCGGAACGCCTAATTTCCCCCACCTTTCCCGAGGTTCAACGCCGTATTCAGAATCGGTCGGAAGCACGCCCTCCCCCAGCGCCTTTTCCTGTCCGTCAAGTCCCCATTTCGTGTAGGCGGCTTGGGAGCCCAGGACGTGGAAGCGGGGACCTAGCCGGGCAGCGTGACCGTTCATCCACAGGCGGGATCGTGTTCCGGAGCGGTGCAGAAGTGAGAGGAAGGCATCTTGGTCTGCGTCGGACTTATTGGGATCGTCATATCGGGCGGTTTCCCCGTAGATTTCCGCGACCGGGCCAAATAATTGGATGGCCTGGTCGATGAGGTGGGCGCCGAGGTCGTGAAGTATCCCTCCGCCCTCGGCCAGCAGGGCTGTGTCGCGCCAGTTCCGGAACCCACCCGGCATCCACCATTCGAAGCGGGATTCAAAGGTGCGGACTTTGCCAAGCTTTCCGTCGCTAATCAGCTGTTTGAGGGTAAGGAAGTCACCGTCCCATCGGCGGTTCTGGAAGACCGTCAGGCACCGGCCGGCGTCAGCCGCCGCGGCGATAAGCGCTTCAGCATCTGCAGAGCACGTGACGAGCGGTTTATCGACAACGACGTGGAGGCCTCGTTCGAGGGCTGCTTTGGCCAGTTGTTTGTGGTTGAGGGGAGGTGTGCCGATGACGACAACATCCAGGGCCAGTTCCCCTTCGTCAACCTTGGCAAAGAGCTGCTCAGGGGTGGGAATGATCCGGGCATGCGGGTAACTTGCCCGGGCAGCTTTCGTCCTTCCTGGGTCTGAAGTGACGATGGCTTCCAGAACATAAGAATCGTCTGCCTGAATGAGCGGGGCGTGGAAGACACGGCCGGATATCCCAAAGCCGAGAATGGCGGCCCGCAGTGGAAGCCTATCGCTTGCTGTTGCTCCTTTCGGCTCTGATTCGTGGTCTTCGCCGGTCAGCGGCTGGCGGGTCATTGAGCATCCTCTTCGGTCGGATGGTGAACACGGTTGAGTAACGTCTCCGGGCTGGTTGGCACAAAAGTCTCCGGCGACACAGGTGCTGCAGCTGGAGCGTTCGGGCCGGGAAGGCAAAGCCGCCTCCCCTTTTGCCCCGATCCAGTTTCGACCGGCCGGCTCCGGACGGCGAAGCCGCCGGCAATGGCCAGCAATGCGCGGTCCTTCCAGGCCGATGCAGCCGCTTGGGGAATCCTGAAACACTGCAACCGTCGTCGTTAGGCTTTGTTTTCCATGTCGTGGCGCCGCTCGCCTCGGTCCCCAACGGGCATGGCCGCCATCGAGGAATTGGCCGGGGGACACGAGACGTCTTCCCCGGCCAATTCCCCCTCTATGCCTTGTAGCCGGAGGGCGGCGTGAGAACACCGCGTTCGATGAGCTTTTCGATATTGGCAGCCCGTGTTGAGTCTTCCCGGGCCAGCCAGCCTTCGCTCGGTGGTGCATCGAGGTACTGGTTCTTCGGGTAGATCGGGTTGTCGTAGATGACCCGGTACTGCTCTGTGCGCAGGTCCTTGAACTGGTTGTACAGGCCGTTCGAGACACGGGCGCGGCGGAGCGCTTCGATGTCGATTGTGGTGCAGACGAACGAGTCGCCCGAGGTCCAGCCCTGCTGCTTGGTCAGGATCTGGCCACGCGGACCGACGATCATGGACTGACCGCCGAACAGGTCCTGCATGCTCCCGTCCTCACGGACTTCGGGCCCCAGGTTCGGAGCGACGACATACGCCGAGTTGAACATGGCGTGTGCACGGTTCTGCAGTTCCCACATGCCGTTTTGGACGGCCGGCTCGATCAGCGTGCCCCGGATTATGATCTCGGCGCCGTTCATCGCGAGCCCACGCGCCACCTCGGGGTAGACACCCTCGTGGCAGATGGCGTACCCGATGTTGCCGATCTCGGTCTTAGCCACAGGGAAAATGGCGTCCATTGCATTGCCATTGCCCTTCTTTTCAATCCACTCGTCCCACACGTCGTGCGGGTTCATGTTGCCAAGCATGCCGCCCTCGTAGGCATCACTGGTGGCCTTGTAACGCTTGTAGATAATTTCGCCCTGCGGATCGATGATGAAGGCGACATTGAAGTGTCGGTCCGGGAAGTCCTCATCCTTCACCATGTACAGCTCGGCAGCGATGTAGGTGTTAAGTTCCACAGCTTTTTTCGCCAGCTCGTCCGTCTCCGGCCCGGGGATCGTTACGGCAAAGTGGCGCTCCTTCTCCCGGTTTCCTGGCGTGTTGGCGATCATGCCCTGGATTGCCATTTCGGGGAGGACGACCAGCTTGACCGGAGAGCCCTCCCAGGCCCCGACCATGACCGCCGTATCGATGAATTCGTTGATGCGCTTGACGTTGGCTACGCCGTCGCCGGGATTTTTCACATTGATGGTCCGCGGCGAAACCGCCACGACTACAAATGGATCGACCATTGTTTTCTCTCTTTTCTCTTCTTCGAGTACCTGAGTTAGCGCTAACTCACGGTATTCCGGATAGGTAGGAAATTGCAAGACCTGGGGGTCACCGCTTTTTAGGGAGCGGAGCCGGGCCTTGCGTCCCTGGGTCGGGGGTTCAGCCCTGGGTGCGGGTGGAGGCAGCCGGCGCGGTTCGTGTTAGCGCTGGCTTCGGGGCGATGCTGTGGTGTCGCGGAGTATGAGGCGCGGTTCCAGCAGGGGGATGTCTCCCTCTGCCTCCTCTTTGATCATGGCCAGGATGCGGCCTACAGCGATGTGGCCGATGGCTTCGAAATCGAGCTTTACCGTCGTTAGTGCCGGCCGAAAGAAGGGTGCTTCTTTGACGTCGTCGAAGCCCACGACGCTGACGTCGCCCGGTACGTCGCGTCCGGCCTCGTCCATGGCCTTGATTACTCCCAGCGCGAAGGGGTCGTTGGCGGCAAAGACTGCTGTGACGTCCTTCTTTTGGGCGAGTTCGCGGCCGACGCGGTATCCCTCGGCGGCTGACCAGTCGGAGGTTGCGAGCGGCTGCGGAACGAGGCGTCCGGCGGCCCCGAGTTCCGCTGCCCATCCCTGGACGCGGGCGGATGTTGCCATCCATCCCGGAGGGCCTTGAACGTGCCACACTGTTTCGTGTCCGAGGTCCAGCAGGTGGCGCACGACCATCCGGGCACCACGTACTTCGTCAACGGAAACGCTGGTCGGGCTCGGCTGCGATCCTTGCTGGAAGGTCACCACGGGGACACCGATGTCGAGGCCCTCGAGCACCGTGATCGCGTCCAACAGGGGCGCGAGCACGATCACGCCGTCAACCGTGTCCGCGTTGATGGATTCGAAGGCAGCCCTGATATCTTCCCGACGAAGGCTGGCCAGCGTGACTAAACGCGTCGCGTAGCCATGTTGCCTGGCTTCCTCGGAGATACCGTACAGGGCCACTGTTGGCCCCAGGACGGACAGTTCGAAGCTGACAACGCCGATCGTCATGGTCCGGTTGCTGGCGAGAGCGGCGGCGGCCGGGTTTCGCCGGTACCGCAGTTGTGCGATGGCATGCTCGACCCGTTGACGGATGTCGGGGTCCACGTTGGTGGCTCCCCTGACAACGCGTGACACCGTCTGCTGGGAGACCCCGGCGAGCCGGGCAACGTCGGACATCCGGGGAGCCTTTGACCTGGAGGCCAGCCGCTCCCCGCGCCCGTTGGAGTTTCGGGCTTCTGAGGGGGCGGGGGTCGTGGACACCGTTCCATTATCCCCGGCTCCTCTCGGCGAGCCCCGGAAGGCGACACCGGTCGGCGCGCCAGCGGTCATGGGCGCCGGTACCGCAGGACTTCGGGATGCTGATCGTACGGCCACTCCGCCCCCTCCACCATGTACTTACGGGTCGTGTAGCTGCCATCCATAGTGGAGGCCAGAGACGGGGGCCCGTCGAAGCCGATGACACCCCACCCGACACGGTTCTCGTTGCCTCCGTACACCGGGTCGCCGTAAAACCCCTGACGGGTGTTGAGCACCAGCAGCGGGAAGAACTCCAGAAAGTCCTCGTTGACCGGTTGGTTGCCTGCCGGCGCGCCCCCAAGACCGGTCTCGGAGTGCTCCAGCGAGAACGCATCTGGCTTCGCCGCACCCGATAGTGTCTCGAGCACCGCGTCCTGGTCCTCTACCGGGAGTTCGAGGAATTCGACGTCGGCACGCTCTTTGGCCAACCGGTCCAACTCCACGACGCCCTCGCGGTAAAACTCCCGGCGCTGCTTGATGCGCTCCTGCCACGCGGCCTCGTCCCGGCCCTCCATCCGGAGGAACCCGTTGCCGTCCGCAGCCGGGAAGATAAACTGTGTTCCCGCCAGCATCCGGTCGATGAAGCGCACGACATTGGCCTCACGCGCGCCCGGGTGGTGGTCGGTGGGGATGATCCGGGCAGTTGCGGCCTCGATCGTATTCCACTCGTGCTCGGTGAAGAAGACGGGCCCGTCGACGTCCCGTGTTGAGATGGGTACCGTAGCCCATTCAGCCTGTCCCATGTGGCATCTGTCCTTTCGTGTCCTGTGAAGTGTGGATCAGTTTTCGGACCAGCCGTGGCGGTCGACCTGGAGGATCCGGTCCGAGCACCGCCAGGCGTTCGCCATGATCGTCAGGGCCGGGTTGATGCCGGTCGCGGTCGGGAAGAAACTTGCGTCGAAGACATAGAGGTTTGGTACCTCGTGTGAGCGGCACCAGCGGTCGACGACGGACGTTGCCGGGTCGTTGCCCATGCGTGCGGTGCCGAGTTCGTGAGAGGTGTTGCCCGTGATCCGCTCCATGTTGACCGGAATGACCTTTTTCGCACCTGCGGCCTCGAGGATTTCCCCGTTTTTGGCGACCTGCCAGCGTTCTTGGGCGAAGTCGTTGGAGTGGGGCGTGTGGGTGATGCGGGCCACCGGCAGGCCCCAGGCGTCCTTGACATTCGGGTCAAGGTCGACGCGGTTGTCCTCAACCGGCAGATCGTGCAGCAGGACGCCGATCTTCATGCTGTGGTTAAAGAACTCGCGGTCTGCGTCCTTCGCCGCCTGGCCCCAGGTAGGGCGGCCGGGGAAGCTCCAGTTCACGGGGTGGCCGATCATCGACGGGAAGATCAGCGATCCGAGGATGTGGCCGCGGCTTTCGTCCGTTTCGTAGAAGTCGAACGAACACAGGCTCATGTAGTGGCCGGCCCACCCGTACAGCGGGTCGCTGACCTCACGGTCGAACAAACCGACCGAGAATGAGTACTGATGGAAGGTCGCGTTCTTACCGACCATGCCGCTGCCGTTGCCTAGGCCGTCCGGGAAGAGCCCTGACTTCGACATGAGCAGCAGGCGTGGGGTCTCGATGCCGCCGCCGCAGACGATCACGGCTTTCGCGTGCTGGACGAACTCGTCGCCGTCCTCGTCCTGGTAGCGGACACCCGTGGCGCGGCCGTCCTTGCCGACGAGTATCTCGCTGACGTAGGAGTCGGAGCGGAGGTCGTAACGGCCGGTCGCGACCGCGTCAGGAATGAAACTGATCAGCGTCGATGACTTGCCGCTGCCCGGGTCCGGGTATTGCTGCCAGAAGCCGTTCTCGCTGAAGGGCTGGCGGCCACGGTAGGGTTCGGTGACCATGCCCTGGGGCATGGGGAAGGTGCTGTGGCCGAGCTTGGACATCGCGGTGGAGAAGGTCCGGCCGATCTGGCTCAGCGGTGAGGGTTTGGTCGGGTAGCCGCGGCTGCGCCACGCCTCCCACTTGTTAGCCCCCGCCAGGCCGGACGTGCCGAACTCCCACTCTACGCGCGTGTAGTACGGTTCCAGTTCGTCATAGGAGATTGGCCAGTCGACCAGGCTAGCGCCCGGAACGTCGCCGTGCAGGCTGCGCAGCTTGAAATCGCTCTCGGCCATGCGTGGAACCATGCCGCCCCAATGGGTGGTGCCGCCGCCGACGACCTGCGGCGTGGCGGAGAAGTTGGTGATTTCCGCCTCGACCTTGTCGTTGGGGCGGTAGGTCCGTGGTTTGACCTTCGGGTCCTGCCAGATGAAGTTCCTGTTGAGGAACTTCAGCTCGTCTCCGGAGGCGTGCTCGGGCTTCAGCCATGGGCCCCGTTCCAGGCCCACCACCTTCAGGCCAGCCTCGGACAGCACCTTTGCCGCGGTGGCCCCGCCGGCGCCTGCGCCGACGATGACGACGTCCACCGGCTCGGGCTGCTTCTTCCTGGTCATTATTTTGGTTTCCTTTCGTAAAGTCCTGCTTCGCGCCCCGCGGGGTCAGACCGTCGCGGCTTCAATGCCGTTCCGGCCCGCGCTTGCAAGGGGCAGGAGCTGGTCCCAGAGTTCCTGCGGGATGTCGTGGTTGAGCAGGCGGAGGGTCTCCTCGACCCGGGTCGGGCGGGACATTCCAACGATGGTGGACGCTACGCGCTCGTCCCGTACCGAGAATTGCAGGGCAGCTGCGGCGAGTGGGACGCCGTGCTGCCCGCACAGCGCTTCCATGCGCAGGACCCGGTCGATGGTCGCCTGGTCGACAGGTGCGTAGCAGTAACGCGGGACGGCCCGCGGTCCCTTGACGAGCATCCCGCCGCCGAACGGGGCGGCGTTGACGAAGGCGACCCCGCGGCGGGCTGCGTCCTCCAGGAGCGGCTCGGCGGTCTGTTCGACGAGGGTGTAGCGGTTGTGGCTGATGACGGCGTCGAACGCGTCCGTGGCAAGGTACTGCAGCTCCAGATCGATGGGGCCCCCGGCGACACCCAGGTGCTGGATAACGCCCTGGTCCCGGAGATCGATGAGGGCTTCGAGTGGGCCTCCCTTGGCCACTCCCTCCTCGAAGGAGATCTTCTCCGGGTCGTGCAGGTAGACGAGCTGGAGTTTATCGAGGCCAAGGCGCTCCAGGCTTTCCTCCACGGACCGGCGGACGCGGTCCCCTGAGAAGTCGGTGCTGCCGGGAACCGGGTCGACCTTCGTGGCGACGACGTATCCCTCGGGGATGCCGCCGCGCTCGGCGATTGCCCGGCCAATCCGCTCTTCACTGGCACCTCCGCCGTACTCGTTCGAGGTGTCGATGAAGGTGAAGGGCCCGTCGAAGACGCGGTGGATCGTGGCGACGGCGGTGTCCTCATCGACTTCGTAGCCGTACTGGGCGGGAAAGCTCCCGAGCGCACTGGTGCCGACACAGATATCGGAGACGGTCAGGCCGGTGCGGCCAAAGGGACGAATGGACATGAATTCCTGCTTTCTGAAGCTGAACGGGTTTGGCAGTGGATGGGCGGCTAAAGCGGCCTGGGTTCTAAGCAGCTTGGGTGCGCCGGAAATGTTTGGAGAAGAAGCCGGAGATCCTTTGGACGCCGCCTGCGCTGGAGAGGAAGACGGCGAGGATGATCACTGCGCCCTTGATCACCAGCTGCGGCTCGGAGGAGATTCCGACGAGGTTCATGATGTTGATAATGGTCGTCAGGATGAACACGCCGATCACCGCGTTCAGCGGATCGCCCTTGCCGCCCATGAGGGAGGCGCCGCCCACAACCACGGCTGCGATGGCGTCGAGTTCGTAACCTACGCCGATAAGCGAGCTTCCCTGCCGTAGCTGGGCCGCGGCGACGAGGCCTGCCAGGCCCGCGAGGACGCCCGAGATGGTGTAGGTGACGATCAGGTTCCGCGCGACCGGCAGGCCCGAAAGCCGCGAGGCTTCAGGGTTGCCGCCGATCGCGTAGAGGGAGCGGCCGAACGTCGTGTACTTAGCCACGAGCGCTGCGACCACCGCAACGATGATGAAGATCAGGACGGGGTTGCGGATGCCGAGGAAGCTGCCGCGGGAGAAGGCCTGAATGAGCTCCTGGTCGCGGATCTCGATCAGGCTGGTCGACTGGATGATGTAGCTGAAGCCCTTGACGGCGCTCATCATGGCGAGCGTTGCGATGAACGGGGGGATGTTCAACCACACGACGAGGATGCCGTTGATCAGTCCGGCGACAGCGCAGCAGGCAAGCACGAACACGACGGATGCGCCGGCGGGCATTCCGGCCTGCAGGGTCAGTGCCGTAAGGACCGTGGACATGGCCAGGATCGACCCTACGGAGAGGTCGATGCCGCCCGTCAGGATGACGAAGTATTGGCCGATGGCGAGTACGACGACGATCGATGCGGCCGTGATCACGTTTTCGGCGTTGCGGAACGTCAGGAAGTCGTCGGAGACGTAATAGCCCACCGCGATGATCGCGAGGAGGACGAGGATCAGGTAGCTCTTTGGCAGGGCGCGCAGGGCGCTGCCACGTAGTCGCGAGGCGATACTTGGGGATGGGGACGTGGTGTCACTGCGCTGGGGCAGGGGCGACAGGGTCCGGGACATGGTTGTTCTCCTGGATAGAAAGTCTGCTGGATGGCGCCGTCAGGCGAAGCGTTCGAGGATGGCGTTGCCGGATGGGTCGATGTCGTCGTGGTCGAGTTCTGCGACGACTCGGCCGCGGGCCATTACGAGGACGCGGTCGCACATCATCGCCTCGGTGATCTCCGAGCTCGCCACGACGACGGTTCCTCCGGCCTGCGCGAATTCGCGGATGAGCTCGTACATGTCTTCCTTGGCCCCGACGTCCACGCCGCGGGTCGGTTCGTCGCATACGAGGATGCGTGACTGGCGGACGAGCCACCGGGCCAGGATGGCCTTCTGCTGGGTTCCGCCACTCAGTGTTTTCAGGGGCTGGTTCACCCCGGAGACCTTCATGCCGAGGCGGTCGACCATGTCGGCCGCGGTGCTGCGCTCGCGCCGGGACTGGATCACGCTCAGCCGGCTGAACTGCGGCAGGCTGGCCAAGGTGATGTTGCCGGCCACACCCATGTCAGGGATGAAGCCTGCTGCTTTCCGGTCCTGCGGCAGCAACCCGATGCCGCGGCGGATCGCATCCCGTGGCGCACGGAATTCCACCGCCTGCCCGTCGACGCTCATCTCGCCGGAGGTGCGCTTCCGTGCGCCGGCTATGAGGCCTGCGAGCTCGGACTGGCCGCTGCCGATGAGCCCGGAGAGGCCGAGGACTTCGCCCTCGCGCAGCTCGAACGAGACCTGGTCCACGGACCCGTGCTCGGAGAGGTCGCGGGTGGAGAGGATGACGTTTTCACGGGGGCCAGGGCCGAGGCGTGGCGAGCGTTCCCCGCGGAGGGCTGCGTCGGCAATGGAACCTTCGAGACTCTTTCCGACCATTGCCGTAACGACGTCGGCGGGCTTGGAGTTTGCCGTCTTCAAGTCGGCGGCGTTCACGCCGTCGCGCAGCACGGTTACCGCATCACAGAGCGAAAAAAGCTCGTCCATGCGGTGGGAGATGTACAGGAGCGTCACGCCCTGTTCGGACAGGGACTTGAGGACGGTGAAGAGCCGTTCAACGTCGGGCATAGGCAACGTGGACGTGGGCTCGTCCAGCAATAGGACCCGCGCGTCCTTGTGCAAGGCCTTAGCCAACTCCACGGCCTGCTGCTCTGCGGTGGAGTAGCTGCCGACGGGGCGGCGTACGTCCAAGTCGAAGCCGACCCGGTCCAGGGCCGCCCGGGCCTGTGCCTGCATCCGCTGCCAGTCCACGGCCGCGCCGCCGCGCAGTGGCAGCTGGCCTAGGAAGATATTCTCGGCTACGGACAGGGAAGGAACGAGCGAGAGTTCCTGGTAGATGGTGTGAATACCAGCATGCTGGGCGTCCATTGGATCCCGGAACCGCTGGAGCTCGCCACCTAGGCGGATGCTCCCGGAGTCCGGAGATTCGGCGCCGGAAAGGATCTTGACGAGCGTGGACTTGCCGGCCCCGTTTTGTCCGGCCAACGCATGGATCGATCCGCGGCCGACGCTGAAGCTGACGCCCTTCAGCGCCTTCACGCCAGGGTAAGACTTGGTGATGCCCTCGAGTTCGAGCTCTGGGGCACTTGAAAGGGATTCCCCCGCGGTCCCGGTGGCTGACGTCACCGGTGCCTGGTTGTTGGCGGACATAAATGTTCCTTATCTGGGACTTTCGGAGCCGAGCGGGCCGGCTGAAGATTGCTGTCCGGGCCGGCAGGTTTAGTCCTTGGCGCGGACGTAGGTGTCTCCGGGGACGTAGTATTTGGCCGCGTCAGCGGGCGTAACCACGGTCGTATCGATGTACTTGGTCTTGTCCGGGCACTGGGACTGGTCACCCTGGGCAGCGGCAACTGCCATGCGCACGGCTGCAGCTCCCTGGTCCCACGGCTGGTTGGACGCGTCCGCCTGCAGCGGTCCCTTTGGGTTGTCCACCATCTCCTTGATGGCACCCATGCCCCCGTCGTAGCTGGCCATGATGATCCCATCACCCCACAAGCCGGCCTGCTGCAGGCCCTGGACGATGCCGCCATGCATGACATCACTCATGCTGTAGATGACCTTGAGGTCGGGATTGGCGGTAGCGACGTCACGGATCGGGGCCAAGGCCTTGTCCGGTTTCCACTCCCCGTACTTGGTGTCAAGCTTCACGGTAGTGACGCCGGGGTGCTTGTCCATTACGCGCTTCCAACCGGCCATGAAACCGTTGAACCGAAGGTCGCTGAGCACATCTCCGGGGAAGCCGCCGATGCCGACGATCTTGATCTGTCCCTTCTCGCCGTACTTCTCCAGCGCCCGCTGTGCAGCCACTTCGCCGGCCAGGGAGCCGGTATGCTCCTGATCCTCGGCGACGTAACAGAACATGTCCGGAACCAGGGACTTGTCTACGCTCGAATTGACTGTCACAACGGGTATGCCCGCATCCTTCAGAGCCTGAATTGACGGGCCGACGCCAATCGGATCATTTGGGTTCATAACGACCACGTCCACGCCCTTAGTGATCAGGGTCTGCACGTCGGCGTTTTGCCGCACCGTGTCACCGTTGGCGTCCAGCAATTCCAGACGCGCCCCGATCTTGCCCGCCTCGGCCTGGCCGCCCTCAACGAGAGTCTTCCACCAGTCACTGCCGCTGATGCCGCGCTGGCTCCAACCGATGACCAGCCCCTCGCCGGAGGCCTTCTCACCCCCGCCGTCCGCGGCAGCGCCGCCCTTACAGCCAGCAAGCCCAAGCATCGCGACCGTCAGGACAGAAGCGCACAGAGCAGCCCTGCCAAGTTTTTTGTTCCGAGGAATACCAGTTGTAGTTTTCTGCATGAACAACACTCCCTTGTGTTCGTGACACCCCACCTCGGGGCTACGTGAGCCACGTTACAGTTCGAGTTAGCGCACTATCAAGCGTTTTGAGGAAATCCATTGAAGTTTCTGATGTCCACTGGAATCAGGCGCAAAACTCCTGCAAACTTGGGGGATCGCTGACCCAAACTTTGAACAGCGGTGTTAGTAAGTTTGCTGATTTATCGCTAACTCATGGCTATTCTTCACGCGAATGCCCGCGAAACGACTCGCGGCCAACTAAGTAGGACACATGTGCGCGGATCTTGATGGGAACCGGCCCCTGGGACAACGGGGGCGACTCGAAAGTACAAACGCGGCCTCCGTCCGTCGGCTCGGCGCGGACGCCCGACTGAAAAATGCGGTCGCGGAACCCGCCAAGACGGCCGATAACCGTGTGTCGATGGTGGATGTCGCAGTGTTGGCAGGAGTCTCGACCCAGACCGTGTCCCGGGTGGCGAACGGCAGTCCTGACGTGCGCGCTGCCACCAGGCGGCATGTCATTGCTGCGATGAATGAGCTGGGGTACCGGCCCAACAGTGCCGCACGGGCACTGAGGCGCGGCAGTTTCCGGACCATCGGGGTGATCACGTTCTCGCTGTCCTCACTGGGAAACATGCGCACCCTGGAGGCCATTGCCCTGCATGCAGCCCAGCAAGACTTCGCCATCACGCTGATCCCGGTCACCGCCCCGACACAGACCGGCATTCAGGGCGCGTTCTCGCGGCTGGGCGAACTCGCCGTCGACGCGGTGATCGCCATCATGGAGGTCCATCTCCTCGACACGGCCACGGTCACCTTGCCGCCGGGGGTGAAGGTCGTCGTCGTCGACTCCGACGCCGGCGAGCAGTACAGCGTGGTGGACACCGATCAGATCGACGGCACCGGCAGAGCCGTCAAACACCTCTTGGACCTCGGTCACGCCACCGTTTGGCACGTCGCCGGCCCCAAGGAATCCGTCACCAGCGAACGCCGCGCGGCCGCCTGGCGCACCACCCTCACCGCCGCAGGGCGATCCGTCCCGCCCGTCGTCCGCGGCGACTGGTCAGCGGACTCAGGCTACGCTGCCGGGCTCCGGCTCGCCGACGAAGCCGGCTGCACGGCGGTGTTCGCTTCCAACGACCACATGGCCCTGGGCCTGCTTCGGGCCTTCCGCGAAAAAGGGAAAGCCGTCCCCGAAGACATCAGTCTGGTCGGCTTCGATGACGTTCCCGAAGCTTCCTCCTTTACACCCCCGCTCACCACTGTCCGCCAGAACTTCGCCGACGTCGGCAAGCAATGCGTCGACAACGTCCTCCAGCAAATCCGCACCAACACCACGGAACCTGGCGCCACCATCGTCCCCGCCCGGCTCGTGATCCGCCAAAGCACAGCAGCTCCCGGAAGTGGCTCCCCGACAGCGGCCGACGCCACATGGCGCTTCATCAAGTAAATGAAACCCAAGCGTTCGATGATGATGCCATCCGTATTCACGTGACGAGTCGACGACTTGATGAAAAGCTCGAAGTCGCTGTGAAACAACTTCAGGCAGTGGCAATGCGCACCCGAACACACGGAATACTCGTCACACGCCACGGACCCGGTGCATACACCGCCACGCTGTCAGATCAGGTGCCTTTCGGAACAACAATGGAGCGGACCTGCTAATTGAAGGCGGAAGAGAACAGGCCCCAGTGAGCGGTGAATGGAAGCATCTCGTCGGGTACACGGTCGAGGTACGTCGCGACGGCCACCGGCTGCGGAACTAAAACCAGGATGTCAGCCAGCGTTTGTACGACTTGATCTGCCGTCAGTTCGAGGCACACCCCAACCTGACGGTCTGAACCCGGGATGTCTTGACGTTCTTCTCGGAAGGCCCTAGAACTCAAGCTGACAGGGCGACGGGGTTGGAGGCATCAGTGGCTGGACAGCGGATCGGGTACGTGCGGGTCAGCACCCTTGACCAGAACGAAAAACGCCAGCTTGACGGCCAGATTTTGGACCGGGTCTTCACGGACAAAGCCTCGGGCAGGGACACGACCAGACCGGAGCTCACCGAACGGAACGGTTGTTCTTCACCGGGGAGGACTCCCCCATGGCCAACCTCATGCTCTCCGTCATGCCTTCGCCGAATTCGAACGCTCCCTCATCAGGGAACGGCAGCGGGAAGGCATCGCCCTGGCCAAGCAGCGCGGCGCCTACCGTGGACGGAAGAAGACCCTCACACCGGAACGGGCGGCCGAGCTGGTCCAGCGGGCAGCGAATGGAATCCCCAAATCCGTCCTCGCCAGTGACTACGGCATCAGCAGGGAAACGGTGTACCAGTACCTGCGCCAAGCCAAACTGCCCTGACAGGCTCCCTGCAACCCACGCTGATGCAAGAACAGCCGAGCCAGCTTGACGGAAGGCGGTTATCGGCGTTTGAAAATGGGCGGAGGAGTGGCCGCAAAAGGGGTTCCCAAACCCCTGTCAATCGTCACGTGCTCCTGCATCTCTGCGCTGGCGTCGAGGTACTGCGTCAGGCTGCTGGCTGCCCTGGTGTAGCCACCTTCCTCCGCAGGGCCGACAGGATAAACCTTCATGAAGCGGCCATCGTTGAAGTCACTACTTCCTACCAGGAGCTTTTCGGCAAGGGCGGAATTGACGTCTCCCCCGCTCTGGTCAGGCGGCGGAAGCCACTGAAGGCTACCCCTTCCTCACTCAACTCGTCGGCTATTACCTCTGGATGGAAGCCGACAAGGCAGGCTGGACCTTAAACGAGGAGAATGTTCAAACTGCCATCGTCGCCGCTCAGCGACGGAACACATTGGTTGTGGTCGAATCAGCCCTGTCGGACATCTCCGACAAGGACCGTGAGTTCCTCAATGCCATGGCCGGCCAGGACGGCCCGTCGACCGCCGCCCAGATCGGGCAGGCATAAGGTCCAAACCCAATGTGGTCTCGAAGTACCGGAACAGGCTTATAGCAGCGGGTCTGATCGAATCAGCCGGATATGGGAAGGTTGACTTCGCCATTCCCGGCCTCCGCCAGTACCTCCGAGCTTGATCGTGCACGGGCTGCTGCTCCACGCCCACAAACGCACGCCACCAGGAGCCGGAAGCGCGCCTATTGTCTTGTCTCCGTCATAGGATCGTTTAAAGGGGGCTTTCTTATCGATCAGGTCGCGCATGTGGGGCACAAGGGAATGCATGCATTGCTACCGCTCTCCCTTTGTCTGGCATGCGCTTGCCGAGGACCCATAGGCGTGATTACCTCAACCGAGCGGAAATCACGACTGTCGCCCTGTGATCGGCCCGCCACCTTGGCCTGCATGCCGCTGAAGCCGTCCGACCGCGTGTCTATCGGTGCGGGATCGCCTGGCGTGACGTGCCGGCGGAGTTCGTCCGTGGCAGACGATTTGGAAGCGGCACCGCCGCTATAGCGGCGACGGTACATGGGACAGGATCCTTGCCGGGCTGCTGACTGTGGCGGACGCCCAGGGGGAAGTGCATTGGTCGGTCGGTCTCGGTTGACTCGACAGTGAATCGTGCCCACCACCACGGCACGAACCTTCCCCGCGCCACAGGGGGCCCCATCGAATTACATGAATCTGCGCGATGAACCGGCCGATCATGCGATTGGCCGTTCCCACGGCGGATTGAGCACGAAAATCCATGCCCTGGTTGACGGCAAGGGCCGGCCTTTGGTGCTGTTGGTCGCGCCAGGGCAGGGCGGAGATGCGCCCATGTTCCCGCATTTTGATCGACCAGTTGAAAATCAATCGGGCGGGTCCGGGAAGGCCACGCACCGTGTTCGCGGAGACAAGGCTTATTCATCCCGGGCGATCCGGAGCCTTCTGCGCGGACGCGGAATCGCCGCGGACATCCCAGAACCGGCCGATCAAATCGGCCATCGGAAACGACGCGGTTCGGTCGGCGGCAGACCCCGCTCTTTGACAAATAGGACTACAAGGGCCGGAACGTCGTCGAACGGAACCTCAATACCTTCAAGCAGTGGCGAGGCCTGGCCACTTTAGGAGACACGCCCTTAGTGGGGGAATGCTTCCGGGCCTGGCACTCCGCCGACTGCGGCCACGAGCCGCTCTCTGGGGCGGCTGAGATGCTCGTCGAGGAACGTGCCGGCGGCGGCTCCGTCGCCGGCTTCAATAAGTTCGAGCAGGTGTTGGTGTTCTTTGATGATGCGTGCGGGCTGGACGAGCTGGAGGTCCTGGATCTGGGCCATGCAGAGCTTGACCTGGGAGACGAGCGAGCCGTACATGCGGCTGGTTCTTGGACTGCCGATGCTGTCCACCAGCGCCATGTGAAAGCGCAGGTCTGCTGGGTCGACCGTACCAAAGCCGGAGTTGCCGTCCAGCCGTTTCAGTTCCTGTTGCGCCGCTAATGCTCCGGGCGGTACTGACCGCGCCTGGGCCAACTGCAGGAGGACCGCCTTTTCAAGCCGTGCGCGCGTGAAGTAGATGTCGCGGACGTCTTCAGGTCCGAGTTTGATGACTCTTGCTGTCTTGCTCATGGGCCGTTCCAGCACCGCCTCGGAGACGAGCTTCTCTATTGCTGCCTTCGCGGTAGGGCGCGCCACTTCATAGCGAGTAGCGACATCCGTTTCTGTGAATGTGGTTTCGCCCGGGCATTCGCCACCCAGAATCCGGGACCGGATGTCATCCGCGATGGTCGCCACGAGGGATGCAGTCACTAGCCGAGTCGTCACGAAAACTCCTTACTCTAATGCCGGGGCCACTGCCGTCGTCGGCGACTCCCGAGTGGACGGGCCGGGCTACTTCTACCAGCCCACCATCCTCACCAGTGTCATCGAAGGAACCTGGATCCGGTCCGACGAAATCTTGTTGGGCTTCCTCTGCTGTGGATCAGGCGGGCCTAGGATCGAGGAGTGTTTTGTAGCCGTCGGGCTGGTGGAACATGCGGCGGCCCGCACAATTGTCCTGCAGCAGCCACATGAGGGAGCCGTCGGCGGAGATGGCGTCGACCATTCCCGTTATCCGGGCTTTTCCTTTCTCCGGACCCAGCAGAACGATGGTGTCGCCCGGCGTTAGCTCGCACCAGCTGGTCACGACCGGTCGCCGGTAACCGTAGTGGGTCGGGCGGGAAGTCTGGGTGTAGGACGTGTCCATTGGGGCTCCCTGGGAGGGTACTGAGGCTGGGTGTTTAGAGAGCCAGCGCGAGAGTCCGGGCTGGCTGCCGGACGGGAAAGGAGGGCGGGTTCATGGCAGCCTTCGCGAGGGTGTCCAGCAGGGGTGCCGTTTCCTCGAGCAGGAGCTCGTCCTTGCTCATCCGGCGGGCAAAGCGGTGTGCCTTGAGGATGTTCATAGCGGACAAGAATCTGACGTCTGGTTCACAGAACTACCTTCCTTGGTTCAACCGCATACGTCCTCGTGTGCGGGTGCCCGTGCCCAATCGTGTTGCGGGGCGGGACATCCGGCCATCCGCCTGTGCTCCTGCAGACTGTTTTTGCTTGGTGTTGACTCTGCCCGTTCCATTACAACGGCTATCCGGAACGGGCGTCCAAGACCTAGATGCGATGCGCCTGATAGGCGTAGGCTATCTATGCCTCAGCGCGGCATCGCACCGTTCCCTTTGGGCCGGCAATTAGACCGCGTGGGAAGCCCAAGAGACCGAACCGGCGAAAGAGCTGGCATGGACACCCGTAAGCTCAAGTACTTTTTCGCAGTTGTGGATCACTACGGATTCACCTTGGCCGATTAGCACTTTGAGACGCCACGGCAATCGTCCAAAGCTTTGGACAGCAGAAACGGGGCCAGCAGCGGGCGAATCGGCGCCAGTAGAAACAGGTTAGACCAAAAACGGCCAGGCTGTATGAAGTCTCTTTGCACGGCGGACTGCCCTAACTGGCCCCCTTCGCCTAGTCCATACTTCAGCTTGTCCCACAACCAAGTTTCAACCAACAGAACGACGCGAGTACTTGAGAAGCACTGCCACGAGACAATCAGCCGTTTGAAGCGCCGAGTGCAGCAAGTCTCACAAACATCTCTTCTCACCTGGGTGGCAGAAACGGCGGGAATTGTTTCCAGCGTCAAAGTAAACTGCCGCCGCCTACAACCGGCGCCAATTCTCGTAGGTTATCCACCCGCTACTGCTGCGCGAGCTTACCCCAACGGCTCTCTTGCGGCATCAACCTCGTCGCCCAAGTAGCCTTCCCGGGTGCCAGAGCCGTACGGATGCATCGTCGTTGTGGAGGCGACCGGGTCACGCGTTCACAATCGCCTATGACGTCCGTGCCGTCTGTCTGTCGTTCAGGGACGGGAACCGACGCTTGCTGCCGCAGCGGTCACCACTTGCCGGGAACCCTTTCAATAGGCCGAAGAGGCCGCTAAGGGGGCTTAGATTGGTTTTCCCTATCAGGCTAGTAGGGAATTGGTCTTGGACGTGATTCGGGTCACGGATGCACAGTGGGTCCAACCCCTACGACGAAAGGACGATGATGTCCAGCAAGCTAACGGCACCCTCAGAAGCCGGCCCCTCACCTCAACGGACCGATGTTCGAGCAGCCTTACTTGGCGGTAAGACGTTCCGGAGCCTGAGTGAACAGAAGCTGACTCCGAGGGAAGAAAAGTTCGAGAAAGCCCGACAAACACTCGGATTCTTTCTGGCACCGGCAGTATCCATTATTTTCGCGCTCCTCCCCACCGGGATGGATCACACCCAGCAGCTGCTTGCAGCCGTCTTGCTCGGCGTCATTATCCTGTGGATCTGCGAACCGGTACCCATCCCGGTCGGCGGACTCATCGGTGTCGCTGCCGTCGTCCTACTTGGCGTGGCACCAGCCAATGAGGTGCTGCGACCCTTTGGCTCGACAACCATTTTTACCTTTATTGGCGCCTTTATACTCGCTGCAGCCATGCTCAAACACGGCATAGCCCAACGGCTCGCCTTCGCCGTTTTGTCCATTCCCGGTGTCGCCAAATCCACCTACCGGGTCATCATCGCCTTCGGCGCAATCACCTGCGTCCTGTCCGCGTTCGTTTCAAACACCGCCACCGTCGCCATGCTCATGCCCACCGCCCTGGGTATCCTGGCCGTCATCGCAAAACTGATGCAGGACCGCGGCGTCGTCAAGGCAGACTTCGACCCGCTGCGCCTGCGCGTGGGAGCGGCCCTGATGCTGATGCTCGCCTACGGCGCCAGCGTAGGTGGCCTCCTGACCCCCGTCGGAGCCCCCCCGAACCTCATCGGCCGCGGACTTATCGAGGAAGCAACCGGTACCAAGATTTCCTTCGTTCAATGGACAGCCACAGTGGCTCCAGTCTGCGCAGCAATGTTCGTCGTGCTCGCACTCATCATGTTCCTGCTGAACAAGCCCGAAATCCGCCGCATCGAAGGCGTGGACAAATTCATCCGCGAACAGAAGGCCGAGCAGGGAAAGATGTCCCGGGCCGAAATCAACACCCTCATCGCTTTCGGCCTGACTGTCACGCTGTGGCTCCTCCCGGCAATCGCAAGCCTCATCACCGGTCCGGACTCCGAGCTCTATGCGTTCCTTGACGACCGGCTGGACGAAGGCATCGTTGCCGTGATCGGCGCATCCCTGCTCTTTATCCTTCCGACCAACTGGAAGGAACGCCGCGCGACCATGACCTGGTCAGACGCCGCAAAGATCGACTGGGGAACGATCATCCTGTTCGGTACGGGCATCATCTTCGGCGCCCTCCTTTCGGCCACCGGCCTTGCCCAAACGATCGGGAACGCTGCCGCCGCGAACCTCGGCGTCACCAACATCGTAGCTATCACCGCATTCGCGGCAATCCTGGCAATCCTCATCTCGGAAACCACCAGCAACACCGCATCCGCTGCCGTCGTTGTTCCCATCGTCATCCCATTGTGTGTCGCAATGGGAGTAGACCCCCTTGTCCCCGCCCTGGCAGCCACATTCGCAGCATCCTTCGGGTTCATGCTGCCGGTCTCAACACCCCAGAACGCCATCGTCTACGGCTCAGGCGCCGTTCCCATCACCCGCATGGTCCGCACCGGATTCACATTCGATATCCTCGGCGCAATCCTCATCATCAGCATCGTCCCGATCATGGTCGGTATCACGGGCATCGGCAGATAAGCCAGAACCAACCGGTCAGATCCGCAGCCACCTCAAGGGGCAGGCTGTGGACCTGTCCGGTTCTCCCGCAGCTTGTCCTGGAAATCGGAACACTCACCATGACTGGCCGCCAGGTCGGCCGATAGGCGGGCGATGCTGCGCAAGGGGACAGGGACCGGCAAAAAGTGTCAGCTTGCTCCAAGGATAGGCCCCTCCAGTGGGAACCGTTGAAGCGATAGTTCTCCCGGCGCGGGCACGCGGAACCGCAACACGCACCCGAAACTCGGGGGCCCGTGCCGGGTTTTATCTTCCTTCCCGCCAGGAAAACGGCACATCAAACACTCTCGCCAATCACCTGAGCATTGACCTTGATAAAAACGAAGGGCACGGCATGTACATCTCGAATCCCCGCACTCCCCACCCCATGCTCTCCAGCCGCCTGCGCAAGGAAATAGGCAACTGGCGCGAGCTGACCCCCGGGGACACCGTCGTGCTCCTGACATCAGATAAGCGAAACCCGCGAATCATGGGACGCGTGGACGACATCTCCGACGACGGGCGGTACTTGTGGCTGTTGCAGGACAGCTGCGCCGGGCGTCGCCTTTTGGACCGGGCCGAGGGATACACCACATTCCTGGACTCAAAACTTTAGAAGCAACTCTGCGGAGCTGGTGGCGTCATGCCGGGCAGTCCCGGCCTGGTAAAGGCTGAACCCCGTACCGCCCCAAGGCTCTTTGAGCGGGCATTCGGGCGGCCGCGCAAACCCGGCGGCACCAGCAGACGGCGGGTCACGCCGACCATTTCTTCCGGACGCGGACCACCTGGCAGCTGCCACCGAACTCGTTGTCGTAGGAGACGTAGAGCACCAGATTCTTCTCGTTTCAGATCGTGGCGCGGCCGTTCGCGTATCGTTCTCGTACGCGGATCCCGGCCGCCTGATGACGCACAGCGGGCGAGCCGACCCAACCTTCGGGGCAGCTGCGGCCCCTGAAGTGGTCGCTATATCGTCCATGAGAGCCACTGCTTGGGAATGCGGCCAAGCCCTAGAAGCAAACCGGCTGATAGGCGTAGCCTATTTAGGCTCATGGCTGCCCGTCGTCCCGGAGAGGGCCGCTCAAGGGCGTTGCTGCCAAACCCAAGGTTCGAAAACGCGTGAAGGAGCTGCGTGGATACGCGAAAGCTGAAGTACTTTTTGGCCGTGGTAGATCACGACGGGTTCAACCGCGCGGCAGAGCATTTGCTGATCGCCCAGCCCTCGCTCTCGCAGACCATCGCGAGTCTGGAGAAGGACCTGGGCGTGCCACTGTTCCACCGCATCGGCCGCCGCGCCGTCCTCAGCGAAGCGGGCAAAGAACTCGTCGGCCCAGCCAGACTGGTCATGCGGGATCTCGACGCGGCGGCCTCGGCAGTCCAGGCTCTTCGCGGGATCCGAAGTGGCCGGCTGGACATCATTTCGATGCCCTCCCCCGGCATTGAGCCGCTGACGTCCATGATCGCCGGCTTCACCCGGCAGCACCCTTCGGTCAGGCTTAATGTCAGTGCCGCCTTCACACCGGAAGAAGTTATCGACTCCGTCCGCTCAGGCAGCACGGAGATCGGCCTTGCAGGCTCCCCCACACCGGTCCGGGTCCCAGGAGTCCAGGTCCTTGAACTGGAACGCCAGCCCCTGATTCTCATCGTCAATCCCCAGGCCGACACCTTCAACCCCGGAACGTCCATCCAACGAGAAGACTTGGGAGGCCACCGACTGATCGCGAGCCAACGCGGATCCCTGATGCGCTGGCTCGTTGATGACGCGCTGGCCCACGGCGTCGACACCGAAATTGTGGTCGAAGTCGCCCACCGGACCTCGATCCTGCCGCTCGTTCTCGCGGGCGTGGGCCACGCGGTCATGCCTTCATCCTGGGCACCGCTGGCCCACAAATCAGGACTCAGAACCCTGCTCATCGAACCCGTCTCCCACCTGGACGTTGCGGTCCTCAGCCGGAAAGAAGACCTCACCCCCGCTGCCCGGGCCTTCCTAACAGTGGCAAAACTCCACGCCTCTCCAGACCCGGAAACCGCGGACCCATCTGCATCGATAGGCTGAGCCTATATGCCGTATCGAATCTTAGTCTTGGACGCCCCATAGGAGCAGGCCGTCTACTTGAAGAGGAAGAACAGTGTGACCCCGCTAACAGGCTCACTGCTAAATACTCAACGAGGAGGTAGGCACATGAGCGCCACCGAAAAATTCAGCATCGCAGCAATCCCCGCAGACGGTGTGGGCAAGGAAGTTGTCTCCGCTGGCCGCCGCGTCCTGGACGCCCTGGCAGCGAACTCCAATGGCAAGTTCGCCTTTGACTGGACCGAGTTCCCCTGGGGCTGCGGCTACTACGCAGAAACCGGCAAGATGATGGCCGACGATGGCCTGGAGACGCTGAAGAACTTCGATGCGATCTACTTCGGCGCCGTCGGCTGGGAGAACGTCCCGGACCACATCAGCCTCTGGGGCCTGCGCCTGAACATCACCCAGAACTTCGACCAGTGGGCCAACATCCGCCCCGTCAAGTTCCTCCCCGGTGTCCAGTCCCCGCTGCGCAAGGCAGACAACACCGAGCTCGACTGGGTCGTTGTCCGTGAAAACAGCGAAGGCGAATACGCCGGCCTCGGCGGCCGGAACCTGAGCGGCCGCGGCCCCGGCAACGAGGTAGCCCTGCAGACTGCACTGTTTACCGAGAAGGGCTGTGAGCGCATCATGCGCTTCGCCTTCGACCTCGCCCGGACCCGCACCGTGAAAAAGGTTTCCTCCGTCACCAAGTCCAACGCCCAGCAATACGGCATGGTCCTCTGGGACGAAGTCTTCAACCGCGTGGCCCTGGACTACCCGGACGTGCAGACCGAAAGCGTCCTCGTGGACGCAATGAGCGCCAAGTTCATCCTCAAGCCCGAGGACCTGTCAGTCGTCGTGGCCTCCAACCTCAATGCCGACATCCTCTCGGACCTGGGCTCAGCGGTTGCCGGCAGCCTGGGCCTGGCCGCCAGCGCCAACCTGAACCCGGAGCGCCGCTTCCCGTCCATGTTCGAACCGGTCCACGGTTCCGCCCCGGACATCGCCGGGCAGGGCATCAGCAACCCGATCGGCGCCATCGCCTCCGCTGCACTGATGCTGGACCACTTCGGCCTGCACGAGGAAGCACGCAAGGTTGAAGCTGCCATCGAAGCTGCCACCGGTTCCGGCCACCTGACCCGCGACGTCGGCGGGAACGCCAACACCGACGATGTCACCGAGGCGATCATCAAGGCCCTGACCAGCACCCTGGCCGCCGTCTAGCCAGAACGCGCGACCGGCCAGGGACGATCCCGGCGGTCAGATAACCCGGAGTGGACGGCGGCAGAACACCGCCGCCGTCCACTCCGTCATGCCCACCTTCATCAAGAACTTCCAGCTACATTCCACAACGAGGTAGGAATCATGGATCACAGCACCTCCGCCGGCAGCGCGGCTACAGCACAAAACGCGGCCCGCAAAACACCTTTGTACCGCCAACTGTATTTCTGGGTACTGACCGCCATCGTCATCGGCATACTCGTCGGCTGGCTCGCCCCAAGTGTCGGCATCGCCATGGAACCCATCGGAACCACATTCGTGGACGCGATGAAGATGCTCATCGGCCCCATCGTGTTCCTGACCATCGTGGGCGGCATCGCCAGCGTCGCGGACCTCAAGAAAGTCGGCATGACCGGCCTGAAGGCCCTGACCTACTTCCAGGTCGGCACCATCCTGGCCATGATCTTCGGCCTGGTGGCCATCAACATCTTCCGGCTGGGCGACGGCGTCAACGCCGACGCAGGCAGCATCGAGACTTCCGAATCCGCCGCGAAGCTGATCGACGCCGGGGCAAACCAGGAATGGTGGCAGTTCCTCACCCACATCATCCCGGAAAGCATGGTCTCCCCCTTCGTTGAGGGCAACATCCTCCAGATCATCTTCATCGCCGTCATCTTCGGCATCGCCCTGAACGCCATGGGCAAGGTCGGCGCCCCCGTCCTGGACGGCGTGCAGCGCCTCACCGGGGTCATGTTCAAGATCCTGAGCTTCATCATGAAGGCCGCCCCCATCGGTGCCTTCGGCGCCATGGCATACGCCGTCGGCAAGTTCGGTGTCTCCTCCCTGACCAGCATGGGCGGGCTCATCGCCCTGTTCTACATCACCTCAATCCTCTTCGTGGTGATCGTGCTCGGCTCCATCATGCTCTTCCTGAAGCTGAACATCTTCACGATGATCCGCCACCTCAAAGAGGAGTACATGCTCATCCTGGGCACCTCCACCGCCGAACCCGCCCTCCCGGGCCTGATGCGCAAGCTCGAGCACGCCGGCGTCAAGAAAGAGACCGTGGGCCTGGTCGTCCCCACCGGCTACAGCTTCAACCTCGACGGCGCCGCCATCTACCTGTCCCTGGCCGCCCTCTACATCGCCCAGGCCACCAACACCGACCTGACCATCGGCGAGCAGCTGGGCCTGCTCGCCGTGATGCTCCTGACCTCCAAGGGCGCAGCAGGCGTCGCCGGCGGCGGCTTCATCGCCCTCACCGCCACCCTGACCACCCTCGGCACCATCCCTGCCGCCGGCATCATGCTCATCTTCGGCATCGACAAGTTCATGTCCGAATGCCGCGCCCTGGTCAACTTCACCGGTAACGCCGTTGCTACCCTCTTCATCGCCTGGTGGGACCGCACCCTGGACGCAGACCGCGCCCGGCGCGTCTTCGCCGGCGAAGCCGTGGAGCCCATGCCGTCCGAGGACCCGATCCACCTGGACGAAGTCATTGACATCGATGACGACTTGACCGAGTACGGACACCATGGGCCCAAGGAAACCACTGCCAAGCACGCAGAACCGGTCCCGGATCTCGTATCGACAACTGACCGACGCCCCGCCTACTCGGAAACCGTCTGACATGAGCACAACTACCGCCCCCAGAACCGTGCGGACCCTTATCGCCCCCGACAAGTTCAAGGGCAGCCTAACGGCCAGCGAAGTAGCGCAGGCCCTGGCAACAGGGCTTCGCACCGCCGCTGACGTCCCAGGCACGGTCGGAGCGGTTCAGTGCGAACTGCTTCCCCTGGCGGACGGAGGTGACGGCAGCGTCGACGCCGCCGTCGCCTCCGGCTTCACCCGCCACAGCTACACCGTTGCCGGCCCCACGGGCCAACCCGTACAGGCCAGCATCGCGTTCGACGGCACCACAGCCGTCGTCGAGGTGGCCAACACCTGCGGACTCGGACTGCTGCCGGAAGGCAAACCGGAGGCACTGAACTCCTCCAGCCGCGGATTCGGTGAAGCGGTCCTGTTCGCGCTCAGCCTTAACCCTGCAAGAATCGTGCTGGCACTGGGCGGCAGTGCCAGCACCGACGGCGGCATGGGAATGCTCACCGCCCTGGGCTACAGCTTCCACGACTCCGCAGGACGCCAGCTCTACGGCAGCGGAGCAGCGTTGGGACAGGTCCATTCCGTTCACCGCACTGCGCTCCCGGAACTGCAAGACACCGAACTCGTCGTCGCAAGCGACGTCCACAACCCCCTCCGCGGCCCCAACGGCGCACCGGCGGTCTTCGCCCCACAAAAGGGTGCCACAGCCGAGGAAATCGCATTCCTCGACGACAGTTTGGGGCACTTCGTGAACCAAATGGCAGAAGCCGGATTCGCCGACGCGGAGTCCCTTGCAGCACATGAAGGCGCCGGAAGCGCCGGCGGCATCGGCTACGCCTGCCTGCTGCTCGGCGCCAAACAGGTATCCGGAGCCGACTACTTCCTGGACCTGCTGGACTTCAACACCCGCAAGGACAGCTGCGATGTGGTGATCACCGGAGAAGGCAGCATCGACGAGCAGACCCTGGCGGGGAAGCTGCCCGCCGCCGTGGCGCGACGATCAGGCACCCGTCCCATCATCGCCGTCGCCGGCCGCTCCCTCCTTCCCAAGGAGCGATGGTCAGAAATGACGCTGACCCGGGTCTATACCCTGACCGAATACACAGACCAGGACTCCTCCAAAGACCCCGAACTTTCCGCCACGCTGCTCCGCCAGATCGGCAAGGACATCGGAACAAGCCTCCTGTAGACAGTGGAAACCAGCTGCAGGAACAGATTCGCCCGCCCGGGGGTAGCCCGGGCGGGCGATTGGGATCGGAAGAGCAACCATGCCGTCCCCGGCGCGCATCGCAGTCTCGCGGCCTCCCCGGCTCGAGTACCCGGCCCACCAAGGGTCCACCACTACCAGTCGTCAATCCAAGATAATTCAAGGACAGTCATATGAGACGTGCCAAGATCGTGGCTACCTTCGGGCCCGCAATCGCGAGTTACGAAAACACCCTCGCGGTGCTGGGAGCCGGCGTTGACGTCGCCCGCATGAACATGAGCCACGGCGACTACACCGTGCACGACAACACCTACGAGAACGTCCGGAAGGCCGCCGCCGAGCTGAGCAAGCCGGTGGCCATCATGGCTGACCTGCAGGGACCCAAGATCCGCCTGGGCAGGTTCGTTGACGGCCCGCACGCCCTCGCTGTTGGTGACACCTTCACCATCACTACGAAGGACGTTCCCGGCACCAAGGACATCTGCTCCACCACGCTGAAGAGCCTCACCGAGGACGTCAACGTCGGCGACGCCCTACTGATCGACGACGGCAAGGTGGCCCTGCGTGCCACTGCTGTCGACGACGTCAAGGTGGTCGCAGAGGTGACCGTGGGCGGCATGGTATCCAACAACAAGGGCATCAACCTGCCCGGCGTTGCTGTCAACGTCCCTGCACTGAGCGAAAAGGACGAGGACGATCTCCGCTGGGCCATGCGCCGCGGTGTTGACCTGGTGGCCCTGTCTTTCGTGCGCGATGCGTCCGACATTGTCCGCGTGCACGAGATCATGGACGAGGAAGGCCGCCGCGTGCCGGTCATCGCCAAGATCGAAAAGCCGCAGGCCGTCGAGCAGCTCCCCGAGATCATCGACGCGTTCGACGCCATCATGGTGGCCCGTGGCGACCTCGGCGTGGAACTCCCGCTGGAGGAAGTGCCGATCGTCCAGAAGCGCGCGATCGAACTGGCCCGCCGCTGGGCCAAGCCGGTCATCGTGGCCACCCAGGTGCTGGAATCCATGATCGACAACCCGCGCCCCACCCGCGCTGAGGCGTCCGACTGTGCCAACGCGGTGCTGGACGGTGCCGACGCTGTGATGCTTTCGGGCGAGACCAGCGTCGGCAAGTACCCGATCGAGACCGTCAAGGTCATGGCCCGGATCATCGAGTCCACGGAAGTTCACGGGCTCGAGCGCGTTCCGCCGCTGGGCACCAAGCCCAAGACCCGCGGCGGCGCGATCACCCGTGCCGCCGTCGAAATCGCCGACCAGCTGGAAGCAAAGTACATCTGTGCTTTCACCCAGTCCGGCGACTCCGCACGCCGCCTCTCGCGCCTTCGTCCCATTAAGCCGGTCTTCGCGTTCACCCCAGTGGAGCAGGTCTGGAACCAGCTGGCGCTGACCTGGGGCATCCAGCCGGTGCTGGTCCAGATGGTGGACCACACCGACGAGATGACCGCCCAAGTTGACCGCAGCCTCCTGGAGATGGAACTCGTCAAAGACGGCGACCTGGTGGTCATCGCTGCCGGGTCCCCTCCCGGAAAGGCCGGTTCCACCAACTCGCTGAAGGTGCACAAGGTAGGCGACCTCGCCGACTCCACCCGCGTTGGCAAAGCCACCAGTAACAAAGAAAAGCTCGGCCCCTGGCCGGAAAAGAAGAAAAAGCCCTAATACGTGGTGGGCTGGCCCAATTCATCCCGGGGCCCGTGGTGGGCAGAAAACGAACACGGCCATTCGTACCCGGACAAACTCGGAAAGTAGAAAGAACATGGTGCGCCAGCTGGGAGTTCGTCGTGTCAGTTAGGGCACACCCCACTCTGACATCGACCAGTCCAGTATCTTGACCTGCTCCAATAAAGGCCATAGAACTCAATCTGACAGGTTGAAGGTTTGGAGGCTCAGGTGGCTGGACAGCGGATCGGGTACGTGCGCGTAAGCACGCTGGATCAGAACGAGAAACGCCAGCTCGAAGGCCAGGTTCTGGACCGGGTCTTCACGGACAAAGCCTCGGGCAGGGACACGGCCAGACCGGAGCTTACGGAGCTGCTGCGGTTCGCCCGTAACGGGGACACCGTCGTCGTGCACAGCATGGACCGGCTCGCCCGCAACCTCGATGACCTGCGTGCTCTCGTCCAGGGCCTCACACGCAAAGGGGTGCGGGTGGAGTTCGTCAAAGAGAGTCTGGTCTTCACCGGCGAGGACTCCCCCATGGCCAACCTCATGCTCTCGGTGATGGGTGCCTTCGCCGAGTTCGAACGCTCCCTGATCCGGGAGCGGCAGCGGGAAGGTATTGCCTTGGCCAAGCAGCGCGGCGCCTACCGCGGGCGGAAAAAGAGCCTCACACCGGAACGGGCGGCCGAGCTGGTCCAGCGGGCAGCGAAGGGAATTCCCAAATCCGTCCTCGCCAGCGACTACGGCATCAGCCGGGAAACGGTGTACCAATACCTACGTCAGGCGAGGCTCCCGGAGCCTTCACTTTAAGCCGCCTTAGTCGGTGTCCGTGTCCGCTCGAGGGCTGCTACGGGATGCCGCTCGTTGGGAAGGGCTTGTTGCTCGGCTACAGGACGGTTGTCGTAGGTGCAGGCTCGCCTCAGCCCTACCCACCCGCAAATGTGCCACAGGCCGTGGCACATAGTTGTATGACTCCACAAGCGCGCAGACCCTCTGAGCTGTTGGGTTCATCGCGCAGCCCAACGGACCCATCTGCGTGCCCGATGGACAGGTAAAGACGCCAAAAAGTGGTTCCTGCCTTACCGGATACAGAACGCCTGGCCCCTTTACGGCGCCTGAAAAGACATCCAACGTCGCCGACGCTGAACGGCTCTTTCGCAGAGCAGGTCCAGCCTTGCCCCAGCATCCGCTCTTCTGCCTGAGTTGACGAAAGATCGTTATCGGCATCAAGAACTTGGCACGAAAGGCACTGCAATACAGGTTTCTGTTGCACATACGGCGGGCGGTCAAGCTGAGACGGAAAAAAGGCCAACTTGGCCTCGTGAAGTGGGACAGTACGGGCTTAGAATTAGAGCCCTTCGTCCCGTCAAGGATTGCGAACGCTGGGGTCGTGGTCATAGGGCGCGTATCTTAACGTGCCATTGTTCTATTCACGCGTGCCCAATAACCGCTCATCTTCGGAGAAGACCATGAGAAACCCTAGCAAATCAAAATGTTCGGCCATCTTATGCTTCATTGCCTCGATGGCCCTGCTAGCTCTTTCGACGTCCCCGGCCGCTGCCGATCCGCCGACCCAGTTCAGGACCCCTGAGCAGTGCAACTATGTCCCGGCCCCTACCGACCTGCTGTTCTGTTTCAGCCAGAGCGGGCAGATCATCAGAAACAGTTCCGAGGGCGGCAACACCCTATTCCTGGCTCATTTCATTACCAGGAGTACCGTTTATGAAGGGCCAACCAAGGAGGGTGTTCTATTTTCCCAAAGGACAACTACTCAACATCAAAGTTCCCTAGTCAAAGATGGTGAACTGGCAGTCTTCCACTTCCGGGAAGTCATCAAGAGTAGTAGTTCGGCAACGGCGTGCACCTTTACAACGCACTCCGTCGTGGTGGATGGCGAGGTCCGGCACCTTGTTATCCAAGACGTAAAATGTCGCTGAAGGCGCACGCAAACCTAAAGTTATACTTGGGTTCTGCCACGATGAGTCCAACAAATTATGTAAGCTCCCGTCCCAGTAAAATAGGGGCAGCGGGACATCAATGCAAAATCGACTAAGAGGCCCATACGCCAGAATCCGACTGACTGAAAGCAAAAGCCAGGAAATATATCCTAGGCAAAACTAGGAAGCCTGCCAGGAAAGTACTGACAGGCTTCCTAGGAGTTCGAAACAGCCCAAAGCGAGAAAAACGGTTGGGATCAAGCGAGCGACAGTCGGTGCGGTGCCCAAGAATCGACGTCCAAGTTCGGCAGGCAGTGTGGGAGAAGGTGTCCTTGAGGAAAAACCTCTCAGGGACGGCCTTTGAAGAAGAGTACCGGGGTTGGGGGACCGCCTCGAACCGGCCCGGCGGAAAGGGGCGGAAGTCAGGCTGCAAAGGGCATCCGACGGGAACCGTGCACCAGTACCTCCCCCAGACCAGGCTTCCTTGAAGCCCTTGCCGGTAGTCCTGTCATTCTGGCAAAAGCACACAAAGCCAGGTTGACGGAATCTCCATTATCGGCGTCCGGGAATGGGACCAAAACAGCCGCGAGAACAGGTGCGGCTACAGTTCAGCCGGGGCATGCGGATAGCTTCCTGGGCGTGGGAAACATCCCACAGCAAGCATACGCACCGCCAGACCGGCAGTTTAGAGCGGGTATCGTCCCAGGCAGCTACCGCCGGCACCTTTCGCAGAGTCTCCTTGCCGGGGGTACGGGGAGCCGGCCCCGTGGACCCCCTGGCCGCGGATCGCCGGCCGACACTCCCGGGCGTTCTGACCTGACTTGGCTCACGGGTCGTGGTCTTGAGATAGTGCAGCGCTCTGACCTGCGGTGATGTCGACGGATTCGTGCTTTTTCACGCACTAATGGGTTTTGTTCTAGTGTCTCCGTTGTGGCGTTCATCAGGAGGGTGCGGACGGCCTCGGGGGCGACGGCAGTGCAGATCGCCGAGTATGTGCGCGGCCGGCAGCGGATCGTGGAGCACGTCGGCTCCGCGCATACGGAGGCCGAACTCGGCATGCTGCTCCAGCGCGCCCGTGAGCTGCTGGACAATCCTGCCCAGGGCGTCCTCGAGCTCGGCATCGAACCCACGCCTCCGGTGAAGGGCCTGATTGTGCCCGCCGAGACGGGCCTCTTCGAGACAGCCGGCGCCGTGACGCCGACTGGCCGTGACAGTCCCGGACGCGTGGTTGGCACAGACTCGCGGATCCTGTTCGATGCGCTGGCCAGCGTGTTCACGGCGTTGGGGTTCGATGGTTTGGGTGACGAGGTGTTCCGCGCCCTGGTGATCGCCCGGGTCGTGGAACCGACATCGCTGCTGGACGCCGGTAGAGTGCTACGCGATCTTGGTCAATCCGCGGCCAGCTACGCGACAATGAAACGCACCTTGAGCCGGGCCTCTGCAGGTAATTACCGCGACCGGATCGCAACCTGGTGCTTCCAGCACGCCAGCACGAGCGGGGACTTTTCCCTGGTGCTCTACGACGTCACCACGCTCTATTTTGAGGCCGAGAAGGAAGACGAGCTGCGAAAGGTCGGGTACTCCAAGGAACGGCGCGTTGATCCACAGATCGTCGTCGGTCTACTGGTGGACCGCGGCGGGTTCCCGTTGGAGATCGGCTGCTTCGAGGGCAACAAGGCCGAGACCTCGACCATGATCCCGATCATCAAGCAGTTCCAGGCCCGGCACGACCTGAGCGATATGGTCGTCGTGGCTGACGCCGGCATGCTCTCAGCAGGGAACCTGCGTGAGCTTGATGATGCGCACCTGCGGTTCATCATCGGCTCCCGGATGACCAAGGCTCCGGCCGACCTGGCCTCGCACTTCCGTTGGCACGGCAACGCGTTCACGGACGGGCAGCTGATCGACACGATCACACCTAGAACCGGGCATAAGAACGAGAACAACACCGATGTGCGCGCTGAACCGGTCTGGGACCCCACAACGAATCCCGGCTCACGGCGGGCGGTGTGGGCCTACTCACGGAAGAGAGCGGTCCGCGACGCCACCACCCTTACAGCCCAGGAGAACCGGGCGCGCGAGGTCATCGAGGGGCAGAAGGCGGCCCGGGTCCCGCGCTTCGTCAAGACCACCGGCGGCAAACGCAGCCTCGACGAGTCGTCACTGACACGTGCCCGGCAACTGGCAGGCCTCAAGGGCTACGTCACGAATATCCCGGCGACGGTCATGGCGGCAGGGGAAGTCATCGGCTCCTACCACGACCTTTGGCACGTCGAGCAGTCCTTCCGGATGAGCAAGACAGACTTGCGGGCCAGGCCCATGTTCCACCGCACCCGCGACGCGATCGAGGCGCACCTGACGATCGTGTTCACCGCGCTTGCCCTCTCCAGAACCGTGCAGAACAGGACCGGGCTCGCGGTGGCCAACGTCATCAAGCAACTCCGGCCCCTGCGCTCAGCGACGATCGCCATCAACGGCACCACACAGACGTTCGCCCCCGACATCTCCATCGGACAGCAAGCCATCCTCGACGCCATCCACAGCCCAAAAGTCACGCACAAAGCAAATGAGCCAAGTCAGGGGGGTACGGGGAGCCGGCCTCGTGGACCCCCTGGCCGCGGATCGCCGGCCGACACTCCCGGGCGTTCTGACACGCCGCTGGTTTCCGGTGGACAACCACGAGTTGGTTGTCCACCGTCCCAGTCTGGGCGCAGCGGTCGTGTGGACATGCTGTGTTCAGCCGCTGCCGATCGCATTTTGCTGCTGCTCGAGGTGTCGGCACCTGCCCTTACGATGGTCAGCCCAGCCGAAGGAACAGGTGGTCTCAGGTGAACGAACATCGCAGTGGCAAGGCGACCCGTGTGCAGGTCGCGGGATTGTGGATCGGGCCCTGCAGCCTCGCCCCGGCGCTGCTCCGCACCGTGTTCGACGTGCTCGAGGTGATGGGACGGTGAGCGGCCAGCCGGAACTCGAGTGGGGCTGAGAATCTTAGGGAGGTTGGGGCGACACCGCTTCAATCCAATCGACGGCTTGGTCCGAAAAATAGAACCCCGAGGGCCCACTACTGCCCACCCACCATCCACCGGTAGTTGCTGAACCGCCAGCTTCCGCAATCTCGGCGAGGACCTCGGCAGGCACCGCGTCGCCGTTATGCTCAATGAGCCATTCCCGCGTAGATGGCTTCAGCTTCGGCCACCATTTTTCGATACTCATGGCCGCAGTCTTCCACCTCATCCCTCAGCCCTCCAGCCACAAGCGGTGATCTGTTCTCCGCCGACCGCGGATTACGTCAAGCTGCATTCAGAAGGGCCAGAAACGAGACCGGCGGCGGGCTGGGGTGTCCACAGGGATGGGGGCAAACCAATGGGTCCTCCGCCGTCGGCCTGTTCTTAGGGTACGCCCGGAAAGTCTTCAGGAGTCGCCTTGTGCTGGTACCGGTTTGCATGGCGGCTTCCTTCAGAGCTTTATGATCGGGTCCCGCAGCTCACTATGCGTTTAGGACCGGATAAAGCACAAGCACTAGAATCCACAAGTCCGTTCCCGGGATGAACGCACAGGGGTGGTTCAGTTTCAGCCCCGCCTCCGTCCCGTCAGGAGAAGGTTCAGCGTGCTTGAGCGGTCCGGACGGGAGGACGGGAAGTTCGCGCGGGTCCTTGGGCGCGCCGGTAGATGAAGTACTCGGCCACCATAAGGCTGATGACCCATGATGCCCCTATCAGCAGTGCCCTGGTCAGTTCATCAACTGGCCCGATCAGCAGGATCCAGGGGATAGTGACGACAACTATGGTTCCCTGGGCGATGCCGATGGCGTACGCCCGGGACATCCATTCACTGTGCCGGACGTAGTTCCGGCGCCGTACGGCCATGAATCCCAGGACAAGGAACGTCACCATGGCGGAGCCGAAGACCAGTCGAAGGACGAGAAGGAGCGGCCCGTCCAGGGGCGGGAGGTCGTAGAAGACCGCCATCCATAGGCCCGATAGGGCGGCGAGCAGGCCGATGGGGACGAGAGTACGACCGGCGATTTTGTGCCAGCTGAGCCTGCCGCGTTTGCCTCGGCGCAGCGATGGAACGAACTGGAAGGCCCCGAGCACGAGGTAGACGGTGACGGCGGGTATGTGAATCAGTACGGGGATGGGCGAGTCGAAGAACCGGGCGTTATCCGGTGTTAGCTGACCTCCCGATAGTTCGGTAAGGCGCGACGCGCCGGCGATGATCGGGACGAGGCTGAGGAGGATCAGGGAGGCGGGTACGAGCCATCGGGTACGGGGTGGCCTGGGGCGGGAGCGGGGAATGGTTTCGGCTGTCATGGTGTCGCTCTCTCGCGGGTGCGCTCACGCACCCGCCGGGTTGAGTCGGTCCAGGACCCCCAGAGTCCCTTGCGGTTGTGCTGGAAACAGGCGTGGCCGTCGCGGCCGCGGTGGCATTAAGCAGGCGTGGGTGATGCCACAGGGTTCGTGGGGGGATCGAGCGAGCCTTGGTCGAGCCGGAACGGAGGGTACTTGTCACTCATCAAGGCCACATATGAGACCGTTCGCACGGTCCAACGGTTGATGCCCATCAACAGGTCGAAGATCCCAAGGCGATAGACACCGGTGAAGAGCAGGATGACTGCGGCGATGCATACCAGCAGGCTGAGCAAAGAGATGCCCGCCGTTGAGGAGGATGCCGCGCTGCCGGTGAGGGCGGCCACGATGAGCAGTTGTGGCAAGGCGAACAGCCAGGACTTGAACAGTACCTTCCAGTGCGAGAGCTTCACCGGGTAGGCAACGTCCAGTTCCGCCGGGTAATCGCTGCGGGCAAGGGTAAAGGGCGGATAGCGGTCCGTGCCAAGGACGCCGTAGGCGTAAAAGGCCACGCGCCAGTTCCAGCGCAGGACTCCGACGGTGAACTGGAAGAGCGAGGCCGGGTAGCGGCCGGTGAACAGGATCGCAAACCCCGCTGCCACTGTCACGACCAGGAACGCGACCCACAGCAGGGCCAGGATGATGTAGTGGGGAATGACGAGGACCCATTTGACCAGCCAGAGCCACCGCGACAATCCGGGATCAAGGTGCCCGGTAAGTTGGGCCGGCTCGTTTCCGGCCCGGTCGGCTTCCTGTGAGGCCCCGGGGGCGATCCCTCGTCCCACGCCTGCAGCTCCCACGAGGATTAGGACCAGGGATGCACCGAGCACGAGCAGTGCGGTAGTAAAACCGCCCGGTCCCAAGGGAAGGGAACGGTAGGCCGAGAGCACAACCGTCGTGGCGAGTCCCAGCAGGACCCCCACCACGAGGACGGCCATGGGCACTGCGGGCATCCTGGCTACTGGTGAATCGGGCCCCCGGGAAGAGCTGCCGGGCATTGACGTGGACATGGCGATCTTCTTTCATGGGGCCGAGGGCCAGCGCGCCGGGGGCTGACAACCGGAGTACCGTGTCAGCAGCACGTTTCGTACGGCGTACGCCCACCGTACCGTACAAAGTACGGGTTGGCGATAGCTGCAGGTCCTACAACCCGGAAAACGGTAAGACTCTCTCCGGCCTTCGCGTGACGGGCCGGGAGCTTCCGCTAACGGACCGGGCGAGCTGGTGCCGTGCTAGGCCCCGTCGTCTAGCGGGTGAATCGACCGGGCGAGTCCGTCGAGGATGACGTTCAGTCCGAAGTCGAACTCGTTCCCGAAGTCGTACCCGGGTTTGAGGACGTGTTCGGTGGCAATCTCAACCAATCTCGGGTATTGCCCGTCGGAGAAGAGCTTGACGATCGATGTTGTCACTTCGGCCGTGGCGTCGGGGCCGTGGAAGGGAAGGGCCGCTTCCTGGAGGGCGGCTCCGTAGATGTAGCTATCCAGCAGCGCATAGGCGTGGGCTGTCATCTGCACCGAGAACCCGGCGGCGCGCAGGGTGGCAAGGGTCGCCTCGTGATGGCGCAGGGTCGCAGCTCCAGGGGATGTCCGGGTCTCCAGCAGCCCTACGGCCCAGGGGTGGCGCTTGAGTGCACGCCGCACTGCGTGCGCCCGGCGGTGCATTTGGTCCCGCCAGTCGCCCGCCGGGGATGGCGGCTCGATTTCGTCGAAGACCATGTCCACGATGCCGTCCAGGATCTCATCCTTGTTGGCCACGTAGTGGTAGAGCGACATCGGCTTCGTGCCCATGCTGGTCGCCAGGGAACGGATGGTCAAAGACGCGATTCCCGACTCGTCGGCGAGATCGAGGGCGCATCTGAGTACCCTTTCCCGGCTGAGCGGAATGCGCTGCGGGGGCAGGTGTTGAGTGCTGACGGACATCGTGGCTCCCAGCCGTATCGGTTTAGTACTATGTACGCTACCATGATCGTACGGCGTACGAAATGGCGCTCCAAATCCAACACACTTCAAGGAGAGCGGCCATGACCTCACACGGTCAGAGCGTCACAGAAAGTCCGTCGGGACGCGCAGCGTCGGCAGGGGAAACGCCGATGCGGGCCATCGTGCAGGAGGCCTACGGGTCCGCCGATGTCCTGCATTTGGCGTCTATTGCCCGGCCTGCAATCGGCGAGAAGGAAGTTCTGGTCCGGGTGCACGCGGCGGGACTGGACCGGGGCACTTGGCATGTGACCACCGGGCTGCCGTACGCGTTGCGGATGGTCTACGGCCTCCGCGCCCCCAAGAACCCCGTCCCCGGATTGGATTTGGCTGGCACTGTCGCGGCAGTTGGGGCAGCAGTGACCAGGTTTTCCGTCGGGGACGAGGTTTACGGTTTCGGAAAAGGCCCCTTCGCTGACTACGCGGCCGCACATGAAGACAAGATAGCCCGCAAACCGGCCAACCTCACTTTCGAACAGGCCTCGGTCGTTCCGGTTTCGGCCAGCACCGCCCTGCAGGCACTCCGCGCCGCCGGTCCGGTAACGCCGGGGCAGAAGGTACTGGTCCTTGGCGCCTCCGGGGGTGTCGGCAGCTATGCCGTGCAGCTGGCCAAGGCCGCCGGGGCCGAGGTCACCGGTGTGTGCAGCACGACCAAACAGGACCTGGTGCACTCCTTGGGCGCCGACCACGTCATCGACTACACCCGCCAGGACTTCGCCGACGGCACCGAGCGCTACGACCTGATCCTGGACATCGCAGGAAACCCCACCCTCACCCGGCTCCGCAACGCCCTCACCCCTACGGGAACGGCGGTCATCACCGGCGGGGAGGAGGGCGGTTCCTGGACCGGAAGCATGGACCGGCAGCTCCGCGCCCTGGCCCTGTCTCCGTTCATCGGCCAGCGGCTGACCATGGTCATGGGCAAGGAAAACGCACCGGACCTCGAGCACCTCCGCGGACTTATCGAAGCCGGCACGCTCACACCCGTCATCGACCGGACCTACACCCTGGAGCAGGTCCCGGACGCCATGCGCTACTTCGACTCCGGTAAAGCCCGCGGAAAAATCGCCATCACCATCCACACCCCACAAAGCTAAGAGAGAAACCCGCCATGTCAGTTCCAGCGCCGCACAGTTCCCTGGCCGCCACTGGCAACCGATCCACCAAATCCCTGCGCACCCCGAGCACCAGAATCCGGTTCGCCACCGGCGGGCTTTTTGCCTTCAGTGCCCTGGCGTTCGCGGCAGCGGCCACCGCGCTGTCAGTGATGTTTGACTGGCCGGACGTGCTGCGGGAGCCGGCTGAGGTGGTGCTGCCCGCCTTTACCGCCGGCGGCCCTGCCCTTGTGTGGGCCTGGTTCGCGGCGGCCTGGACCTACGGGCTCCTCGCCATCCCTATTCTGCTTCTGCCGGCCGCACTGGGCCTGCAGGGGAACCCCGCTATGAACGTTGCCACCTATGCCGGAGCTGCCTCGGTGCTCCTGTCACTCATCGGGTTCCTGCGCTGGGTGTTTGTCGTGCCGGCACTGGCAAGCACCTACGCGACAGGGGACGGGCAGACGCGGGCTGCGGTGGCCGCTGCCTGGACGGCACAGCACCAGTTCGGCGGGGCGCTGCTGGGCGAGCATCTGGGCCAACTGCTGGTGATCGGATGGTCCGCCGCTGTCAGCATCGTGATCCTTCGCAGCGGAATTCTTCCCCGATGGATAGGCGCCGCTGGCCTCATCACCAGCAGCATTTATCTGCTCAATCAGGGCGACATCCTCGCCACTGCCGTCCCCGGATTTCCCGTCTGGGACCTCGCCGGCCTTCTCGGCAGTACCGGCTGGGGCCTCTGGATTGCCGTCCTCGGCATCAGCATCCTGCTCAAGCGATCAGCGGCTGCAAGTCCCGCTCCCACCACGCACTTCCATTCGGACCATCACGGCATTGCCTAAGGAACTGACACCATGACCAACAGCGGCTGGCGTCCTCCGTATCGGTTGGTATGTCTATCGGGACTGTAGAGCATCCAGTGCCACTGCCATCGCGGCCGCGACCCGGCCGTCGAGTCGTGCGCCCGGGAGGGTGATGAGGTATCGGTCCCGCAGTGACCGTCCCCGTTCTGATGTCATGAGCACCTGTCCGCTCGAGTCGACGAAGTCGAAGTGGAAACGGAAGGGCGAAGGGATGGCGTCTCCCAGGGGTGTCGCTTCCCATATGCGCCGGCCGATGGCGATGCCGAGGCTGCGTTCACTCCCGGTGACTTTGAGTCCGGACGATTCGAGGTGCCAGGTTGATCGCAGCAGGGACTTGCCAAAGTCTTTTCGGAAGTTGCCGATCGGTTGTCCATTGGCGTCCAGCACGTCGTACGTCGCGCCGAGGTCGAGGCGTTGCCGGGCCTTGAAGGAGAAAAGGGGTATGGTCCTTGACTCGTCCTGGTAGAAGGTCACCTGCTCCTTGAAAGCGGCTCGCTTCTGCTGAGCGACGGCGAGCAGGTCCCCGGGTTGCCAGTCTTCGGTCGCGGAACGTATTTCGTATCGATTCACCATCAGTGTGAGCTTCTGTGTCACGGTGAAACGGTCGATGCCCTGTGTAAGTTCTGCGGCCATGTGCGTCCTCGTGGTTAAGGCGGTCTCGAAATGTTTGAGGTTCGCCTGTTGCTATGTTGTCTGCCTGCCTTGACTAGCTCTGCCGTCCACAAAAAAGCGGACGAGCTCATCCGCAGCCTATACGAGCCCACTATGAGATTCCTGGGCCACTCCAGCTCAAGCTCAAATAAGGTCTCCTGCAGTACTGGTACGGGTGCATTCGTGCAGGTGAGCACGCTGGACCAGAACGAGCGACGCCAGCTCGATGGTCCGGTTCCGGACCGGGTCTTCACGGACAAGGCCCCGGGCAGCGACACGTTCCGACCGAAGTTGGCTGAGTTGCTGCGGTTCGCCCGTGACGGGGACAGCGTGGTGGTGCACAGCAGGGACCGGCTCGCCCGCAACCTGGATGACCTGCGTTCACTGGTCCAGATTCTGACCAGTAAGGGCGTGCGCGTGGAGTTCATCAAGGAGCAGCTGGTCTTCACTGGGGAGGACTTCCCCATGGCCAACCTCATGCTCTAGGTGCTGGGTGCGTTCGCGGAGTTCAAGGGTTCCCTGATCCGGGAGCGGCAGCGGAAAGGCATGGCCCTGGCCCAGCAGCGCGGTCCCTACCGCGGACGGAAGAAGACCCTCACGCCCGAAACGGGTGACCGAGCTGGTGCACCGCCGGCCAGTGGAACCCCCAAATCCGTCCTCACCAGCGACTACGGCATCAGCAGTTAAACGGTGTACCAATACCTCCGTCAGGCCAAGCTGACGTGAATCCCTCCCCTACTGACGCAGCCGTTATGCCGTGGCTGGAACCGCGCCAGCTTTACGGAAGGCTCATTATCGGCGTTTCAGAATGACGAGGGGAGTGGCGCAGCAGGCCTCGGAAGTCTTCCTCAGGACTGATCGGGGCCTAGCAGCCTGTCGCCGAGGTCCTGCATCTCGTCAATGATGATACCGAAGCCGGCCTGCTATTGGCCATGGCCAAGGCGACGTCCCCGACGGGCTCTGCAGGTCGATGTCGAGATTCCAGAGTGGGCGCGGCCGGCCGCTGTGCCAAGCGTTGCCGCAACTCCGGTGAACCCATGGTGACGCCGAAGGACGCGATACTGCCTACGACGTCCTTCACAGAGGTTCACGCCGACCTTGCCCTCTTGGAAGACCCTGAACTTGGGCTTCCTTTCCCACCCATGGAGGGTCGCCGTACTTATCAGGCGGTAACAGCCTTGCGCCACGTCATTGATGAAGCAAGGTTAAGCACGTTTGTCAGTTTGACCTTACATGACACGCCGGTGCCGACTAGTATTGCTGCGAGGCAAGTCACATCTGCCGTGAAAACCTGACAAAGGAGTCCCTGATGGCCACTGCCCATGCACCAAGCGGAACGTCTAGACCGACCCCGCTCCCACCCTTGACAGAGGGCCCGCATCGCAAGCGACTTGGCCTTGTCGCACTGACTGCAACGTTCGGTGGACTGCTGTTCGGTTATGACACGGGCGTTATCAACGGCGCGCTCCGACCGATGACCGCTGAACTCGGGCTTAACCCGCTCACCGAGGGAATTGTCACCAGCTCCTTACTCTTCGGCGCCGCGGCAGGCGCTGTCGGAGGCGGCCGTCTTTCGGACACGTGGGGCCGCCGAAAGACGATCATCCTGCTGGCTGTCCTGTTCCTCGTTGGCACCCTCGCCTGCGTGATCGCGCCGAACTTCGAGGTTATGGTTGCAGGTCGCGTCATCCTCGGCCTCGCCGTCGGCGGGGCATCATCGGTGGTCCCGGTGTACCTGGCCGAGCTTGCCCCCTATGAGATCCGCGGTTCACTCGCAGGCCGCAACGAGCTCATGATCGTCATCGGCCAGCTCGCAGCGTTCGTCGTCAACGCCATTATCGGCAACGTTTGGGGCGGACATCCCGGAGTCTGGCGCATCATGCTCGCTGTCGCCGCGCTGCCCGCCATTGCCTTGTTCTTTGGCATGCTCCGGATGCCAGAGTCCCCGCGCTGGCTGATCTCCAAACGCCGGCTCCATGAAGCTTTTGATGTCCTCGCCACAATCCGTTCAGCCGACCGCGCTGCCGCTGAAATGGCCGAGGTCAAGCACCTCGCCGACGAGGAAGAACAGATGAACCTGTCCGGCTGGAGCGCGCTTAAGAACAAGTGGATCCTGCGCATCCTCCTCGTCGGGATCGGCCTTGGTGTCGCACAGCAACTCACCGGCATCAATTCGATCATGTATTACGGCCAGTCTGTGCTCATAGAGGCAGGTTTCGACTCGGGCGCCGCGCTCATCGCCAACATCGCACCCGGCGTCATCGCAGTCATCGGTGGAATCATCGGACTCTCCCTGATGCAGCGCATCAACCGCCGCACGACCCTCATTACCGGCTTCATTCTGACCACAGTCTGCCACTTCCTCATCGGTATCGCTTCGATTGCCCTGCCGGTCGGTGACCCCTCCCGGCCATTCGTGATCCTCTTCCTCGTGGTTGCCTTCGTCGGTTCGATGCAGACGTTCCTCAACATCGCAGTATGGGTGATGCTCTCGGAGATCTTCCCTCTGCATATCCGCGGCTTCGCGATCGGCGTATCCATCTTCTGCCTGTGGATCGCCAACGCCCTCCTCGGCTTGTTCTTCCCGTCCCTTGTGGCGGCGGTCGGCATCACCGGGACCTTCTTCCTGTTCGGCATCGTCGGAATCCTGGCGCTGATCTTCATCTACACGCAAGTCCCAGAAACCCGGGGTCGGACCCTCGAGGCGCTGGAGGAAGACGTCACAACCGGCGCCATCTACATCGTCCACAGGAAATAGGCAACGATGAGGCGATTGCTCGCCCTGAGATTGATGCAGTGGTAATTGCATCGCCTAAACGCTTCCACGCAGATCACATCATCCGGGCAGTGGATGGATGGCGATAAAGCGGGCGTTGTCGAAAGGCCAGTCGCTCTCTCGATCTGAACAGGGCATATTGATGCACCAGCCGGTCGGGGATTGCCTCGACCGGCTGGTGGTTGCCTTCAGATTCGCTCTTCCTTAACGGTAGCCCCAGGCCGCATCATCCCGGCGACCTCGGAGGTGGTAAAAGCTCACTATCAACAGCCGTGACCCTGCACCACCGCCCCTCGAGCGCGATCCCTTATCGCCGGCCATACCAGGAACATATAGGACTTTCACGTGGCCCGGGTCCCCTTTGGAGACTCGTCTCCGATGCGAGCTTCAACCCAGAAAAGGAACCCAAATCCTGCCGCAGGTGACGCATCAGGGGGCCATCGTCAGCCTTACGACGACGAGGTCGCTGGTGACAATCCTGAACTCCCGCCATCCTTCCAGGGGCCCCACGATCAGCGCCCAGAGGTGTTGGGCCGCTCGGGACACAATGGGTCACCATTGCCGGCGTGGGTGGGTCCTTCCAGAGCCAAGCTTGGGACCTACACTCGAGCCATATTTGCCTCGGACGAAGCACTCGGCTTTGCTCTCTTCGCTGACCAATCCGCCCTGCCCGGCGAATTTCTCATGCGGACCCCTCCAGCTCTTCGCGACTCATACTGGAAGCAGCCATCTCAGCCCGGACCGGCAAGGCCTACTTACCTCTACAGGAAAGATCCGTCGGCAGCATCATGGGCACCGAAACGGGCTCTGCTATCGCCGCTGAAGTCGCCCGAAGCCGATGCTATTCCTGGACGATGCTACTCCTGCATATTCCAGTCGGCGCCGAGATTACAGGTAGCTCCTAGTCCCACCACAAGCAACAGAGGAAGCAATCCTGGGCCGGCGCGCTCGGCCTACATCGTTCATGCAATCCATCGGCGCGGATTGACACGAGTATGTTGTAGGACGGCTGGATCCCCGCGCATGGCCATTCCAGTCCCTGGCACCGGATGAATGATGCATTTGCCAAGGTTCGAGAGTTCCTGCAGGGGCTGCGGTCTCAATGCCTAGCGTCGAAGACAGCAGGATTGAACTCTCCGTTGTACAACACTCGGCCCGGTTGCTTGCTTGACAAAGCACGCCTGCCCCTCCACACTAAGTCTGGAGCGCTCCAGTCCTGCAAGTCGTGTGAACTTCACTGTGGAGGGGTCAGTAGCCGCGGGCGTAGTCCTTTTTCTGGCTGCCGGAAGAAGCTGCCGCGTTGGTTTTACGCCAAATCATCAACCACTGCCATATGGCACTCCAGCTACAGGAATCCAAGACGCCCATGACGCATCTGAACCTCGACATAGACCGAAACTCGCCCGTGCCCCTTCACCACCAGGTGGCGCAAAGTTTCGAGGAGGCCATAATCGAGGGTCGTCTTGCCCCAGGGCACCGCGTGGAAAGCGAAATGGTCCTATCCACGCGTCTTCGACTCTCCCGCCCCACCGTGAGACAAGCCATGGACTCTCTGGTCCGGCGCGGTTTGCTCGTCCGGAAGCGCGGGATTGGAACTCAGGTGGTGGACGGACCGCTGAGGCGTCCCGTCAAGCTAACAAGCCTTCACGAGGATCTCCGGGCAGTTGGCTTGGACCCAACGACGGTGGTCACCTCTTTCGCTTGGGAGGTTCCCAAGGCGGAGATAGCTGAAGGCCTTGGGTCGGCCGCAGACTTAAAAGTTTGTCATTTCACCAGAATCCGCGCTGTTGACGGGAAACCGCTGGCGCTGATGGAAAACTGGGTTTCCAGCACAATAAAGGGCTTGTCCGCCGAAGCACTCGAAACGGACAGCCTTTATGACGTTCTGCAGCGTGCCGGCGTAAACCTGCGCGTTGCGAGCCAGAGCATCGGTGCCGCAACGGCCGACAGCGCTCAGGCGGCACTGCTGAACATCCGGCCCGGCGCCGCCCTCGTGACCATGAGACGAACGGCCTCCGATGACACTGGCCGAGTTATCGAAATAGGCCGGCACGTTTATCGAGCCGACTCTTACACCTTCGACATGACGCTGGTCGGGGCATGAGAAAGAAGTGAAGGCACGGGTGGCGGGGAAGGCACGCACCCCGGCCGGTTGGCTACCCCGGGTCTGGCGGCGAGGCGTTGCGCGTATTTATGAACGTGCGGAAACTACGCCGGAGCCGCTGTTGATGCCCTGACTACGAGTTCCGGGCCTACGAGGACAGTTCGGGGCGGCGCCGCGGGCTCCTTCAAGCGGCCGAGAAGCGCCCTCGCGGCTTCTATACCAACGTGACCGCTTCGATCATCAATAGTCGTTAGCCGCAACAGATTGGCGGACGCAAGCGGCGAATTGTCGTAACCAATTAGCGACAGATCCTCGGGGATGCGTTTACCCCTGTCGCGGGCAGCGCCTGCAGCGCCAAACGCCATAGTGTCATTTGCCGCGAAGATCGCTGTGATTGAGGGGTTCTCATCCAGCAGTTTTAAGGCCGCCTGGTAGCCGTCAGATTCTGTGGTCAGCCCTTGGCCCTGGGCGATATGCGCAGTTAGCCCGCGTTCATGCATCACGACTTCGAAGCCTTGGGCGCGCAGGCGCGCAGCACCTCCCCCGCCGGTAACATGGCCGATTTCCCGGTGGCCCAACTCGAGTAAATGCTCAGTGGCGAGTCGGGCGCCTGCCAAGTCATCATTAGCGACAATGTCGGCACCAGGAACGATGACATCCCGATTCCCGGCAACCACCACGGGAACGTCTATGCCGCCGAGCATGCTCTCGGACGGCTCGGTGGCAATGACGATGCCATCCACGCGCAGGGACATAAAGCCGTCCACTGGAGTCCTGTCAATGTGGGCATTGAATGAAGGGTCTGCCACCGCAACTCGGTAACCATGGGGTGCAAGTTCATCGTGCATTCCCCCCAGCAGTCCCACGAACCAAAGATTCCGGTAGTCATCCAGCACTACGCCGATCGTCTTGGACGTGTTGCCGGCTAAGGCAGAAGCAGCACGGCTGGGGCGGTAATTCAACCGCTCCATCGCGTCCTCGACAGCTGCCCTGCGGGCAGGCGAGACGCCTGGTGATCCCCGTAGGACCAGCGAGACGAGGGACTTGGATACCCCTGCCGCCGTGGCCACGTCGTAAATGTTTGGGCGTCTGGCGTTGGTCTCCTGCGTCACTCTGCCATTGTTACTCATTCGTCCCCCTTTAAAGAGATTGACAGGACAAAGCTGTGGGCTTATCGTGTTTGTGGAGCGCTCCATTTCACATTACCCCAATTTCAGCTGCTGTGTGCGCGCAGCCTCGGCTGAGTTTCGAAGGAGAAATCAATGCCCAAGGATATTGGCGTTGCCGTAATCGGTGCGGGCATGGCCGGCAAGGCCCATGCTGCCGCCTACCGCACCGCTTCCGCCCTGTACAACCCCGTCCTTCCGCCGGTCCGGCTGGTCTCCATCGGTGACGTGAATGCCGAGTTCGGCTCACTGGCTGCGAGGCGCTTTGGCTACCAACGGAATGACACCTCGTGGCAGGCGATCGCCGAGGCTGATGACATCGACGTCGTAAGCGTCGTGATCGCGAACTCCCTCCACCGTGAAGTCGTGGAGGGCCTGCTGGCCGCCGGGAAGCACGTACTGTGCGAGAAGCCGCTGAGCGACTCCATTGAAGACGCCCGCGCCATGGCTGACGCGGCACGGAATGCCTCCTCGATTGCCCGCATCGGCTTCACGTTCCGCCGCACCCCTGGCATCGCCTACATCGAGGACCTCATCCGCAACGGCGTTTTGGGCAACGTGCTGCACTTCAGCGGCCGATACTGGACGGACTACGGCTTCAGCCCCTCCGCTCCCATGAGTTGGCGCTACAAGGGCGGCCCCGGCTCCGGTGCCTTGGCCGACGTCGGAAGTCACCTGGCCTACGTTTCCGAGTTCCTCTGCGGCGACATCAAGTCCATCAGCGGCGGCCGTCTCAGCACCGCGATCGGCAAGCGTCCCCTGCCGCTGGGTGCCGTCATTGGCCACGACCATGCCGCTGTCAGTGACACCTTCGAAGCCGTGGAGAACGACGACTACGCCGCATTCTCCGCCGAGTTCGCAAACGGCGCCGGCAGCTTTGAAGTCTCCCGCGTTGCAGCCGGACACGCCAACAGCCTCAACTTCGAGGTCTTCTGCGAGAACGGCGCCGCAAAGTTCGATCAGCGCCGCCCCTCCGAAATCCAGCTGTTCCTCAATGACGGCTCCGGCACCGAGAACGGCTACCGCCAGGTCATCCTTGGCCCGGGCCACCCGTATATTGCCGGCGGCCTGGCCATGGACGCTCCTGAAGTTGGCTTCGGCCAGAACGACGCCTTTGGCTACCAGGCGCGCGCCTTCCTCGAAGAGGTCGCCGGCCTTAGCGAAGCTGAGTCTCTGCCCCGCTGCGCCAGCTTCGAGGAGGGCGTCCGCAATATGGAACTGCTCGGCGCCGTCACCGAATCCGCGCTGAACAACGGAAAGACAATCACGCTATGAAACTCGGCGTCTACAACGCAATCCTGCACGACCGCCCGCTTCCCGAGGCCCTGAAAGTCATCGCGGACCTCGGACTGACCGGCATCGAAATCAACACCGGCGGCTTCCTGCCGGCGGTGCACGTGCCCAACATGGACCAGATCCTGGAAAGCGACGCCGCCCGTGACGACTACCTCGCCATTTTTGAAGGCACCGGGGTCTCGATCGCAGGCTTGAACTGCAACGGCAACCCCCTTCACCCCAACCGCACCATCGGCGACAAACACGCCGAGGACATCCGCCGCTCCATCCGCCTGGCCAACCGCCTCGGACAGAACCGCGTGGTCACCATGTCAGGACTTCCCGGCGGAGAACCGGGAGCAACGGTACCGAACTGGATCGTCAACGCTTGGAATTCGGCAGCCCTGGACGTCCTGGACTACCAATGGGGCATCGCTGCGGACTTCTGGAAGGAAACCGACCGGCTGGCCCGGGACCTGAACGTCAAGGTCGCCCTGGAACTGCACCCGCAAAATCTCGTGTTCAATCCGGCGGACGTGTACAAGCTCGTCGAACTCACCGGAGCAACCCACGTCGGCGTCGAACTCGACGCATCCCACCTGTTCTGGCAGCAAATGGACCCCGTCGCAGTCGTCCGCGAGCTGGGCCCCCTGGTCTTCCATGCCGCCGCCAAGGACGTACGCGTCAACAAGGAAACAGCCGCCATATACGGGGTCCTGGACAACCGCTTCCGCAGGCTTTCCCCGGAAGAGAACCGCACCAACCTCGGCGGCGACGAGTGGGCCAACGAATGGCCAAAACCCGCCGCGTGGGACTTCGTCGCGCTCGGCAAAGGCCACGACGTGGCCTATTGGACCGAATTCCTCCGCGCGCTTCACGAAGTGGACCCCAACATGCTCGTCAACATCGAACACGAAGACGTCGAGCTTGGCCGCATCGAAGGACTTGAGGTCGCCGCCAAAGTCCTGAAAGAAGCAGACGCAGCACTGACCGTCTCGGCGTAAGAGGTTGTGGGGCCGCCTTCCTGGCGGCCCCACACCCGCCTCCACCGCATGACCAACCAGCGAATGCTGGATCTCCTGTGGCTCCCAGAGTAACGGCCGTCCCGAAGCAAAGAAGTAAAGCCGCGGCCGGAGGTACTCCCTCAAATGTTGACGCGAACCATCCGACGCACCCTCCCTCACCGCGGCGCCTGACCACCATGGTCTACGAACGCTCACTCCGTAACTCACGGGGTATGAATCAGAAAGGTCCGCGATTACCGTGACCCACGAACTGCTCACGATCGGGCGAATCAGCGTTGATATCTACCCGAACGACATCGGGGTGGGCTTGGAGGACGTGACATCCTTCGGCAAGTACCTCGGCGGATCACCCTCCAACGTCGCTGTCGCCGCCGCCCGCCATGGCCGCCGTGCCGGCGTCATCACCCGCACCGGCGATGACCCCTTCGGCACCTACCTACACCGCGAACTGGAAAAGTTCGGTGTGGACGATTCCTTCGTCACCCCGGTCCAGGGGCTCCAGACGCCGGCGACCTTCTGCGCCATTCAGCCGCCGCATGACTTCCCGCTGTACTTTTACGGCCGTTTCCCCACCGCTCCGGACCTGCAGATCGAGGCCGAAGAATTGGATACCGACGCTATCCGGACGGCAGGCATTTTCTGGTCCACCGTTACCGGCCTCTGCCAGGAACCCAGCCGGGAAGCGCACATCAAGGCCCACGAAGCCCGGCCGCGCACCGGCCTGAAGCCCGGCCAGTACACGATCCTGGACCTCGACTACCGCCCCATGTTCTGGGCTTCCGAGGAGGAAGCCCGCGCCGAGGTCGCCAAGGTCCTGCCGCACGTGACCGTTGCCATGGGCAACGATCAGGAATGCGCCGTGGCCGTGGGACAGGGCACCCCTGATGAGCAGGCGGACCGCCTCCTGGCCGCCGGCGTGGAAATCGCCGTCGTCAAGCTTGGCCCGGAAGGCGTGATGGCCAAGACCCGCACCGAGCGCGTGGTCTCCGCCCCCGTCCCCGTGGAGACCGTCAACGGACTGGGAGCCGGTGACTCGTTCGGCGGAGCCTTCTGCCACGGACTGCTGTCCGGCTGGCCGCTGGCGCAGGTCCTCGATTATGCAAACGCAGCCGGCGCCATCGTTGCCTCCCGGCTGTCCTGCGCCGACGCCATGCCCACCCCGGCCGAGGTCACCTCCCTGCTCGCTGAGCGGGGACGCCTGGTTCCTGGCACGGACTCCGCCCCCCGCAAGCCTGCCGTTCCCGGCCAGGACCCCAGCACTCTCACCCCCGAAGGAGCGGCACTGTGAGCCTCAATCCCGGCAGCGCCACCCTCACCACGGTGGATGACGACCCCCGCCGCTATGAACACCTGAGCCGCATCCGCCTCGAGGACCCGGAAGCCGTGGCCCGCGCCGCGAAGGCTCGCCGCCGCCACCCGGGTCCGAAGGCAGGCAAGCAGAACTTCATCGTCGCCGCTGACCACCCGGCCCGCGGGGCCCTCGCCGTCGGCAGCGATCCAGTGGCCATGGCGGACCGCCGCCAGCTGCTGGACCGCCTGCGGATCGCCCTGGCCAACCCGGACGTGGACGGCGTGCTCGCTTCGCCGGACATCATGGACGACCTGCTGCTGCTGGGCGCCCTGGAAGGCAAGCTGGTCTTCGGGTCGATGAACCGTGGCGGCCTCACCGGGCTGGTCAACGAGTTCGATGACCGGTTCACCGGCCACACCGCTGCCGCCCTGGAGGCGCTGGGGGCCGACGGCGGGAAGATGCTGACCCGGATCTGCCTGGAGGACCCGGACACCGTGGTCACGCTGGAAGCCACCGCCAAGGCCATCGACTCCCTGGCCGAACGCAAGCTGATCGCGATGGTGGAGCCTTTCCTCTCGGTGCGCGAGAATGGCAGGGTCCGCAACGACCTGTCCACGGATGCGGTGATTAAGTCGATTGCGATCGCGGAGGGCCTGGGCTCCACCAGCGCCTACACCTGGATGAAACTGCCCGTCGTCGCGGAGATGGAACGCGTCATGGCGGCAACCACCATGCCCACCGTGCTGCTGGGCGGAGATCCTGCGGGTACCCAAGACGAGGTCTTCGCCAGCTGGCAGACCGCGCTGGCCCTGCCCGGCGTCCAGGGCCTCACCGTCGGCAGAACATTGTTGTATCCAAGAGATGGTGACGTAACGGCTGCCGTTGCTACAGCAGCCTCCCTCTTAAGCCACCGCGCGAGCACCCCGGAGTAAGAATCATGGCAACGCGAAGAATGACCGTGGCCCAGGCCGTGGTCGAGTACCTTTCCAAGCAGTACACCGTCGATTCTGTCGGCGGAGTGGACTACCGCGAGCGGCTCATCCCCGGCACGTTCGGCATCTTCGGCCACGGCAACGTGGCCGGTGTGGGCCAGGCGCTGAAGCAGTACCAGGCCGCGGACCCCACCGTGATGCCCTACTACCAGGGCCGCAACGAGCAGGCACAGGTCCACCAGGCCGTCGGCTACGCCCGGCACACACGCCGCCGCCAGACCTACGCGATCAGCACCTCCATCGGCCCGGGCTCCTCGAACCTGCTTACGGGCGCGGCGCTGGCCACCACGAACCGCCTGCCGGTGCTGCTGCTGCCGAGTGACACCTTCGCCACGCGCGCCGCGGACCCGGTCCTGCAGCAGCTTGAGCAGCCCTACGCCTACGACATCACGGTCAACGACGCCTTCCGGCCGCTGTCGAAGTTCTTCGACCGGGTCACCCGGCCCGAGCAGCTGTTCTCCGCGTTCCACCACGGCCTGCGCGTCCTCACCGACCCCGCCGAGACCGGCGCGGTGACCATCTCGCTGCCGCAGGACGTCCAGGCCGAAGCGTTCGACGTGCCCGAGGAATTCCTCGCCGAACGCGAGTGGCGCATCCGCCGCCCGGAAGCCGACGACGAGGACATCCGCCGCGCCGCCGAGGCCATCCGCGCGGCGAAGCGTCCCCTGATCGTCGCCGGCGGCGGCGTGCTCTACGCCTACGCCAACGAGGAACTCGCCAAGTTCGTGGAACTGACCGGCATCCCGGTGGGCAACACCCAGGCCGGCGTCGGCGTGCTGCCCTGGGACCACAAGTTCTCCCTGGGAGCCATCGGCTCCACCGGCACGACGGCGGCCAACGCCATCGCAGCCGAAGCGGACCTGATCATCGGCATCGGGACCCGCTACGAGGACTTCACCACCGCGTCCCGCACCGCGTTCCAGAACCCGGACGTGAAGTTCATCAACATCAACGTCGCCGCGATCGACGCCTACAAGCACGGCACCTCGCTGCCGATCGTGGCCGACGCACGCAAGGCCCTGGTCAAGCTGAACCAGGCCCTGGGCGGCTACCGCGTGGGCGCTGACGTCGAGCAGAAGATCGCCGCGGAAAAGCAGCGCTGGGACGCCACCGTGGACGCGGCCTTCGACACCCGCTACACGCCGCTGCCTGCACAGAACGAGATCATCGGCGCGACCAGCCGTGCCATGGCTGCCCAGGACGTCGTGATCTGCGCTGCCGGGTCCCTGCCGGGTGACCTGCACAAGATGTGGCGGGTCCGGGATCCGTTCGGCTACCACGTCGAGTACGCGTACTCCTGCATGGGCTATGAAATCCCCGGCGGCCTGGGCGTCAAGCGCGCAGCGCTGGCCGAAGCAGCCGGCGGCGGAACCCAGCGCGACGTCGTCGTGATGGTAGGGGACGGCTCTTACCTGATGATGCACACCGAACTGGTCACCGCCGTCGCCGAACGGATCAAGCTCATCGTCGTCCTGATCCAGAACCACGGCTACGCCTCCATCGGTTCCCTCTCGGAAATGCTCGGCTCCCAGCGCTTCGGCACCCAGTACCGCGTGCTGGACGAGGAACAGCACAGCTTCGACGAAGGCGAAACCCTCCCCGTGGACCTGGCCACCAACGCTGAAAGCCTCGGCGTGAAGGTCATCCGGATCGAACCGGGGGAAAAGGTCATCGCCGAACTCGAGCAGGCCATCCGCGACGCCAAGGCAGCACCGGAACGCGGCGGCCCCATCCTCATCCACGTCGAATCCGACCCGCTGCTGGATGCCCCCAGCTCCGAATCCTGGTGGGACGTTCCCGTCTCCCAGGTCTCCGAGCTTGAATCCACCAAACAGGCCTTCCAGGCCTACATCGATCAGAAAAACCGGCAGCGCCCGCTGCTCGGTTAGTCAGACAAGGAAGTCCAACATGACTCACACGATCAACCACTTCATTAACGGTGTTGAAACCGCCGGTGAAGGCGACCGCACGCAGGCGGTCTACAACCCCGCGACCGGGGCCGTCAGCGGCGAGCTGCGCCTGGCCAACCGCGCGGACCTGGACACCACCGTCGCCGCAGCCCGCGCCGCGGCCGACACCTGGGGCGATATTTCCCTGGCCAAGCGCACTGCGGTGCTGTTCAAGTTCCGCGAGCTCGTCGCCAGTCACATCGACGAGCTCGCCGCGCTGATCACCGCCGAGCACGGCAAGGTCCTCTCCGACGCCAAGGGCGAAATCGGCCGCGGCCTGGAGGTCATCGAGTTCGCCTGCGGCATCCCGCAGCTGCTCAAGGGCGACTACTCCGACCAGGTCTCCACCGGCATCGACGTCTTCTCCTTCCGCGAACCCCTCGGCGTGGTCGCCGGCATCACCCCATTCAACTTCCCCGTCATGGTCCCGCTGTGGATGGCCCCGATGGCCATCGCCACCGGCAACGCCTTCATCCTCAAGCCCTCCGAGCGCGACCCCTCCGCCTCCATGCTGCTGGCCAAGCTCTGGAAGCAGGCCGGGCTGCCCGACGGCGTCTTCCAGGTCCTGCACGGCGACAAGGAAACCGTTGACGGGCTGCTGACCCACCCGGACGTGGACGGCATCTCCTTCGTCGGCTCCACCCCGATCGCCAAGTACGTCCACGAGACCGCCACCCGGCACGGCAAGCGCGTCCAGGCCCTGGGCGGGGCGAAGAACCACGCCATCGTGATGCCCGACGCCGACCTGGACAACGCCGCGGACCACCTGGCCGCCGCCGCTTTCGGTTCCGCCGGGGAACGGTGCATGGCCATCTCCGTCGCCGTCGCCGTCGCTGACGCCGCTGACCTGCTCGTGAAGAAGGTCGAAGAGCGCGCCCTGGCCGTCAAGGTCGACAACGGCACCGTGCCCGGCGCCGAAATGGGACCGGTCATCACCCCGGCCTCCAAGGAACGCATCGTGCGGATCGTCACCGAAGCCGAACAGGCCGGCGCCGCCATGGTCGTGGACGGCCGCGACCTCGTGGTCCCCGGCCACGAAGAAGGCTTCTGGGTCGGCCCCACCGTGATCGACCACGTCAAGACCGAAATGACCGCCTACCAGGAGGAGATCTTCGGACCCGTCCTCGTCGTCGTCCGCGTCGACACCCTGGAAGACGGCATCAAGCTCATCAACTCCAACCCCTACGGCAACGGCACCGCCATCTTCACCTCCTCCGGCGCCCACGCCCGCAAGTTCCAGCGCTCCGTCACCGTGGGCATGGTCGGCATCAACGTGCCCCTGCCCGTCCCGGTGGCCTACCACTCCTTCGGCGGCTGGAAGGCCTCGCTCTTCGGCGACAAACACATCTACGGCCCCGAAGGCGTCTCCTTCTACACCCGCGGCAAGGTCATCACCTCCCGCTGGCCCGAACCCACCCACGCCTCCGGCGCCTCCTACAACTTCCCCTCCCACGCCGACGACAGCCACGCGGTCCGCCACGACGGCATCGCCGAGGGGCTGCCGGACGAGCTCGCCGGAGGAGAGGACGCCGTTCCCGGACGCGCCGACGACGCCACAGAAGGACGCGGACGCCGGGACTAATGAAAGCCCGTTTGCCCGCCAGTCCATTAATGTCACGACACACCCGCGATGGAGGCCCACGTGAAAATTGCCCTTGATCCCACCCCGTTCCACCACAGCCACAGCCTGCTGGAGTTCCCCAAGGTAGTGGCCGACCTCGGCTACAAGTACATGCAGATGACGCCGCACGCCGACTTCATCCCGTTCTACAACCACCCCAAGGCCGACGACGAGCTGGTGGGCCAGCTGAAGAAGGCCTGCAAGGACGCCAGCATCGAAATCGCCTCGGTGCTGCCGGTGCTGCGCTGGTCCGGGCCGGACGAAGACGCCCGCGAGGCAGCCGTCCGCTACTGGAAGCGCGCCATCCAGATCACCGTGGACCTCGGCGTAGGCACCATGAACACCGAGTTCAGCGGCCGGCCCGAAAAGGCCGAAGAATCCGAGCGTGCGTTTTACCGCTCCATGGAGGAACTGCTGCCGATCATCGAGCGCGAGGGCATTGACCTTCTCATCGACCCCCACCCGGACGACTTTGTCGAGGAGGGGCTGGCAGCCATCCGCGTGATCCGCGGCCTGAACTCCAAGAATGTCGGCATGGTCTACGTGGCCTCGCACAGCTTCCACATGAAGAACCGGCCCCTGGACATCATGCGCGCAGCAGGGGACAAACTGCGCCTGGTCCATGTCGCGGACACGATGGACCACCACGCCTCCCACGGCCTGCGCTACATCACCAACCCGCCGGGCAACCCGGTCCGGGTGCACCAGCACCTGAAGATCGGCGACGGCGACGTCAACTGGGAAGAATTCTTCGGCGGCCTGAACGAGATCGGCTTCCTGGACCGCGATGACACCGTGATGGTGTCCAGTGTCTTTGCCGAGGACGAGAGCGCGGAGGAGGTCTCCGGGTACCAGCTGGAGACCATGAAGCAATACGTGCAAAAGATCAAGTAACAGCCAAGAATCAGACGCAACAGAAGGCCTCCCGGTTTGTTTAGTGCTCGTCGAGCGCCGACATTCCTGGAGGTCTTTTGTGTCCCGCGTTCACCTGGTCTTGCCTCTTCGGTGCGCCTGTCTAAAGCGCTTGGACGCGATCCGGTCCGCATGTTCAGTGTCTTTGAGCACATCATCGCCCGTTGGCGAGGCTGGCTGTAGGACCAGCAGCAAGCCTTCGGGACTAGGAATCCGAGACCGGCAGTTCTGCCCTGGACTGCCTTCATCGGGGCTCAGCCCGGGGGTGGTCACCGTCGGTGGCCCGTGTGTCTCCCGCAGAAGGGTACGGGGGCGGGAGTACAGCGCGCAGCGGCTGCGCAGCACCAGGGCATGAACCTGTGTCTTGAGGGACAGGGCAGGAAAACCAAAGCCGCGTCGCCGCGGTGCCGTTTTCGGCTGTTTAGGGGATCAGATGAGATCCGTCACTGGGGGTGGCCGCGCTGGATAACTGTGTTTGTGGCCGCCCTCCCTGGGGCGGCTGTGCCTTAGAGCGTAACTCCGTTTAGGTTCGCGACGCTTAAATCATTGCTCCGGTCACGCCGGTGACAGGTTCGCTGGGCAGGGTCAGCACGTGCATGAACAACTCTTCGACGGTGCTTTTCTGCTCTTGTGCAGAAGAACAGCGTGGACCGCCAGCGGGGCCCTCCACGGTGGGGCGCTTAGGCTGGCGACTGTGACCGGGGCGGGGCCGCGGAACTCAAACATGAGCAGACCCGGCAGGTACAAGAATGTGCCTGCCGGGTCGGTTGCCTATTATGGAGCTGGCCAACGGCCGCTCCCTTGTTGCTACCGGGCGCCGGTCGCTTCAGTGTCCACTCCCGCGACTTCAGCCTGGACTTCCTTGACGATGTCGCCGTGCCCGCCGAGCTGTTCGAGTTCGTGGGCGAGTTCGGCGAGTTCTGCGCCGCCGGCCATCTGGGCGGTGAGTTCGTCGAGGGTGATGTCCTTTTTGTCGTAGTAGCCGATGGAGCGGCCGCGCTTGAGGAGCAGGAACCTGTCGCCCACGGGGAAGGCGTGGTGGGGGTTGTGGGTGATGAAGATGACGCCCAGTCCCCGGTCGCGGGCCTGCAGGATGTAGCGCAGGACCACGCCGGACTGCTTCACGCCGAGGGCAGCGGTGGGTTCGTCCAGGATCAGGACCTTCGCGCCGAAGTACACGGCGCGGGCGATCGCGACGCACTGGCGCTCACCGCCTGAGAGTTGGCCGATGGGCTGTTCGACATCACGGAGGTCGATGCCCATGTCGGCGAGCTCTTTCTTGGTGATGTCCTTCATCTTCTGGACATCGAGCTTCTTGAACGGTCCGACGCCGGTGGTCAGCTCTGAGCCCAGGAAGAAGTTGCGCCAGATGGGCATCAGCGGCACCACGGCGAGGTCCTGGTAGACGGTGGCGATGCCGACGTCCAGGGCGTCCCTGGGGGACGTGAACTTGCGGTCCTCCCCCATGATTTTCAGGACGCCTTCGTCGTGCTGGTGCAGCCCGGCGATGATCTTGATCAGGGTGGATTTGCCGGCACCGTTGTCACCGAGGACGCAGGTGACGCGGCCGTTGTCGACGGCCATCGTGACGTCGGTGAGGGCGACGATGTTCCCGTAGTGCTTGCCCACGCTCTCCAAGGAGAGCAGGTGCACGGGGGTGTGGGTCAGCGGGTCCTTTTCATCCTTGAGGAGCTGCTGCTGGTCGATCTGCTTGGCGTTCATGGTTTTCAGCCCTTACTTGCTTGCGTCGGCGCGGCGCTTGACGATCAGGTTCACGATGGTGGCCAGGAGCAGCATCAGGCCCAGGAAGAACTTGAACCAGTCCGGGTTCCACTGGGCGTAGACGATGCCCTTGTTGGCCATGCCGAAGATGAAGGCGCCGATGGCGCCGCCCACGGCCGAGCCGTAGCCGCCGGTGAGGAGGCAGCCGCCGATGACCGCTGCGATGATGTAGAGGAATTCGTTGCCCACGCCTTCGCCGGACTGCACGGCGTCGAAGGCGAACAGGTTGTGCATGCCCAGGATCCAGCCGCAGAAGCCGACGGCCATGAAGAGGCCGATCTTGGTGGCCTTGACCGGGACGCCCACGGCGCGGGCGGCGTTTGCGTCGCCGCCGACGGCGAAGATCCAGTTGCCCACCTTGGTGCGCAGCAGTACCCAGGACGCCACGGCAACCAGGGCGATCCAGATGAAGACCGTGTTGTTCACGTCCACGCCGGCGATGTTTACCGAGGAGGCGAAGATGGCGCGGGCCGCCTGGTAGCCGTCCATGCTGGAAATGGACGGGGAGGACACGCCGCCGCCGATCATGCGCGTCAGGCCAAGGTTCAGGCCGGTCAGCATCAGGAACGTTGCGAGAGTGACGATGAAGCTCGGCAGCTTGGTCTTCATCAGGATCCAACCGTTGATGAAGCCGATGCCCAGGGACACCACGAGCGCCAGGACCACACCGACCCACACGTTCATGCTGAAGTACCAGCTGAACATGGAGGCGGTCAGGGCGGAGCTGATCACGGCAACACCGGTGGAAAGGTCGAACTCCCCGCCGATCATCAGCAGCGACACTCCCACGGCCATGATGCCGATGGTGGAGCTGCCGTAAAGGACCGTGGCGAAGGCATTCGGCTGGATGAACGTCTGGGAGACGGAGGCGAAGAAGACGAAGAGGACGATTGCGCCCACGAGGGCGCCGACTTCCGGACGTCCGAGCAGCTTCTGCAAAGGGTTGCGTTTTGCAACGCGCTCATCTCGCGCTGCCGGGGGCTTTGTCACACTCTGGGTGATGGTCATGATGATTCTCCTACCTAGGGCCGGGTCCGCAGCCTGAAGCCGCGGACCCGGCCCAGCGGGTTGTTAGCGGATACCCTGCTCGGCGAATTTCAAGACGTCCGCCGCATTGGATTCATCGACGATGGCCGGGCCGGTCAGCACCGGGAGGCCACCGCCGAGCCGGAAACCGCCACGCTTGTTCTGCCACAACGCATCCACGGCGCCGTAACCCTGAAGCCAGGGTTGCTGGTCCACGGTGAACATCACACTGCCATCGACGATCTTCTGGGTAAGTTCACGGTTCAGGTCGAAGCTGGCAACCTTGGCCGAACTTTTCGCCGTAGCGACGGACTTCAGGAGCGTTAGCGTGATGGGGGCGCCCAGGCCGATGATGACATCAGCATCCTTGGAAGCTTGCAGCTTTGCCGTCGCAGTCGACTCGACAGCAGTCATATCAGCGCCGTTTACGTAAAGGATCTCCGTACCGGGGACCTTGGCCTTCACGCCGGCACAACGGGCCTCCAAGCCCACATGTCCCTGCACCTGGATCACGCAGATGGGATGCTTGACACCCTGCGCTGCCAGCTTTTCTCCTACAGCCTGACCTGCGAGTTCCTCGTTGGAACCGAAGTGTGTGAAGGCGCCGAGTTCCTTGGAGACCGATTCACCGGCGTTCACGCTTACGACAGGAATACCGGCATCAGTAGCCTTCTTCAGTACACTCCTCAGGGCATCCGGCGTCGCCAGGGTGACGGCGATGCCGTCCACCTTCTGGTCGATAGCCTGCTGAATCAGCTGCGACTGCCGGCCGGCTTCGGGGTCATTCGTGTAAAGCAACTCAACATTGTCTTTCGCCGCCGCTTCCTCGGCACCCTTACGGACAGTGTCCCAGAAGGTGTCACCCGCCGGAGCATGCGTGATCAGGGCAATTTTCATCCGGTCCGTCGTGGCCACCTGGCCGCCCCCGGCGGCGTTGTTTGCTTCCGGTGCCCTTCCACCTTGGCTGGAGCAGGCTGTTAGCGCCAGCATCGGGACTGCAACTGCCGCGACCGCCGCGCGGCGCCAAAAGAACTTCTTCACTGCTGATCTCCTTCGATCCAGGCCTAATGAGGAATGCACACCGCGGGTAAACCTCGAAAGAAAGAGAGGCGATGTGATTCAGAGCATATGGAGCGCTCCATGAAACCGAGACTACGGTCAATACTTTGTCCTGTCAATCCCTCAATGTCCATGGTGCGACGAGTCTGCCAAAGAAGGGCGCAGCCTCCCGCAACTGCCTGCTACCCCAGCGGCAACGCCATTGGTGCGGAGGCTCGCCGGCGGGTAACTCACCTAGTGCTTGCCCAGCATCCTCCGCGGCCGCGCGGTCGGCGCCCGTCTCGCCGCCTCCTAGCGTCGGGAGTACCTAACTCATGCATGAAAGACCGTCAGGTGGGGGCGCACCCCAACCTGACGTTCTTGGGTTTGATGTCTTGCCGTTCTTCTTGACTGGCCTTGAAACTCAATCTGACACGGTGAGGGTTGGAGGTGTCGTGGCTGGACAGCGACTGGGTATGTGCGGGTGAGCACCCTGGACCGGGTCTTCACGGATAACGCCTCCGGCCGGGACACCGCCAGGCCGCGGCTGGCTCAACTGTGCGCTTCGACCTCGACGGGGACACGGTCGTCGGTGCACAACATGGACCGGCTCGCCCGCGATCTGGACGACCTGCGCGCCCTGGTCCAGGGCCTGACCCGTAGAGGCGTCCACGTGGAGTTCGTCAAGGAACACCTCCTTTTCACCGGAGAGGACTCCCCCATGGCCAGCCTCATGCTCTCGGTCATGCCATGGACTACGGCATCAGCCGTGAAACCGTCTACCAGTACCTCCGCCCAAGCCAAACCGATGTGACGCCCCGCCGACGAACCGGCTCTGCCCAAGACTGGTGGGCGATGCTGTCGCTGCACCTGAGCGGCAACCGTGTTACCTGAGCGGTAACCGTGGAGAGAAGTGCTTGGGTCGAGGCTGGAGATGATATGGTGGCGGAAGTTTCACCACTTTCACCAGTTTCACCTGGTTTCACCTCGGAGCGTCCGTTGCAGAACCCCTCTAAGCAGAACCCGTTTAAACCGACCGCTGGAGCCACGCCTCCTGTACTGATCGGGCGGGCAGGGCTCTTGGACGAGTTCGAGTACGGCCTGCAGCAAGGTTCCGGCGCACCGGGTCTCCTGACCATCATCACCGGGTCCAGAGGTATCGGCAAGACAGTCATGCTCAGCACAGCAGAGGCAATCGCCAGGGCCCACGGTTGGGCCGTCATATCCCGGACAGCCACCCCCGGCTTCCTCGCGGGGATCGGCGATGACATGCTCCGGCTCATCGAAGAGCTCGGAGACGGACCACCAGTCCGGAAGATCACAGCATTCTCCGCGGCCGGGTTCGGCCTGACAACACAGCTCCCTCCCGAACGGATTGCGGACTGGCGACGGACCGGGAACGAGCTGCTGCAGCTGCTGGACGCCAAGGGCACCGGCCTCGTCATCACCATTGACGAGATACATGCCGTTGACCGGACGGAGATCTCGCAACTGGCCGCCGACGTCCAACATTTCATCCGCGACGGACTGCCCATCGGCCTGATCTTCGCCGGCCTGCCATCGGCCGTGTCCGACCTCCTCAACGAAGGCGTTGCCACCTTCCTGCGCCGGGCCGACAGGATCAATCTCCACGAGGCAGCCATCGCCGAGGTCACCGCATCGTACAGCGAGCTCTTCAGCCAGGCAGGCATCAGCATCTCCACCGACTTCATCACCAAGGCTGCAGAGGCCACAGAAGGTTACCCCTTCCTGATCCAGCTTGTCGGCTACTACCTCTGGCTGGAGGCAAGCAAGGAAGACTGGAAGCTGGATGGAAGCAGCGTTCAACGGGCAATCGCTGCCGCCCAAAGGCGCAACACACTGGTCGTCGTAGAGTCAGCACTCTCGGACATCTCAGAGAAAGACCGCGAGTTCCTGGACGCCATGGCAGTACAGGATGGTCCCTCAGCGGCCGGTCAAATAGGCAGCATCCTCAAAGCCAAGCCCAACGTGGTGTCCAAATACCGGCGAAGGCTCATCGCAGCGGGCCTCATCGAGTCAGCCGGTTACGGAAAAGTCGACTTTGCCATCCCCGGACTCCGCCAATACCTCCGCCACTAGCGCGTGTGCCCGCGGCCAGGGCGGCAATCGAGTCCGCGTCCTCCGAGTCAGCTTCGATGAGGGCCCATCCGTGCGCCGCGACCGGCAACTGCGACCGAACCGCCCCGAGCCTGGACCTCGACGGACCCGCGAGTCCGACTCGCATACCGGCCGGTGCATGCTCCGCGACGTAGCCGGCGATCAGTCGGCGAACGAAACCCGTCGCTCCGTAGAGAACGAGGTCATGTTCCCGAGATGAGTTGTCCATAACTGCAGCCTTTCACAGCAGCAACTCCAAGCTGACACACGGCTCCTTGCCTTGGTCCTCGGAACAACCGGAACGGATCTTACGTTCTAACGAGAAGTCCGGTCCGCCCGCCCACAGCCGGGGACAATTCTCGTAGGTTATCCACCGCTACTGCTGCCAGTGAGCTACCAAGACGGCTCCCTACTCCAGCCGTGGATAACCTGAATTGACCCCAGCCATTGGACGGAAGGAAGTCGCCACCAGTTCCGGCCGCGTGATCAGCAAGCACGCGTTTGTCCCACCGAAGCCGGTTGACGGAATAGTCATTATCGGCTCTTGAACAACGGCTCGGGGAGTCGCTGCAAAAGTGATAATCCGTCGGATACCACGAATCAATTTGGGCTGCTATGCACCCCTCCTGTCGCCCTGCAGGTTTTACGAATCGCCCGTCGTTCGGCGGGGCTGCCATGGAGAGCTACCGGCACTACCCGGGCACCGCTCGTTCACAGGGGTAGGGGCCGGTTCGCGATGACGTTCTTCATGATCAGGGTGGAGCTCAGGCGCTGTACGCCGGGCAGGGCGGAGAGTTGCTCGTCGTAAAGCCGTTGGAACGTCCGGACGTCGCGTGCGACTACTTGGAGGAGGTAGTCCGGATCGCCGAAGAGGCGCTGTGCCCGCACGACGTTCGCTACTCTTGCAACGGCCTCTTCGAAGGCCGCCACAGTATCCCGGTCTCCATCACGCATCGTGACGAAAACCAAGGATTCAAAGGTGAGGCCAAGTGTCTCGGCGTCCAACTGTGCCCGGTATCCAGTGATGGCGCCTGACTGCTCCAATGCACGCAGCCGGCGGTGGCAGGGTGACAGGCTCAGCCCCACACGCTCAGCCAGCTCTGTCAGGGAGAGACGACCGTCCATCTGCAGCTCCGCAAGAATTTTTCTGTCCAACTTGTCCATGGGGAAGATTCTTCCTCAAAGCGGTGCCCTGACCAAAGAACTTGGAAGCACATTCCGGCCACACTCTTCTAAGCTTTTTCTAGGGCCCTACACCCAAGCGCCCCTCAGAATAAGGGAGAACAAACGTGCCGATCGGATCCATGGCCGCATTTTGGGCTGTCTCCTTCCTGTTCGTGTTGACCCCGGGTGCGGACTGGGCATACGCGATCTCCGCAGGGCTCCGCCACCGGACGGTCATTCCCGCTGTGGCCGGTCTGCTGACGGGGCACCTTCTGGCCACTGCGGTCGTCGCGGCAGGTGTAGGGGCAGTAGCGGCCAGCTCACCAATAGTTCTGACCGTCCTGACAGTCGTCGGATCCGCGTACCTGATATGGCTGGGGTCTGGCATGTTCAGGAGTCCGTCCCTTCCGGAGGCCGGAGTTGCTTACGTCGAGGGCAGCTGGGCACGTCAGGCGCTTAAGGGCGCAGGGATCAGCGGCCTGAACCCCAAGGTCTTTCTCCTATTTCTGGCACTTCTGCCCCAGTTCACCAATCCCGCCAATCCGTGGCCCGTTGCCGGGCAGATCGTGGCACTGGGCCTGGTCCATGTTGCTAGCTGCGCCATTATCTACACCGGCGTCGGCGCCGGCGCCCGCGTGGTGCTGCGCACCCGGCCAACCGCCGCCCGTGCCGTAACCAGATTTTCCGGCGCGGCCATGATGGTCATCGGAGTAATCCTGCTCCTCGAACAGCTGCTCCACTGGTACTCCTAGTCCTGCAGCCACCCACTACCAAAACACTTCGGAGAACATAGCCTTGCAGTCAGAACAGCTCCAGCGCACCTACTTGGACCTCACAACCCCTCACGTCGCCGATGCATGCATGCGCCTGGGCATCGACGTGCGGTGTGCCCCGGTAGGAACCGCCCCGCTGTGGACGGGAACCCATATGGTTGGCCGCGTCGCCGCTGCCCAGCACGCAGGAAGCGTCGACGTCTTCCTCGAAGCCATCAACCGAGCCGAGCCTGGCGACATTCTGGTAGTGGATAACGGAGGCAGACAGGACGAAGCCTGCGTCGGTGACCTCGTCACCCTCGAAGCAAGCCGGGCGGGCCTGTCCGGCATCCTCATTTGGGGACTGCATCGTGACACCGCCGAACTGCGGACCATTCGCCTGCCCGTATTCAGCCTGGGCGCCCTGCCAGTGGGACCGCAGCGCCTCGACCCGCGTGATCCTGCCGCGCTCGAGTCGGCAATGTCCGGGCTTTACAGCGTCACGGCTAATGACTTCGTCCTGGGAGACGACGACGGTGTGCTCTTTGTCCCTTTGGACCGCGCCGACGATGTGGCGCAGGTGGCGGAGAAAATCCGAGATACCGAACGCGCGCAAGCCGCCCGCATGCACCTCGGCATCACCCTCAGGAACCAGGCAGGCTTAGAGGAGTACATTTCGGCACGAAATGCCAATCCAGAGACGACCTTCCGGCAGCACCTCCGCTCCATCGGCGGAGAGATCGAGGAATAGCCCCCAACTGCCTTCGGATTCAGGGCCGCAGTCCCAAGCGAAGCGAGCCGCAGGTCTTGGCCGGGAGCTACTGAGGCCGGGGGCAAGCGAATGCCGCGTTCAGGCCCCGGGCTTCGGTTAGTTCCGCATCGCGTCCGTCCATCCAATGATTCCCTGTGTTCTGACTGGAGCCGAGGACTCTGCATGCCGCCTGGTTCACGGCCCTCTTTTGGGTGCTTCCGGCGTCCCGATCATCCCTTGAAGAGAACCCAGTGACCTGTCCGTCGATCGAGAGGGGAACCGGCTGGTGTCATGAGGTCCCGGCGCCGGCTCCCGTCCGTCGGGTTTGCGTGTTGCGATTCCGCGTGCCGGCGCCGGAAATTTAGGATGCGATGCTCGTTGGCAGCGCGGGCAATAGGCTTGGTAGCGGTGCTATCGGAGACTTGCCTGCACGCCGGAGATCGTCAGATATCGGTTTTGGCGATGTAAACGTCGCAGGGGGCGTTGTGCGCGACACTGCTTGCGATGCTGCCGAGCACGCGCCCGATTCCCTGCATGCGCTTGTTGCCCACAACGATCATTCGGGCGCCGTATTTTTCCGCTTGTTTGAGCAGGGCCTGGGCTGGCGTGCCACGGACGGCGAAGTAGGCCACTTTGAGTTCGCCTGTGCTGAGGTCGACGGCCACGCTTCGGGCGACCTTTTCGGCGTTATCTTCGGTCGAGACAGCCAACTGGTCGCTCCCCGTACCAAACACGACGGTGTGGTCACCATCGAACGCGGTAATTACGTGCAGTGTGGTTCCCAGCGCCAGCGCCAGGTCCCGCGCGGATTCCGCGGCCTTCCTGGCGGTTTCGCTGCCGTCGACGCCTACGACGATTACTCCGGTCATAGTTTTCACTCTCCTTGTTGTTCCATCGAAAAAATTCAGTGGCGTTCGCCGGGTGTGCCGTACCACTTGGACTCGAGATGGTCAGCGACTACGCGGCGGACCGTTCCGGAGTGAGACCGCAGGACGATGCTGGAGGTGCGGATCAGGCCGGAACCCCGGCGCACGCCCTCGACGAGAGCGCCATCAGTCACGCCTGTTGCGACAAAGTAGACGTTGTCGCCCCGCACCAGATCATCCTGGTTCAACACGCGCCCCAGATCGTGCCCGGCGTCCAGAGCAGCGGAGCGCTCAGCGGCGTTGCCGGGCGCGAGACGGGCCTGGATCACGCCTCCGAGAGCCTTGACCGCACAGGCAGTGATGATCCCTTCCGGAGTCCCTCCAATGCCGACGCACATGTCGATCCGAGAATCCGGGCGTGCGGCGTTGATGCCTCCAGCGACGTCTCCGTCCAGGAGCAGACGGGTGGAGGCTCCGGTGGCCCTGATGTCGGCGATCAACTGCGAGTGGCGGGGGCGGTCCAGCACTGCGATCTGGAGGTCGGCCACGGGCATCCCCTTCGCATTGGCAAGTGCCCGGATATTCTCCGAAATGGGCCGGTCCAGGTTGATGACGCCGTGTCCTTCGGGGCCGGTGACGATCTTGTCCATATAGAAGACAGCGCTGGGGTCGAACATGGATCCGCGATCGGAGACAGCAATGACCGAGAGAGCGTTTTGCCGCCCGGCCGCCGTGAGACTTGTTCCGTCAATCGGGTCCACAGCCATATCGCAGACAGGTCCTCTGCCGTTGCCCACGTGCTCTCCGTTGAACAGCATTGGAGCTGCGTCCTTCTCCCCTTCACCGATCACGACAACACCGTCGAATGCCACGGTGCCCAGGAATGACCGCATGGCATCGACGGCTGCGCCGTCGGCCGCGTTCTTGTCACCTTTACCGATGAAAGGAGCTGCCCGGATGGCCGCCGCTTCGGTTGCACGCACCAGCTCCATCCCCAGATTTCGGTCCGGAAGGGTGCCTGCGGGAGCTTGGGAATCACTGTTCACGTGCACCACTGTACAGAAAATCGGGCAAGTGGTCGACCACTTGACCACTTAGCTTGACTGGTCGACCACTTAGGCGATACCGTCGAAGTCGTGCCCGAGCCGAAAGGTTCTGGGATGAAGGTTGCCCCAGCGGTGGCCCAGAACGTCAGAGTCGCCGTCAGGGATAAGAATCCCTCTACACAAGGAGTAACGATGCTCGCCGTCTTCGGATTCGCAACCCTCGCGACATTTATGGTCGCGGTCATGCGCAGATGGGCCACAGCGTTTGTCGCCATCATCAGCGCACCCGTCCTGTTCGCTGTCATCGCCGGCTTCGGCCCCAGGCTGGGCGACATGGTGCTCACCGGCCTTGAAACAGTCGCGCCGACCGCAGTCCTGCTCCTGTTCGCAGTCCTGTACTTCGGCGTCATGATGGACGCCAAACTCTTCGACCCGATCTCGAAACTCATTCTCCGGCTGTCCAAAGGCGACCCGGTCCGCATTTGCGTCGGAACAGCCGTATTGTCCCTGGTGGTGGCCCTGGACGGTGACGGCACCACCAGCTACATGATCATTTGTTCGGCATTCCTGCCGATCTACAAGAGGCTGAACATCAACCCGCTGGTGATCGCCACCGTTGCAGCCATGTCGTTGGGCCTCATCTCCGGATCAACCCCCTGGGGCGGCGCGGCAACCCGGGCAATCAGTGTGCTCGAACTGGACGCAACCGACTACTTCGTGAGCCTCATTCCGTCACTGGCACTTACCTCCGTCTTTGTTCTTGTGGTCGCGTACGTCCTTGGCTTGACGCAGCGCAAGCACGTCAACGCAGCTGCGGCTGCGGAACTCGCCGCTGAAATCAAGAACGGCACCCTCCACGCCGAAGAACGCGCCACCTGGCGCACCTGGGTAAACGCAGGCCTCACGATTCTGCTTCTCGTCCTGCTGATCACCGGTGTCGCACCCCTGGTGGTTCTCTTCATTGGAGCCTTCGTCATTGCCCTGGTCATCAACTACCCGAAACTCCACACCCAGGGTGAACTCGTCAAGCGTCACGCCGCAAGCGCAGTGCCCGTCGTGATGCTGGTCCTCGCAGCAGGCGTCTTCACCGGCATCCTCTCGGACTCCGGCATGATCCAGGCGATGGCAGACGCGCTGCTGAGCGTCGTTCCGACCTCGCTCGGCGGACTGCTGCCCCTCTTCACCGCCATCATCGCGATCCCTCTCGGGTTCTTTATGTCCAACGATGCGTTCTTCTTCGGTATCCTCCCGGTCCTCTCCGAATCAGCCTCGCAGTACGGGATCCACGCCAACGAAATCGCCCGGGCGGGTGTTGTGGGACAGATTTCCCACATGATCGGCCCCGCCTCGGCGCCCCTGTGGGTACTTCTGGGTCTTTTGAAGAAGGACCTTGGCGAATTCCAAAAGTTCTCCATCCTCTGGATCGTCGGCGGCTGCTTTGCCTTTATCGCCTTCCAGCTCCTCACCGGCGCAATCAACCTCACCTTCTAAGCGCCCCTCCCGTAACCTCCGGTCCGTCAACGAGACCTGGATATATAGAAAAGGAAATACCGTGACTGAATCCAAGCAGTACCGACTGGCCGTTCTGAACGGCGATGGCATCGGC
>NZ_JBIVOQ010000006.1:130021-271821 GCF_044754225.1 Arthrobacter sp. NPDC093125 | reverse complement strand
AACGCCCGGTCCCATTCCGAACCCGGAAGCTAAGACCCACAGCGCCGATGGTACTGCACCCGGGAGGGTGTGGGAGAGTAGGTCACCGCCGGACATAAATTACAGCAAGGCCCCGACACCACCGTCGGGGCCTTCGCTCTTTAACAGCCCAACCCCCCGCACCTCCCACCGGAAATCCCAAACCCTTCCGCAGATCCTGCCGGAAATCCCGAAACCCTCCCGCAGATCCCGCGCCTTTTCGGGTAACGCTCCCGCAGATCCTGCGCTTTTTCGGGCAACGCTCCCACAGACAGCCCTGCCAGCACGCCACGCCACGAGTGAGCCTCCCGAACCCACAGCAGGATGTGAAGGAGCGTGCGGCTGGATGCGGCGGGAAGTGCGGGAGCGTGCGGCTGGATGCGGTGGGATGTGCGGGAGCGTCCGGCCGGAGGCGGCGGGATGTGAAGGAGCGTCCGGCTGGAGGCGACGGAATCTGAGGGAGCGTCCAGTACGGCTAAGGGCAGTACGCGCGGGCTGTAAGGTTAATGCCCATGGAAAACCTCTTCAGCCACCCGGCCGCCTCAGGTGCCGACGAGCCTGGCACTCCTGCGGACGTGGATCCGGTGGTCTACGCAGTCGTTGTCCCGGGTTCTGTCTCCCGGGCTTTCATCGGTTTCACAGAACACACGCACCTCTGGTGGCCCATGGAGAGCAACAGCGTTTTCGGCGCCGGCTCCTACGTCGAGTTTGAAGAGAACCTCATTCTTGAAACAGCCGACGACGGCAGGACCACCACCTGGGGCACCATCGATGACTGGCAGCCTCCAATGTCCTTCCACGCGTCCTGGTATCCCGGCTCCACCGCGCTGTGGTCCACAGAGCTGAGGGTCGCCTTCAGATCAGTCGACGGAGGCACAGAAGTGCGCGTGGTCCACGACGGCTGGGAGGGTGCCGAAGACCCCTCCGCCACCCACGCCAAGTATGAGCAGGACTGGCCGGAAGTGCTGGCGCGCTTTGCGAGGTTCATGGGGGCCGGTGCTGACCAGCCTGCGGGCTAAGGGACCGGGGTGCCAGGAGCTACAGTCGCGGCGGCACGGCCGTGCTCCGCCGCACGATGAGCCTTGTCGGGTACTCGGTATGGATGCCGGGGCGGTCCTTGCCCCCGCCCAGTCCTTCCAGGAGCAGGCGCACCGCGAGTGCCCCTTGGCCGTGCGGATCCTGGTCAATGGTGGTGAGGCCAAAGAGCTCTCCGAGCTCGTGTCCGTCCATCCCGATGACCGAGAAATCCCCAGGAATCCTCAGCCCGAAGTCACGCGCCCCGAGGATGGCGCCGATGGCCATCTCGTCGGAAGCGGCAAAGAGTGCAGTGGGACGCTCTGCGGATGCACCCAGGAGCTGCCTGGCCGCCGCGTAGCCGCCCTGGATCGTGAAGTCCGCCGTGACGGTCCACTCTGGCCGGACTTCAAGTCCGGCAGCCAGCAGAGCCCGTTCATAACCGGCCAGGCGCGTGCGGGGAATCTTAAAGTCAGGTTCGTACACCGAGTCCCCGGACAGATGCGCGATCCTGGAGTGCCCCAGCTGGATCAGGTGATTGACCGCCGCCTCGGACAGGCCGGCATCGTCAATGCTGATGGTCGAGGCGCCCTTGAGGGCCCCGCCGATGCCCACAATGGGCCGGTGGACGGCCAGCATCTGCTGGATCTCCTCGTCGGTGAGCGCCAGCGCCACGGCTATGACCGCATCCACCCGCTTGCGGAGCAGGAAGTCGTGCAGGACGCTCTGCCGGCGGTTGGCTTCGGTGACGTTGTACAGGGTGAGGTCGTACCCGGCATCCAGCAGCGCCGCAGACACCCCTTCTGCCACAGAGGAGAAGTACCAGCGGTTGATGGTGGGCACCACGAGGCCGATGTTGTAGTTCCGGCCGGATGCAAGGCTGGACGCCTGGTAGGACGGTACGAATCCCAGGTCCGCCGCCGCCGCCTGGGCACGGGCACGGCTCGCCGGCGAGACATTGCCCTTGCCGCTCAGCGCTCTCGAGACGGTGGCAACGGAGAGGCCGGCACGTTCAGCAACGTCCTTGATGCCGGCCATCTTCCCCTAGCTCCCCGCGTCGGCTGCTGAAACCCTCAACCAAACCGTCTCCCCAGAGCCTAATCCACGCCAGCCACTGTCCGGGGCGTGAACCCCGCCCGAGCTGCGCAGCAGCACGTCGCCGGCAGGCAAACCAAGGGTGTCCTGGCCGACGTTCATGACCACCAGGACGTCACCGTTGAGGAACGCCAGCGAAGAGGAGCTGCACAGTTCTTCTGCCCAGGACAGCGAGCCGCGGCCGAGGCCGAGTTCGCGGCGCAGGCTGAGCATGCGCCGGTACAGGTTCAAGTGCGACGACGGGTCCCCGGCTTGGGCGTCCCGGGCCAGTTCCGTAAAGCTCGCCGGCTGCGGCAGCCAGGGGTCCTGTCCGGGGCCGAAACCGTTGTGCTTTTCGGATGCACGCCACGGCAGCGGAACACGGCAGCCGTCACGTCCCAAACGTTCACCGCCGGTGCGCGCGAATGTCGGATCCTGGCGCTGGTGGTCCGGGATGTCGATGCCGTCCGGAAGCCCGAGTTCCTCGCCCTGGTAGAGGTAGGCGCCGCCCGGCAAGCCCAGCATGAACAGGGTGGCCGCGGCGGCGCGGGTCCGGCCCAGCCCGTGGTCCGGCTGCGGGTCAACCGGCCCGATCCCGTCGCCGTCCCGGGGACCCGACCAGTAGTACCCGAAGCGGGTGGCGTGCCGGACGACGTCGTGGTTGGACAGTACCCAGGTGCTTGGCGCGCCGACTGCATCCAGCGACGTCAGGGACTCGGTGATGACGTGCCTCAGCCGGGGGACGTCCAGGCCGGCGTGCAGGTAGGGGAAATTGAATGCCTGGTGCATTTCATCGGGCCGGACCCACTGGGCCAGCCGCGGCAGCGGATCCACGTTTGCCTCCGCACACATGATGCGGTCAGGGCCGTATTCCTCGAGGATGAGGCGCCATTTCCGGAAGATGTCGTGCAGTGCGGGCTGGCCGAACATGGGCGCCTCGTGCCCGGGAAACCCGTCGGTGGTGCCGCCGTCCGCGCGGCCGCCCCAAGCCGGGAGCCCGGGGGCCTTGACCAGTGCATGTGCCACGTCCACCCGGAATCCTGAAACGCCGCGGTCGAGCCAGAAGCGCAGTACACGCTCAAATTCCTCGTGCACGGACTGGTTGTCCCAGTTGAAGTCAGGCTGGGAGGAATCGAAGAGGTGCAGGTACCACTGGCCTGCCGAACCGTCCGGTTCCGTGATGCGCGTCCACGCCGGGCCTCCGAAGTGGGACTGCCAGTTGTTGGGCGGCTCTTCCCCGGCGGCTCCGGTGCCGTCACGGAAGATGAACATATCCCGCTCGGGGCTTCCGGGCCCTGCGGCCAGCGCAGTCTGGAAATCGCGGTGCTGGGACGAACAGTGGTTGGGGACCAGGTCAACGATCACCCTGATCCCCAGGCGGTTCGCCTCAGCGATCATTCCGTCAAAGTCGCCCAGCGAGCCAAAGATCGGGTCCACGTCGCAGTAATCGCTCACGTCGTAGCCGCCGTCGCGCTGGGGTGAACGGTAGAAGGGGGAGAGCCACACCGCGTCGATGTCCAGCTCTGCCAGTTGCGGCAGCTCCTCTGTGATGCCGGCGAAATCGCCGATCCCGTCCCCGTTCATGTCCCGGAACGAGCGGGGGTAGACCTGGTAAATGACAGCCGACCGCCACCAGCCGTGGGAGTTGTCCGGCGCATGGACCGGTGTCAGGGTTCCGGTCAGCGGTGCGGCTGTGAGCAGCATTGAGTCAACAGACATTGGGCAAGCTTAGACGTAGGTCACACGCGATTGGAAGCGCTTCCAACCAAAGTGCCCTTGACAGTTCGAGTCAAGACGAACGACAAACCAGCACTGAGCCAGCTTTCACTGGAAGCGCTTGCACCGCCGCAGGCCGCTGAAGGGGGAGTGGAGTCCGGCCGGGCCCTAGACTTGAACCACGTGTGACGTGAACGGGAGATCTAATGGGCAGCATCGCTGACGGGCTAACTTCAACGCTGGGTCCGGCCAAGGTCGTGCAGGAGCCAGCCGTGCTGGCTGCCTACGCCGTGGACCAAGCCCCGGTTCTGGACTATCAGCAGCCGCTCGCGGTTGTCTTTGCGGAATCCGTTCCCGACGTCCAGGCCACGGTCAGGATGTGCGCCGAGCTGCAGATTCCTCTGGTGGCCCGCGGAGCCGGCACGGGGGTCTCCGGCGGCGCCCACGCCACCGAGGGCTGTGTCGTTCTGAGTCTGCAACGGATGAACCGCATCCTGGACCTTAACCCGGACGACGAGACCGCCGTCGTCGAACCGGGAGTGATCAACGCGGACCTGAACGACGCCGCGGCGGCGCACGGGCTGATGTTCGCACCTGACCCCGCAAGTTTCCGGGTGTCCACGATCGGCGGCAATGTGGCCACCAACGCGGGCGGGCTGCGGTGCGCCAAGTACGGCGTCACGCGTGATTCTGTGCTGGCGCTGGATGTGGTGCTCGCGGACGGTTCCCTGATCCATACCGGCCACCAGACGTTCAAGGGTGTAGCGGGCTACGACCTGACCGGACTGTTCGTGGGGTCCGAGGGAACCCTGGGCATCGTCGTCGGCGCCACCGTGCGCCTGCGGTACCTGCCCCGCGAGGTACACACGATCGCCGCCTTCTATCCCGATTTCCGGCAGGCTGCGGCAGGTGTTTTGGCGGTGGGCAAGGCCCGCGTGCAGCCGGCCATCATGGAACTGCTCGACGGCGGGACGCTCGCGCAGCTGGATGAGATCCACGGTTCGGACCTCGCTGTAAGGGGCAAATCCCTCCTGCTGGTCCAGACTGACGGCTTCGGGGCAGGGGCGGAGGCCGACATCGTGCGGCGTGTCCTTGCTGCGGGCGGAGCCGTGGTGACCGCCGAAGCCAATGAGGAGGCCGAACGCCTGGTGGAACTGCGGCGCAACAGCCGCGGCGTCGAGGTGGACGATCAGTACCGGGTGGGCGAGGACGTCGCGGTGCCCCGTTCCAGGCTGGTGGACTATGTGGCCGCCCTTGAATCCCTGGCCGAGGTGCACGAGGTGAAGCTCAAGGTGGTGGCGCACGCCGGGGACGGCAATCTCCATCCCACGTTCTGGGTGGACCGCGTGAATGAGCTCGTCGACGCCGCAGCCATGCTCCGCCTGAACAAAGCTCTGGACGCATCAATCGCCGTTGCTCTGGACATGGGCGGCACCATCACGGGGGAGCACGGCATCGGCCAGTACAAGCTGCGCTGGCTGCACCTGGAACAGCCGCAGCCCATCCGCGAGCTGCAGCGGCGGGTCAAAGAGCTTTTCGACCCGCAGGGGATCCTCAACCCGGGCAAGGCAATTTAGCCGGCAGGCAATCCAGCCAGGCAGTCAGCCCGGAGAGGCGACCCGAGCCGGGCGCCCAGCTGCGGGACAAACCAAGCCCGGCCGCAGCTTAGTCGTCCGAGTCGGGGTACTCCTCGATCGATTCGTCGGCGCCGTAGCGTGACTGCTCGGTCTCCACCTCGAGGATTTTCAGCAGCTCTGTATCGGGGTTCAGCATGATTGCCGCCTCATCCCGGCGGTGGCGCAGGATGGAATCGATGTAGGACTGCACGGCCTCAGCCAGCGGAATGTGGCGCTCCTGCTTTTCGGACATGTACCAGCGGTGCTCCAGCACTTCATGGACGGCTTCTGCCGGTTCCAGCTTTCCGGAGAGGTCGCGGGGGATCGAGCGCACGATCGGTTCGAAGATCTGGCTCACCCAGAGGTGGGCGCTGTATTCCTCGTCCATGTTCGGGTTATTGTCCGCCCGGAACGAGTCCATGTCGTTGAGCAGGCGCCGGGCCTGGTTCTCCTGGGCGTCCAGGCCGGTGAGCCGGAGCAGGCGCCGCTGGTGATGGCCGGCGTCGACGACTTTGGGCTGGAGCTGGATGGTGGTGCCGTTCTGCGTCGTCTTGATGGCGTATTCCTCGACGTCGAAGCCCAGCTCGTTCAGGCGCCGGATGCGGGCACCAACGCGCCAGCGCTCACCCAGCTCAAAGGATTCCTTTTCGGTCAGTTCCGTCCACAGGCGGCGGTAGCTTTCCATGATGAGTTCGCTCGTGGCCACCGGATCCACCTTCTCCTCGATCAGGCCGCCGTCGAGGAGGTCCATGAGTTCACCGGCGATATTGACCCGCGCGATTTCGAGGTCGTATTCGCGCTGTCCGGTGGACAGGTCGGGGTAGAGCTCACCCGTTTCGGCGTCCACGAGGTATGCCGCGAAGGCGCCCGCGTCGCGGCGGAACAGCGTGTTGGAGAGCGACACGTCGCCCCAGTAGAAGCCGATGAGGTGCAGGCGCACCATCAGCAGGGCCTGCGCGTCGATGAGGCGGGTCAGCGTGTCCTTGCGCAGCATCTGGGAGAACAGCGCACGGTACGGCATGGAAAACTTCAGGTGCCGGGTGACCAGCACCGGGTTCAGCGGCTTGCCGTCGAGCGTCGTGCGGCCGGTGATGACGGCAACCGGCTCCACGCATGGCACGTCCAAGCGGGCCAGCTTGCGCAGCATGTGATACTCGTGCCGGGCAACGTGCTCGGAGGTCTCCTTGATGGCGATGACCGAACCGCCCAGGTGCGCGAAACGGACGATGTGCCGTGAGATGCCGCGGGGGAGGGCTGCGAGGTGTTCCGCGGGCCAGTCCTCAAGGGCGATGTGCCACGGCAGGTCCAGCAACTCCGGATCGGCGGCGGCTGCCGTGATGTTCAGGTTGCTGGCGACCGAGGACGCCTTGTCGTCGTTTGCACTCGCGGCCTCGAACCTCGGCAGCTTGCCGATCTGTCCATAGTCGGTGGGTTCGTCGTGCCACTGGGCGCTGTGTTCCTCGGTCATGGGTCAATTCTTCCGTACGTAGGGGCAGGGCACCTAAAGAAGGCGGTGGCGCCGGTGCCACCCAAGGTGGCTTAACGCCCGACGGCGGCCCTTCCGGTGAGAGGAGGGCCGCCGTCGGTTTCATGCGGGCTAGGGTGCCGGTGGGTGGGGACTAGTCGCCCAGGCGCTCGCCGGTCTTGGTGTCGAACAGGTGGACGTGGCCGGACTGCGGACGGACCCAGATGGACTCGCCCTTCATCGGGGGCCTGCGGCCGTCGACGCGTGCCACGATGTCGTGGCTCTTGCCGTCCAGCGTGGTGTGGCCGTAGACGTAAGCGTCGGCGCCGAGCTCTTCGACGACGTCCACCTCAACCTGGATGCCTTCGCCCTGGGGAGCGGTCTCCAGGTCTTCGGGGCGGCTGCCCAGGGTGACGGTCGTGCCGTGGGCCTCTTCGAGGACGTTGCGCGGAACAGGGTAGACGGTGCCGCCGAACTGCACGCCGCCGTCGACGACCGGGAGTTCGAGGAGGTTCATGGCGGGGGAGCCGATGAAGCCCGCAACGAAGACGTTCTTGGGGCGGTCGTACAGGTTGCGGGGGGTGTCCACCTGCATCAGCAGGCCGTCCTTGAGCACGGCAACCCGGTCACCCATGGTCATCGCCTCGACCTGGTCGTGGGTCACGTACACGGTGGTGACGCCGAGGCGGCGGGTCAGGGATGCAATCTGGGTGCGGGTCTGGACGCGGAGCTTGGCGTCCAGGTTGGAGAGCGGCTCGTCCATGAGGAAGACCTGCGGGTTACGGACGATTGCACGGCCCATGGCAACACGCTGGCGCTGACCACCGGAAAGTGCCTTCGGCTTGCGGTCCAGGTACGGCTCGAGGTCCAGGAGCTTGGCAGCTTCACGGACGCGCTCGGCACGTTCCTCCTTGCTTACGCCTGCGATCTTCAGCGCGAAGCCCATGTTGTCCGCCACGGTCATGTGGGGGTAGAGGGCGTAGTTCTGGAAAACCATCGCGATGTCGCGGTCCTTGGGCGGAACGTCGGTGACATCGCGGTCGCCAATGAGGATACGGCCGGCGTTTACGTCCTCCAGGCCTGCGAGCATGCGCAGGGAGGTGGACTTACCGCAACCGGAGGGTCCCACGAGGACCAGGAATTCGCCGTCGGCGATTTCGATGTTGAGCTTGTCAACAGCGGGCTTTTCTGTGCCCGGGTACAGACGCGTAGCGTTGTCAAAAGTAACTGTTGCCACAGTTATCAATCCCTTCACCGGCAGGTACGTGCCGGACGATCCGTAGTGAATGGTTCATGTAATTCAGTTATTAGCTCCCCGGCCGAAGCCGAGGAGCATCGCGTGACGCCGCACGGTTCCTGTGCGCCACATCACAAGCAAGAGTATGTCAGATTTATCTAGAGTGGACGCAAATGTTACGGAGCTCACACGTGAGGTTCGTAACGCGTTCTTCTCTCATGCGGGCTGTGACACCGACTTGCGGCGTTCCCTCAGCAGGGTTTCCAGCAGCTCGGCGATGTGCACAGGGGCCTCCACCCGGAACTGGGCCTGCGTGAAGTCCAGGCCCACCTTTACGCCGACGTCGCCGGGGCCGAGCCTGCCAAGGGCATCCTCGTCAGTGACGTCATCCCCGGCGAAAAGGACAGCCGTGGCCCCGGTGGCCTGCTTGAGGAAGTCGACTCCCTCTCCCTTGGAGGCGTGAACCACGGACGTTTCCAGCACCCGCTTGCCGTTTTTGAGGTGGACGCCCGCGAGGTCCTGAAGCGCCGCCCGTGCGGCGGCCACGGCGTCCTCAGCCACGTCGTCGGCCGCGAGGCGGGTGTGGAGGACCACGCCGGCCGGCTTTTCTTCCAGGAGCGTGCCGGGTGCGAGCTCCACAATTCCCTCCAGGATGGCGCGGACCTCGGCCAGCAGCGCCAGCTGCTCCGGGTCCAGGACGAGCGGCGCGGAACCGGGACCCAGCCAGGCCTCGGCCCCGTGGCTGCCGATGAGCAGCGTCTCGTCGGGAGGCGAGGCGACCGACCGCAGACTGTCCAATGCCCTGCCGGAGATGAGTGCCGTCGTCGTGCGCGGAAGGGTGGCCAGCTCCTTAAACGCCGCGGCGGAGCGCGGCAGCGGGCGGGCGTCTCCGGCGTGGTCAACGAGCGGCGAGATGGTGCCGTCGAAATCCATGGCGATCAGCAGCTGCTCGGTGCCGGCGATCTGCCGCACGGCCTCCAGCAGCTCCGGCGAAAGGGTCAGCGGCGTGCTCTCACGGGGATGGCCGGGGCCTGACTCATGAGTCATCGCGGACCACCTTCTCGTTGAGGGCGTGCAGGAAGTCGGCGGACCAGTGGTCGACGTCGTGGTCCAGGATCTGCTTGCGCATGGCGCGCATGCGGCGCGCCGATTCCCGGGGGGACATGTTGACGGCCCGCATCACCGCGTCTTTGAGCCCGTCGATGTCGTGCGGATTCATCAGCAGAGCCTGCTTGAGCTGGTCGGCCGCCCCTGCGAATTCGCTGAGGACCAGGGCGCCGTCGTTGTTCGTCCGGGCCGTGACGTATTCCTTGGCCACGAGGTTCATGCCGTCCCGGAGCGCGGTGACGAGCATGACGTCGGCGGCCAGGTAGAGCGCCACCATTTCCTCGATGGGGTAGCTGTGGTGCAGGTACCTTACGGCGGTGTTTTCAAGGGTGTCGTAGGTCCCGTTGATGTGGCCGACAGTGCCTTCCACCTCTTCCCGGAGGAGGCGGTACTGTTCCACGCGCTCGCGGCTGGGGCTGGCTACCTGGATCAGTGTTGCGTCGCCAACAGTGAGCTTTCCCTCGTTGAGGAGCTCCTCGAAGGCCTTGAGCCGGTGCCGGATGCCCTTCGTGTAGTCGAGCCGGTCAACGCCCAGCAGGATGGTCTTGGGGTTGCCGAGGTCCTGCCGGATCTGGCGCGACCTCTCGATGATGTCAGGGTTGTTGGCGAGCTCGGTGATCTGCCGGACGTCAATGGAGATCGGGAAGGACTGGGCGCGGGCGATGTGCGTCATGTCGCCGTTCTGGCCCCTGACATGGACCTGTTGCTGCTTGACGCTCGCGCCGAGGAAGCGCCGTGCCGAGCGCATGAAGTTACCGGCGTCGCTGCTGCGCTGGAAGCCCACGAGGTCGGCGCCCAGCAGGCCGTCAATAATCGCCTGGCGCCAGGGGAGCTGGGCGAAGATTTCCGGCGGCGGGAACGGGATGTGGTTGAAGAAGCCGATCCGCAGGTCCGGACGCGCCTCGCGCAGCATCCGCGGCACGAGCTGGAGCTGGTAGTCCTGCACCCACACCGTAGCGCCGTGGTCGGCATGGCGGACGACGGCGTCGGCGAACCTTCTGTTGACCTTGCGGTAAGAATCCCACCAGGTCCTGTGGAACTCCGGCGGGGCGATGACGTCGTGGTACAGCGGCCAGAGCGTGGCGTTGGAAAAGCCTTCGTAATACAGCTCAACGTCATCGGTGCTCAGCTGCACCGGGACCAGGTCCATGCTGCCGTGGCTGAACGGTTTCACCGTTTCGTCGGGGGCACCGTGCCAGCCCACCCAGGCACCGTCGGTCTTGGTCATCATGGGTGCCAGTGCGGTCACCAGGCCGCCGGGGGAACGGCGCCAGCCGGAGCCGTCGTCGCCCTGCTCCCCGGGAGCGCAGCGGTCCACCGGCAGGCGGTTGGACACCACCATGAAGTCATACAGCGTGGCGGGTGAGTTGCTTTCGGACCCAGCCCCGCCCTCCGCATTTGTCTCCGGTTTGTCGCGTTCAGGTCGTTGCATTGCGCCCCCTGGGGTTGCTTGTGGATCTCTGTCAACCCTAACGGGCCGGAATCTTACGTGCTATTCATCCGTTGGGCAGACTGAAGGAATACTTGAAGGCGCAAGCTCCGGGCTTTCCCCCTAAACTGGGAGAGTTGCCCCTGGTGGTCCGCACCTGTCCGATCGACACGAGGAACTAATGAGCCCCGCAAACGAAGCCCGCAAGTCCAAAGCTGAGCGCACAGCAGAGGCCCGCGACAAAGCCCGCCAGATCCGTGAAGCGCAGCAGAAGAAGGACAAGCGGAACAAGTTGCTGATCGGCTGGGGAATCGTGGCCGCGGTGGTGGCCATCCTCGTTGTGGTGGGCCTCGTCGTCAGCACGAGCCTGCAGAACAACGCCCCGGTGGCGGACCAGGGCCCCACGCCGGCCAACGGAAACGTCCACGGCGGCGTCACCCTGCTGAAGGGCACCGAGGTGGCCAAGACCGAGTCCGCGACGGTGAACGTGGCAGACCTGCCAGAGCCCGCGGCGTCGGCGCCTGCGACCATCGCGGCGCCCGGCGCGGAAGCTGAGGCCGGCAAGCCGGTCAAGGTTGTCCTCTACATCGACTTCATCTGCCCCGCCTGCAAGAACTTCGAGGCGCAGTTCAACGAGACCCTTACGTCCCTCCGCGACGAAGGCAAGATCACCGTGGAGTACCGCGCTCTGGGCTTCCTGGACAGCCGTTCCACCACCAACTACTCCTCCCGTGCAGCCAACGCCGCCGCCTGCGTCGTAAATGAGTCCCCCGAGAAGTACGCGGAGTTTGTGGATACCCTGTTCGCCAACCAGCCGGCCGAAGGCGGCCCCGGACTCTCCGACGACGAGCTGAAGAAGCTCGCCACGGACATCGGCGCCAAGAGCATCGACACCTGCATCGAAGAAAAGCGCTACCGTCCCTGGGTGAAGTACACCACCCAGGAAGCGGCTGCCATTGGCGTCGCCGGCACCCCGACCGTCCTCGTGGACGGCAAGCAGTGGGGCAAGGGAGACAGTGCACAGACCGAATTCCCGGCCTTCCTCGACGCGGCCATCAAGGCCAAGGCCTAGTCCTGCAGCAGCCTTAGGGGCAGCCTATGCAGCAGCTTCAGCGGCGGCGGCCCGCACCCCGGATCGGACCGGGAGGCGGGCCGCCGCCGTTTTTACCTGCGGGCAGTCCTTGGGCTAATCTTGACTAGCGCCACATGGCGCCCACCCTGACGGGTGTGCCTCCTTAGCTCAGTTGGCCAGAGCACCGCTCTTGTAAAGCGGGGGTCGTCGGTTCGAATCCGACAGGGGGCTCCGAGAAGGCCCTGAAGTGCGGTTTTACTTCCGCAGTTCGGGGCCTTTTGCACTTTAGGCCCCTGGACTCAATTGCTCCGGTGTCTCGCGCTCATGACATTGAGCGGGCCGACGTCGGCCAGCTGATAGCCGTGGGGATAAACCGGGGTAAGCGGCTGACCGGACCTGAAGCTTGGTTCTGCGCGCAAGGGAGTATGGCGACGGATCTCGTTGCGAACTGCCAATCCGGCATCAAGCACGACCCGTGACCACCATGTGCTCCGGGGGAGTCCGAGCGCTTCGGTGAGCCGCGCGTCGTCGAGCATTGTGCCGATCATGAGCCTTGTCAGCGGGTGGAGCACCCGCGGCTGCATGCTTTGAAACACCTCTACCGTTGCCTTCATGAGTGCCCGGCCCGCCGGGCTGGGGCCGACTCTCCGGCTTTCGTAGTCGTCGAAGAAGACCTCGGCCTCATCGAAGGTGGCAGGGATGTTGGAGATGTGCATCCTGGAGCCCAGTTCCGTGAAAAAACGGATTGCGGCGTCTCTTTCGGTCTGGGTGGGTTTCCGCCAGCCGTGGCGTTGAGTCCACCGCATGGGGACAACCAGGAGCGTCATCAGGACATACAGGTAATCTTCATCGCTGCCGGGAACGTGGCGGTGAACGCGGTTCAGCAAAGCTGTCATCTGCCGGCCGCGCCCGGAATCCAGTCCGTTTGCGATGAGTTCATAGATGACGATGGCAGTGTCAAAGGAACGCTTCAAGGGACGGGCAGGGATTTCCCCGTTTGTGACAAGAGTGTCTGAACCGGATGGAATGGCGAAATTCCGGTAGTACGCGAGGAGGAAACCGAGCTTCATGTCCTCGGCAAGGTCGAAAAGGGCCATCTGTCTGAAGGTCTGCTCCCAGTCCTCCGGATCCCTGGCTGCTTGCCGGCCCAGGCTCTGCACGAGAGATGGATGAAGACGCATGGTAGGGGACCTCCATGGCGGAGACGAACACCTTAAAACGCCAACCGAGAGGTTCACGACGACGATGTCCCTCCATCGTAGGACGGGCCGCAGGGAGATTCGAGGAGTTACCGCAAACGGGTCTGCGAAGCGGAGGGGGCTGTCCTCGCGCCGTCCGCTCATGGTCAGATAGGAGGGTTAGACCGGCTGCCCGAGTCCGACCGCGGCCTCGGCCTATGGAAGGAAGCACATGACCGATCGCCAGGACCATCCCCCTGTCCCCACTCCGGGAAGCGCCCAAGGTCTGGACCGCAAGGTTGAGGGTGGGTGTCCGGTCGCCCATGACAGCGTGACCTCGCACGGCAGCGAGAGCGAGAACCCGGCGATCGACTCGCCGCAGCCCAAGGCCCACCGGCCCCGGACGAACGCGGACTGGTGGCCGAACCAGATCGACCTCTCGGTGCTCCATGCGAACCATCCGGCAGGCAACCCGCTCGCCCCCGGCTTCAGCTACCGGGAGGAGTTCCAGAAGCTCGACGTCGAGGCGCTGAAGCAGGACATTATCAAGGTCCTGACCACGTCGCAGGACTGGTGGCCGGCGGACTTCGGGCACTATGGCGGCCTGATGATCCGGCTGAGCTGGCACGCTGCCGGCACCTACCGGGTCCACGACGGCCGCGGCGGCGCGGGTGAAGGCAGCCAGCGCTTCGCCCCGCTGAACAGCTGGCCGGACAACGCCAACCTGGACAAGGCCCGCCGGCTGCTGTGGCCGGTGAAGCAGAAGTACGGCCAGAAGATCTCGTGGGCGGACCTGCTGGTCCTCGCGGGCAACGTCGCCCTGGAGTCCATGGGCTTCAAGACCTTTGGGTTCGCCTTCGGCCGTGAGGACGTGTGGGAGCCCGAGCAGATCTTCTGGGGACCGGAGGACACCTGGCTGGGCGACGAGCGCTACATCGGCGAGGGCTCCATGGCGGAGGAGGTCGGCTCCACCGAGATGGGCCTGATCTACGTCAACCCCGAGGGCCCGATGGGCAACCCGGATCCCAAGCTCGCTGCGTCGTTCATTCGCGAGACCTTCAAACGGATGGCGATGAACGACGAGGAGACCTTCGCCCTGATCGCCGGCGGCCACACCTTCGGCAAGACCCACGGCGCCGGTGACGCCGACGCGCACGTCGGCCCCGAGCCGGAGGCTGCCGACCTCGAGGCGCAGGGCCTGGGCTGGCTCAGCACCTATGGCAGCGGCAAGGCCGGCGACACGATCACCTCCGGGCTCGAGGTCACCTGGACCGATCGGCCGACGGAGTGGAGCAACCGCTTCCTGGAGATTCTGTTCGAGTACGAGTGGGAGCTCACCAAGAGCCCGGCCGGTGCTCACCAGTGGGTCGCCAAGGATGCCCCGGAGATCATCCCGGACGCGCACGACCCGGAGAAGAAGCACCGCCCGACCATGCTCACGACCGACCTGTCCCTGCGCTTCGACCCGATCTACGAGAAAATCGGGCGACGCTTCCTGGAGAACCCGGACGAGTTCGCGCTGGCATTCGCCAAGGCCTGGTACAAGCTGCTGCACCGTGACATGGGTCCGGTGGGCCCGCACATGCTCGGCCCCTGGGTCCCGGAGCCGCAGCTCTGGCAGGACCCCGTACCGGCCGTGGACCACGGGCTGATCGACCAGCAGGACATCGCCGCGCTCAAATCCCAGCTCCTGGACTCAGGCCTCTCCGTCTCCCAGCTCGTCACCACGGCGTGGGCCTCGGCTTCCACCTTCCGCAAGACCGACAAGCGCGGCGGCGCCAACGGCGCGCGCATCCGACTGGAGCCCCAGCGCGGCTGGGAGGTCAACGAGCCCGAGCGGCTGGCGGCTGCGCTGCAGGCGGTCGAGGCGGTGCAGCAACAGTTCAACAGCGGCCAGAACGGTGGCAAGAAGGTCTCGCTGGCGGACCTGATCGTCCTCGGCGGCTGCGCGGCCGTAGAGAAGGCCGCGAGGGACGCCGGCTTCGCCGTCACGGTGCCCTTCACTCCGGGCCGGACCGACGCCTCCCAAGACGAGACCGACGTCGAGGCGATCCAGTACCTGCAGCCCCGGGCGGACGGGTTCCGCAACTACGTCCGCCCCGGCGAGAAGCTCCAGCCCGAGACCCTCCTGCTCGACAAGGCCTACCTGCTGGACCTCTCCGCGCCGGAGCTGACGGTGCTTATCGGTGGCATGCGTGCACTGGGCGCCAACGTCGGCGGTTCCGCCCACGGCGTCCTCACCGACAGGCCCCAGGTCCTGACGAACGACTTCTTCGTCAACCTGCTCTCCCCGGGCACCCGGTGGAAGGCATCGGAGGCGGAGGAGAACGTCTACGAGATCAGCGACGTCGCCACCGGCGAGCTGAAGTGGACCGCCACCCCCGTTGACCTGGTCGTCGGCTCCAACTCGCAGCTCCGCGCGCTTGCGGAGGTCTACGCGAGTGAGGACGCCAGGGAGAAATTCGTCAACGACTTCGTGGCGGCCTGGGCGAAGGTCATGGAGCTCGACCGGTTCGACCTGCGCTGACCGAAGCGTCCGGGGCCGGCTGCAGATGCGGCCGGCCCCGGAGCAAGTGGCTCACCCGCCGGAAGCGGCTGAACCACGGAGGGCCTTAGTCGCCGTCGATCTGCTCCAGCAGGTCCTTAGCCGCCTTGGCGATATCCTCGTGGTCGTACTGCGCTGCACGGCTTTCCAGCGAAATGATGGCGCAGCGGTGCACTTTCTTGAAGTCACCGAACGGGAAACTGACGCTGCCCTTGGTGCCGTCCGACTGTTCCCGGTCAATGCCGAGGTGCCACTTCGAGAACTCCTCAAAGCCCTGCTTGTCGATGAACGAGTTTTCCTCGTCGGTCGAGGGGGCGTGTTCGCTCCAGTCGTCGCGGATGTCCCGCTCGACCTTTCCCTTTTTCACCAGTGCTCGGGCGTTGTCGAGGGCCTTGCGGTTGAGTCTGGTTGCCATGAGGTGCCTCCCTGCCCGAGAAAAGTGGACTTTTCGTTCAGGCTAAAACGGACGACGGCGAGCCGCCAGCCCCCGGGCGGATCAGCCCGACGGGGCCCGGATTGTCGGCTTGGCCACACTAGTCTTCCCTTTTGCGCCCTATGACCTAAACTGCTTCACTGAGGTGCCTGAAATGGCGCTGCGCAGCAACGAAAGTGAACACGTTATGGCTACCGATTACGACGCCCCACGCAAGACAGAAGAAGAGAATCCCTCCGAATCGTTGGAGGCCCTTCAGGCGTCCCGCGGCGGCGGCGCGCAGACCGCGGTTATTGACGTGGATGAGAACGATACGGCCGAGGGCATCGACCTTCCGGGAGCGGATCTCTCCAACGAAGAACTGACGGTCATTGTTGTTCCGGAGCAGTCCGACGAATTTACCTGCTCCTCCTGCTTTCTGGTGCGCCACCGGTCCCAGGTCGCGCGTGAAAAGAACGGCATGAAGTACTGCCGCGACTGCGAAGGCTGATACAGCCCCGGGCGGAGGCCCTGCGCCCATCTTGCGGCGCGCCCCAGTAGCACGGCAAAGCGAGACGCCCGCAACCCGACAGGGACGCCGGCGTCTCGCTTTTCTGTGCCCGCAGTGCGTTTGAGCCGTACCGCCGCGATATTGGCCGTTACCGGCGGTAACAGCGATGTAGAGAAAGGGCTACGAACGCCTCTCGACGTCCCCAAAAACCGCCCCGGAATTACGGTCCCGTGATCGGTTTCCCGGCGGTTTAACGGTTGCACGAAGAACCGGAAACATCCCTCGTCTCGGGCTTTTGGCGCTCCTACGCTGGAGTTATCCAATCACTCACACCCGAAAGGGGTGCTACATGAAAAAACTAAGCGCCTGGCTGACAGCCATCATTGTGGCTCTCGGGCTGGGCCTGCTGGTTCCGGGGTCCGCCTCCGCAACCACTTCCTACTGCGGTTTGGTCTGGGGCTCGCTGGCCAAGGCCAACCAGACCATGAGCGCCGCATCGGTAACCAATGTGCGCTCGGGGCAGCACTACTGCTTCGACCGCCTGGTCATCGACGTCAAGGGCAAGGCAACCGGCTACAACGTCCGCTACGTCTCGAAGGTTGTACAGGACGGCTCCGGACTTCCCATCAAGCTGAGGGGCGGTGCATTCCTGCAGGTCACCGCCCACTCGCCCAGCTATGACAGCGCCACGGGCAAGGCCACCTTCGTGCCGGCCAACCGCTCCGAGGTGACCAACGTTTCGAAGTACCAGACGTTCCGGCAGGTTGCCTGGGCGGGCAGCTTCGAGGGTTACACCACGCTGGGACTCGGCGTCCGCGCCCGGCTTCCCTTCAAGGTCTTTACCCTTGCCGGTCCCGGCAACGGCTCCAGGCTCGTGATCGACGTCGCCCACCATTGGTGACGGCCAGCAAAGCCACTTAAACAAGCGGCGCCCCGCTCCAGGGAGGAGGCGGGGCGCCGCTTTGCCTGCGTCGTGCGAAACACGTGCAGTAAGGCGCGCGGTAACGCCTACTCGGGAACCACCAGCGCAGGAGTGTCCTTACGGATCGTCTCACCACGGAAGAACCCGGGCCGCAGACGCGACATCACCAGCATGAACACAGCGCCCAGTGCCAGGATGCCGACGCCGAGCACGAACACCAGGCCCACACCGAAGATTTCCGAACCGCTGCCGAATTCCGGAGCCCAGCTGTCCGCGGCCGTCTGCAGGAAGACCACCAGGAGGCCCAGGCCGCCCAGCAGGGGGCAAACCAGCCGCAGCAGGAAGTTGCGGACGCTGCTGAAGAGGGTGCTGCGGAAGTACCAGACGCACGCGAAAGCCGTCAGCCCGTAGTAGAAACAGATCATGAGGCCCAGGGCGAGGATAGTGTCATTGAGGACGTTCTCGCTGACAACATGCATCACGGCGTAGAACCCGGCCGAAAGGAGGCCGGAGGCGATGATGGCGAAGCCCGGCGTCGCGAACTTCCCGCTCATGCGGCTGAAGGGCTGTGGCAGTGCGCCGTAGTGCGCCATCGCCAGCAGGCTGCGTGACGGCGACGTGAACGTGGACTGGAGCGAGGCCGCCGAGCTGGACAGGACTGCCAGTGACATCAGGATGGCGAACGGACCCATGATGGGCGAAGCCAGCGCCGTGAAGATGTTGGCGTGATTTTCCTCGTTGTTGAGGCCGATCCCCGTGGTGCCGACGCCGGCGAACATCATGGTGGCGATGGTGATCAGGAGATAGATGCCAAGGACGACGACGGCGGTCACGGTGCCTGCGAGGCCGGCGGTTTTCTTGCCGTTGGAGGTTTCCTCGTTCACGGTGAGGCACACGTCCCAGCCCCAGTACACGAAGATGGACAGCGAGATGCCGGCCGCTATCTGGCCGAACGTCTCGATTTTGGTTACATCGAACCACTCCCAGCTGAACGGGATGGAGGTTTCGGACGAGGACCAGTTCGCAAAGGCGAGGCCCACGAACAGTGCCAGCACAAGCAGCTGGAAGCCCACCAGGCCGTACTGCACGATCTTTGTGCTGTGCAGCCCGCGGTAGCTCACCCAGACCGCCAGCGCCACAAAAACGAAGCAGGTTGCCACGTTGAGGAGCTTGTTGGCGGCGAGATCGGCCAGTTCGGGAGTGCCTGTCAGCTGTGCGAGGAAGAGATAGAAGAAGTCCACGGCCACAGCCGCCAGGTTGGACAGCACGATGATGTTGGCGGCCAGCAGGCCCCAGCCGCCCATCCAGCCGACCCAGGGGCCGAAGGCCTTGGTCACCCACGTGAAGGTGGTGCCGCTGTCAGGCGAATCGGTGTTCAGCTCCCGGTAGGCAAGGGACACCAGGATCATCGGGATGAAGCCGATGAGGAAAATGACCGGAAGCTGCAGCCCTGCCTCGGCGACGGTGGGACCGAGGGCGCTGGTCAGCGTGTACGCCGGCGCAATCGTCGAAATACCAAGAACGACGACGGCGAGGAGACCCAGCTGCCCGCCCTTCAGTCCCTTGGTGGTAATGCTGTGTGAGGGACTGGCTGTGCCGGCGGCGCTTCCGGCCGGCGCGGTGGTTGGGCGGGTGGTTTGGCTCATGACGTACCCTTTCTGGGATGCAGCCCGGACCAGGGGGCAGCGGGCTGCTGCTGGGTGATGCAGTGGATTCCCCCGCCGCGGGCGAAGAGCTCGCGCGCGTCAATGCCCACCACACGGCGGCCGGGATAGGCGTCGGCGAGAATGCGCAGGGCTTTCTCGTCATTGGGGTCGGAGAACGTGCAGGCAAGGACTCCGCCGTTCACCACAACGTGGTTGATGTAGCTGTAGTCCACGAAGCCCTCGGGGTCTGTCAGCGTCTCGGGGGCGGGAACCTCGATGATGTTCCATTCCCGTCCGGCGGCATCCCGGGTGGAGGACAGGAAACTGATGAGCTCCCGGCTGAGGTCGTAGTCAGGGTGCGCTGGGTTCTGCTGAGCATGGACTAGGAGCGTGCCGGGAGAAGGGATGGCGGCAACGAGGTCCACATGACCCCGGGTGCCGAACTTTTCTGAGTCACGCGTCAGGCCACGGGGCAGCCAGATCACGTGGGTAGCGCCGAGAGTCCGGGCCAGCTCCGCTTCAATGTCGGCCTTGCCCAGGCCGGGATTGCGTCCGGGATCGAGCTGGACGGTTTCGGTCACCAGCACAGTGCCCTCGCCGTCCACCTGAATGCCGCCGCCTTCGTTCACCAGCCCGGACACCAGGTGATCTGCGCCTGCGCGTCCCGTCACCTCGGCTGCGATGAGGGCATCCTTATCCCAGCGGGCCCACTCCTGCGCGCCCCAGCCGTTGAAGACCCAGTCCACCGCGCCCAGCGTGCCGCGGCCGTCCAGCACGAAAGTCGGGCCGATGTCCCGCATCCAGGCATCGTTCAGTTCCGCTGCAAGCACCTCGACGGCGGGCGCCAGGTAGCGCCTGGCTGTCTCGACGTCGTCGGGGGCCACCATTACCGTAACCGGCTCAAATTCAACGGCAGCGTTTGCGACGGCGGCCCACACTGAACGCGCAGTGTGCGCCTCTTCTGCCGTCTCGCCCAAGGTGTAGCCGCCGGTGGGAAACGCCATCCAGAGCCGCTCCTGCGGCGCCGTTTCGGCCGGCATGCGCCAGGTGCTCATGCGTTCACCTCGACCAGCGGTGCCAGCTCGCCTAAGGGGGCGGCGTGTTCGATGCCGTCGTTCAGTTCGGCGCGGGCGGCTGCGGCGTTGCTTTGCCAGCGGTGCTGGATAACCCCGGTCCGCAGGGCCGGCCGCGTGGACGGCGCTGTCCCGGTGGGGGAGTCGGGGGCAATGAGCCTGGTGATTTCAATCATGATGATTACTCCATTGAGACGACCGTCACTAAATGAATGACGTTCATTTAGTATGCACACTGCAGTCGGTACTGGCAAGGCTTATTTGAATGCTGATCATTTATGACTAGAAATAATAAGTAAGCTGATTGTGAAATTGGGCTTCGCTCCTGCCGCCCCGGTTGCGGGCTGCGGTAGCGTCAGAACTGCTGGACCAATCGAGGAGGACGAATGAAAGCTTCACCGACCCTGACCAACAACATGCAGGCCGTGCTCGCGGACCTGATCGAGTTGCATCTCCAGGGCAAGCAGGCGCACTGGAACATCGTGGGGACCAACTTCCGGGACCTCCACCTGCAGCTTGACGAGATCGTCGACGCAGCCAGGGCCTTCGCTGACGACACCGCGGAGCGGATGCGGGCGCTCCATGCCCTTCCTGACGGCCGCAGCGAAACGGTGGCCAAGTCCACCAGCCTGGCCCAGTTCCCCGAAGGCCTCATCAGCACCAAGGATGCGGCCGTCCGGATTGTTGCTGCCTTGGAAGCCGCCGTGGGGACCATGCGCAAGGTCCATGACGAGGTGGATGAGGAAGATCCCACCACCGCCGACCTGCTCCACACCTTCATTGAGAAGCTGGAGCAGTTCGCCTGGATGCTGAGCGCCGAGAACATGAAGCCCACCGCCAGCGTCACGCAGCCTGACGACAAGTAGCTCCACCTGCTGCGGCCCTCGGCCACAGAGCAAAACAGCCCCGGAACCAGTTCCGGGGCTGTTTTTGTGCCAGCGCGTCCGCCGGGACGGCCACCGTTGGGGCTGCTCACCGCGCCCGCGGCACCCTGCGCAGAACGACGGCGGACAGGACGGCCGCTGCGGCCATCAGTACCAGTGCAATCGCCGCAGTGATGTGGACGCCTGAGTCGAACGCCGCGCGGGCAGCCGCTGCGAGAGCTTCGGCCAGCGGGGCGGGCAGTGTCCCGGCCAGCTCGACCGCTCCCGCGAGCGTTTCCCGCGTCCCGGCCAGGGCTTCGGCCGGTGCTGCCGCCGTTACAGCTGCAGGCAGCACCAGCTGCCCCTGGTACGAGGCGGTGAGGATGGACCCCAGGACCGCTGTCCCGAGCAGGGAGCCCACCTCATAGCCCGTCTCGGAGATCGCTGCGGCGGCCCCCGACCTGGCCGGGGGGACAGCCCCGAGGATCAGGTCGTTGGAGATGGTCTCGGCCGCGCCCACGCCCACGGCCAGCAGGAGCAGCGCGCCCAGCAGCAGCCCGGGGCCGGAGGAATGGTCGCCGAGGGTCACGAGCCCGTAGCCCGCGGCGCTGAGCGACAGGCCGCCGGCCACCACGAACCCGGGGCGCACCTTCCGCACCAGCGGCACCACGAGCAGCCCGGCCATCACCATCGCGGCAAGGGCGGGAAGCATGGCGGTTCCCGATGCCGAAGGGGACATGCCCTCCAGTAGCTGCAGGTGCTGGGCCAAAAACAGGATGAAGCCGTTATAGGAGAACAGTGCCAGGACGTTGGCGGTGATGGCAGTGCTGAAGACGGGGTTCCTGAAAAGCGACAGGTCCAGCAGGGGAGATGCCAGGCGCTGCTGCCGCCGGACAAAAGCCCAGCCCATGAGTGTGCCAAACGCAATGATGGCGAGCGGCGCCGTTCCGGGGCCCTCTGTTGCAAGCTCCTTGATCCCGTAGACGGCCGGCACCATCGTCAGCATCGAAAGCAGGATGCTGAGGGTATCGGGGCGGCCGGGGTTCGGATCCCTGGATTCCGGGATGAAGAAGGGGCCGAACAGCAGCAGCGGCACCATAATCGGAACGGCAACCAGCAGCACGGCACCCCACCAGAAGTGCTCCACCAGCCATCCGCCGAAAATGGGGCCAAGGGCGGCTCCGCCCGAGAAGCCCGCCGCCCAGATGGCAACGGCCAGCCGCCGGCGGTTGGGGTCCGGGAAGATATTGCGGATCAGTGAGAGCGTGGACGGCATCAGCATGGCGCCAAAGAGGCCCAGTCCGGCACGTCCGGCAATCAACCACTCGGCACTCGGGGCGAACGCGGTGGCAGCCGAGACTGCCGTGAACCCCGTTGTGCCGATGAGGAGCAGCCGCCGGCGCCCGATCCTGTCGCCCAGGCTTCCCATCGCCACCAGCAGCCCTGCAAGGACAAGCGCGTAAGCATCCACAATCCACAGGAGCTGCACGCCGGAGGGGTCGAGGCTGCGGGCAATCGCCGGGAGGGCAAACGTCAGGGCGGTGTTGTCCACGGCCACGAGCAGGACGGGGAACATCAGCAGGCCCAGGGCAAGCCAGTCGCGCACTCCGCCTTTGGGCCCCCGGGCCGTGCGGTGCGGAAGCTGCCTCATTCCTTCGCCGGCGGGCTGGCGCTGCCGGAACTTTATCGACGTCGTCATGACTATAACTATACCGTCTGGACGGTATAGTTACAGCCACACTTCCTTCAACGGGCATGATTGGAGCCATGGCAAGAAAACCCGTAGCCCGCAGCGCCGTCCTCGACGCCTTTGAGGCCCTTCTCATCGAAGTTGGAGAACGCGCCGCCACTCTGGACGCCGTCGCCGGGCGCGCGGGTGTTTCCAAGGGCGGGCTGCTCTACCATTTCCCGAACAAGGAAGCGCTGATCGGCGTCCTCCTGGACCGCCTGGATGAGTATGCCGAAGCCGATGCGCAGGCCATGTCCACCGCGCCTGAAGGGGCGGCGGCTTACTTCATCAAGTCCTCCGTCTGGGCTGACACCCCGTTGGACCGCGCCATCGTGGCCAGCACGCGTCTGGCGGAGGTCGCCCATGAGGAGACCCGGCGCCGGTTCGCCCGCATCCAGCAGCGCTGGCTGGATGAGATCGCCAAGGACGTGGGTCCGGACCTTGCCAAGGCGGTCCTATATATGGGGGACGGCCTGTACTTCAATGCAATGCTCTCGATCGGTCCCGCCGCGACGGCTGCGGAGACGGCTGCCGACGTCGAAAGCCTGCTGTCCGCGCTGGCGCGGCTCCGGGGCTGAGGGATGCCTGCTCAGGGGCGAAATCCTTCGCTGCGCGGGGCCCGGCAGGTGGGGCCCGGACGCCGCCGTTGCAGTTTGCGGACGGGTCCGGGACGTAGGAGAATAGCCGGTGTGGCTGATGCCACCGCTAACTGAATATGCCTTTGATCTGCGGCGGGAGAGTCCTGCAAGTAGGTACAAGCAGGCGCCGTAGGAGCAAACCCTCCCCAGGAATCTCACAGGCCCATGTACCGCCGCGGCGAGGCAACTCTGGAAAGTAGCAAGCTGTCCGCCATGAGCCCCGGGAGCACCGGACAACTCAGGACACGCTGTGCTCACCGACGGTGCAAGCGGAGCTGCGAACGATGTGCGCGCCGCGGAAACTCTCAGGTCCAATACAGAGCGGGGAGGAACCCGAATCACTGTGGCGTACCCTGCGCCGCCTGAGTAATGGAGTTCCTTTGACCGTACATTCAGCCTCCGCCTCCTTCGTTGACCGGCATATCGGAGCCCGCCGTGCAGCCGACGTTGACACCATGCTCAAGGCTGTCGGCTTCGACACCGTTAATGCCCTGGTTGATACCGCCGTTCCCAAGGACATCCGGCAGGACACTGCTCTGGAACTCTCTGCTGCGTTGAGCGAGGTTGAAGCGCTCGCCGAACTTCGGAAGCTGGCCGCCAAGAACAAGACCGCTGTGCAGATGATCGGCCAGGGCTACTACGACACAGTGACGCCGCCGGTGATCCGCCGCAACATCCTGGAGTCCCCCGCCTGGTACACGGCGTACACGCCCTACCAGCCCGAAATTTCCCAGGGCCGCCTTGAGGCGCTGCTGAACTTCCAGACCATGGTCCAGGACCTCGTCGGCCTGCCGATCGCCAACGCCTCGCTGCTGGATGAAGCCACCGCCGTGGCTGAAGCCGTGCTGCTGATGCGGCGGGCCAACAAGAACAAGCAGGCCCGCGACGGCAAGACTGTCCTGGACGCGGACTGCCTGCCGCAGACCATTGCCATCGTCAAGGGCCGCGCCGAGGCGCTCGGCTTCGAGGTGGAGGTCGCGGATCTGTCCAAGGGATTGCCCGACGGCAACATCAACGGCGTCGTGCTCCAGCAGCCCGGCGTGTCCGGCCGGGTGTTCGACCACTCCGGCATCATTGCCGCCGCCAAGGAACGTGGCGCGCTGGTCACGGTCTCCGCTGATCTGCTGGCACTGACCCTCATCACCCCTCCCGGCGAGCAGGGCGCGGACATCGCCGTCGGCTCCGCGCAGCGCCTGGGTGTGCCGCTGTTCTACGGCGGACCCCACGCCGCCTACATGGCCGTGCAGAAGGGCCTTGAGCGCTCCCTGCCCGGCCGCCTGGTGGGCGTCTCCAAGGACTCTGCCGGAGTACCGGCGTACCGCCTCGCACTGCAGACCCGCGAGCAGCACATCCGCCGTGAAAAGGCGACCTCCAACATCTGCACCGCTCAGGCGCTGCTGGCCATCGTCGCCTCGATGTACGCCGTCTACCACGGACCGGAGGGCCTAAAGGCGATCGCCGAGACCGCGCACAGCCACGCCAAGATTCTCGCGGCCTCACTCAAGGCGGCCGGGCTCGAGGTCCTGCACACCAGCTTCTTCGACACCGTGACCGTGTCCGTTCCGGGCAAGGCCGCCGGCATCATCGCCGCAGCGGAAGAGAAGGGCATCAACCTCCGTGTGATTGACGCCGACACCGTCGGCATCTCCACCGACGAAACTACGACGCCGGCCATCGTGGCGGACGTTCTGGCCGCCTTCGGCGCCACGGCAGTGGGAGCCTCGGGCAGTTTCGCTCTTGACGCCGCCGTTGAACGTTCCTCCGCATACCTGCAGCACCCGGTGTTCAACACGCACCGCTCCGAGACGCAGCTGCTGCGCTACATCCGCAGGCTTTCGGACCGGGATCTGGCGCTGGACCGCACCATGATTCCGCTGGGCTCGTGCACGATGAAGCTGAACGCTACCGCCGAGATGGAAGCGATCTCGTGGCCGGAGTTCGCCTCGATCCACCCGTTCGCGCCGGATTCCCAGACCGAGGGCTGGCGTGAGCTGATCGCGGACCTGGAGGCGCAGCTGACCGAGATCACCGGCTACGACCAGGTCTCCATCCAGCCCAACGCCGGCTCCCAGGGCGAACTGGCGGGCCTGCTGGCGATCCGCGGCTACCACCGCTCCCGCGGGGAGGGGCAGCGGAACATCTGCCTGATCCCTGCCTCGGCGCACGGCACGAACGCTGCCTCCGCCGTGCTGGCCGGGATGAAGGTCGTCGTGGTGGCCACCGCCGCCGACGGCACCATCGACCACGCGGACCTGTACGCCAAGATCGAGGCCAACAAGGACGCGCTGTCCTGCATCATGATCACCTACCCCTCCACCCACGGGGTGTACGACGCCGACGTCCGCGAGGTCTGCGACGCAGTTCATGCCGCCGGGGGCCAGGTCTACGTTGACGGTGCGAACCTGAACGCCCTGGTCGGGCTGGCGCAGCCGGGCAAGTTCGGCGGGGATGTGTCCCACCTGAACCTGCACAAGACCTTCTGCATCCCGCACGGCGGCGGCGGACCCGGCGTTGGCCCGGTCGCGGCCAAGGCCCACCTGGCGCCGTTCATGCCCGGCAACGCCGCGTCCTGGACCGAAGGCGATGACGTGCCGATCTCGGCCTCGCGCTACGGCTCCGCCGGTGTCCTGCCGATCTCCTGGGCATACGTGAAGCTCATGGGCGGCGACGGCCTGACCGAAGCCACCAAGTCCGCGCTGCTCGCCGCCAACTACGTGGCCGCGCAGCTCAATGAGTTCTTCCCGGTGCTGTACACCGGTGAGGGCGGCGTCGTCGCGCACGAATGCATCCTGGACCTGCGCGAACTCACCGCCAGGACCGGCGTCACGGCCGAGGACGTGGCCAAGCGCCTGATCGACTATGGTTTCCACGCCCCCACCCTGGCGTTCCCGGTGGCCGGGACCCTGATGGTGGAGCCGACCGAGTCCGAGGACCTGGCCGAGATCGACCGGTTCATCGAGGCCATGATCTCCATCCGCCACGAAATCGACCAGGTGGCCAACGGTGACTTCACCGTGGAGAACAGCCCGCTGCGCAATGCCCCGCACACCGCGGCCGCCGTCATCAGCTCCGACTGGGACCGCTCCTATCCCCGCGAGCAGGCCGTTTTCCCCGTGCACGCCCTGAAGCAGGACAAGTACTTTGCCCCCGTGGGCCGCATCGACGGTGCTCTGGGTGACCGGAACCTGATCTGCTCCTGCCCGCCCCTCGAAGCGTTCGAGGAAAACACGGCGGCGTTCGAGGAGAACACAGCAGGCGCTGAGAACTGAGGACCGACCTTATGACTGAAAAGTACACAGCCCTGTACGAAGAGCACAAGAAACTCGGCGCTTCCTTCACCGACTTCGGTGGCTGGCAGATGCCGCTCAAATACACCTCCGAGCTGGCAGAACACCACGCCGTCCGCAACGCCGCCGGCATCTTCGACCTCTCCCACATGGGTGAAGTCTGGGTGACCGGGCCCGGCGCCGCAGCCTTCCTGGATTACGCCCTGGTGGGAAAGATCTCCGCGATGGCAGTGGGCAAGGCCAAGTACTCGCTGATGTGCAACGAGGACGGCGGCATCATCGACGACCTCCTCGTGTACCGGCGCCCTGCCAGCGCTGAGGCTGCCGGGACCGAAAGTGCCGACAGGTTCCTCGTGGTGCCCAACGCCGGCAACGCGGCCACGGTAGCCGCGGCCCTCGCCGAGCGGGCAGCGGGATTCGAGGTCGTCGTGGACGATGTCTCCGTCGACACCTCGCTGATCGCTGTGCAGGGTCCGAAGGCCGAAGAAATCCTCCTTCGCCTCGTTCCCGCAGCGCAGCACGAGCTGGTCACCGGTTTGAAGTACTACGCCGGCGTCGAGGTCCCGTTCCTCGTGGCCGGCGCGGGCCAGGAGCTGCTGCTGGCGCGCACGGGCTACACCGGCGAGGACGGCTTCGAGATCTTCGTGGACAACGCCGACGCCGCCGCCCTCTGGCAGGCAGTCATCGCCATTGCCGACGAAGGCGAGCTGACGCCCGCGGGGCTGGCTTGCCGCGATTCGCTCCGCCTGGAGGCCGGGATGCCGCTGTACGGCAACGAGCTGTCGCTGGAAGGCGACCCGTTCGCTGCCGGCCTGGGTCCCGTCGTCGCACTGTCCAAGGAAGGCGACTTCGTCGGCAAGGCCGCCCTGGCCGCCAAAAAGGACGCCGGAGCCGGAACCAGCACGGGCCGCAAGCTCGTAGGCCTCAAGGGCCTCGGCCGCCGCGCCGGACGCGCACATTACCCGGTGCTCAAGGACGGCAAGGTCGTCGGCGAGGTCACCTCCGGCCAGCCCAGCCCTAGCCTCGGCTACCCGGTGGCCATGGCTTACGTGGACGTCGAGTACACCGAGCCCGGCACGCCCCTGGACATCGACCTCCGCGGCAAGGCAGAGCCGTTCGAAGTCGTCGCACTGCCTTTCTACAAGCGCTCCAAGTAGCCCGGCGCTGGTTGAGCCTGCCGAAACCGTCGAACCCTGCTGGTTGAGCTTGTCGAAACCAGCTCTGTGCGGGGCCGGCGGTGGCTGGCTTGCGCCCGTCGGGGCTGACATCCTCCGCGTGCTCGGTCGCGTAGACGCCCGCTGAGCGGACGTGACGCTCCCTTAGACGCACGCTTCCGGATGCCAGCCCCGAAGGGGCCCGGCAACTCACCTCCCAGCCACTCCAGTTACCGAACGAGAGTCAACTCGCCCGCCAGCCGCGCACCGCGTTCCGACGTTCTTTGCGTCTTCGGTCGCCAGGGGGTGGGAAGCATGTTCGCCTGCCGCGCGTGCGGCTTATGAAAACTAGGCCAACGGGCGAAGTCGCGGGGGGACTGTTGGATCCCAAAAACTGAACTGGATATCGACGGGTGAGGGGATTCCGGAAGCGTGCTCCCCACCAAGCACGCGGAGGAATTCGGTCATCCGCCACTTACCCCAGGCACCACTGATTGAGCCCCACGAGAATTTTCACACCAAGAGAAAAGGAAAAAGCACATGGCAAAAGTTGCCGCTGATCTGCAGTACTCCGAGGAACACGAATGGCTTGCCCGGGAGGATGGGAACGTGGTTTCTATCGGGATCTCTGCCGTGGCTACTGACGCCCTCGGCGACATCGTCTACGTCGACCTGCCTGAGATCGGCTCAACCGTGACGGCGGGGGAGACCTGCGGCGAGGTGGAGTCCACCAAGTCCGTTTCGGACCTGTACTCTCCGGTTACGGGCGAGGTCACCGAAACCAATCCGGCCGTCGTCGACGACCCCGCGCTGATCAACAGCGATCCCTACGGCGCTGGCTGGCTTTTCAAGGTTGCTGCCGAGTCAGAGGGACCGCTGCTCTCCGCCGAGGAATACGCGTCCAAGAACGGCGGCGAGCTGTAACAGGCGCAGCTGCCCCACTGCCTGACCCAGCAGCTGAGCCTGCACGACCAAACGGGGGTAGCGTGGATTAGAGAGACTTCTGACGAATCCGCTGGTTGAGCTTGTCGAAACGTTGGTCCCGACAGGTTCGATCAGCGGGTCCGAGTGCGATCGGAGCAGCGGATCCAGCGCAACACGGAGTCAGCAGACCCAGAGCAATACATCCGGCAGGACCATCTGCCGGACCAGAGCAAGACCAAGTTAGGAACCGGCAATGGCTGTTGGTGTCTTTGACCTTTTCTCGATCGGGATTGGCCCGTCGAGTTCGCATACTGTGGGGCCCATGCGGGCTGCTGCGGTGTTCGCGGAGGAGCTGAGGGCTTCGGGCGTGCTGGAGCGGGTGGCGTCGTTGCGGGTGGATCTGTATGGGTCGTTGGCCGCGACGGGGCATGGGCATGGGACGATGACGGCGATCCTGTTGGGGTTGGAGGGCTTTCATCCTGAGCTGATCCTGCCGGAGGAGGTGGAGTCCCGGCTGGCGTCGATCGCGGAGACCGGGACGCTGCGCCTGGCGGGCGCGGGTGACGGGGGCGGGGTGCCGTTGCCGTATGGGGTGGAGGATATGGTGCTGCGGCCGTTGACGGTGCTGCCCCGGCACACGAACGGGATGACGTTTACCGTCTCCGACGCGGCCGGGGACGAAATCCATAAGGCGACGTTCTTCTCCGTCGGTGGCGGGTTCATTGTCCGGGAGGGTGAGGAGGACGCGGCGCAGCAGGAGCTGGAGGAGTCCAAGAAGGAGCTGCCGCTGCCGTTCCGCACCGCGGTGGAGCTGCTGGAGCACTGCCGGGCCCAGGGGCTCTCGATCAGCGAGATCATGTTTCTCAATGAGCGTGCCTCCCGGTCCGAGGAGGAGATCCGGGCGGGGCTGCTGCACATTTACGCGGTGATGGAGGCCTGTGTGCAGGCCAGCCTGCAGCGGGAGGGGCTGCTGCCGGGCGGGCTGAAGGTCCGCCGCCGGGCTCCGGACTGGCATGAGCGGCTGCTGAAGGAGGACAAGGGCCGGGACCCGATGTACTGGCAGGAGTGGGTGAACCTGGTCGCGTTGGCGGTGAACGAGGAGAACGCCTCGGGCGGGCGGGTGGTGACGGCCCCGACGAACGGGGCGGCCGGGATCATTCCTGCGGTGCTGTACTACGCGCTGCATTATGCCCCGGGCATGGACCGGGCCAGCCAGGCCGACCGGGATGATGTGGTGGTGCGGTTCCTGCTCGCGGCCGGCGCGGTCGGGGTGCTGTACAAGGAGCAGGCGTCCATTTCCGGTGCGGAGGTCGGGTGCCAGGGCGAGGTCGGGTCGGCGTCGTCGATGGCCGCCGCGGGCCTGGCCGAGGTGATGGGCGGGTCCCCGGCGCAGGTGGAGAACGCCGCGGAGATCGCGATGGAGCACAACCTGGGCCTGACCTGTGACCCGATCGGGGGCCTGGTGCAGGTGCCCTGCATCGAGCGGAACGCGATCGCCGCGGCGAAGGCCATCAACGCCGCGAAAATGGCGCTCTGGGGTGACGGCACCCACCGCGTCTCCCTGGACGAGGTCATCATCACCATGCGCGAGACCGGCAAGGACATGAGCTCCAAATACAAGGAAACCGCCATGGGCGGCCTCGCCGTCAACGTGGTGGAGTGCTGAGGCCTGGTTTTTGGTAGCCGCCCGAGTCAAGGCGTTCGGGGGACCAGCGCGGATTGTCAGGGTCATGCCACCATGTAGACCATGGGCGAAGGCTACGATCCCGGCTTCCTGCGTGCGGCCCTTGACCTTCCATGCCCGGCGCGCCCGACTGTCCTGCTCAATTACACGCACTTCTCGGTGCGGCTTCAGCCCTCCCGCAGGCTGGCCGCCGTCGTCGGCGTCAACATCAACGGCAGCGAACTTCGGCCGCTCGAGCGCAGCGGAACCTGGCACTTCGACCCGAGGGTGCCCCGGGAGCAGCAGGCCGGCCCCGAGGTGTACCGGAGCAACAGGCTGGACCGCGGGCACCTGGTGCGCAGGCTTGACCCAGTTTGGGGAGACCCGGAAACCGCCCGGAGAGCCAACCAGGACACGTTTGCCTTTCCCAACGCCGCCCCGCAGGCAGCGGACTTCAACCAGGATAAGGAGCTCTGGCGCGGCCTCGAAGACCATGTGCTGAACCATGCCGACCTTCACGACGCCAGACTGAGCGTCTTCACCGGACCGGTCCTGGCCGACGACGACCTGCCGTACAGGGGGATCCGGGTACCACGACAGTTCTGGAAGATTGCGGCCTGGACCGCGGACGGGGCGTTGGCCTCGGCGGGATTCGTGCTCGACCAGTCGCCCCTGCTGGAAGGACTGGAGCTGGAGCAGGCCATCCGCCGGCGGCTGGCCGCCGGCGAGCCGCCACCGCTGGGACCCTTCCGCACCTTCCAGGTCCCGGTGACGCTGATAGCGGGGCTCGCCGGGCTTGAGCTCGCCGTGCTGGCAGCCGCCGACCGGCTTGCCCGGGAAGCCCTCCGGGCCGGTCGCACACCGGCGGCAGCACGCCTTAAAGACGCAGCGCAGATAAGGCTGTGACCGAAAGCCCACCGCAGGCGTGCCGCTTATTCGGCGAGGTCTCATGGTGTCCCGATAGACTTGAGGCTGCCTCATCGGGCACCTGCTGCAGAGACACGTACGCGAAGATTGGACACGGCACACTTGCGAGAATTCACTGCCCGCTTTGCCACCTCCGAAGAGGTCGCCAACTGGGATTCCCACGTCACCGCGAATCCGAACGGCGGAAACCTCCTGCAGTCCGAGGCCTTCGCCGACGTCAAACAGCACTATGGCTGGAAGACCCTCCACCTCGTCTATGAGACAGCCGACTACGTGAGCTACAACCTCGTCCTCGAAAAGAGCTTCCCGCTGCTGGGCAAGCTCTGGTACCTCATCAAGGGCCCGGACGTGGCCGGCGTCGAGGACATTCCCGGCATCGCCAAGGCCAACGCGGACTTCGTCAGGCGGGCACGGCTCGGGGTCTTTGCCATCAAGATCGAGCCGGACATCGTCCTCAGCGACCAGGCGCGCCAGGTCATCGAAGGGGCGGGGCTGGTCAAGACCCACAACCTGCAGCCCAACGACTCCACCGCCCTCCTAGACATTTCCCCCGCCGAGAACCAGCTGCTCCGCAACCTCCACTCGCGCGGCAGGAACGCGGTCCGCCGCGCCATCCGTGAAGGCGTCGAGGTACACAACGTGGAGCCGACGGAAGAGAACTTCCGCGCCATGTACGGGCTCATGACCACAACCGTGGAGGCGAAGTCGCAGGTCCGGGTCCGGGAGTACGACTACTACCGCCAGTTCTGGACCAACTTCATCAAGCGCGGCCAGGGCAGGCTCCTGTTCGTCTACGAGGACGGGGTCCCCTCCGTGGGCGCCTTTGTCATCAACTACGGCCGCAAAGGCACGTACAAGGACGGCGGCTCGCTGCAGAAACGCAGCCAGTACGGCGATTCGCACCTCGTGCAGTGGACCGCCATCAACCAGGTCAAGGAACTTGGCTGCACCGAATACGACTTCTGCGGCACGCCCCCCAGCGACAAGCTGAAGGACACGTCCAACCCCTTCCACGGGCTCGGGCTCTTCAAGACAAGCTTCAGCAAGACCGTCACCGACTTCGTCGGCTGCTACGACCAGGTCATCAGCCCGCTGAAGTACAAGCTCTGGACCGCCGCCGGTGAACGGGTGGCGCGGCAGGTGTACACCCGCCGGACGGGGCAGCAGTTCTACTAGACAACACTGGTATGCCGAGCAGCAGTAACCGACGGAGGGAGGCCGGAATGACCAAGCAACCCGACGGGGCCAAGCGCCCCCACCCCAACAGCCTGCCCAAGACCGAGCCGCTCACCGCCTCGCAGCTGCGCCAGAACGCGGCGGCCAAGCGCATGCTGCGCCGACTGGTGCAGGGGGAGAACCCACCGACGGCGCCGCTGAGCATCGTGGATCGGCTCACGGGCAGTCCCTACGCCAACCCCATGATTCAGGTGGGCGGGGTGGATACCTCAGCGCGGAAGACGATGGACTTCGCGCTGCGCCTCGCCGAAGCGATGTTCCGCTATGGAGCCGGTGCGCTCGAAGTGGAAACCAGCATCATCGCCGTCACCGCGGCGCTCGGGCTGAAAAACATCGAGGTGGATATCACCAACCAGTCGGTGGCCATTAACTATGCGACCGAGGACCAGCCGCCGATTACACTGCTGCGCGTCGTGCGTTCCTGGACCAACAACTATGCAGGCCTGGCGAAGGTGCACCAGCTCGTGACCGACATCGTGGCCGGAGGCGTTGGCCGGGATGAAGCGGCCCGGCGGCTGGACGAGATCGTCCGCAGCCCCAAACCGTTCCCGCGCTGGATGGTCACGGTCGCGTTCGCGGTGTTTTCCGCCATGTTCGTGGGCGTGATCGGTGGCGGCCCGGGTGCGTCTGCAGTCGCCTTCGCCTCCAACCTGCTGATCAGCCTCCTGGCCCGGAAGCTGGGCCGCTGGCGTACGCCGGACTTCTTCATCACCGCGGCCTGTTCCTTCCTGGCCACTGTCATCGCTCTGCTCCTGTGGAGATTCGGCAGCCCCGTAGGAGTCCAGCTTGCCCCCGCCATCGTGGTGGTGGGCGGCATCCTGCTGCTGCTTCCCACCGGTCGGCTCGTATCCTCGGTCCAAGACGCCATCAACGGCTTCCCTGTTACCGCAGCAGGCCGGTTCCTGTCCACGCTGCTGACTTTCGGGGCAGTCGTTGCCGGGATCGCCGTCGCCTTCGTGGTGGGGGACAGGATCGGCATGGAACCCATCGACGTCACAGAGACCTTCCCACCGGCGTATCCGCTGTGGGCACAGGTGATCATGGTGGCCATCGCCGTCGTGGCCATCGGCATCACGGAACAAACGGACTGGAAGCTGTTGCTTCCGACGGCCGGCGTCGGCGTGGTTGGGCACCTGGCCCTTATCGGCGCCGAATCGCTGAACGTTGGCGCGCGGTTCTCACCGGCGCTGGCCGCCGTCGTGATCGGCTTGCTGGCCCGCGTGGTGGCGCTGAGGATGGGCGCACCGCAGCTGGTGGTTGCCGTGCCTGCCGGCCTGATACTCCTGCCCGGCCTGACCATCTTCCGGTCGATGTATGTGCTCACTATCGAGGAAGCCGAGATCCTGCTGGGGGCCGGAGGCATGCTCAGCGCAGGGGCGATCGTCTTCGGTATCGCCGGCGGCATCGTGCTCGGCGACACGCTGGCGCGGCCGCTCACCAAGAGCCTCGCGAGCAATGAACGACGGCGGGCCCGTCGCCGCTAGTCGCCGCTAGCTGTACAGCTAGCGGCTGTTAGATTTGCCCGATGGGCAGCTTCTTCTCAGCCTGGAAAGCATCTTCCACCCTGCCCTTCGCCCAATATCCGGACAGGGACACCTTGCTGCGTTCCAGGCCACGCTCCTTGAAAAGCACGTCGCGCAGTGCCTTCATGTAGCCCCGTTCGCCGTGCACAAAGGCGTCCACCCTGCCCTCGGGCCACTGCGCCTCCCGCACGGCGTCGATCAGCAGGGTGCTGTCGCCGGCGGGTACGCCCCTCCGCTTGAGCCAGACGACCTCCACGCCGGCGGGTGCGGCAATCGGCTGGACATCGGCGTCGTCGTCCACTTCGAGGAAGGCCTGCCCGCGGGCGCCCGGGGGAAGGGATTCGACGACGGCGGCGATGGCAGGCAGCGCCGCTTCATCGCCGGCGAAAAGGTGCCAGTCCGCCGAGGGATCCGGGTTGTAGGCCCCGCCGGGGCCGGTGAAGATCAGGCTGTCACCGGGCTCGGCCGACGCGGCCCAGGGACCTGCCAGGCCCTCGTCGCCGTGGATGACGAAGTCGATGGCCAGTTCGCGTGCAGCCACGTCGACCCGCCGGAGAGTATAGGTGCGGGTGAACGGCCATTGCTCCCGTGGCATGGTCTCGCGCACGGTCCACAGGTCAAGCGGCTCGGGGTATTCGACGCCCGGCTGCGGAAAGGCGATCTTGACGTACCGGTCCACGAAGTCGTTGTTGATGTAGTCCGCGAAGCCTTCGCCGCCTGCGATGATCCTCACCATGTGGGGCGAAAGCTGCTCCCGGCGCAGGACGGTCAGGTTGATCTGGGGGCGGGATTTCCGCGTCGCGGTGGTAGTGGCAGGCAGAGCAGTCATGAAGTAAGCCTAGCCTAAGTCCACTTTCGGACTCCCTTTTGTTTCCTTCCAAGCCTCAGTGCATCAGTGGACGTCAAGCGCGCGGGTCGGGGCAGCGCGGCATATGCGCCCAGGACGGGAGAGACGATTAGCGGCCAGGGGCAAACGGAGGAAGTTCCCAGTCCACGGCGCGGGCACCCTGTTCTTCCAGCAGGGTGTTGGCGCGGCTGAACGGCCGGGAGCCAAAGAAGCCCCGCGAGGCGGACAGCGGGCTGGGATGGGCGCTGGCCACCACCGGAGTTTCGCCGAGCAGCGGGCGGACGCTTTCGGCATCTTTGCCCCAGAGCACGGCGACCAGGGGGACCCGGCTTCCCTCCGCCGTCCGGCGCCCGGCGACGGCGGCGACTGCCGCCGTCGTAATGGTTTCCCAGCCCTTTCCGCGGTGGGACCCGGCAGCACCCTCGCGCACACTCAGCACCCGGTTCAGCAGCAACACGCCCTGATCAGCCCATGCGCCGAGGTCCCCGTGGGTCCGTGCCGGGTACCCGAGGTCCGATTCCATTTCCTTGTAGATGTTCGCCAGGCTGCGGGGGATGGGCCTGGTCTGGCCGTCCACTGAGAAGGCAAGGCCTACGGCATGGCCCGGAGTGGGATAGGGATCCTGTCCTACGATCAGCACCCGGACGTCCGCCAGGGGCTGCCGGAACGCCCGGAGGAGGTTCGACGGCGACGGCAGCACCTGGTGCCCGGCGGCCTCCTCCCCAGCCACGAAGGACAGCACCGAGCGCAGCTCGTCCTCCACGTCCGACAGGGCAGCGGCCCAGTCGGGCGCCACCAGCTCCTCCAAGGGCGTGGCCGCCATTCCGGCAAGGGCAGGGCCGTCAGCCGCCGCGGCAGGCTCCAGCACAAACAGGGGTTCCGGTTCAGTCACACGGACCATTGTTCCAGCGCGGGGCCTTCGGCGTAACGCCGCGTAAATGACAATGCTGTTATTCGTCCGTAACATGGGGGTTGGTCTTTTTCCCGGAACCAGCCAAGGAGTGTGCAGTGGCCGAACCGTTGCAGGACCATCTCACAGAGCATTCCGCCGAGCACTCAGCTGCCCAACCCGCTGGTGCGTCGGATCCCCACACGGGGCCGCGCCGCGGCTCGCTGCTGGAGGATCTTCAGCTGCGGGACTCGCCGCTGAGCGAGCGCGAGCAGCAGATCCTGGCGCTCGAGCGGCAGTGGTGGAAGTACGCCGGCGCCAAGGAACAGGCTATCCGCGAACTGTTCGATCTCTCGGCCACGCACTACTATCAGATCCTCAATGCGCTCATTGATACCGAGGCCGCCCTGGCCCACGATCCCATGCTCGTGAAGAGATTGCGCAGACTACGTACGTCACGTCAGAGGGCCCGCACCGCGCGCCGCTTGGGGTCTGACGCCTAAATCGTTAGTGCCGGACTGCCGGCAAAAGACCAGCAAGGACGTCGTTTCACCATGACCAATTACGCCCGGGACGAATTCGACAGGGTCCCTGAGGCCGCCTCACGGCAGGGCGTCCACCGGGCCGCGGCGGCGCCGACGCGTCCCCGTCTGTGGCCCATTCTGAGTGTGGGAACCGGCGCCCTGGCAGTGGGCATGGCCGCGTTCGTCCTGCTGCCCCATGCAGGGTTCGAGGCCGCAGGGCAGTCCTCTTCCGAGGCGGCGGCCGCCGTTGCGCAGTCCGGGGGCACGGCATCGGAGGCGGCCTCGGCCAAGCCGTCATCGGCCGCGCCGACTGCGGATGCCTCCAAGCCGGCCTCCCCGTCTGCTGCCGCGTCTGCTGCCGCGTCTGGCGATCCGTCCGAAGCCGCACCGTCATCGCCGGCTGCCTCCGAGGCTGCCGCTGTCGACGTGCTGGCCTCAAGCGTGGACAAGGCAGTTCCGGTCTCGATCTTCAACGGCACCCTGGCTTCCGGGCTGGCAGGCCGTGTTGGTGCCACCGTCAAGGCCGATGGCTGGACCCTGGGCCAGGTTGCCAACTGGCAGGGCGCTCCGCAGCAGACGTCGGTTATTTTCTACTCGGGCTCCGAGCGAAGAGCCAGCGCCGAAGCGCTGGGGGAGCTGTTGAACATTACGACGCTCGTGGAGACCCCGGGATTTGAGACCTCCGTAGCCGTGGTGCTTGGCCCCGGATTCCAGTGATGAGCCGGGTTACGCCCGAATAACTATTGCGTCAGGTTTGGGCTGTCCGTCTGCCTCCCGCCACCCGCCGATGGATAGAGTGAAGACAGTCTTCGCAGCGTAATTCGCGGCACACGCTGAAGTGGGCCTTACGGAAGCAATCTGAAAGTGTGGAAATCATGGCATTGGGAACCGTGAAGTGGTTCAACGCTGAAAAAGGCTACGGCTTCATCACCGTTGACGGCTCGGGCGACGACATCTTTGTGCACTGGTCTGCCATTCAGGGTGACGGCTACCGCGCCCTCGACGAGGGCCAGCGGGTCGAGCTCGATGTCGGAGAGGGTGAAAAGGGCCCGCAAGCTGAAAACGTGCGGCCCGCCTAGTGGCTGACCGTGCCACCCCGGTGACTGCCCGACGGCGGACAGGCGCGTCGCGCTTCACGACCCTCCGCTTCACGAGCCTGAGGTTTGCCCGCACTGGCTCCGTCCGCACGCGCATCATCCGCATTGCAGCGGTCGGCGCTGCCGCCGTACTGGTGCTGGCGGCATGCTCCGGGCAGGGCGGAAACGCAAGGACAGCCTCGGTCGAGGCGAGCGGCGACGGGACACTGCGGATCGGCCTGATTCTTGACAACTCCGGATCCCAGGCGTTTCTGAACGCCGCGCAGCTCGCGGCGGCCAAGCTTGCCGTGCAGGAGATCAACGCCGCCGGCGGGCACAAAGGCCGGCCCGTGGAGTTGCTGCCGGAAAAGATTGGCGGGGAGGTCTCCGACCAGGCGAGAGCACTGGTGGACGCAAAGGCCGACGTCGTCATAGGACCCACGGATTCGAGCCGGGCTCCTGCCGCCATCGATGTGCTGTCCAAAGCCAAGACGGTCCTCATCTCGCCGGCCAACACGTCCGCCAGCCTGAGCCAGTACAAGAGCGACGGCTACTACTTCCGCACTGCGGCAACGGATGTGGCCCAGTCGCCGGTCCTGGTCAAGCTGGCCAAGGACGGCGCTGCAAAGAAGCTGGCCGTTGTCCACGAGCAGGGTGCCTACGGCACCGACGTGTCGGCAGCCGTATCCTCCTCCGCCAAGGAAGCGGGGATGGAGGTCGTGACAGTGGCCGGGTTCAAACCAGGTGAAGCGCAGAAGGCGGCGGCGACCGCCGCGGAAGCCTCGCCGGACGCCGTCGTGGTCATTGCCCGCGACGGCGCGCAGGGTGCCATCGCCGAACTGCAGAATGCGGGCGTGACCGGGAGCCAGCTGATCCTGGCTGACGGAGCCTTCAGACAGTATGGCTCGGACCTTGGCTCCCGGGCGCTGGAAGGAGCCCGGGGGATCGTTCCGGGCGCCTTTCCCTCCGCGCATCTGCAGGGCGAACTGGTCGCCGTGGATAAGGGGCTCAAGGACATGACTTTTGCCGCGGAGACGTACGACGCCATCAATCTCGCTGCCCTTGCCGCCGCCGTGGCTGATGACGACGCCGGAGCCTCCGTGGCCGCCCACCTCATTGCCGTCTCGGGCGGCTCTGCGGGAGCCAGCACTCAGCCCGCCGCGGCGCCCACCGTCTGCAGGTCATACAAAGACTGCCTGGCCAGAGTCAGAGCGGGAACGCCGGTTGATTACGACGGCGAGTCCGGCCCGGTGCGGTTCGATGAGAACGGCGACGTGACGGCGGCCAGGTACATGGTGTTTACCTATGGGGCGGACAACAGGGCGAAATTGACCGGAACCGAAACGGCCGGCAGGGCACACCGTTGATCCGGCTCCACCCAAAGTGTGTCCGCTGATCGCTGAGAGCGAAGCGGCCCTGGAGGACCGGGGGTTTTCAGGCCGACTGCTTGCACTCTCCCCGGGGGAGTGCTAATTATTGATTAGCACTCCTGCGTATCGACTGCTAACTCATCGCCCGGTTTAGGCCGCAAGCGGGGTCAGCGGCCGTGCACGGAGCGAAAGAAACACCTGGTTGGGGTGAGATCGGGACTGCCGGCATACAGAGGCCGTCGGGAACGATCGTCCGTCGCGGGCACCGCAGCGAGGTTCATTCTTAACGACTGTCCCGAAAGGACTACTGCCGTTATGGCCAAGATCATTGCATTTGATGAAGAGGCACGCCGCGGTCTTGAGCGGGGCCTGAACACCCTCGCCGACGCCGTCAAGGTCACCCTCGGCCCGCGTGGACGCAACGTCGTCCTCGAAAAGAAGTGGGGCGCCCCCACGATCACCAACGATGGTGTGTCCATCGCCAAGGAGATCGAGCTGGACGACCCTTACGAGAAGATCGGCGCCGAGCTGGTCAAGGAAGTTGCCAAGAAGACGGATGACGTCGCTGGCGACGGCACCACCACGGCTACCGTGCTGGCCCAGGCCCTGGTCAAGGAAGGCCTGCGCAACGTTGCAGCCGGCGCTGACCCGCTGTCCCTCAAGCGCGGCATCGAGAAGGCCGTAGAGGCCGTCACGGTTGAGCTGCTGGCCTCCGCCAAGGAAATCGAAACCAAGGAAGAGATCGCCGCTACGGCCTCCATCTCCGCCGGTGACGACGAAATCGGTGCCCTCATCGCCGAAGCCCTGGACAAGGTCGGCAAGGAAGGTGTCATCACGGTCGAGGAGTCCAACACCTTCGGCCTGGAGCTCGAGCTCACCGAAGGCATGCGCTTCGACAAGGGCTACATCTCCGCTTACTTCGTCACGGACACCGAGCGCCAGGAAACGGTCCTTGAGGACCCGTACATCCTGATCGTCAACTCCAAGATCTCCAACGTCAAGGAACTGGTTGCTGTCCTCGAAAAGGTCATGCAGTCCAGCAAGCCGCTGCTGATCATTGCCGAGGACATCGAGGGCGAGGCCCTGGCCACCCTGATCGTCAACAAGATTCGTGGCACCTTCAAGTCTGTTGCCGTCAAGGCCCCGGGCTTCGGCGACCGCCGCAAGGCCCAGCTGGCCGACATCGCCATCCTCACCGGTGGCCAGGTCATCGCCGAGGAAGTCGGCCTGAAGCTGGAGACCGCCGGTCTTGAACTGCTGGGACGTGCCCGCAAGGTTGTTGTCACCAAGGATGAGACCACCATCGTTGAAGGCGCCGGAGACGCCGACCAGATCGCCGGCCGCGTTTCCCAGATCCGCGCCGAGATCGAAAACTCCGACTCCGACTACGACCGCGAGAAGCTGCAGGAACGCCTGGCCAAGCTGGCCGGCGGCGTTGCAGTCATCAAGGCCGGTGCCGCCACCGAAGTTGAGCTCAAGGAACGCAAGCACCGCATTGAGGACGCTGTCCGCAACGCCAAGGCTGCTGTTGAAGAAGGCATCGTCGCCGGTGGTGGCGTTGCACTGATCCAGGCAGGTCTCAAGGCGTTCGCCAACCTGAACCTGACCGGCGACGAAGCGACCGGTGCGAACATCGTCCGCGTTGCCATCGACGCTCCGCTGAAGCAGATCGCCTTCAACGCAGGCCTCGAGCCTGGCGTTGTCGTTGACAAGGTCCGTGGCCTGCCCGCAGGCCACGGCCTGAACGCTGCAACCGGCGAGTACGTCGACCTGCTGGCTGCCGGCATCAACGACCCCGTCAAGGTAACCCGCTCTGCCCTGCAGAACGCGGCTTCCATTGCCGGACTCTTCCTCACCACCGAGGCCGTCGTGGCCGACAAGCCGGAGAAGAACGCTCCCGCCATGGGCGGCGGCGACGAGATGGGCGGCATGGGCGGTTTCTAACCACCCCTCCCATCGCTGAGGGAGTCAGCGAACACGCGTAAGCGCGGCGGCGGTCCTATCTTCGGATGGGCCGCCGCTGGTCTTTAACCACCGGACGCCGGACTTAAACGGCTGCTGGCCCTGACGGGCTGCCGGCCTATAACAGTGCAGGCGGTTACAGGGCGGACTTCCAGTGTCGGCCCAGTCTGGCAGGATGGATTTGTGACGATTACAGCAGCGGCCGACGGTTCGGCTTTAGGAAATCCCGGCCCGGCCGGATGGGCCTGGTACGTGAACGACGATTGCTGGCGGGCCGGAGGATGGCCGCACGGCACGAACAACCAGGGCGAGCTGATGGCCGTGCTGGACCTGTTCCGTTCCACGGCGCACATCCCCCAGGAGGATTTGCGGATCCTGTGCGACAGTCAGTACGTCATCAATTCCGTGACCAAATGGATGCCGGGATGGAAGCGCAAGGGATGGCGCAAGGCCGACGGCAAGCCGGTGCTGAACGTGGACCTGCTCAAGGAAATCGATAAAGAGCTTGTCGGCCGCAAGTACACGTTCGAGTGGGTGAAAGGCCATGCCGGCCACGACCTCAATGAGGCCGCCGACGAACGTGCCCGGGCCGTCGCCCTGGCCTACCAGCAGGGCGTCGCAGCCCGGTCCGGCCCCGGCTTCCGCGGAGCGGCTGCGCTGGAACAGGACGACGACGCCCTGGAGCAGGACGAGAGTGAAGAGCTGGACCTGTTCGGTGGCCTTGGAAGCGGGCTTTCCCTCAGCGCCGAACATAACCGCCGTGATCCCAGCGGCCGGGCCGACGCAGGTGCGAACGCCCCGGCAATGGCAAGCGGTGCGGTGCCGGCAAACGGCAGCCTGGCGGCCAGCAGCGGTGCAATGGCAAACGGCAGGGCATTGGCAAGTCGCGGCGTAGTGTCTAACGGCAGCGCAGTGGCAAACGGCGGCGCAGCGGCTAACGGCAGGACAGTGGCCAACGGCAGTGCAGCGGCGGGCAGCGGGCTGCCTGAGGAGCTGGACCTTTTCAGCGAACTGGATGCGGACGCTTTCACCTCGCCGCTCGGCAACCCGAGTCCGGAACAGACTGTCGAAGCGCTCGAACGCGAGCTCCTCCGGCCCGATGTACGCAGTGATATCGGCCGGACCGGGGTACTGCTGCATCCGGAGTTCACCGAAATCGGCACCTCCGGAAGGCTCTGGACCCGTGACGCCATGATGATGTCACTGGAGGAAAGCCCCGGCAGTCACATGGAGCTGGAACTGATCTCCGTGGACCGCATCGGTGCCCAGGCTATCCTGCTGGTCTACCGCAGCCATTCCCGTGAGGGCGCCGCCCTCGGGAGCTCCCTGTGGGTCCTCGACGGCGAACAGTGGCGCCTCCGCTTCCACCAAGGCACCCCGGAGGCCTGAGGACAGCGAGCCTATGCCAGGGTCAGCTCAAGCACGGGGTCAGCTGAAGCGCTGCGCGTTGCCCTGCTCCGCTTGGGCATAGGTAGCCGCCGCGGACGACAGCGCGAGGTTGATGGACGCCAGGGACGCCTCCACCTTTCCCTGCGTCAGGGTCCACTCAGCCACGAGTGCCTGGAAGTTGGTGGCTGCCGAACCCCGCCAGGTTCCTTGGAGTTCGTCCAGGCCGTGCTTCATGGCCTGGACGTCGGCGCTGATGCGGTCGACGGTTGCCCTGACGTTCGCTGACTTGAGCTGGAGGAGTTCGGTATCGACGGAAATGATGCTCATGGCTCTGCCTCTCGACGTGCCGCGCGAGTGATCGCGCCGGCGCTGGACGAAAGCGGACAGGTGGTCCGGCCCGCTGCATCGAGCCTATGAGCGCGGGATCCTCAGGGCACACAGGGTCATCCCTGTATGTGGATAACCTGCGCGTCGTTCTGCCTGTTCTGGCCTTCACCCTTTCTAACGCCGCGGGGCGCAGCTTGCTGTGAGTCGTCGCGCAGGGGAAGGCTGACTGTCAGAGTTGCCCCGCCGCCGTCGGTGGTATGGACCCGGACGGAGCCGCCATGCGAACCCACAATGGCGGCCACGATGGCCAGGCCCAGGCCGCTGCCGCCTGTTTCCCGGGTGCGGGAGGTGTCCGAGCGGTAGAAACGTTCAAAGATCCTGGGAGCCTCACTGTCTGGAATGCCCGGCCCATGGTCACGGACTTCAAGAACAGCACGCGGCGCCCCGTCCTCTCCGGGGCGCACGCCCACGGCGAGCTCGATCGGGGTGCGTTCCGGTGTGTACCTCAGGGCGTTGCCGACCAGGTTTCCCACGACCTGGCGGAGCTTGGCCTCGTCTCCGAGAACGGGGGCCGGTGTGGCGTTCCCGCCGTCGAGGCCGATCAGGGTGATGCTGCGGTTCCTGTCACTTGCCTGGGTGTCCACCACAGCGTCGTGGGCGATCAGTTGCAGGTCGACCGGCTTCTGCTGCAGCGGCCGCTGCTCGTCCAGCCGGGCAAGCAGCAGCAGGTCCTCCACCATGGACCCCATCCGCTTGGCTTCGCTCTCGATCCTGCCCATGGCATTGGAGATGTCTTCGTCAGACTGCAGGGCCCCGTGCCGGTAGAGCTCCGAGTAGCCCCTGATGGTCACCAGCGGGGTGCGCAGCTCATGTGATGCGTCAGCGGCGAAGCGCCGCATCCGCTCCTCGGACGCCATGCGTGCGGCAAACGCTGCCTCGATGTGCGCCAGCATGGCGTTGAGTGAGCGTCCCAGCCGCCCAACCTCTGTGTCCGGGTTCTCCACCGCCACTCGGCGCGACAGGTCGCCGGCCGCGATCGCAGCGGCAGTCTTTTCCACACGGGCGAGGGGTCTGAATGATCTGGTGACGGTCCAGGAAGCGATAAAGGAGGCCAGGATCATCGTCAGCAGGCCGACGCCTGCAACGACTAAGGCCGCATGGCGCAGCACTTCATCCACCGGCGAAAGCGGCAGACCAACAACCACCACCGCCCGGCGCTGTTCGCGGTCCACAACGTTGACTGCAACGACCCGCCAGTTCTTGTCGTCGCTGCCCTTGACCTGGTACGGCCGAAGTTCGCGCTCCCGGGCTTCCTCTATCGAGATTTCCTCGATGTCGGGTCGGTTGGACTTGCCATCGAGGTTGCTTCCCGTGGCTCCGGGGTAGTAGATGGTCACGGTGTAATCCGTGGGTACCACAGGGTTCGGCACGATGAGCTGGTTGAAGGAGCGCTGCCGCTGCGCCGACTCCACCGCTGCCCGCAGCTTGTCGTCCACCTGTCCCTCAAGATAGCTGCGAAGCAGGGTAAGGGTGCCCGCCCCAGTCACGGCGAGGGCCACCAGCATGAGTGCCATCATGATGGCCACCAGCTGGGACCGGAGCGTGGCGGACTTCCAACGTTCGAGCAAGGTCAGCGCTTTTCTGCTGTCCGCAGCACGTAGCCTACGCCGCGCTTGGTCTGGATCAGGGCAGGGGCTGCGGGATCGATGTCCACCTTTCGGCGCAGGTAGGAGATGTAGGATTCCACGATCGAGGCGTCGCCGTTGAAGTCGTACTCCCAGACGTGGTCCAGGATCTGCGCCTTGGACAGGACACGGTTCGGGTTAAGCATCAGGTACCGCAGCAGCTTAAATTCGGTGGGGGACAGCTCGATCACGGTCCCGCCGCGGCGTACCTCATGGGCATCGTCGTCGAGTTCGAGGTCGTCAACGCGGATGACGGCTTCGTCGTCGTCCATCATCGGCTGGGTGCGGCGGAGGACCGCCCGGATCCGGGCGACGACTTCGTCGAGGCTGAAGGGCTTTGTGACGTAGTCATCGCCACCCACCGTGAGGCCGGTGACTTTGTCCTCGGTGTCGTCTTTGGCGGTCAGGAACAGGACGGGGAAGTGCTTGCCGGCGGCACGCAGGCGCCGAGTGACGGTGAAGCCATCCATGTCCGGCAGCATGACATCCAGCACGGCGAGGTCCGGCGCGTGGCTCTCTGCAGCGGCCAACGCATCACGCCCGTTGCCTGCAGATACCACCTCAAATCCTGCAAACCGCAGGGAAGTGGACAGCAGTTCGCGGATGTTGGGTTCGTCGTCTACCACGAGGAGCTTCGCTTCGGCACCGTTTTTCTTCATAACTCAATGATGCTCCCGGAGTCTGGGAGTTTTCTGGACGAATCTTGTGTGTTGCCAGCGCTGAGCAGCCTTTCCCCTCGCTGGCAGCACAAGATGGGCACTTCTAGGGTGCGGTGGCGCCGCCGCCGAAAAGCGTGACGCTAGCCCAGGGCGCCGGCGTCCTTGGCGTCCATGATCCGGTAGGCATACCCCTGCTCGGCCAGGAACCGCTGGCGCTTAGCGGCGAAGTCCTGGTCCAGGGTGTCCCGCGCGACGAGCGAGTAGAAGCGGGCCGCGCGCCCGTCCTGCTTGGGACGCAGCAGCCTGCCGAGCCTCTGGGCCTCCTCCTGCCGGGACCCGAAGGAACCGGAAACCTGGATGGCAACGGACGCCTCAGGCAGGTCGATGGAGAAGTTGGCCACCTTGGAGACAACGAGGGTCTGCACCTCGCCGGCCCGGAACGCGTCAAAGAGTTTCTGGCGCTCCTTCACGGAGGTCTCGCCCTTGATGACTGGGGCGTCCAGCCGCTCGCCGAGCTCATCGAGCTGGTCGATGTACTGGCCGATCACCAGTACCTGTTCGCCGCGGTGCTTTTCCACGAGCTGCTCCGCAACCAGGGTCTTGGTTTCGGATGTTGCGCAGAGCCGGTATTTGTCCGCGTCGTCGGCCATGGCATAGGCGACCCGCTCGTCACGGGGCAGGTCGACGCGCACCTCAACACAATCAGCAGGTGCGATATAACCCTGCGCTTCGATGTCCTTCCAGGGAGCGTCGTACCGCTTGGGACCGATCAGGCTGAAAACTTCCCCCTCGCGGCCGTCCTCCCTGACCAGGGTCGCGGTGAGGCCCAGTCTGCGCCGGGCCTGCAGGTCTGCGGTCATGCGGAAGATCGGCGCCGGCAGCAGGTGGACTTCGTCGTAGATGATCAGCCCCCAGTCGTTGCCGTCCACCAGCTCGAGGTGCGGATAGAGGCCGCCGCGCTTGGTGGTGAGCACCTGATAGGTGGCGATGGTGACCGGGCGGACTTCCTTCACGGCCCCGGAGTATTCGCCGATCTCCGCTTCGGTGAGGGAGGTCCGCTTGAGCAGCTCGTCCTTCCACTGCCTCGCCGAAACGGTATTGGTGACGAGGATGAGGGTGGTGGTGGAGCTGGTGGCCATGGCGGCGGCGCCCACCAGGGTCTTGCCTGCGCCGCAGGGGAGCACCACCACACCGCTGCCGCCGGCCCAGAAGTTCTCAGCGGCGTGCTGCTGGTACGGCCGCAGTTTCCAGCCGGACTCATCCAGCATGATCGGGTGCGGGGTGCCGTCGACGTATCCGGCCAGATCCTCGGCCGGCCAGCCGATCTTGAGCAGCAGCTGCTTCAGCTGGCCGCGCTGGGATGAGTGGACCACCACGGTCTCGCCGTCGATGCGCGGCCCCAGCAGCGGCTGGATCTTCTTGGCGCGGCTGACCTCCTCCAGCACCGGATAGTCGTTGGTCCGCATGACGAGGCCGTGCTGCGGATCCTTTTCCAGCCGGAGCCTGCCGTACCGGGACATCGTTTCTTCGATGTCAATGAGCAGCGAATGCGGCACCGGGAAGCGGGAGTACTTCAGCAGTGTGTCCAGCACCTTCTCCGCATCCAGGCCGGCCGCCCGCGCGTTCCACAGGCCAAGGGGAGTCAGCCGGTAGCTGTGCATGTGCTCGGGCGCGCGCTCCAGCTCGGCAAACGCCGCGATGGCGTGCCTGGCCTCGGTGGCCTGCTCGTGGTCGACTTCGAGGAGAATTGTTTTGTCGCTCTGGACAATCAGGGGGCCGTCGTTCACGCGGTGAAAACCTTCACGGATGGATATCCTCTGCTGCTTCAATATCGATGATCCGGTGGATGGACAGCACCCGCTCGGTGTCTTTGGCGGGATCGAAGACCCGGACACGTCCGCCAGTCACCGATACCGGAACAACCGTTTCCAGCTTCGCATTCCCAAGGCTGTCCACCACGTTCATGGTCACCCGCTGTTTGAGCCGGATGGCCTTCCGCAGGGTTTCAAGCCCCAGCTGGGTGGCTTCCTCGGCCCCGTTGAGTCCGGCACCGGTTCGGTGGCCGTTCGTCGCCGCGGCATGGCTCCGGAGCACGGCGAGCTGCGCGGTGATCTCCTCGTCAGGCGGTGCTGTGCGCGGAGCGCTGTAGACCGGTCGTCCGGTGGCGCCGGGAGCCGGTGCCGTCCGGTTTAGGCGTACGACGGCGGAACCCGCCTCTTCGACGGCGGGCGAGAGTCCCAGCCCGCGCAGCACAAGGGCAGTTTGCCGGGGCGGGGCGTGCGAAATCAGCACCGTCGGGGCGATCCTTACCAGGTTGAGTGAGGCTGCCGCGGCTTCACCAGCCAGTTCCGCAAGAGCCGCCTCATCGTCGCTCTGAACGAAGCTGCCGGCCGCGCCCACCCGCAGTTTTCCGTGCCGCTGCGCGGTGTCCTCGATGAGGTACTCCAGCGGCTGCGGGACGGGGGTGGCTGAGTGCCTGCGCAGGAAATTCAGGATCGCGGCGGCGTCCTGCCCGGCGTCGAGGGCCCGCCTAATGGACTGCACGGAGAACCTGTAGATGGTGGCAGGTCCCTGTCCTTCGGCGTCGGCCATCTGCAGCAGCTGCTTGGTGAGCTCGGGAGTCAGATACCCGGGAGCGACGGCCGTAAGGTCCGCCTGGAGCAGGACATGGTTCAGCGCGGCCGGAAGGTGTTCGCCAAGGATGTCCATGGCGTTTTCCGGCTCTTCGGCCGCGATGGCTGCGCCGAGCTGGCTCAGAGCGCCGGAACCGAGCAGGCCGAGCATTTCGGCTTCCGCCAGAACTCCGCGGATGAGGGAGCTGAAGCGGCGGGCCATGCGGGGCTGCGACCATTCGGCGCGTTGCAGTACAGCTTCAGCGTTGAGGACGGGGGCAGTGCCGTCCGGTGCCTCCGCTTCCAGCGTCAGTTCCCGCAGTATCTCCAGGATCCTCTTCCGGACCACCGGGGCGTCGGTCCGCTGCGCCTCTGCGGACAGGGCGTTGACGGTAGTGGCGGCGGCTGCCTTGTGGTTGGGCGGGCCGCCGGGCGCTCCGTTGATTGGCTGGCCCACCAGCGACGGCGCCCGTTCACTTGCGAGCCATGCGGTGACAAGCCACAGCCACTGTTCCTGGCGGGGGAGCCCCAGCCATTCCAGTTCGGGAGCCTGAACCCAGCAGGAGCTGTCCACATCCAGCCGGATCAGCCCGGAAAGGGCGCAGAATTCGAGGAGGATGGCGGCCGTATGCTGGTCCACCCGCAGAGCGTCGGCAAGCCGCCGCATTTCGCGAATGCCCACCCCGCCGCTCCTCAGGGTGGCCAGCGGCTGTTCCCGGACCGCGTGGAGCAGTTCACCCGTGAGCCGCAGTGTTTCGGCAATGGCGCCCAGGGCCGCGTTGCGGCGGAGGGAAGCGGTGGTTGTTCCGAGCGTCGGCCGGGGCGGGGTGAGGGAGAAGTTGTCGATCGCCGCGCCGCCACGAAGGGAAATGCCGACGCTGTGGGGTAACTCCACGTGTGCCGCGTCCAGGGGCACCAACAGTCCCCGGGCAAGCAGCCAGTCCACCGGCCCGACGTCGTGCCCCTCGGTAGTGACGGAAACTTTCCGTTGCGCCTGGGGGACGGCACCCATGGCCCAGTTGCTGAATCTGGCGAGGAGCGCCGTCGTGCGTTCCGGAGCCTTGGCGAGAACCGTACGCAGGGCTTCGGGAGAGGCCGTCCAGTGCTGCAGCGCGAGCGCCGCTTCCATGGGCGTGGTGGCGGGCTGGATTGCGGCGCCGCTGCGGTGGAGTTCTCCGACTATCTGGACGACGCGCTGGGCGAAGGCAGGCTGCAGGCGGACGAGTTCGGTATAGCTGCGCCCGAGCCCGGCGGGATAGATGCCGATGACGTCCTTCAGGCTGCCTACGGGCAGGTAGAAACGCTGCCGGTGGGCGGACGGGCTGGCGGTGTGAGGGGGCTCAGCCCGGTGGACGAGTGCCAGTTCCTGAAGGGACAGCAGGATCCGTTCAACGGCTGGCAGCGTTGAGCCTGCAATGAGTTTTTTGACGCCCGCGGCCGAAGCGCTGTGTCCGGTGTCCGTGTTGGTGCACAGGTGCAGCGTCTCAAGCACCTGCATGTGCGGCCGGTCCAGGCGTTCCAGCGCGCGCTGTACGCTGACCCTTGCGCTGGCCCGGGCGGCCAAGGCAGCGAAGTCAGGGACGCCGGGCGAGATGAGGTCCGGACGCGCAACGAACAAGCCACGCAGCGAATCGTCGCTGCGTGCCTCCAGTTCCTTGCTGAGCGCACGAATAAGGGACATCAGTCCAACGTTACCGCCCCCCGCCGTTTCCTGCCCGGCGTCGTGCTGCCACGCCATCGATCAGCAGCACGAACATCAGGATGAAAGCGAGCGGAAGCCCGTAGAGTGCGGCGGAGGTAATCCAGGGCGGGGCCGCCTGTCCGCCGAAGGCCAGCGCCATGACTGTTCCCACAGCCATCAGGGAAAGCACTGCGAGGACCGCGGCCGCGATCATCAGGGGGCGCCGGAAACGCGTGGTAATCATGCACGTAACGCTAACAGTCCGGCCACCCGAGCGCGCCTCAAAGCAGGAATCCCGAGCCAGTCAGGATAACCTTGAAGGAGCAGATCAACATGGACCAGGCGGTCACACCCTGAACCCGTACATCAGTGCGGATGCGGTGACGGCCGGACATGTCTTAGACAGTCAGAAGAAGAAGGTTGATTACGTGCCTACCGGCAAAGTCAAGTGGTATGACAAGGACAAGGGTTTCGGATTCCTCGCGGGGGAGGACGGACAGGAAGTGTTCCTGCCCAAGTCGGCGCTTCCGGAAGGCGTTAACGACCTGAAAGCCGGCACCCGGGTGGAGTTTGGTGTGGCCGACGGCCGCAAGGGGGCGCAGGCTCTGGGTCTGCGCGTGCTGGACAAGACCCCGTCCATCGCCAAGGCCAAGCGGCCCAACGCCCGCGATCTCGCGCCTCTGGTGCAGGATCTCGTCACTGTCCTGGACAACCTGTCCGGCACGCTGTCCGCCGGCAAGTACCCGGAGGGTCACAAGGGCAAGGCCATCGCCGCTGCCCTGCGTAAGGTTGCCGACGAGCTGGACGCCTAGGCCCTGCCCATGAACCCGGAACCTGAACAGGCCAAACCGCAGGCGGAACCCACACCGTCCAAAAAGCGTACCGGCGTTCCCGTCTGGCGGACCGGTAAACCGGATGCTGTTTTGGCAGCTTCCGTCGGCGTGGCACGCACTGCCATTGAAGGCATTGCCAAGGCGTCCGAGATTGGCGAGCACCTGGCGGCCCGCACCGAAGGCGACCGCCTCGTGACGCACCTGTTCGAATCAAAGCTGCCCGGTTATGGCGGCTGGCAGTGGTATGCGGTGCTCACCCGTAATTCCCGGTCCAAGGTGGTTACGGTGAGCGAGCTGGGCCTGCTGCCCTCCGAGGACTCGATCCTCGCTCCCGAGTGGGTTCCCTGGGCGGAACGTGTCAGGCCTGAGGACGCCCAAAATGAGGACGTGCAGACGGACGACGTTCAGACGGACGCGCCGGAAGAGGCGCACGTAGAGGCCCCTGCCGGAGAGTACGACGGCGGCCCGGCCGCTGAGGGTGCAGTGCCGCCTTCGGAGCCCGCCGGGGAGTCCGACGGCGCCCAGAACGGGAACGTCCAGAACGGGAACACCCACGACGAGGACATCGCTGAGGCGGACAGTCCCGGTCGGGACTGATCACGCCGTTGATGTTCACAGGGATTGAGCAGCGCGAAGGCGGACGATGATGTCCACCTTCCGATCCCTGCACATCCTCAACTACCGCATCTGGTTCATTGGAGCCCTGGTCTCCAACATCGGCACGTGGATGCAGCGGACCGCCCAGGACTGGCTGGTCTTTGACCACCTGACGGCCCACGACGCCGGGGCCATGGGTGTCACCATGGCGCTCCAGCTCGGGCCGCAGCTGTTCCTGGCACCCGTGGCAGGACTGGCCGCCGACCGCTACAACCGCAAGCAGCTGCTGGTCATGACCCAGTCCCTCATGGCGCTGCTGAGCGCCGGCCTCGGAGTCCTCGTGGTGCTCGGGGCTGCCGAGCTGTGGCACGTGTACGTGTTCGCTCTGCTGCTCGGAATGGTCTCGGCGCTGGACGCGCCCGTGCGGCAGACGTTTGTCTCGGAGCTCGTCAGGGACGAACTCCTGCCCAATGCCGTGGCACTCAACAGCGCTTCGTTCAATGTTGCCCGGATGATCGGACCAGCCGTAGCCGGCCTCCTCACAGTAGCGGTGGGGCCCGGATGGGTGTTCCTGATCAACACCCTCACGTTCCTCGCGCTGCTGGCCAGCCTGGCCAAAATCCCGACGACGTCGCTCCGGTCCCTGCCCCGGGCAGCCGGAGGGAAAGGCCGGATCCGCGAGGGCCTTCGCTACGTTCGCTTCCGCCCTGACATCGTGGTGGTCCTGGTGGCCATCTTCATCGTGGGCACGCTGGGACTCAACTTCGTCCTGTTCATAGCGGCGATGGTTGGCACCGAATTCGGCCTGGATGCGAAGGCCTTCGGGCTGATGAACTCCATCATGGCCCTGGGCTCCGTAGCAGGTGCGCTGCTGTCCGCCCGACGCAGCAGGCCGCGGCTCCGCATCATCTTCGGTGCCGCTGCAGGTTTCGGCCTGGCCTCCGGGCTGGCGGCCCTGGCACCCAACTACTTCTGGTTCGGCGCTGCGCTGGTGCCCGTGGGCCTCTTCGCGCTGACCATGCTTACGAGCGCCAACGGCTATGTGCAGGCAACCACGGACGCCGTAATGCGCGGCCGCGTCATGGCCCTCTACATGGCGATCTTCATGGGCGGCACCCCCATCGGTGCGCCCCTGGTCGGCTGGGTGGCCAACGTTGCCGGCCCCCGCTGGGCCATGTCGGTGGCGGCCGGGTCAGGCCTGGTAGCCGCAGCCATCGGCCTGGTGTGGGTCATCCGGGCAAGGATGCTGCGGCTCCGGGTGAGCCGGCCGCCACGGGGGCTGCCGCGGTTCACGGTCGTCTCGAGGGCGGGCGCCGCTCCAGCGGGCGGAACAGCCGGCTTAACAGCGGACGGCGCCGCCCGGGACGCAAGCCCGGACGACGCCGTCGAACGCTGACGCTGTCAGCGTCACCAGCAGCACGGTGACCTCTGATCGCATCACCTGGTCAAACCGGCGCTGGTGAATTTAGGGACCCTACTTTTTCAGCTCGCCCACCACGTAGTCGATGCAGTCCAGCAGTGCGGAGACGTCCGACGGCTCGATGGCAACGAAGGTGGCGATGCGGAGCTGGTTGCGTCCGAGCTTCCGGTAGGGCTCGGTGTCCACGATGCCGTTGGCCCGCAGGATCTTGGCGACGGCGGCGGCGTCAATGGAGTCATCGAAGTCGATCGTGGCGATAACGTTCGAGCGTTCGGCTGCATTCGTGACGAACGGGGTGGCGAATTCCGACGCTTCGGCCCACTTGTAGATGCGGCCCGCGGAGTCGGCGGTACGGCGGGCAGCGAAGTCCAGGCCGCCATTGGCATTGAGCCACTGCACCTGGGCGTCGAGGGTCACAAGGGTGGCCAGTGCCGGTGTGTTGTAGGTCTGGTTCAGCTTGGAGTTGTCGATCGCCGTCTGCAGGTCCAGGAAGTCGGGGATCCAGCGGCCGCTGGCCTTGACCCGGGCGGCCCGATCCAGCGCGGCGGGGGAGAAGAGCCCCAGCCATAGCCCGCCGTCGGAAGCGAAGTTCTTCTGCGGCGCGAAGTAATAGACGTCCGTCTGGGAGACGTCAACATCCAGGCCGCCCGCAGCTGAGGTTGCGTCCACGAGGACGAGCGAACCGGCATCGGCGCCGGCCACCCGCTGGACGGGGGCGGCAACGCCGGTGGAGGTTTCGTTCTGCGGCCACGCGTAGACGTCAACGCCCGCCTCAGCCTGGGGTGCGGGGCATGTTCCCGGTTCAGACTTGATGATGGAGGAGTCGGAAAGGAACGGCGCCTTGTTGGTGGCTGCGGCAAATTTTGAACCGAACTCGCCGAAGGAGAGGTGCTGGGCTTTCTGCTCCACCAGGCCAAAGCTCGCCACATCCCAGAAAGCCGTCGAGCCCCCGACTCCGAGGATCACCTCGTAGCCTTCAGGAGCGCGGAAGAACGTGCTCAGGCCCTCACGTACGGAGCCGACCAGGTTCTTGACAGGAGCCTGGCGGTGGGACGTGCCCAAGAGCGTCGTGGACACGGCGGACAGTGCTTCAACCTGCTCCGGCCTAACCTTGGAGGGTCCGGCGCCGAACCGTCCATCCTTTGGCAGGAGGTTTGCTGGGATAGTGATGCTGGTGTCGCTCACAGTGGCTCCAATTTTCGGCATGGACATGAAGTTCAGCGGGGGGATCGATGACCTGCGGCCAGACTTGGCTGCCCGCGAAGGCCCCTTTTATTCTGCCTGAGACGCTGAAATCCGCGGAAACTCCGCCGTCACAGTCCAGTCATTGAGACGGCCCTGCCGTGAGACAAATTATCTGGAGTAATTCAAAATAGGCTAAGCTTTTAGAGGACGTACGGGCGGAACGCCGGTGTGCGCCGCCGCCGATTTGCGGCCGCGGTGCCGGACGCCGCAACGCCGGACGGTGGGCCCGCGATACGGTGGGACGGACGCAAGTACTGTGCTCGAGGAGCTGAGCTGAATGACGGATCTGATCGATACCACGGAGATGTATCTTCGGACCATTTTGGAGCTTGAAGAAGAGAACATCGTGGCGCTCCGGGCCCGCATCGCCGAACGCCTCCGCCATTCTGGCCCCACTGTTTCACAGACCGTCGGCAGGATGGAGCGCGACGGGCTGGTGGTGGTCTCCGGCGACCGTCACCTGGAGCTGACGGAAACAGGCCGGAAGCGGGCCACGGAGGTCATGCGGAAGCACCGCCTGGCCGAGCGGCTCCTCGCCGACGTGATCGGCCTGGACTGGGCCTATGTCCATGACGAGGCCTGCCGGTGGGAACACGTGATGAGTGAGCGCGTGGAGCGCAGGATCTACGAACTGCTGGACCACCCCACCGAGTCGCCGTATGGAAACCCGATTCCCGGGCTGGCTGCACTTGGCGGCGAGCCGTCACGGGCATTCACCGACGGCGCCATGAATCTGCTCGAAGCAATGGCCCGCTATGCCCCGGACTCCCGGGTCACCGTCAGCAGGCTGGCGGAGCCGATCCAGGTAGAGCCGGAACTGCTGCTGCAGCTGGACGAGGGCGGTATCCGGCCCGGTGCCACAGTCTCCCTGGAGCGCGTCGGCGAGTACATCTCCGTGCGGGTCCCCGGCATCGAGGGTGCCCTTGAACTCCCGCCGGAAGTGGCCGCGCATGTGTTTGTCCAGGTGGGCTGACCGTCATGGTTGACCACGCAGACCAGATGTCCGACATCAGTTGGCAGGACGACCCACGAGTTTTGCACAATGAAGATAACGGAATTATTACTGCAAGCTTTAATCGCCTATAGTTAAACGGCAGCGCCGATACTAAAGCGTTACCTGATCCGGAGCCGAACTCTGCCAGCGGATCAGTAGCTCGAAACACCTTCTGGCAGAGGCGGGGGAACCACAACCGGCCGTTCATGAACGGCCTTGGGGTGAAGTCCGCAGCGGCAAGCCACTTTCCACAGCTGGAATCTCCTGGGATACCCCTGTGCCGAAAAGCTTGCCATGGCGGACCGGGCCAATGATCTCTCTGGCCCGAATCCGACAGCTAACTTCGCAGGCTTTCCAGAGAGGAACAGTTCTTGACCATGCAGAATGCCCGGGGCCGCCGCCGCGCGACGGGCCCCGCAGCGGAGCCGCGCACGCCCGTAGCCGTCGCCGTCGAGCGACCCCGCGACGCGCAGCGCGAAGCGCGCAGGCGCCGCGGCCCCTTCCGTCAGGTCACAGACTTTGCCGCCGCCAGCGGCATGGGCCAGAAAGCCGGTGTAGCGCTGGCCGCCACGGGCCTCCTGCTGACCGTCACGGTCCCCGCCACCAGCCCCGTCATGGCGACGCCGGACCAGGGCAGTGCGCCAGCCAATGCGGCAGCGGCTACCGCCCAGCCTGAGGTTTCAGCCGAGGCAGCAGCCAAGATCGACTTCAGCCGCACCTCCGTAGCGACGGCCGGCGACCCCGAAGGAAAGCTCAAGCAGCTCCTCAGTGCCCAGTCCGCCGGCAGCATCAGCCGCGCGGCCTCAGCCGGCAGCCTCGGCCTCCCGCTGGAGACCATGGTCAAGTCTTCCCCCTTCGGCTACCGCGTGAGCCCGATCACCGGAGGCGCGGGAGAATTCCACCGCGGCCAGGACTTCGCTGCCCAGTGCGGAACGCAGGTGTTTGCTGCCGCGAGCGGCAAGGTCACTTTTGCCGGCTGGCACCCGTACGGAGGCGGCAACAGGGTGGTCATCGACCACGGCAACGGCCTGGAAACCACGTACAACCATTTGTCGTCATCGAGCGTCCGGGTAGGCCAGAAGGTCAGCCGGGGCGAAGCGGTGGCACTTAGCGGGACCACCGGCGCTTCCACTGGCTGCCACCTCCACTTCGAGGTGATGGTCAACGGAGACGTCGTTGATCCCCAAGGCTGGCTCTGAGCAAGCCGATGGAGAACTCTCACATTCTCGTGACACGCCGTGATCTGAATGTGACATTCGCTCCGAACTGCTGTACCGTCTAAACCGCGTCAACTTTTCCGAAGTTGACGCCTTTGAGTGGATTGCCTAACTCTGCCACCGCTCAAGGTCCGTTCGCATTACATCGTCTGGCAGGGGCGGGGGAACCAATTTTGGTCTTCGCAAGAAGGCCTTGGGGTTAAGTCGCAAAGCTTCCCAGGAAGCAGCGCGGCCGGGTGACTCCCATCCGAATCCGACAGCTCACCTCGTAGGCATTGGGAGAGGCTACCTTTCGTGTCTTCACGCCACAATTCTGCGCGCCACCGTGCGCAAACGGTTCGCAAGAACCCGCTCGGCGCCGTGTCCAAGGCAGTAAGCGCCAATGCAGGAACAGTAGGTCGCCAGGCAGCAGTCGTCGCAGCCGCTTCAGGTCTTGTCCTGAGCGTCGGCATGCCGGCCAATGCAGCCGACGCCAATGTTGGTATTTCCGCCTCCGCTGAATCCGGATCCCAGGCTGCGCAGCTTGCTGTGACAGCCGCGCCCACCGCAACGGTCTCGTTCGAACGCCCTGCCGTCACCACCGAGGCAGCTCCGGTCATCGAAACCGTCGCAGTGCAGTCCAGCGACGACACCGCCGCCGCTGCAACTGCAGATGCCGCTACCGAAACCGTCACGGCCAAGGCCGCAACGGTTGACGCAGCAGGATCGGGCGCGACTTCGGGTCTCGCTGGCATTGCCTACACCGGCATCGGCAACCCCTACGTATGGGGCGGCACCACTCCCAGCGGCTGGGACTGCTCTGGATTCACGCAGTGGGTCTACGCGCAGGCAGGCATCAGCATTCCCCGCGTCAACGCGTGGAACGCCATGAAGCCCACTTCGGCTCCCGCTCCCGGCGACCTGGTCATGCAGAACGGCGGTGCCCACGTTGGCATCTACGTAGGTAACGGCATGATGATCAGCGCGCTGAACCCCTCGCAGGGCACCCTCCTGCACGCAGTGTCCGCCACGGGCACGGCTTCGTATTACACCCTTCGCTAAGAACCCCATTCGAGACGATCCGGCGTACCCCCAAGATGCCGGCGCGTCGCTAAACCGCGGCCTGCTACAGCGGGCAGCGGACCACGAAAGAGAGAAATCATGACTACACGTGCGACCAGTGCACGCCACCGCGCCGAGGTTACTAAGACCAACTCGCTGACCGTCATTGCCAAAGCTGTCGGCGACAACGCCGGTGGTGTAGGCCGCCAGGCTGCAGTTATCGCTGCTGCTTCCGGACTCGTTCTGACCAGCGGCATTGCCGCCAACGCTGCGGAGACCAACGTTCAGCGTGACTCCGCTTCCGCGTCCACCCTCGAAGTGCAGTCGCTTGCTTCGGCTCCGATCTCCGCTGCATCCAGCATCGCCATCTCCTACGAGAAGCCTGCTGTAACCACCGAGGCTGCCCCCGTCGTCGAGGCGCCCAAGCCCGTCGTCAAGGTTCAGGAAGCCGCCCCTGTTGAAGAGGCCGCGGCCCCGGTCGAAGCTGCCCCCGCAGTTCAGACCGCCTCCGTGAAGACCGCTGTAACCACCGAGGCTGCTCCGGCCAAGCCGGCTGCCAGCAGCGGCATGGGTGCTTCGATCGCAGCTGCTGCCTACGCCCAGCTTGGCGTTGCGCAGGACTGCACCCGACTGGCCACCAACTCCCTGGCCGCCGTCGGCATCAACTACCACGGCTGGCCGGCAGGCTACCTCTCCCTCGGCCGCACCGTCAGCGCTGCTGAGGCCAAGCCGGGCGACCTCGCCTACTACCAGAACGGCGGCATGGGCCTGGCCCACATCGCTGTTTACGTCGGCAACGGCCAGGCCGTCCACGGTGGCTGGAACGGTGGAACCACCGCTCTGTTCAGCGTGAACGTCGGCTCCGGCCCGGTCTTCATCCGCGTTGGCGGCTAAGACACACCGCTCTAAAGCTGAAAAGGACCCCTGCCGTTCGGCAGGGGTCCTTTTGCCTGCCCGGCATCCTACTGGCAGTGCCGTAAATGGCCTACTGGCGGTGCCCTAAATCACGCGGTTTATCCCCGGACACGCACCCTCCAATATTTGCCCGATTCGTCGATCTGGGCTAGGAGTGTTTACTCTTATGGTGTCGATCCATAGCCCGGACATGCAGAGGGCAGCCGGCCCTCGCGCCTCTGCCGGGTGCGGCCGTGAAGAGGTATGCGCATGCGCACGCTCGTTCTCAATGCTGGATATGAACCGCTGGCGGTTGTAAGTTTCCGCCGGGCGCTGGTCCTTGTGCTCACCGGAAAAGCCAGCGTGGTAGCCGAAGGTGACGATCCCGTCGTGGGGCCGCAGGACATCATGGGCCGCCCGTCCGTGATCCTCCTGAACCGGTATATCCGGCCGCGGTACACCATGGTCACCGCCGTGAGCCGGCGCGGGGTGCTGCGCCGGGACGGGCACCGGTGCGCTTACTGCGGAAAAGCAGCCCACACCATAGACCACGTCCAGCCAAAGTCGCGGGGCGGTGCAGACTCGTGGGAGAACCTCGTCGCTGCCTGCCTCCGGTGCAACAACGTCAAGGGTGATCACACGCCTGCAGAAATGGGTTGGAAACTGCGCTTCGTCCCCGCGCCGCCTGTTGGAACTGTCTGGCAGATCAAAGAACTGGAGAAGCCCACGCCGGCGTGGGATCCGTTCCTGCTTCCGGAGACCGCCGCATAACCCTCCGGCAGTAGGCTGGGGATGTGGACTTCGACACATTAATCCTGGCCGGGGGCCGCTCATCGCGGCTCGGCGGCTCACCCAAGTCTGAGCTGGTGTACGACGGCGGGACGCTCCTGGAGCGGACGATCCATGCGGCGCGCGGTGCCCGCCATATTGTTGTCGTCGGTCCCGTACCGGAGGGCCTCCCGGCCGGCGTGCACAGCTGCCGGGAAGACCCACCGTTCGCCGGGCCTGCTGCTGCGATCGCGGCCGGTCTCGCTGAGCTCGATACCCTGCGCCGGCCAAGGCCTGGTGAAGCAGCAGCCAGTGCAGGAGCGGCCCCCTTTACCCTCGTTCTGGCCTGTGACATGCCCCATGCGGACGTGGCCGTGCCTGTGCTGCACGAAGCACTCGTTTCCACGGGCGTCGAGAATACGGGGGCCGCACTCCGAGTTTTCGACGGCGTCATGGCAGTCTCCCCTGAGGGGCGGCGCCAGCCGCTGGCGGGTTTTTACCGCACCGCTGCGCTCCAGGCTGCCGTGGATGACGCCGCGGCGCGGAACCAGCTGAACCATGGGTCAGTTTTCGCGCTGCTTGCTAGGCTTGACGCAATGGCTGTCACCGTACCCGCCGGCTCTACAGACGATGTGGATACCTGGGACGATGCTGCCGCATTGGGAGTGGACGCGGGCGCGAACCGGGCTGAAGGTCCGGCCGCAGTTAAATTTGGAGGCAGGCATGAAAAGCCAGGACGAAACGCTTGAAGAGTGGTGCCGGCTGCTGCTTCGGGCCTTCGAGCTCGAAGACCTGCAGGTGGATGTCAACGAGGTCCTGTCCCTCGCCGGGGTTGCTGCACACTCTGTTGTGAGGCCCGCAGCGCCGCTGACCACGTTCATCGCGGGTTTTGCCGCCGGCCTCGCATCCGGTTCAGGCCAGGCGTCGGACGCGACCTCAATGAAATCCGCACTGGACGTGGCGCGTACCGTCTCGAAGGCGTACTCGGCTGACGCGGCAGGGGAGGACTCAGCCCTTCCTGCCGCAGGTACCTCCGCCGGCTCCCCGTCTCCCACCGGGACCTCGCCCACCGGGACGCCCGGGGAATGACAGCGCCCGCCGGACATCCCGCCGACGAAACCGCACACCCAGACAAAACCTCCACCGAGGAAGCCGCCCCGGCAACACCGTCCGGTGACGACGCCGTCCCAGCGACACCCTCCGGCGATGACGCCGTCCACGTGGCACATTCCTGGGACGAAGCCCGGCAGGCCGCTTTTGACTGTGCCGCCCCGATTCCTGCCGCCCCGGTACCACTGCGCGAAGCCCTGGGCAGGACCGTGGCCGAGGACATCACCGCTCTGCAGGACATGCCCCACTACGCCTCCTCCGCCATGGATGGCTGGGCCGTCAACGGCAGCGGCCCCTGGATCATCGCGGAGCCCGGGCAGCGGCTGGCTCCGCATCAGGCAAGTGTCATTGTGACGGGCGGCCTTCTTCCTCCCGGAGCCAAGGCTGTGCTGCGCAGCGAGAACGGCGTCATGGCCACTGATGATGAGGGCCTGCCGGTGCTCGCCCTCGGCGGCTCAGCCCGTCCCGGCGAACCGCGCAACGGCCAGCACATCCGCAAGGCAGCGGAAGAGGCAGAGGCCGGTGAGGTGCTGGTCAAAGCCGGCACCGTGCTGAATCCTGCGCATGTGGCCCTTGCTGCCCTCGCCGGCTACGACACCGTCCAGGTCCTGGGCAAGCCGGTGGTGAAGCTGCTGCTCACCGGGTCCGAAGTGGTGGAACACGGCCTGCCGGAACCGGGAAAGGTGCGCGACACCTTCGGCCCGCAGCTGGCCGGCGTGGTGGAGATGATGGGCGGAATCTCGACGTCGCGGGTCAGGATCGGCGACAGCTACAGCGAGTGGCTGGAAGCGCTGGAGGATGAGGGTCCTGCGGTGGATCCGGATGCTCCGCTGGGGGAGCCGGCGGCCGCGGCGCTGCCGCCCGACGTCGTGATCACCACCGGCGGCACGGGGCTGTCCCGCACAGACCACTTCAGGCGGGCCGTGGCCGACCTCGGCGGGCGGCTCGTGATCGACAGCGTGGCGATGCGTCCCGGGCACCCGGTTGTCCTCGCCGAACTTCCGGACGGGCGCTTCGTGCTGGGACTGCCGGGCAATCCGCTTGCCGCCATGATGGCCTTGTTTACCGTCGGCGCCCCGCTGCTCGCCGCACTGGGCCACGGGACTTTGCCGCCGGTGGAGGAGGTGCCGTGCGGAACCATGATCGATCCGGATCCCGGCAGGACACGGCTGATGCCCTTCCGGCTCCTTTACGGCATGGCCTCTCCCGCCCAGCACGCCGGCCCCGGCATGATGCGGGGCCTTGCCTCCGCCGATGGTGTGATGGTGGTTCCGCCGCATGGCGTGCAGCTCGGTGAAGGAGTCCCGGCTTTTGCCCTGCCATGGGGGCCCCCGATTCCCAAGCCCAAGCCGGCCGACTCCAAGACGAAAGCGGCGCAGCGGAAGGCCGGCAGCCGGACCGCCGCCAAGGCGGACGCGAAAAGTGGCCCGGTGGACTGGAGCGCCCTGCTGGACTGAAACAGCGCACCGGAAGCCGCAGGGCCTTTCGTGGCCGGGGACAGTGGTGCGACAGTTCCGTGGTCCGCACGTCCTTGGTGTGCGGGCGCTTCGCTTGCAATGATGGAGGCATGAACAGGCTGGAACCCGGGGTGACCCCATGGGACGCGTGACGCAACGACGCAAGATTCACAGGTACGTCCTGGACGGCTCCCCGTCCGCCCTTGAGTTCCCGGTCCGGCACCGTGAAGACGTGCTCGCCGTGGAGGAACCGCTGGAGATCCGGCTGGGCAACCTTTCCTTCTCGGTCACCATGCGCACCCCGGGCGACGACTTCGATTTGGTGGCGGGCTTCCTGGTTTCTGAAGGCGTCATCTGGAACTCCGACCAGCTGATTTCGCTGCGGTTCTGCGCGGGGGAGGATGAAAACGGCGTCCAGACCTTCAACGTGGTGGAGGCCCAGCTCAGGCCGGATGTGGCCCTTCCGGACACCGGCCGCCATGTCTACACGTCCAGTTCCTGTGGCATCTGCGGCACCGACTCCATAGAGGCCGTGCGGAAGTCTTCCCATTTCAGCCCGGCCGAGGACACGCTGACCGTCCCGGTGGGCACGCTCGCTTCCCTGCCCGACCTGCTCAGGGAAGCACAGGCAGTCTTTGAGACCACCGGCGGCGTGCACGCTGCCGGGCTTTTCAGGATTGACGACGACGGCGGCGCCCGGCTGCTCTGCCTCCGCGAGGATGTGGGACGCCATAACGCAGTGGACAAGGTGGTGGGCTGGGCACTGCGCGAGCAGCTGCTGCCGCTCTCCGGCACCGTACTTCAGGTGTCCGGCCGCGCCTCCTTCGAACTGGTGCAGAAGGCTGCCCTCGCGGGCATTCCGGTGCTCGCCGCGGTCAGCGCTCCTTCCAGCCTCGCCGTGGAACTGGCAGAGTCCAGCGGCGTCACGCTGGTCGGCTTCAGCCGGGGGAGCAGCCTCAACGCCTACACCGGCAGGGAGCGCATTTCCCTGCCGGCAACGCAGCCCCTGCAGGAGCCGCAGACCCTTGGCTAATGCCGCGCAACGCAGTAGATTTTATCCATCGAATGGACACCTTGCTCCGCTCTTTTCCGGCAGTGAACCCTGCCGGAACATCAGCTGCGGAACGCACGGGCCGGCACAACAGCCGGCCCGGCGGCCCAGCCCCACGCATTGAAGAGGCCTACATTGCACGACAACCGCCGGATCACGGAAGTCCGTCTCGACCGATTCCTGCGGGAACGCATCGTGCCCGCCGTCTACTCACGCAGCGTTCCGCTGGCCCTGAGCAGCTGGGAAGTGCCCGGCGAGCCTGTCCCCGTTACGCAGGCCCTGCTCCAGGACTTCGTGCCGCAGGAACACGGCGCCGCCTGGGGCCGCCCCTGGGGCACCCTGTGGCTGCGCCTCCAGGGTGAAGTTCCGGATTCCTGGGGCACCGCCCCGGACACTGAGGTGGAAATGGTGGTGGACCTGGGGTTCACCACCGAGATTCCCGGCTTCCAGTGCGAAGGAACGGCGTGGCGCCCGGATGGCAGCATCATCAAGGCGATTTCTCCCCGGAACCAGTACATTCCGCTCAAGCTCCTGGGCAGCGGGATGGCCGTGGACTTTTATGTTGAGGCCGCAGCCAACCCTGACGTCGCCCAGGGCTGGACCTTCGCCGCCACGCCCTACGGGGATAAAGCGACTGCGGGCGACCAGCCGCAATACCGCCTCGGCAGTATCGCCATCGCCGAACTCAACAGGGCGGTCTGGGAGCTGCAGCAGGACGTCTTGACTCTGCGGGGGCTGATGCATGAGCTGCCGATGGAGTTGCCCCGCCGCCACGAAATCCTCCGTGCCCTGGAGCGGATGCTGGACGTCATGGATCCAGACGACGTGCCCGGCACGGCAGCGGCAGGCAGGGCCGAGCTCGCCGGTGTCCTGGCCAGGCCGGCTTACGCTTCTGCCCATCAGCTCCTTGCCACCGGCCATGCCCACATTGACTCCGCCTGGCTGTGGCCCGTCAGGGAGACCATGCGGAAGTGCGCGCGGACCTTCTCCAACGTCGTCGCCCTCATGGACGAGGATCCGGACTTTGTGTTCTCCTGTTCCTCCGCCCAGCAGATGGCTTGGATCAAGGAGTTCTACCCGGAGCTGTTCGGCCGCATCCGCGAGAAGGTCAAATCCGGACAGTTCGTTCCCGTCGGCGGGATGTGGGTGGAGTCGGACACGAACATGCCCGGCGGCGAAGCCATGGCCCGGCAGTTCCTCGAGGGCAAGAGCTTCTTCCTCGAGGAGTTCGGAATCGACTGCCAGGAAGCATGGCTTCCCGACTCGTTCGGCTACTCGGCTGCACTGCCCCAGATCGTCAAGTCCGCCGGCAGCCGGTGGTTCCTCACCCAGAAGATCTCCTGGAACCAGATCAACCGGATGCCGCACCACACCTTCAACTGGGAAGGCATCGATGGGACGCGGCTCTTCACCCATTTCCCGCCCGTGGACACCTACAATTCTGAACTGAGCGGCCGGGAGCTCGCCCACGCGGAGCGCAATTACCGCGACCACGGGCACGGCACCGTATCGCTGATCCCCTTCGGCTACGGAGACGGCGGCGGCGGACCCACCCGGGAGATGCTGGCAGCAGCCCACCGCGCCGCCGACCTTGAGGGTTCACCCAAGGTCCGGATCGGGTCGGCGCGCAGCTTCTTCGAGCAGGCCGAGGCCGAGTACACAGCACTGCCCGTCTGGGTGGGCGAGATGTATCTCGAACTCCACCGCGGCACCTACACGAGCCAGGCCCGCACCAAGCAGGGGAACAGGCGCAGCGAGCACCTGCTGCGCGAAGCCGAGCTGTGGTGCGCCACGGCCGCCGTCAGGACAGGAGGCGCCTTCACCTATCCTGCAGCCGAACTGAAGCGGCTCTGGCAGCTGGTGCTTCTGCAGCAGTTCCACGATATCCTGCCCGGCAGTTCCATCGCCTGGGTCCATCAGGACGCCGAACGGAACTACGCCGCCGTGGCCCGGGGGCTCGAGGATCTCATTGCGCAGGCTGCCGCCGCGGTACTGGGGGAGGGGACCACGGAGTTCCTGCTCAATGCCGGACCCCACCAGCGCGACGGGGTCCCGGCGCTCGCGGCTGCCCCGGCCGTGCGCCCGGAAGCAGCCGTGCAGGCGGAACCGCGGGACGGCGGATTCCTGCTGGACAACGGAATCATCAGTGCCGTGCTGGACTCCAACGGACTGCTGACCTCGCTGCGGGACCACGCCAGCGGACGGGAAGCGATAGCACCGGGGCAGTTCGGCAACCACCTGGAACTGCACCGCGACACCCCGAACGAATGGGACGCTTGGGACATCGACGAGTTCTACCGGCGGAACGTCACCTCGCTGACCGAAGCAGCGTCCGTGGCGCTCGTGCGGCACGGTGCGGACGCCGTCGTCGTGGTTGAACGGCTGGCGGGCAACTCCCGCATTACCCAGCGCATCACGCTGGCAGCGGGCAGCACGTCACTGGTGATCTCTACTGAAGTCGACTGGCAGGAACGGGAGAAACTGCTCAAGTTGGGCTTCCCGCTGGACCTCAGGGCGGACCGTTCAGCAGCAGAGACGCAGTTCGGCCATGTTTTCCGGCCAACCCACGTGAACACATCCTGGGAGGCAGCGAAGTTCGAGATCTGCGCCCACCGCTGGATCCATGTGGCCGAACCCGGCTATGGCGTTGCCATCGCAAATGCCTCCACTTACGGGCATGACGTTTCCCGGACCATCAGGGACGACGGCGGCACCACCACCACCGTGCGGCTGTCACTGCTGCGGGCGGCCAAGTTCCCCGATCCGCAGGCAGACCGGGGCCGCCACGTGCTCGATATCCGGATCCGGCCCGGCGCCGGCATTGGGGAGGCTGTCGAGGAAGGCTACCGTGCCAACCTTGCGCCGCGCACGGTAAAGGGAGGTCACGCGGTGGAGCCGCTGATTTCCGTGGACAACGCAGCGCTCGTGGTTGAAGCGGTGAAGCTTGCTGAGGACGGGTCCGGAGACGTCATCGTCCGGCTCTACGAGTCCCTGGGTGAGCGCTCGTCCGGGCGGCTGACGGCCAACTTCCCAATCCGCAAGGTCCAGGCTGTGGACTTGCTGGAGCGGACGGCCGAAGCACCCGGTGTGGTGGCCGGAGCGGATGCCGCGGATCTCACGCTGCGGCCCTTCCAGCTCGTCACGCTCAGGTTTGTCCGCTGACGGTTTGCAGGCCCAGCTAGCAGGCCGGCGCAGCATCTGACGGCAGCTGACGGAAGCTGCCGCGCCGGTCCGGTCAGGACCGGTGCCTGTCAGAATTCATGGAGCAGCCTCTTGATGAACTGGCGGGTGCGCTCCTGGCGCGGGGCCCGCAGGACCTCTGCTGCGGGCCCGCGTTCCACCACCACGCCGCCGTCCATGAAGATGACCTCATCGGCCACCTGCCGGGCGAAGGCGAGTTCGTGGGTGACGATCACCATGGTCCAGCCCTCTTCGGCCAGTTCCTGGATGACCCCCAGCACATCGCCCACCAGTTCGGGGTCCAGTGCGGACGTGGGCTCGTCGAACAGCAGCAGCTGAGGCTTCAAGGCGAGAGCGCGCACAATTCCCACGCGCTGCTGTTGCCCGCCGGAGAGCTCGAAAGGATAGGAATCGCGCTTGTCGGCCAGGCCCACACGGGCGAGCAGCTTCTCCGCCTCGGCAACTGCTTCGGCCCGCTTGCGCTTCTGCACCTGGACTGGGCCTTCGATGACATTCTGCAGGACGGTCATGTGCGGAAACAGGTTGTAGTGCTGGAAAACCATGGCGCTGCGGTCACGCAGCTCCGCGATGTCCCTCCGGGTCACCCGTGCCGAGAAATCGAGCGACAGGTCCTTGCCGGCTGCGGTGTCTGCAAAGGTGACGGTGCCGGCGTCGGGTTTTTCCAGTCCGTTCAGGGAACGGAGCACAGTGGTCTTGCCCGAACCGGAGGGACCGATGAGTGCCACCACATTGCCGCGGCGCACGTCCAGGTCGATGTCGCGGAGCACCACGTTGCTGCCGAATGCCTTCGCCAGGTTGCGGACACTCAGCACCGGCTTCGCATGGGGCTTGCCCGTGGAGGGCGGCTGGCCTGGGGAAGCGCCCGCGGGCGGGCTAATGGGCGACATAGCGGTCCAATCTCTTTTCGAGGGCGGATTGTCCCGAGGACAGTGCCAGGCAAATGACCCAGTAGACGAGTGCCGCCTCCAGGTACAGCACCATGAACTCCTGGCTGAAGGCGGCGATCTGCTGGGCGTTCCGGAAGAGTTCGGTGACCAGGATCAGCGAGGCAAGGGACGTGTCCTTGACCAGCGAGATGAATGTGTTGGACAGCGGCGGCACGGAGACCCTTGCCGCCTGCGGCAGGATGATGCGGCGCAGGGACTGGCCCCGGGACATGCCGATGGTGTGCCCGGCCTCCCACTGCCCCTTGGGCACCGAGAGGATGGCCGCCCGGATGATTTCCGCTGCGTAGCCTCCCACGTTGAGGGAAAATGCGATGATGGCACTGGGCCAGGGGTCAAGCTTCACGCCGATCGTGGGCAGGCCGTAGAAGATCACGAACAGCTGCACCAGCAGCGGGGTTCCCCGGATGACGGAGACGTAGAACCGCGCCGCCCCTGACAGCACGCCGTTCCGGCTTAGCCGCATGAGCGCCACCACCAGTGCCAGGGCCAGGCCGAGGGCGAAGGAAGCCAGGGTCAGCGGGATCGTGCCCGTGACAGCACCGGAAATGAGAGGGCCGAAGGAACTCCAGACGAGGTCCCAGTTCAACGGCATCTACTTGGTGACGTCCGCGCCGAAATACTTCTCCGAGATCTTGGCCAGGGTGCCGTCGGCGCTCAGGTCGGCGAGTGCTTTGTCCACGGCGGCGGCGAGTTCCGTGGAACCCTTCCGGAAGACGAAGGCGCTCTCCGACTTCTCGGTGGTCTCAGCCGCAATCTTCAGTCCGGAGTCCGGATTGGTCTTTGCGTAGTCAAGGTAGGTGAGTTTGTCGTTGACGATGGCATCCACCCGGCCCTGCCGGACCAGTGCCACGCCCTGTGCCCAGCCTTCAACGGACTGCACGTTCGCACCGGCGTCCACGGCCATCTTGTAGAAGTTGCTGGTCAGTGACTGGGCGGTGGTCTTGCCCTTGAGGCTCTCGAAGCTGGTAATGCTGGAGTCGTCCGCCTTGGTCACGATCACGCCCGTTGAAACCGTGTAGGGGGTGGAGAAGTCATACTTGGCCTTGCGCTCGGCGTTGATGGAGATCTGGTTGGCGATGGTGTCGAAGCGCTTGGCGTCAAGGCCGGCGAAGATGCCATCGAACTGGGTCTCCTCGAACCGGGCCTTCACGCCCAGCTTCTCCGCGACAGCCTTGGCGATCTCCACGTCGAACCCCGTGAGGTCACCCGCACCCTCAGCATGGAAGCTGAACGGCTTGTAGGTGCCTTCTGTGGCGATGACGATCTCACCTTTGGACTTCACGTCACTGAGGGACGTGTCCGACCCGCCGGCGGCCGGAGTCTGTGAACCCCCGCCGGTGCCGCCGCCGCAGCCGGACAGTGCCAGGGCCAGGCCCGCGACGGTGGCGGCGATTGCACTGCGGCGTGTGGGAAAGCGGTTCATGGCGGTTCCTTTTGTCGGCTGGCGGCGGGCTTTGCAAAAGTCCCTTTATTTCGCCATCATACGGGGGAGCGAACCAGCCCTTAAACAGGCTGAGTGGGGGCGGTCCCCAACGGCCGCCACCACTCATCCCCCCAATGTATGCTCCGGCATGCGCCACGGTCCTCCGTTTGCGGAGTGCCAGGCAGCAGCTGCTTTCACACATTCATGATTCTTTCATGCTCTAATGATTTTGTGAATCCCTTGGATGCTACCGGTCGGTATATGACGTGCCGGGTCTTTTCCGGGGTCCCCTTCTCTGCTGCTTTCCCGGCCGCCTTCCCGATGGACGGAGCCCTGGCGCCCGCACCCGTGCCAGCCAAACCGTTGCCAGTCCAAGAATGAAGAAAACCACGGCCGCGTTATTAACGGCCGAGCGGAGAAGATCGAGGGAAGGGCCGATGAACTCAAGCAGAAACCCGGTGGCCGTAGCCACTGCACCGGCCGCCATGAGTGCCGCGCCGGTGCGGACGAGGCCCGGCAGGCTGCTGGTGACTGCCCGGACCAAACCGGGGAGCAGGGCGAGGGCGAGGTACGCCGGGTATCCCCTGGCAGCGGCCCAGTAAAAGGGAAGCAGTGCGGCGTTCCGGGCGCTCCTGTCGCCGACGTCGGCAAGGCCAAGCGAGGACGGGGCGGGGTCCATCATGGCGAAGATGCCCACGAGGGCAGCCACGAAAATGCCCAGCACGGTGAGTCCGGCCGGGCCCGCGATGAGGCGGTGGGCTTCGGCCGCGCCAAAAGCCTTGCTCACCCGCAAGGCGATGAGGTGGATCGTAGCGAAAATGATCAGCCGCAGGAGGACATTGGCTATGTTCGTTCCGCCCCCTGCGCGGTCGGCGGGCAGGTAGAACTGTTCCATGCTCAGGATGGCCGCCGCTGTGGCCAGCAGGAAAATCAGGAAAAGCGAGCGGTTCCTGCCCCGCAGGGCGCTCGGAATTCGGGCCAGGGCGGCGGCCGCACACACGATCAGGGTGGTCCATTGCAGGATCTCGATCATGGGCGGCTCTTCCGGATGGTTGGTTTGGTGGTTCTCCTAGGCGCCGGCGGCCGGGTGCCGTCTGCTGGCCGGCTGTTTCCTGGCAGCCTGGCCCTTCGCAACCCAGACGAGTACGAAGCCGCCGACAAAGCACAGGATGGCGGTGTAGTTGATGATGAACCGCAGGAAGCCGACTGCCGGAGGAATGACAGGAAACAGCAGGCTCAGCGGAATGGCGATTGCGCCGATGGACATCAGCAGGGCGCTGATCCGGAGCTGCGCCGGAAGCGTGCTCCCCACGGCCCGCAGCAGGCCGGGGAGGATTGCCACGCAGACGTAAGCCGGGTACGCCCGGCCCGCGGCGCCGTAGAACTCCACCAGTGCGGCGTTGCGCGGGTCCTTCGCGCTGACCGCTGCCATGCCCGCCGATGATCCCTCAGTGTCCATAAGGGCAAACAGGATCACCAGCGCGACGGAGATCAGCCCCAGGACTAAGGCACCAGTGCGGCCCCGGATGAGGTTCAGGCCGGTGTTGTCCCCAAACCCCCTGGCAATCCGGATGCCCAGGAAGTAGATGGCTGCGAAGATGATGAAGCGCAGCAGGAGGTTGGCCACATTGATGCCGCCAAGGAGGCCGTCAATGGTGGCATAAGGCCCCTTGATGCTCAGGAGAATGGCCAGTGTCAACAAAGCGAAAATGTAAAACAGGGACCTGTTCTTCTTCTGGCGGAAACTCGGAATACGCCATATGGCGGCAGCGGCGCAGGCAGCAAGGGTTGTCCACTGCAGGATCTCGATCATCCCAGGTTCTCCCAGATTTTTTCGGTTTGTTCTTGGTCTTGTTCCTGCCGGCGCAGGGTTTTGCCGAGCGCCTGGAGCCTTTCGCCCGCGAGCGCCGTGAGCGTGCCGTCTGAAAGCCTGTCCAAAGCGGCCCTGCGGGCGCCGGGCGGCCAGCCGGCTTCGGCTTCCGTAATCAGCCCGGAGGCCACCAGGCCACCGGTAAGCCCGACGCCGGCAGCCCGTGACGTGGCGATCGCCACCTCGGGGGCAAGCCGGTTCGCGGTCAGCTGGGCGGAGTAATTCTGCGGCGCAATTCCGGTGGCGGCGGACACGCGGTGCCGGAGCTCGCCGTCGTCGATGGCGTCAACCCAGTTCTTCACGGAGGTGGCATGCGGTGTGGGGTCAAGTTCCCATTTCTCCGCCGCGCGGCGGGCGCCTGCTTCCGGTGCGCCGCCTTCGCTGTCTGCGGCGCCGTCAGCCCCCGGCACGGTGCGGGCGATGACCTCCCGCAGCAGGTCCACGGTGGCGATCTGGCTCACCAGCTCCTCCTGCCGTGGCGGGATGGGCGGGCCGGCGAGGTCGCGGTACGTGTCGAAGAAGGCGAGGGAGGCAACCGGGTCGACGTTGAATGCCCGGCTGATGCTGACAACGGTTGCTTCCGCCACCTTGCCCCGGACGAGCTGCTGCGCCAGGGTGGTTCTCTTCACGTTCGACAGCCTGCAGACGTCAGCCATGCTGGTGTCGGGGGCAATGCCGTGCAGCCAGCGTTGGAACGCTTTGGCGGGGAGTGGCATGTAACGCTCTCTGCTGACTAATTGATTGGCATGATCTTTGCTGCCGGTATTTTCGATTTTACGTGGGCGGCAGCTTCCACTATGCTAGTTTCTCGAACCCGCTGGTCCGTACACCCCCCAAGTCCGGACCAGCGGGTTCTTTCATGCCCGCCGGAATTTCCGGGCCGGGCCGGTATCTCCGGACCCGCCCAGGCAGCGGTGAGAGGATGGACTAATGACGGCAACCCTTGTTGCAAAGGACCTGGCGGGCGGTCATGATCACCGCACCCTCTTCTCTAAACTTTCCCTGACGGTAGCGCCCGGCGATGTGGTCGGCGTCGTCGGCGCCAACGGAGCAGGCAAGTCCACGCTGCTCCGGCTGCTTGCCGGGGTCGACCTGCCGCTGGAAGGCGGAGTCAGCCTGGCTCCGGCCGACGCTTTTGTGGGCTGGCTCCCGCAGGAGCACGAGCGGGTCTCCGGGGAGACGGTGGGCGGCTACATAGCCCGCCGTACCGGCTGCGCCGCCGCCACCGCTGAGATGGAGGCCGCCGCTGACGCCCTGGGCGGGGGAGCGCCCGGCGCCGACGATGCGTACGCCGTGGCTTTTGACCGCTGGATGGCATCAGGGGCTGCTGACTTGGATGAGCGGATTCCCCCTGTCCTTGCCGATCTGGGACTGGACGTCGGAGCGGACGCGGAAATGACCGGTCTCTCGGGCGGGCAGGCCGCCAGGGCGGCGCTCGCAGCCCTGCTGCTCAGCCGGTTCGACATCGTGCTGCTTGATGAGCCGACGAATGACCTTGACCTGGACGGCCTCGCCAGGCTGGAGGCGTTTGTGCAGGGGCTGCGGGGCGGCGCCGTGCTGGTCTCGCACGACCGCGAGTTCCTGGCCCGCTGCGTGACCAGGATCGTTGAGCTGGACCTCGCCCAGAACGCTGTGGCAGTTTACGACGGCGGATACGAGGCGTTCCTGGAGGAGCGCGCCGTCGCCCGCCGGCATGCCCGCGAACGGTATGAGGAGTTTGCCTCCACGAAAGCGGACCTGGTGTCCCGTGCAAGGACGCAGCGCGAGTGGAGCTCCCAGGGTGTCCGGAATGCGATGAAGAAGAACCCGGACAACGACAAGATCCGGCGTGCGGCGAGCACCGAATCATCGGAAAAGCAGGCGCAGAAGGTCCGCCAAATGGAATCACGCATTGCCCGCCTCGATGTTGTGGAGGAGCCCCGGAAGGAATGGCAGCTGCAGTTCAGCATCGGCCAGGCACCGCGTTCCAGTTCCGTGGTGGCCACCCTCCGTGACGCCGTGGCCCGTCAGGGCAGTTTCACGCTCGGACCGGTCAACCTGCAGCTCAACGCCGCCGAACGGATCGGCATCACCGGCCCCAACGGTGCGGGCAAATCAACCCTGCTTCGCCTGCTGCTCGGGATCCAGGAGCCGGATTCCGGCAGCGCCTCCAGGGGCGCGTCCGTCGCCGTCGGCGAGATCGATCAGGCGCGCGGGCTGCTGGCCGGGCACCTGACCCTGGCAGCCGCCGTCGAAAGAGTGCTGGCAGACCAGACGCCGGCGGAGGTGCGGACGCTGCTGGCCAAGTTCGGCCTGAAAGCGGACCACACCTCGCGGACCGTGGATTCGCTCTCGCCCGGTGAGCGCACGCGTGCAGCCCTGGCGCTGCTGCAGGCTCGGGGCGTCAACCTGCTGGTCCTGGATGAGCCCACCAACCACCTGGACCTGCCGGCGATCGAACAGTTGGAGCAGGCGCTCGAGAGCTACGAGGGCGCGCTGCTGCTGGTCACCCACGACCGCCGCCTGCTGGACAATGTCCGGCTGGACGCGCGCTGGAATGTGGAGGACGGCGTGGTCACTGAAGTTATGACAGGCACAAAGTCATGAGGCGCAACATCATGACCGGCAGTATGGAGCAGAAAAAATGAGCATGGATGGCGTCGCCTGGCGCTCGCTGTACAACATCACCCGGGCCAAGAGCGGTTCCAAGCCATTTTCGAAGGAGACCCTGAAACGCGTCATGGGGTTTGCCCGCCCGCATCGGGGCAGACTCGTCGCCTTCGTTCTCGTCTCTGTTGCCATGGCCTTCCTGGCCGTTGCGACGCCGGTTCTCGCCGGCCAGGTGGTGGATGCCATCGTGGCGGCGGCCGGCGCTGACGTGGTGTTCCGCCTTGCGGCGCTCATCGCCGGCGTGGCCGTGGCAGAAGCCGCGCTCGGCATGGTGAGCCGGTGGCTGTCTGCGACCATCGGGGAGGGCGTCATCCTCGACCTCCGCACCCGGGTGTTCGATCATGTGCAGAAAATGCCGATTGCCTTCTTCACGAGGACTCGGACAGGTGCCCTCGTCAGCAGGCTGAACAACGACGTCATCGGCGCCCAGTCGGCCTTCGCCGGGACACTGTCCGGGGTGGTGAGCAACGTTGTGGCGCTCATCCTTACGCTCATCGTCATGCTCAACACGTCCTGGCTGGTCACCGTGCTGGCCATGCTCCTGCTGCCCATCTTCCTCATCCCAGCCCGCCGGATGGGTTCGAAACTGGCGGACCTCCGGCGCGAAGCCGCTGAGCACAACGCGGCCATGGGCACCCAGATGACGGAGCGCTTCTCGGCCCCGGGCGCCACGCTCGTGAAGCTCTTTGGGCGCCCGGCAGAGGAATCACGTGAGTTTGCCGTGCGTGCCGGCCGCGTCCGCGACATCGGCGTGCGGACCGCGATGCTGCAGTTCACCTTCGTCACGGCCCTGACGCTCGTCTCGGCCCTGGCCCTGGCCCTCGTGTACGGGCTGGGCGGCTGGCTCGCCGTTGAGGGCCAGCTCGCGGCCGGCGACGTCGTTGTGCTGGCGCTGCTGCTGACCCGCCTCTACGCGCCGCTCACGGCGCTGTCCAACGCCCGGGTGGAGATTATGAGCGCCCTGGTGAGCTTTGAGCGCGTCTTCGAGATCCTTGACCTCAAGCCGCTCATTCAGGAGAAGCCCGACGCCGTGGAGGTTCCGCCGGGACCGGTGGCCGTAGAGTTTGACGACGTCCGGTTCGCCTACCCCTCTGCCGATAAAGTCTCCCTGGCCTCGCTGGAGGAGGTCGCCACCCTGGACACCCGCGGCGGCGAAGAGGTGCTGCACGGCATCAGCTTCCGGGTGGAGCCGGGCCAGACCGTGGCCCTCGTCGGCTCGTCCGGCGCCGGCAAGTCCACGATCGCCCAGCTGCTCTCGCGGCTTTACGACGTCGATTCCGGCGCCGTCCGCCTCGGCGGCCAGGGCCCCAAGGCAGGGCTGGACGTCCGGGACCTCACCTTCGATTCCATGCGCGCCACCCTGGGCATGGTCACGCAGGACGGGCACCTGTTCCACGAATCCATCGCCTCCAACCTGCGCCTGGCCCGCCCGGAGGCCACCGAGCAGGACATGTGGGACGTGCTGCGCCAGGCGCGGCTCGAGTACATGGTCCGGTCCCTGCCGGACGGCCTGGACACCGTGGTGGGGGAGCGCGGCTACCGGCTCTCCGGCGGTGAGCGCCAGCGCCTCACCATCGCCCGGCTGCTGATCGCCCAGCCGCGGGTGGTCATCCTGGACGAGGCCACCGCGGCTCTGGACTCCACCAACGAAGCCGCCGTGCAGGCGGCGCTGGGTGCGGCGCTCGAGGGGAGGACCGCCGTCGTGATTGCGCACAGGCTCTCCACGATCCGGGCGGCGGACGTGATCATGGTGGTGGAGGACGGCACCATCGTGGAACGCGGAGCCCATGCCGAGCTCCTTGCCGCCGACGGCCGCTACGCCGAGCTGTACCGGACGCAGTTCGCCGAGGCAACGGCCGTGGCCGAGGACGCCGTCCCGGAACTCTGACCGAAGAGGCCGCCCCAGCCGTTTCCGGTTTCGGTACGCGGACTCAGGGTCTTTCCTGCCTTGTTGCTTACCGGAGCCGGGATGCCGCGAGCGCCGGCAAGATGTGGTCCGTCAGGAGTGGCGCCAGGTCATCGGGCAGCTCGGCAGACAGATCCAGCCACCGGATTTCCGCGATCTCAGCAGAGGGATGGGCTTCCCAGACGCCGGGCGCCGTGAAGACCGTTGCCTCGATTTCGGTGGCGGCCTCGTTGGCCGCCTGCGCCAGCCACACGCCCATCAGTTCCAGCTCGCGCGGGTCCACGACGATGCCCACTTCCTCCTGCAGTTCCCTGGCAGCAGCCTGCAGCGCCGATTCGCCGGGCTCGGGCTTGCCGCCGGGGTGCATGAACCTGTCGGTGCCGCGCTTGCGGACAGTCAGGAGCCGGCCGGCGGCGTCATAGACGCACACGGCGGAGACGATGATGCGGGGATTCACCCTACGAGCCTAGCTTGCCGCCGCCTACTGACGGCTGTCTGGCGCCGGCCCCGGGCGGGCGCTGGCCGAGGGCTGGCGCCGCAGCACGGATTCCAGCAGCAGGTCCTTGCGGGGGCCGGTGACATCCCAGACGTAGCTGAACCGGTCAGGACCCAGCAGGGTGTAGGTGACCCGGTAGGTGTCGGGGTCGCACCAGTGCCGGTCCTGGCTCGCGTCCGGTGTGAAGCTCATCCGGTGGAAGGGCCGGCCGTCGGGGAAGGTCATGTCCAGGGCGTCGGGGGAGGCGGTCGGCACGAGCAGGTACTCCCGCGTGGCGGGTCCGGTGAACGTTTCGCCGTTCTCAGCAGGCCAGCGGACGGTGCCTTCCTCGCGGAAGCGCAGCCCGCCGTCGTCGTTCCCGGAGAAGATTACGACGCCGGTAAAGGTGCCGCGGGTGCCCGCTGACCGGTCGAAGAGCGTCCGTGCCACGGACCAGTGCCCCTCGGAGGAGGCGTCCGGTGGTACGGCGCCCAGGAGATAAGCGCGGAGCCCGGAATAAGGCTGCAGATTCAAGTGCCCTCGATTGGAATCGAACCAACGACACCGGCTTTAGGAGAGCCGTGCTCTATCCACTGAGCTACGAGGGCGGGCGTCCCGGCGTTCCGGCTGGACCGGCCCGTTCGGACACGCTTACAAGCATACAAGGTGACAGCGCGTACTACGCTCATTGGCATGGCCGCAGCACCTTCCGCACCCTCCGTCCGGGGAACCTTCCTTCCCGATACCGCCACCACCCGCCAGTACATCGGCGCCTGGGCCGTGCTGAGCGTAGTGCAGTATTTCGTCGCCGAGGCCGCCGTGATCGAAGCGTGGGCCGGGCCCGAACCGTACGACCGGCGGATTGGGTTAATCAGCGACCTCGGCGCCGTCAACTGCGGGATCTTCGACGGCAGGAACGTCTGTTCGCCCCTCCACGGCCTGATGAACGCTTCGTTCGTGGTGCAGGGACTGGGCATGCTCTTGGGCGCCCTGCTGCTGAGTTCGGCACTGCTGAGGATCGCGGCCCGTCCGGGGGTGCGGGTCGCCGTGACGCACACCGGCGAGGTGCCGTGGTTTGCGGCGGTGGGTGCCCGCCTGCTGACCGGAACCGCCGGTACCGGAACCGTGATTGTGGGTCTTGTGCCGGAGGACGTGGGATCGGGCTGGCACTACGCCGGCGCCGTGATGTTCTTCGCCGCCGGGTCCCTCGCGCTGCTGCTGCTGGGCGGGCTCTGGCTCAAACAGACCCCGGCGGGCTGGTTCATCCTCTCCTGCGGCATTGTGTCCTTCGGCGCCCTGGTGACCGGGGGTGTGACCGGCCTCAAGGTGCCGGAGCCCGGGACGCTGGAGCGGCTGATGGGCTACCCGATCACCATTGGACTGGCGGCGGCCGGCCTGGTGATCGCCCAGCGCGTCCACCACGAGCGCGCCGTCCGTAAAGCCCACGGCGCACGGACGGCTTAGCCTGCCGTGGCCTGCGGAGCCTGCTTCGGGGACCGGCGGCCGAGCAGGACGGCGGCGCCGCCCGCAACCAGGCTCAGCACCAGCAGGACCCAGCCCACCACAGTGAGAGTGGACGCCAGCGCGACCTGTCCTGGCTGGAGGGTAGGAGCGGACATCATGGCGTCGATGGCCACGTTGCCCCAGAGCCGGGCCACCACGAACAGCAGCGGCAGGGACCACAGGGCCCAGCGCAGCGGCTTCGCGGCCACGTTGGAGCCGATCAGGAGAAGCCACGTGAAGCCGAAGATCAGCGGAAAGAGGGTGCCGGCGGTCTTGTGCAGGTAGTTGAGCTGGCCCAGCGCATCGCCCGTCAGGACCCGTCGCAGTTGCTCCACGAAGCCCTGGTCGAAGCCGCCGACCAGGGAATCGGGCATCGGCAGGCCGCCTGAAAGCTGGGTGAGCTGGTTCAGCGTCAGCAGGTGCAGGTACCAGAAAAGGAAGAGGCTGGCGACGACGCCCGCAATCACAATCAGGTTGCTGTTGCTCTGGGCCTTCCGCGGCGAGCGGGTGGTGGTGGGGTTGATCACCGGCGGCAAATGGTGCTCCGGGACCACCGCCTTCGCTCCGTGCTTTTTGATCCGCTGTGCAGGTGTCTTGGCCATGCGTCCATTATCGCCCGCCGGCCTGCTGTGCAGTGTCTGCTGCCGCCGATAGGCTGGGGACCGTGACGGAACTCGGCAGACACAAACTCGGTAAACACAGCGCATCCAATCTGAGCCCCTCCCTCGATGACTTCGAGCTGGCCGCCGCGCTGGTGCGCGAGGCAGGAATGCTGGCCCTGATGATGCGGCAGGGCGGGCTGGATGCCCAGCGCAAGACTTCGGTTTCCGACATCGTCACCGCAGCCGACCATGCCGCGGAGGCCTATGTGCAGCAGCAGCTGCAGAACTGCCGGCCCGATGACGGCGTCCTGGGTGAGGAAGGCGCTGCCGTCCACGGCAGCAGCGGCCGCACCTGGGTCATCGACCCCGTGGACGGCACCTACAACTTCATGCAGGGTTCCACCTACTGGTGCTCAGCGATTGCCCTCAAGGACGAAACCGGCGTTCTGCTCGGAGCCATCTACCAGCCGGAAGAGGACAAACTGTGGCTCGGCGGGACAGGACGCCCGGCCACCCTCAACGGTGACCCCGTCACCACCTTCAGCGCAGACGGCGCCCCCCGCGGCGCGCTTCCCCTCTGGGACCTCGGCGCCGCCACCTACATCCATCCCCGCTGGCTGGCAGACCCGATGTGCGCCATGCCGTGGCACGCCGCCGCCACCTCCGCGGCCACGCTCCGCATGCTGGGATCAGGCTCCTGCGACCTGGGACGCGTCGCCGACGGCGAGATCGGCTGCTGGTTCCAGCACAGCTGTCCCGAGTGGGACTGGCTTCCCGGGAAGGCAATCGTGCTCGCAGCGGGCGGTGCCGTCGGCACCGTGTATGTAAACGGCCTGGAGTGGTTCATGGCAGGGGGCGCGACGGCGGTACACCAGCTGAGGGCGGCCCTCGAGTCCGGATCTGTGGACTAGGTTCTCAGCCGCCGGGTTCTGGTTCTACGTGGCGGTGGTTATCCACAGGCGCGGAGCCGGGTGTCAGTCCCACCGCCTAGACTTGTAGTCACCATGGACATGTTGTTTGACCCGTATGCTGACGGACCCTTCAAAGCAGGCACGCGCTCGGCCGCGCTCACCAAGTCGCGCCCCGAGCCTGGGCTGACACCGCTTGAATTCGGCGGAGCTGCGCCCGCTGCAAGGGAACCCAGCCACCAGGAACAGGGCCAGTACAGCCCGGGGCAGCAGGAACACGGCCACTACGAACAGGGCCAGGGCCGCCATGAGGCTGCCGGCGGTGCGGCAGGCGGCTGGGCCCGCCCCCACCTGCCGGACGCCGACGCCCTCCTCGAGGGGCTCAACCCGCAGCAGGAAGAGGCCGTCAAACACGCCGGCAGCGCACTGCTGATCGTGGCAGGTGCAGGTTCAGGCAAAACACGTGTCCTCAGTAACCGGATTGCGTACCTCATTGCCACCAAGCGCGCCCACCACGGCGAAATCCTTGCCATTACCTTCACCAACAAGGCCGCAGCTGAGATGCGGGAGCGGATCGAGGCGCTCGTCGGCGGCAGGGCAAAGGCCATGTGGATCTCCACGTTCCACTCCTCCTGCGTCCGTATCCTGCGCCGCGAAGCAGCCAATGTCGGGCTGAAATCCAACTTCTCGATCTACGACTCCGCTGATTCGCTCCGGCTCATCACGCTGGTAGCCAAGAACCTGGACCTGGATCCCAAGAAGTTCGCGCCCAAGGCCATCCAGCACAAGATCTCGGCGCTCAAGAACGAGCTGATCGACGCCGATGCCTTCGCGGGCGCCGCCAACCACAGTGACCCGTTCGAGAGCGCCGTGGCCGACGTCTTCAAGGGCTACACCCAGCGCCTCCGCCAGGCGAACGCCATGGACTTCGACGACCTCATAGCTGAGACCGTCTACATGTTCCGGGCCTTCCCGGCGCTCGCGGAATCCTACCGCCGCCGTTTCAGGCATGTGCTGGTGGACGAATACCAGGACACCAACCACGCCCAGTACGCCCTGGTCCGGGAAATCGTGGGGGAGGGCCAGAGCGTTGCTGAACTCACAGTGGTGGGCGATTCCGACCAGTCCATCTACGCCTTCCGCGGCGCAGATATCCGCAACATCGTCGAGTTCGAAAAAGACTATCCGGACGCTCGCACCATCAAGCTGGAACAGAACTACCGGTCCACGCAGAACATCCTGAGTGCGGCCAACTCTGTCATCTCCCGCAACCCGAACCGCCCGGAGAAGCGCCTCTGGACGGCAGAGGGCGAAGGTCACAAAATCATAGGCTACGTCGGGGAAAACGAGCACGACGAAGCGCAGTTCATCGCCAAAGAGATCGACCGGCTGCAGGACGAGGACAACCTCCGTCCCGGTGACGTCGCCATCTTCTACCGCACCAACGCCCAGTCGCGCTCCATCGAAGACGTCCTGGTCCGGGTCGGCCTGCCATACAAGGTGGTGGGCGGCACCAGGTTCTACGAGCGCAAGGAAATCAAGGACGCCCTCGCCTACCTCCGGGTGCTGGTTAATCCTGACGACGACGTCAACCTCCGCCGCGTCCTGAACGAGCCCAAGCGCGGGATCGGGGACCGCGCCGAAGGCGCAGTTGCTGCCCTGGCGGAGCGGGAACGGACGTCCTTCATGGCGGCCGCCCGGCGCGCCGACCAGGCACCCGGGATGGCCACCCGTTCGGTCAACGCCGTGCTCGGTTTCGTGAAGCTGCTCGATGACCTCGTGGAGGTCGCGGCAGGATCCGGTGCCGCGGCCGCGCTCGAGGCTGTATTGGAACAAACCGGATACCTCGCCACGCTGCGGTCCAGCACCGATCCCCAGGACGAATCCCGGGTCGAGAACCTCGCCGAACTTGTCGCCGTCGTGCGTGAGTACGAACAGGAGAACCCGGACGGTACCCTCGAAGCCTTCCTGGAACAGGTCTCGCTGGTCGCGGACGCGGACCAGATTCCGGACGCCCCCGGCGCTGACATTGATGCCGCCGTCGCCGAGGCCAAGCGCCTGGGCGTGGTCACCCTGATGACGCTTCACACGGCGAAAGGCCTCGAATTTCCCGTCGTGTTCCTCACCGGAATGGAGCACGGGCTCTTCCCGCACCAGCGCTCCGCCACGGACCCGAAGGAACTGGCCGAGGAACGCCGGCTAGCCTATGTGGGCCTGACCCGGGCCCGGAAGCGGCTGTATGTCACCCGCTCCGAGGTACGGAACATGTGGGGCCAGAGCCAATACAACCCGGCCAGCCAGTTCCTGGAGGAAATTCCGTCCGAGCTCGTGGAGTGGAAGCGCGAGGGCACCAGCAGGCAGGCAGGCAGCTGGGGAAGCGGCGCGTCCATCGGCTCGAGCCGCTACGGGGGATCCTTCTGGGGCGCAGGAACGGCCCGCGGCAACCGCGCCGACTCCTCCGCGGGCTTCAATGCTGACGTGCCGGCCGCCGTCGCGAAAAACAGGGTGCAGCCGCAAAAGGAAGTCATTGCGGTCAGCGTGGGGGACAAGGTCAACCACACGAGCTTCGGGAACGGCACCGTACTGGCCGTGGAGGGCGCCGGGGACAAGACCGTCGCGAAGGTGAAGTTCGACGTCGGTGAGAAGCGGCTGCTGCTGCGCTACGCGCCGCTGACGAAACTCGACGCCTGACGGTGGCGGTCGCCAGGCCGCTGGGGGCCGCCGGAGGTGCGGCCTTGGCCGCGCTCCTACTGGCCGGCTGTTCCGTCACGGTGAAGGACCCAGGGTACACGCCGCCGGCGCCGCTGCCTCCGCTCGAACAGCTGAAGCAGGCGGCGCTGACTGACGCCGCACCCTTCGCCGCAGCCGGTGACGTGCTGGCCTTCGTCACGGCGGACCGCAACATCGTCTGCGCCCTGACGTCTGCCCGGGGCCCGCACCTGGACCTGCCGTACGAACCGAACAACTTCAGCGACCCGGGCAACCGGAAACTGGACACGGTTCCGGTGGCCCACTGCGAACTGGCGGTGTACCCGGAGCCGAAAGAAGCCGATATTACGGACACCTGCTCGGGAACCGGCCTGGGTTACCTTGGCGGCTCGGCCCTGCTTACTCAGGGAAAGACCACGTACGGCGAGTGCCGGTCCGGAGTCAGCGCCATGGAAGCTGCCTACGGTCCGCGGGGATCTGTTCGCGGGGGGACCGGTTCCCAGGGAAAAGGTCCGCAGGAACCTGATCCGCAGGGGAACAAGGACATCGCGGAGCTTCGCGTCCTGGCTGACGGCGTAAACCTGGAACGCAACGGTCTGCGATGCTCCGCCTACGAGGGCGGGGTGGCGTGCGGGAACATTTCCGGAGGCGTGGCGTTCTTCATCAGCCGCGATCATTACGAACTCGTGCCCCCGGAGGGAAAAAACACCGTCGCCGCGCCCTCCAAGGCCCCAAAATCCCCGTAATCATGCGGTTTTTCTACGTTCCATAGAATAGTGTCCTTACTCACAGAACAGGTACTCTGGAACAGGCTCATCCCTGCAAAGGACTAGAGTTCCCAGAGGAGCATGGCGCCGCGTGGCTCGTTTCCGGACCTGCCGCAGGGCGCGCTAATTCCGCAGCCCGGTCCGCATCCTTGGGTGTAGTCCGGCTGTACAGAAACTACTTCGACGTAGAAGGACACTAAACCGTGGACCTGTTTGAATATCAGGCGCGCGATATGTTCGAGGCGCACGGTGTACCCGTGCTCGCCGGCATCGTGGCGCACACCCCTGAAGAAGCAAAGGCAGCTGCCGAGAAGATCGGCGGCGTAACTGTCGTCAAGGCACAGGTTAAGGTCGGTGGCCGCGGCAAGGCCGGCGGCGTCAAGGTCGCCAAGTCCGCCGATGAGGCGCTTGAGCACGCCACCAACATCCTGGGCATGGACATCAAGGGCCACACCGTCAACAAGGTGATGATTGCCCAGGGTGCGGACATTGCCGAGGAATACTACTTCTCCGTCCTGCTGGACCGCGCCAACCGCAACTACCTGGCCATGTGCTCTGTTGAAGGCGGCATGGAAATCGAGCAGCTCGCCGTCGAGCGCCCCGAGGCCCTGGCGAAGGTTGCAATCGACCCCGCCGTCGGCATTGATCAGGCCAAGGCCGACGAAATCGTCGCCACTGCCGGCTTCGCAGAGGAACTGCGCGGCAACGTCGCCAGCGTGATCCTCAAGCTCTGGGACGTCTTCAAGAAGGAAGACGCCACTCTCGTTGAGGTCAACCCTCTCGTCAAGACCGGTGCCGGTGACATCGTCGCCCTTGACGGCAAGGTCTCGCTCGACGAGAACGCCGAATTCCGCCACCCCAAGCATGCCCAGCTTGAGGACAAGGAATCCGCAGACCCGCTCGAGGCAAAGGCCAAGGCGCAGGACCTGAACTACGTCAAGCTGGACGGCGAAGTCGGAATCATCGGTAACGGTGCAGGCCTCGTCATGTCCACCCTGGACGTCGTCGCCTACGCCGGCGAGAACCACGGGAACGTCAAGCCCGCCAACTTCCTGGACATCGGCGGCGGAGCCTCCGCCGAGGTCATGGCCGCAGGCCTGGACGTCATCCTGGGCGACGAGCAGGTCAAGTCCGTGTTCGTCAACGTCTTCGGCGGCATCACCTCCTGTGACGCCGTGGCGAAGGGCATCGTCGGAGCACTGGCTGAACTGGGCCACACTGCCAACAAGCCGCTGGTAGTCCGCCTCGACGGCAACAACGTCGAAGAAGGCCGCCGCATCCTCGAAGAGGCTAACCACCCGCTGGTTACCCTGGCCGCCACCATGGACGAGGGCGCCGACAAGGCCGCCGAGCTCGCCAACGCCCGCTGATCGAGCCTGTCGAGATCTAGGAAAGAAAACATGTCTATTTATCTGAACAAGGACTCCAAGGTCATCGTCCAGGGCATCACGGGCGGTGAGGGCACCAAGCACACCGCCCTCATGCTCAAAGCCGGCACCAACATCGTGGGCGGCGTCAACGCCCGCAAGGCCGGCACCACCGTGCTGCACGGCGACAACGAGATCACCGTCTTCGGCACCGTCAAGGAAGCCATGGCCGAGACCGGCGCCGACGTCTCCATCGTCTTCGTTCCGCCGGCCTTCACCAAGAGCGCCGTCGTTGAAGCCATCGAGGCCGGCATCGGCCTGGTCGTTGTCATCACCGAGGGCGTCCCGGTCCAGGACTCCGCCGAATTCTGGGCGCTCGCCCAGTCCACGCTCGACGCCGACGGCAACCAAGTCACGCGCATCATCGGCCCGAACTGCCCCGGCATCATCACCCCGGGCGAAGCCCTCGTCGGCATCACCCCGGCCAACATCACGGGCAACGGCCCCATCGGACTGGTCTCCAAGTCCGGCACCCTGACCTACCAGATGATGTACGAGCTGCGTGACCTCGGCTTCTCCACCGCCATCGGCATCGGCGGCGACCCCGTCATCGGCACCACGCATATCGATGCACTGGCCGCTTTTGAGGCTGACCCCGAGACCAAGGCGATCGTCATGATCGGCGAAATCGGCGGTGACGCCGAAGAGCGCGCTGCAGACTTCATCAAGGCCAACGTCACCAAGCCGGTTGTCGGCTACGTGGCCGGCTTCACCGCGCCGGAAGGCAAGACCATGGGCCACGCTGGCGCCATCGTCTCCGGTTCTGCCGGTACCGCCCAGGCCAAGAAGGAAGCCCTCGAGGCTGCAGGCGTGAAGGTCGGCAAGACGCCGTCCGAAACCGCCAAGCTGCTGCGTGAGGTCTACGCAGCCCTCTAGCCGCACCAGTAACGCGGGGTCACTCCCGCCCATTCCGAACCTGGATTGGGCGGTGGATGGCCCCGCATTGCAGTTTAAAACTGTTGTGCCAAAACCCCTTGTTTCGCGGCAGCGCGGGGTCTATCGTGGTGATCAACCGATAGGTTGATAAACAAGCTGATTGATCAAGACGGTCGGCTACGAACAGTAACCACGAAGCCAGGGCAGTAACAGTGGACGCACCGGACGACGACGAACTCCTCAACTTGGCCTTCCTGGCCTTGTCTGATCCTGTCCGCCGTCGTCTCATCTCCCGGCTAAGCCGGGGGCCCGCCACTGTCAATGAACTGGCGGAGCCTTTCGCGATCACCAAACAGGCGGTCTCGAAGCACATCCAGGTTCTCGAGCAGGCGCAGCTGGTCACCCGCACCCGCGAAGCCCAGCGCCGGCCCGTCCACCTCAACCCCGCACGGCTTGAAGCCCTCACCGCGTGGATCGACCAGTACCGGCTGGCTCGCGAAGCGCAGTTCCGCAGCCTCGATGCCGTGCTCCGCTCCAGCGCCGCTACGGGCGGCGGCAGTCAAAGGAAAGAAAAATGAGCAACGCGCTTAAACTCACCGTTCCCGACGGAGTCCCTTTCATCGACTTTGAGCGGGAGTTCGACTTTCCCGTCGCCGATGTTTTCCGGGCCCATAGGGAGCCTGAGCTGATCACGCAATGGCTTGGGCCGCGCGGCACGTACGTGGACATCGACCACTACGACTTCCGCTCGGGCGGCACTTATTTGTACAACCACACGGGTCCCGACGGAGTGACCTATTCGTTCAACGGGATCTTTCACACGGTCCGTGAGAACGAGTTTGCCATCCAGACCTTTGAGTTCAGTGGGTATCCGGATGTTGTGAGCATTGAGTTCATGAACTTCGAGGATCTGGGCGGCGGCCGCTGCCGGATCCGGGGGCACTCCGTCTATCCGACGCAGGAGGCGCGGGACGGCATGGCCCAGTCCGGGATGGAGAGAGGTATGACCGACGGCTACGAGAGGCTCGAGGAGCTTCTCGCGAAGTAGCGGTCTGCGCAAAAAATTCTATAAACGTACGACGCCGGGCGGTCACCCTTGGGAAGGGTGGCCGCCCGGCGTCGTTCTCCAACATCCACTGGCAATGACCCTTGTCGCCCGACTTGCGGCTTTGATAGTATGACAGGACAAACTATCAAAGGAGCAACGTTGCCACTCGTTCGAATCGACGTCAATGAAGGGCGCAGCCCGGAAGAACTCCAGCAGCTCAGCAGGGGGATCCATGACGCCATCCTGGCCGAATACCGCATCCCCGAGCGCGACTACTTCCATATCGTCACCGAGCATCCGGCCGGCCAGATCTTCGCGCAGGATGCAGGGCTCGGCTTTGAGCGCACGCCGGAGGTCGTGATGATCCAGATCTTCACCCAGGGCGGCCGCAGCCAGGATGCGAAGCAGTCCCTCTTTGCCGCCGTGGCCGAAAAGCTCGGGGAACTGGGGATTGCCGGCGAGAACGTCTTCATCGGCTGCGTGGAAAACACGGCAGGCGACTGGTCCTTCGGATTCGGCCGGGCGCAGTACGTCACCGGAGAGCTCGCGGTTCCCAAGAAGTAACGGCGCATAAGGCGGACCGGCTGCTGCGAACGGCGCACGCACATCTCCGCTCGGAACGCCCCGCTCTCCCAACTAAGTAGCAGCTCAGGCCGTTCTGGGGGCCCAGAAGCGCCTCAACTGCTACTTAGTTGGGTGGGCGGTTGGAGCGCGCAAATGCAAGTTGTAAATATGTCAGTACAAACCTTTGACAGGACATTCATTCTAGGGCAAAGTAGGTGTGTGGCCCCGCTCACGGGGCCGGATACGCACCGTAGCCCCGGCTGTTCGGCTGCTTAGGTACAGAGTTCAAACAGAAAGGTCCGCGATTACCGTGACCCACGAACTGCTCACGATCGGGCGAATCAGCGTTGATATCTACCCGAACGACATCGGGGTGGGCCTGGAGGACGTGACGTCCTTCGGCAAGTACCTCGGCGGATCACCGTCCAACGTGGCCGTCGCCGCCGCCCGCCACGGCCGCCGCACGGGCGTCATCACCCGCACCGGCGATGACCCCTTCGGCACGTACCTGCACCGTGAACTGGAAAAGTTCGGTGTGGACGATTCCTTCGTCACCCCGGTCCAGGGGCTCCAGACGCCGGCGACCTTCTGCGCCATCCAGCCGCCGCATGATTTCCCGCTGTACTTTTACGGCCGTTTCCCCACCGCTCCGGACCTGCAGATCAAGGCCGACGAGCTCGACACGGACGCCATCCGGAACGCACGCATCTTCTGGTCTACCGTGACCGGACTCTGCCAGGAACCCAGCCGGGAAGCGCACATCAAGGCCCACGAAGCCCGGCCGCGCACCGGCCTGAAGCCCGGCCAATACACCATCCTGGACCTCGACTACCGTCCCATGTTCTGGGCTTCCGAGGAGGAAGCCCGAGCCGAGGTCGCCAAGATCCTGCCGCACGTGACCGTCGCCATCGGCAACGACCAGGAATGCGCCGTGGCCGTGGGACAAGGCACGCCTGATGAGCAGGCGGACCGCCTCCTGGCCGACGGCGTGGAAATCGCCGTCGTGAAGCTCGGCCCTGAAGGCGTGATGGCAAAGACCCGCACCGAGCGCGTGGTCTCGGCCCCTGTTCCTGTCGAGACTGTCAATGGACTGGGTGCCGGTGACTCGTTCGGCGGTGCCTTTGTGCATGGTCTGCTGTCCGGCTGGCCGCTCGCCCAGGTTCTCGACTACGCCAATGCCGCGGGCGCGATCGTCGCGTCCCGCCTGTCCTGCGCCGATGCCATGCCGACGCCGGCCGAGGTCACCTCCCTGCTCGCCGAGCGGGGCCGCCTTGTCCCCGGCCAGGATTCAGTCCCCGGCCAGGATTCCGGCACTCGCACCCCTGAAGGAGCGGCACTGTGAGCCTTAACCCCGGCAGCGCCACCCTCACGGTGGATGACGATCCCCGCCGCTATGAGCACCTGAGCCGCATCCGACTCGAGGACCCGGAGGCCGTGGCCCGCGCCGCCAAGGCGCGCCGCCGCCACCCGGGGCCGAAGGCGGGCAGGCAGAACTTCATCGTCGCAGCCGACCACCCGGCCCGCGGCGCCCTCGCTGTCGGCAGCGATCCCGTGGCCATGGCGGACCGCCGCCAGCTGCTGGACCGCCTGCGGATCGCCCTGGCCAACCCGGACGTGGACGGCGTGCTCGCTTCCCCGGACATCATGGATGACCTGCTGCTGCTCGGCGCGCTCGAAGGCAAGCTGGTCTTCGGTTCGATGAACCGCGGCGGCCTCACCGGACTGGTGAACGAATTCGATGACCGCTTCACCGGCCACACGGCAGCCGCCCTCGAGGCGCTGGGAGCCGACGGCGGCAAGATGCTCACCCGCATCTGCCTCGAGGACCCGGACACCGTGGTCACGCTGGAAGCAACCGCCAAGGCCATCGACTCCCTGGCAGAACGCAAGCTGATCGCGATGGTGGAGCCCTTCCTCTCCGTCCGCGTCAACGGCAAGGTCCGCAACGACCTCTCGACCGATGCCGTGATCAAGTCCATCGCCATCGCCGAGGGTCTGGGCTCCACCAGTGCCTACACCTGGATGAAGCTGCCCGTCGTCGCGGAGATGGAACGCGTCATGGCTGCCACCACCATGCCCACCGTCCTCCTGGGCGGGGACCCCGAGGGGACACAGGAAGAGGTCTTCGCGACCTGGCAGGCGGCGCTGGCACTGCCCGGCGTGCAGGGACTCACCGTCGGACGGACCCTGCTCTACCCGCAGGACGGCGACGTTGCCGGCGCAGTCGCCGCTGCGGCTTCGCTCCTCCACCACACCACAGAAGTATCGGAGTAACCTCCCATGGAGACGAGAACAACAGGAACCCGCCGGATGACCGTGGCACAGGCCGTGGTCGAGTACCTCTCCAGGCAGTACACCGTCGATTCTGTCGGCGGGGTCGATTTCCGTGAGCGGCTCATCCCCGGCACCTTCGGCATCTTCGGCCACGGCAACGTGGCCGGCGTGGGCCAGGCGCTGAAGCAGTACCAGGCCGCGGACCCCTCGGTCATGCCGTACTACCAGGGCCGCAACGAGCAGGCGCAGGTCCACCAGGCTGTCGGCTATGCCCGGCATACCCGCCGCCGCCAGACCTACGCGGTCAGCACTTCCATCGGCCCGGGCTCGTCCAACCTGCTGACGGGCGCGGCGCTGGCGACGACGAACCGGCTGCCGGTGCTGCTGCTGCCGAGCGACACCTTCGCTACGCGCGCCGCGGATCCTGTGCTGCAGCAGCTCGAGCAGCCGTACGCCTACGACATCACGGTCAACGACGCCTTCCGGCCGCTCTCGAAGTTCTTCGACCGGGTTACCCGGCCGGAGCAGCTGTTCTCCGCGTTCCACCACGGCCTGCGGGTGCTGACCGACCCGGCAGAGACCGGCGCGGTGACCATTTCGCTGCCGCAGGATGTCCAGGCCGAGGCCTTCGATGTGCCCGAGGAGTTCCTCGCCGAACGCGAGTGGCGCATCCGCCGCCCGGACGCCGACGACGAGGACATCCGCCGCGCCGCTGAAGCGATCCGCGCGGCCAAGCGGCCGCTGATCATCGCCGGCGGCGGTGTGCTCTACGCGTACGCCAACGAGGAGCTCGCCAAGTTCGTGGCACTGACCGGCATCCCGGTGGGCAACACGCAGGCCGGCGTCGGTGTCCTGCCGTGGGACCACAAGTTCTCCCTGGGTGCCATCGGCTCCACGGGCACGACGGCGGCCAACGCCATCGCAGCCGAAGCGGACCTGATCATCGGCATCGGCACCCGCTACGAGGACTTCACCACCGCGTCCCGTACCGCGTTCCAGAACCCGGACGTGAAGTTCATCAATATCAACGTTGCAGCGATTGACGCGTACAAGCACGGCACGTCCCTGCCGATCGTGGCCGACGCGCGCAAGGCCCTGGTGAAGCTGAACCAGGCCCTGGGCGGCTACCGTGTGGGCGCTGACCTTGAGCAGAAGATCACCGCGGAAAAGCAGCGGTGGGACGCCACGGTGGACGCGGCCTTCGACACCCGCTACACCCCGCTGCCTGCGCAGAACGAGATCATCGGCGCGACCAGCCGTGCCATGGATGCCCAGGACGTCGTGATCTGCGCCGCCGGCTCGCTGCCGGGTGACCTGCACAAGATGTGGCGCGTCCGGGACCCGTTCGGCTACCACGTCGAATACGCCTACTCCTGCATGGGCTACGAAATCCCGGGCGGGCTGGGCGTCAAGCGTGCAGCGCTGGCCGAGGCTGCCGGCGGCGGATCCCAGCGCGACGTCGTCGTGATGGTGGGGGACGGCTCCTACCTGATGATGCACACCGAACTGGTCACCGCCGTCGCCGAACGGATCAAGCTGATCGTGGTCCTGATCCAGAACCACGGCTACGCCTCCATCGGTTCGCTCTCCGAAATGCTCGGCTCCCAGCGCTTCGGCACCCAGTACCGCGTGCTGGACGAGGAGCAGCACAGCTTCGACGAAGGCGAAACCCTTCCCGTGGACCTGGCCACCAATGCCGAAAGCCTCGGCGTGAAGGTGATCCGGATCGAACCGGGGGAGAAGGTCGTCGCCGAACTCGAACAGGCCATCCGCGACGCCAAGGCAGCACCGGAACGCGGCGGACCCATCCTCATCCACGTCGAATCCGACCCGCTGCTGGATGCCCCCAGCTCCGAATCCTGGTGGGACGTTCCCGTCTCCCAGGTCTCGGATCTGGAATCAACCCAGCAGGCCTACCAGACCTACACCGACCACAAGAGCCGCCAGCGCAAGCTGCTGGGCTGAATCCCCCCTTCGAACTTCAACCACTCAAGGAAGAGTCATGACGACCACCACTGAAGGCACCACCACCATCAACCACTTCATCAACGGTGTTGAAACCGCCGGCGAGGGCGACCGCACGACGAACGTGTACAACCCGGCCACCGGCGCTGTGTCCGGCGAGCTGCGCCTGGCCAACCGCGCCGACCTGGACAACACCGTCGCCGCCGCCCGCGCCGCCGCCGACACCTGGGGCGACATCTCCCTGGCCAAGCGCACCGCGGTGCTGTTCAAGTTCCGCGAGCTCGTCGCGTCCCACGTTGACGACCTCGCCGCCCTGATCACCGCCGAACACGGCAAGGTCCTCTCCGACGCCAAGGGCGAGATCGGCCGCGGCCTGGAAGTTATCGAGTTCGCCTGCGGCATCCCGCAGCTGCTCAAGGGCGACTACTCGGACCAGGTCTCCACCGGCATCGACGTCTTCTCCTTCCGCGAGCCCCTCGGCGTGGTCGCCGGCATCACCCCGTTCAACTTCCCCGTCATGGTCCCGCTGTGGATGGCCCCGATGGCGATCGCCACCGGCAACGCCTTCATCCTCAAGCCCTCCGAGCGTGACCCCTCCGCCTCCATGCTCCTGGCCAAGCTCTGGAAGCAGGCAGGCCTGCCCGACGGCGTCTTCCAGGTCCTGCACGGCGACAAGGAAACCGTTGAGGGCCTGCTGACCCACCCGGACGTGGACGGCATCTCCTTCGTCGGCTCCACCCCGATCGCGAAGTACGTCCACGAGACCGCCACCGCCCACGGCAAGCGCGTCCAGGCCCTCGGCGGGGCAAAGAACCACGCCATCGTCATGCCCGACGCCGACCTCGACAACGCCGCCGACCACCTCGCGGCCGCCGCCTTTGGCTCCGCCGGGGAACGCTGCATGGCCATCTCGGTCGCCGTGGCCGTCGCTGACGCCGCTGACCTGCTCGTGAAGAAAGTCGAAGAGCGCGCCCTGGCCGTCAAGGTCGACAACGGCACCGCCCCCGGCGCCGAAATGGGCCCGGTCATCACCCCGGCCTCCAAGGAACGCATCGTACGGATCGTCACCGAAGCCGAAGCCGCCGGCGCCGCGATGGTGGTGGACGGACGCGACCTTGTGGTCCCCGGCCACGAAGAAGGCTTTTGGGTCGGCCCCACCGTGATCGACCACGTCAAGACCGAAATGACCGCCTACCAGGAGGAGATTTTCGGACCCGTCCTCGTCGTCGTCCGCGTCGATACCCTGGAAGACGGCATCAAGCTGATCAACTCCAACCCCTACGGCAACGGCACCGCCATCTTCACCTCCTCCGGCGCCCACGCCCGCAAGTTCCAGCGCTCCGTCACCGTGGGCATGGTGGGCATCAACGTGCCCCTGCCCGTCCCGGTGGCCTACCACTCCTTCGGCGGCTGGAAGGCCTCGCTCTTCGGCGACAAGCACATCTACGGTCCCGAAGGCGTCTCCTTCTACACCCGCGGCAAGGTCATCACGTCCCGCTGGCCCGAACCCACCCACGCCTCCGGCGCCTCCTACAACTTCCCCTCCAACTAATCCCCACCCGGTTTCGAGAGGCTCAACCACCGGTGGTTGAGCCTCTGGAAACCAGTCGATGACAAGGAACAGACAATGACAGAGAACAAGCTGATCATCGGCACGGCACCGGACTCCTGGGGCGTGTGGTTCGCGGACGACCCGAAGCAGACCCCCTGGGAGCGCTTCCTCGATGAAGTGGCGGAATCCGGCTACAAGTGGATTGAACTTGGCCCCTACGGCTACCTGCCCACCGACCCGGCACGCTTGGCCGAGGAGCTCAAGCAACGTGACCTGAAGGTCACGGCCGGAACCGTGTTCACCGCGTTCCACCGCGGCCTGGAGCAGTGGGAGACGGCCTGGGAGCCGGCCCGGAAGGTTGCCGAGCTGACGGCTGCCATGGGCGGCGAGCACATCGTGGTGATTCCCGCGATGTGGCGTGACGACGTCACCGGCGAAGCCGTTGAGAGCGGCGAGCTCAGCGACAAAGCCTGGAGCGACCTCTTCGCCGGGCACAACCGGCTCGGCAAGACCCTGCTGGAGGACTTCGGCCTGAAGCAGCAGTTCCACTCCCACGCGGACTCGCACGTCGGAGCCCAGGAGGACATCGAAACCCTGCTGCGCGCGACCGACCCGCAGTACCTGAACCTGTGCCTGGACACCGGCCACGCCGAATACTGCGGCGCCTCCAGCCTGGAGCTCGTCAAGAACTACCCGGACCGCATCGGCTACCTGCACCTGAAGCAGATCAACCCGGACGTCCTGAAGAAGGTCAACGAGGAAAACATGACCTGGGCCGCTGCCAATTTGGCCGGCGTCATGACCGAACCGCCGAACGGCCTGCCGGACCTGCGCGCCGTCATCGAAGCCGTCGAGGCCCTCAACCGGCCCATCTTCGGCATCGTGGAACAGGACATGTACCCTGTGGCCTTCGACGTTCCCATGCCGATCGCCAAGCGCACCAGGAACTACCTGCTCTCCTGCGGTTCGCGGACCGCTGTCAACTAATCGGCATCCTGCTCACGCCAACTCCAAAGGAAGAGAACAATGACTGAAACCCTTCGCGTCGCCGTCATCGGCGCCGGCCGCATGGGCGCGGACCACATCCAGCGCCTCAGCAAGCGGATCCACGGCGCTGAAGTTGCCGCCGTCGTCGACGTCGACCTGGCCCGTGCGCAGGCCGCCATCGAAGGCATCCCTAGCGCCGTGGCCCTCGCCGACGCCGAAGAGGCCCTCAACAACGGCGACGTCAATGCCGTGCTGATCGCCACCCCCGGCTTCCTGCACGAGGACATCCTGCTCAAGGCCCTTGAGAAGGACATCCCCATCCTCTGCGAGAAGCCGCTGACCCCTGACGCCGAAACCTCCTGGAAGATCGTCGAGGCAGAGCAGAAGCTCGGCCGCAAGCGCATCCAGGTGGGTTTCATGCGCCGCTTCGACGCCGAATACGCGGCACTGGGCGGAATCATCCGCGACCGCGAGCTCGGCGAGCTCCTCATGCTGCACCACCAGCACCGCAATCCGAACACCCCGGCCGGCTTCACCAACGAGATGCTCATCAACGATTCCGTGGTACACGAGTTCGACGCCATCCGCTACTTCACCGGCGAGGAAATCACGTCTGTCCAGGTCCGTCTGGGCAAGCCCACCAAGAACGCTCCGGCCGGGCAGCACGACCCCCAGCACGTCCTGATCGAAACCGAGTCCGGCGTCCTGGCCGACGTCGAGATCTACGTGAACGCCAAGTTCGGCTATGAGGTGGCCACGCAGGCGTCCTTCGAGGACGGCATCGTCAGCATCGGCGGCGACCACGGACCGTACGTCCGCACCGAAGGCCGCTGGGGCGGCAAGGTGACCCCCGGTTTCGAAGAGCGCTTCGGCGCCGCATACGACGTCGAGATCCAGGCCTGGGTGGACGCCGCACTCCGCGGCGAAGTCGGCGGTCCCACCGCCTGGGACGGGTACGCCACCGCAGCATGCTGCGAAGCAGGCGTCGAAGCCCAGAAGAACGGCGAAAAGGTCGCCGTAAAGCTTAACCCCAAGCCCGCTCTCTACAGCTAAGCCCCGCCCTTTGAGTTTTTGTCCAGATAATGCGCCTTCGAGGCCCTCAAGGTCGCATTATCTGGACAAAAACTCCGTTCGCGGCCCTGACTGATCCACAATGGAGTGTCCCACGTGAAAATTGCCCTTGATCCCACCCCGTTCCACCACAGCCACAGCCTGCTGGAGTTCCCCAAGGTAGTGGCCGACCTCGGCTACAAGTACATGCAGATGACGCCGCACGCCGACTTCATCCCGTTCTACAACCACCCCAAGGCCGACGACGAGTTGGTGGGCCAGCTGAAGAAGGCCTGCAAGGACGCCAGCATCGAAATCGCCTCGGTGCTGCCGGTGCTGCGCTGGTCCGGGCCGGACGAAGACGCCCGCGAGGCCGCCGTCCGTTACTGGAAGCGCGCCATCCAGATCACTGTGGACCTCGGCGTGGGCACCATGAACACCGAGTTCAGCGGCCGGCCTGAAAAGGCCGAAGAATCCGAGCGTGCTTTCTACCGCTCGATGGAGGAGCTGCTGCCGATTATCGAGCGCGAGGGCATTGACCTTCTCATCGACCCCCACCCGGACGACTTTGTTGAAGAGGGCCTGGCAGCCATCCGCGTGATCCGGGGCCTGAACTCCAAGAATGTCGGCATGGTTTACGTGGCCTCGCACAGCTTCCACATGAAGAACCGGCCCCTGGACATCATGCGCGCAGCAGGGGACAAACTGCGCCTGGTCCACGTCGCGGACACGATGGACCACCACGCCTCGCACGGCCTGCGCTACATCACCAACCCGCCGGGCAACCCGGTCCGGGTGCACCAGCACCTGAAGATCGGCGACGGCGACGTCAACTGGGAAGAATTCTTCGGCGGCCTGAACGAGATCGGCTTCCTGGACCGCGACGACACCGTGATGGTGTCCAGCGTCTTTGCCGAGGACGATAGCGCGGAGGAGGTCTCCCGGTACCAGCTGGACACGATGAACAACTACATCGCGAAGGCCCGGTAGAGACGGAATTCATGAAGCATTCAGATGAAGAGACACTGACTGAAGGGCTACTGACTGAGGAGGCGCCGGCTCAAGTGACGCCGGTGCGCCCTGCGGCTGCGGCCACCCCGGAAGAACCCGCCGCTGCCGCAAATCCCAAGGGCTTCATGCGGAAGGTGGCGCTGTTTTCTACCTTCGGCGGCCTGCTGTTCGGCTACGACACAGGAGTTATCAACGGTGCGCTGCCGTTCATGCAGCGCGACCTGGGTCTGACACCGCTGACCGAAGGGCTGGTCACCTCGACCCTGCTTTTCGGAGCCGCCTTCGGCGCCATTACGGCCGGCCGGCTGTCGGACCGCTTCGGCCGCCGCAGGACCATCATGGCCCTCGCCCTGATCTTCGCCGTTGCCACGATTGGCTGTTCGATCGCCCCCGGCACCGAACTGCTGGTTGTTGCCCGCACCGTCCTCGGCCTGGCCGTCGGCGGGGCCTCGGTCATTGTGCCCGTGTACCTGGCCGAAATGTCACCTGCCGCCCAGCGCGGGCGGATAGTGACCCAGAACGAGCTGATGATCGTCACCGGCCAGTTCCTGGCATTCACCTTCAACGCCCTGATCGGCAACGCCTTCCCGGACGCATCCCACGTGTGGCGGTGGATGCTGGTGATTGCCACGCTGCCTGCAGTGGTGCTGTGGTTTGGAATGATGGTGCTGCCCGAAAGCCCCCGCTGGCTGGCCTCGGCCGGTCGGTTCGGCGAGGTCCTGGACGTGCTGCGCAAGACCCGGGCTTCGGCAAACGTCGCCGATGAATTCGATGAAGTGCGGCAGGCGGCCCGGGAGGACTACCAGTCCAAGCTGGGAACGTGGCGTGACCTCACCGTTCCGTGGATCCGCCGCATCTTTGTGGTGGGGCTTGGCATGGCAGTGATCAACCAGATCAGCGGTGTCAACGCCATCATGTATTACGGCACCTCCATCCTCTCCAGCTCCGGTTTCGGTGACCAGGGTGCATTGCTCGCCAACGTGGTCAACGGCGTGACGTCGGTAGTCGCCGTCGTGGTCGGCATGGCCCTGATGACGCGGGTGGCCCGGAAGTCAATGTTGGTCGTTGGACTGGTTGGTGCTGCGAGCTCCCTGCTGGCCATCGGCCTGATCTCGCTGCTGATCCCCGAAGGCACGCTCCGCGGCTACCTCGTGCTGCTGTTCATGGTGACGTTCCTGGCGTCCATGCAGTCCTGCATCGGCACCGTCACCTGGCTCACGATGTCCGAAATCTTTCCGCTGCACGTTCGGGGCATCGGCATGGGCATCTGCGTGTTCGTGCTGTGGATGATCAACTTCCTGATCGGTTTCTTCTTTCCGCAGATGGTCTCGTGGATCGGCGTCTCAATGACGTTCTTCATCTTTGTCGCGATCCAGCTTGTGGCCATCGTCTGGGTGAAGCGCGTGGTGCCGGAGACGCGGGGCAAGAGCCTCGAGGACCTGGAGCACTACTTCAAGAGCATTGCCGGCGCCAAGGCGGAAACGGCGGAAAGCCGAACAGCGTAAGGCGCCGCTTCACAGGAGTTCTAGCGCAATGCCCCTCGCCAACGGCGAGGGGCATTGTCATGCCCGGGAACTTTTGGGGCTTGTAAAGGGGATCAGACGCCGGCGTAAAGCCGGGGGAGGGCGTCCACGAGCGGTGCCAGTTCGGGGATCTGCTTCGCCTCCGCCAGGGTCCGTTCGAGAGTTGCATCGTGGACAGGCCGGGCCTGGTCCAGGAGTTTGCTCCCGTTCGCCGTCAGCTCTGTGTAGATGCCCCGGCGGTCGTCGGCGCAGAGGATGCGCGTCAGCAGGCCACGGTCCTCAAGACGGTTGACAAGCCGTGTGGTTGCACTGGGACTCAGGGCGCTGGCCCGTGCCAGTTGCTGCATGCGCATGTGCCAGCCGTCCTGGCGGCTGAGCGCGTCCAGCACCGTGTACTCGACCACCGAGAGCTGCGCGGCGGACTGCAGGGAGCGTTCCAGCTCCGTTTCAATGACTCCGTGCAGCGCCGCCAGGGTCCGCCAACCCTGGGCACGCACTTCCACGGCGTCGTCCTTGATGCCCATCGTTCCTCCTTCGGCGCCCGGGGGAGCAGCGCGCGCCAATTAGTTGCTTGCGCGGGATAATTGCGTGTGCAACAATTAATAACGCGTCTGCAACTAATAGCCTACGCACTTCCTCCCATTCCGTACAGCTTCTTAGGAGCACCTCCATGCCTGTTGGCCTGATTGCGCTTGCCCTTGGCGGGTTCGGCATCGGACTCACCGAGTTCGTCATCATGGGCCTGTTGCCCGAAGTGGCTGCAGATTTCCGGGTCAGCGAAGCCGAGGCAGGCTGGTTCATCTCCGGCTACGCTCTCGCCGTCGTAGTGGGCGCGCTGGCGCTCACTGCCGCGGTGACCCGGTTCGAACGTAAACCGGTCCTGGCCGTGCTGCTGGTGCTGTTCGTCGCCGGCAATCTCATCTCCGCCACGGCGCCCGACTACTGGATGATGATGGCCGGCCGTATCGTGGCCGCCCTGTCGCACGGGGCGTTCTTCGGAATCGGTGCGGTGGTGGCTGCCGGGTTGGTGCCGCCGACGAAAAAAGCCGGCGCCATCGCCATCATGTTCACCGGCCTGACGGCAGCAAACGTGCTGGGCGTGCCCTTTGGCACCATGCTGGGCCAGGCCGCCGGCTGGCGTTCCACGTTCTGGGCCATTGCCGGAATCGGCGTGCTGGCCCTTGCAGGCATACTCGCCCTCGTGCCACGGACCACTGACGACGGCGGTGCTTCTCGAGCTGCCGATATGCGTTCCGCTTCGGGTGGCCTGGGGAGTGAACTCCGGGCCTTCCGCGCGGGTCAGGTCTGGCTCTCCATTCTGGTCACCATACTGGGCTACGGCGGCATGTTCGGGGCCTTCACCTACATCGCCTTCACACTCACCGAGGTCTCAGGGTTCGCCCCGGCCACCGTCCCGTGGCTCCTGATCGTTTTCGGCGTGGGACTGTTCATCGGCAACACGGTCGGCGGCAAGGCCGCAGACCGCAACGTGGACCGCACGCTGCTGGTGGTCCTCTCGGTGCTGGTGGTGGTGCTCGTGGCCTTCGCGCTGACTGCAGGCAGCCAGCCCCTGACCATCGCGTCGCTGGTGCTCATGGGCGCCTTTGGCTTCGCCACTGTACCCGGCCTGCAGATGCGCGTCATGAAGTACGCCGAGGCCGCCCCGACCCTCGCCTCAGGCGCCAATATCGGCGCGTTCAACGTGGGCAACGCCCTCGGCGCATGGCTGGGCGGGGTCACCATCACCGCCGGCCTTGGCTACACCTCGCCCATCTGGGCAGGCGCCGGAATCACGCTTCTGGGCCTTGCTGTGATGGCATTCGCAGCTGCGGGCGCCAAGCGGGCCGACGGCCGGAGGCAGCAGCAAATTGCCCCCGACCCTGACGCAGCGCACGCAGCCCGGCCGGCCGACGTCGAACGCGCGGTTATCCGGTAGACCCGCTCGTGGCTGACCCGCTGCCGGCCGGAAGCTACGCGCCGAACGGCAGGCGCGGGTCCACGTCCTGGCCTTCCCAGGTCTGGCGGACCCAGCCGTGGTGCGGGTCGTCGCTGATCAGCCAGTCACGGACCCGACCAGGCCCGGCCATGACGTTCAGGTAGTACATGTCGTAGCCGGGCGCAGCCATGGCGGGTCCGTGCCAGCCATAGGGGACCAGGACCACGTCGCCCGTGCGCACTTCCGCGGCGACGTCGATGGGGCGCTCGTCGGAGGCGTAGACGCGCTGGTAGCCGATGGCGTCAGTGTCGCCGGCCGGGACGTCTGCGCCCGGGGCCACGCGCGTTTCGAAGTAGTAGATCTCCTCGAGGCGCGTCTCGCCTTCCTTCTCCTCGTCGTGCTTGTGCGGCGGGTAGGAGGACCAGTTGCCAGCGGGCGTGATCACCTCGCACACAATGAAGCGGTCGGCTTCCAGCGCCGCCGGGGTGCCAAAGTTGTGGACCTGGCGTGAGCAGTTCCCGGCACCGCGCAGCTCCACCGGCGTCTCCGCGGCCGTGATCAGGCGGGTGGGGTACTGCACCTTGGCGGGGGCTGTGGCGATGGCAACCCGGCCGCCGTCGGACGACGTCACCGTGACTGCCTTCTCCGTGCCCGAGTACAGCACGTCACTGGGGCCGTTGAAGACACTTGCCCGGCCGGCGAGCTGGTACTTCTCGCCGTCGACGCTCACCGTCAACGCTCCGCTCAGCGGTATAACAATGCGTTCCTCGCCCGCGGCGGGAAGTTCGACGGCGGCGCCCGCGGCCAGCGAGGCCACCTTCAGTCCCGTGTGCTTCCACCCGTCGACGGTGATTGCAGAGTCCGCTGTTCCCAGCGAAACATCCCAGCAGCCTTCGGCTGCGCTGCCCAGCGGATATACCCATTCGGCCATGGATTGGTCTCTTTCAGGTCGGTGTTGTCAGGATTGCGTTGCAGGATGTCTACCTCTGCACGAGTGTCATTTCGAAGCTGTAGGAATCGCCGCGGTACACGTGGTGGCCCGTCTCGACGTTGCGGCCGGTGTCATCCACCGCTGTGCGCTCCATGGTCACCAGGGCGGAGCCGGGCTCCGTCTCCAGGAGCGGTGCCTGGTACTCGTTGGCCACCACTGCGCCGATCCGCTGTGTTGCGAGCCGGAAGTTCACCCCGCCGCTGCGGAGGATTCCGTAGAGGCCCTGAGAGGCAAGCAGGTCCTCGTCGATGGGCGTGATGTCATCGCGAACCCAGTTTTCCATCAGCGCCAGCGGCTTGCCGCCGACTTTGCGGAGCCTCGTGAAGTGGTAGACCTTCGCGCCGGCGGGCAGGTGCAGCGCCTTGCGGGTGGCGTCATCGGCTTCGACGTGCGCGAAGGTCAGCACGTCCGTGGTGGGCTTGCTGCCGTTGTTGGTGAGGTCGTCGTAGAGGCTGGAAAGCTCAAGCGGCCGGCGGACCTGGCTGGAAACCACCTGGGTGCCCACTCCGCGCTTGCGGACCAGCAGCCCTGCACGGACCAGTTCGTCCATGGCTTTACGCATCGTGGGGCGGGACAGGTTCAGCTGTGCGGCGAGATCAATTTCGTTCTCCAGCCGGCTGCCTGGTTCCAGCAGTCCGGTGTGGATGGCAGCTTCGATGCCCTGCACCACCTGGTGGTACAGCGGCACCGGGGACGACCTGTCGATGCTGAGGTGAAGTTGGTTCGCCATTGAATGCTCCCTTGTGTGCTGCGCCATCCTGCGTCCAGGATCGGTATGTCCGGTGCATGTCTGCTTGATAGGACATACTGCCATTCTGATATTAGCAGTGACGGGGTGGGGGTCAAGGGGTAGTTCCGGAAAGGCTGCCCGGGCGCGAAGAAGGTGGGGCCAACCGGACCTACTTTCGTAAAAACATCCTAATGTCAGGACAAACTATTGACATCTGTGGTCTGAGTCACCATGATCGGTGTAACAAGCCTGCTGAACCCGCGCTGCGGCGGGGCCGCGGCTTACAAATCGAAGGAGATTTACTGTGACCAAGTTCTTTTGGCGCCGCGCGGCTGTCGCGGCCGTCGCGATCCCGATGCTCGCCCTGACGGCTTGCTCCAGCCAGGGTGGCCGTGCCCCCGAAGGGAACGCCGGAGGCGGCGCCGGGCAGGTTGCCTCCACCCCCCGCATGAAGGTTGCACTCATCACTCACGCCGCCCCGGGCGACACCTTCTGGGACATCGTCCGCAAGGGGGCCGAGGAGGCCGCCGCGAAGGACAATGTCGAACTGCTCTACACGTCCGACCCGGAAGGCGGACGCCAGGCACAGCTTGTCCAGCAGGCGATTGACCAGAAGGTCGATGGCATTGCCGTGACACTTGCCAAGCCGGATGCGTTGAAGGACTCCCTCAAGAAGGCAACTGACGCCGGAATTCCTGTGGTCAGCCTCAATGCCGGCGAATCGGTCTCTGCGCAGTTGGGCGCTTTCACCCACTTCGGGTCCAACGAAAAGCTCGCCGGCCAGGCCGCCGGAACGAAGCTCAGCGACCTGGGCCTCAAACACCCCATCTGTGTTATCCAGGAGCAGGGGCACGTGGGTCTGGAAGCCCGCTGCGCAGGGGTCAAGGAAAAGGTGGCCGGAACGGAGATCCTGTACGTTCCCGGTACCGACATGGCCCAGGTTTCCTCCACGGTGACCGCCAAACTGCAGGCTACTGCTGATGCCGATGCCATCATTGGCTTGGGTGCGCCCTACACGTTGACCATCCTCAAGGCCGTTACCGGCGCCGGCAGCAAGGCCAAGGTGGCCTCCTTCGACATGAACCCTGAGCTCGCCCAGAAGATTGCCGACGGCGCCGTTGAATTCACAGTGGACCAGCAGCCGTGGCTGCAGGGCTATGGCGCAATTGATTCGCTGTGGCAGGCCAAGCGCGGCGGCTTTAAGATCGGCGGCGGGCAGCCCGTGCTGACCGGCCCGTCCATCGTCGACAAGGCTGCAGCCACCGACGTTCTCACGTTCGCCAAGGACGGCATCCGCTAACAGCCCGCTAGCCGGGCCCGGCCGATGCCGGGCCCGGAAGCAAGGAGAATCATCATGACCATGACCCCAACACTGACAAAACCAGCTGTGGCAGATGAGCGCGTTGCAAAACGTAACCCTCTACAGAAGCTGCTCGGACGTCCCGAAGTCGGCGCCCTCGTAGGCGCAATCGTCCTCTTCGTCTTCTTCGCCTCTGTCTCCCAGACGTTCATCCAGCCGAACGCCTTCGCCACCGTCCTTTACGGCAGCTCCACCATCGGCATCATGGCGGTGGGAGTCTCGCTGCTGATGATCGGCGGCGAGTTCGACCTCTCCACCGGCGTCGCCGTGATCAGCTCGGCCCTGACCGCCTCCATGTTCAGCTGGTACTTCAGCATGAACGTGTGGGTCGGCGTGGTCCTGGCGCTCGTGGTGTCCCTGGGCATCGGCTATATCAACGGCTGGATCCTGATGAAGACCAAGCTGCCGAGCTTCATCGTTACCCTGGCAACGTTCCTGATGCTGACCGGCCTCAACCTGGGCCTGACGCGCATGATCGGCGGCGGCGTGTCCTCCCCGTCCATTTCCAGCATGGACGGCTACCAGGCGGCCCGCGCCATCTTCGCCTCCTCGGTCAATATCGCCGGCGTGGACGTGAACAACACGGTCTTCATCTGGATCGCCCTGGTTGCCGTGGCGTCCTGGGTACTGTTGCGCACCAAGGTGGGCAACTGGATCTTCGCCGTCGGCGGCGACGCAAACGCCGCCCGCGCCGTGGGCGTTCCCGTCAAGGCCACCAAGATCGGCCTCTTCATGGCCGTCGGCTTCTGCGGCTGGATCCTGGGCATGCACAACCTGTTCGCCTTCGACGCCGTGCAGTCCGGCGAAGGCGTGGGCAACGAATTCCTCTACATCATCGCAGCGGTCATCGGCGGCTGCCTCCTCACCGGCGGCTACGGCTCGGCCGTGGGCGGCGCCATCGGCGCCTTCATCTTCGGCATGGCCAACAAGGGCATCGTCTACGCCCAGTGGAACCCGGACTGGTTCAAGTTCTTCCTGGGCCTGATGCTGCTCCTGGCCACCATCGTGAACCTGATCGTCAAGCGCCGCGCCGACGCAAGCAAGTAAGGGCTGAAAACCATGAACGCCAAGCAGATCGACCAGCAGCAGCTCCTCAAGGATGAAAAGGACCCGCTGACCCACACCCCCGTGCACCTGCTCTCCCTGGAGAGCGTGGGCAAGCACTACGGGAACATCGTCGCCCTCACCGACGTCACGATGGCCGTCGACAACGGCCGCGTCACCTGCGTCCTGGGTGACAACGGTGCCGGCAAATCCACCCTGATCAAGATCATCGCCGGGCTGCACCAGCACGACGAAGGCGTCCTCAAGATCATGGGGGAGGAGCGCAAGTTCACTTCTCCCAGGGACGCCTTGGATGTCGGAATCGCCACCGTTTACCAGGACCTCGCCGTGGTGCCGCTGATGCCCATCTGGCGCAACTTCTTCCTGGGCTCCGAGCTGACCACCGGTGTCGGACCGTTCAAGAAGCTCGATGTCCAGAAGATGAAGGACATCACCAAGAAAGAGCTCGCCGACATGGGCATCGACCTGCGCGATGTCGAGCAGCCCATCGGCCAGCTCTCCGGCGGTGAGCGCCAGTGCGTCGCGATCGCCCGCGCCGTCTACTTCGGCGCCAAGGTCCTGATCCTGGACGAACCCACCGCCGCCCTCGGAGTGAAGCAGTCCGGCGTGGTGCTGCGCTACATCCTGCAGGCCCGCGACCGGGGACTGGGCGTCATCTTCATCACCCACAACCCCCACCACGCCTTCCCGGTGGGCGACCGGTTCCTGCTGCTCAAGCGCGGCAAATCAATTGGCTACTACGACAAGAAGGACATCACCCTCGACGAGCTCACCGCCCAGATGGCCGGCGGCGCGGAACTCGCCGAACTCGCCCACGAACTCGAACAGCTCGGCGGACACGGCGACATCGTCAAGGAAGTCCAGGCTGAAGTAGCGGGCGCCGGGAGCGCGGGTGCCACGGACGCCGGCACTCCAAAGCACGTACGCGCCTGAGCTTCACAACCGGCCTCTTCTCCAGCAGTAAGGAACTACATGAAGGACACCATCCTCGGGCTCGTCGGCGTCGGCCGGATCGGCGTCATGCACGCCAACAACATCGCTGCACTGAACGGTATGCTCCATCCACAGAACATCAACGTCCAGCTCAGGCTGACTGATGTGGCCGCTGACCACGCACACGCCGTGGCCGGGGGTCTGGGTGCAAAGTTCCTGCCGTCCGTGGACGCACTGTTGGAGTCGGGGATTGATGGCCTGCTCATCGCCACCGGAACCGGCACCCACCCCGACCTGATCAGGGCAGGGGTGGATGCCGGAGTCCCGGTGTTCTGTGAGAAGCCTGTGGCCATGAACGTGGCTGACGCCCTGCCCGTGCTGGAGTACATCAAGGCCAACAGGGGGACCGTCCAGATCGGGCATCAGCGGCGGTTCGACGCAGGCTACCTCGAGGCCAAGCGGGCCTTCGAAGCCGGCGAGCTCGGCTGGATCCATTCCCTGAGGGCCGTCACCTGCGACATGACACCCCCGCCGGTGGATTTCCTGGCGACATCAGGAGGCCTCTTCCGCGACTGCTCCGTGCATGACTTCGACATCCTGCGCTGGCTCACCGGCCGCGACATCGTGGAGGTCTACGCCAAGGGCTCCAACAAGGGCGACCCCGCGATCGGTCAGGTGGGGGACGTGGACACCGCGCTGGCAGTGGTGACGTTCGACGACGGCACGCTGGGTTCCGTCGTCGCGTCGCGGTACAACGGGGCAGGGCACGACGTGCGGCTGGAAATCCAGGGCTCGGCCGGGTCCCTCATGGTGGGCCTGGACGAGAATGCCGCGCTGGCCTCGGCGGAAGCCGGCGTCGCCTTTCCTTCGGGGGAACCGCACAGGACGTTTGCCGAGCGGTTCGACCAGGCCTACCGCTCGGAGATGGCGGCCTTCGTGGAACTCGTGCTCGGCCAGCGGGACAACCCGTGCACGCCGGAAGACGCAGTCGCCGCATCGCGCGTGGCGGACGCAGCCCAGGAATCACTCGAAACCGGAGTGCCGGTCCGCGTGGCCGCGGCCGTCACGATCTGACCCGCCCTTCAGGATGTGCGGCGGCAGACCTCAACAAAGGCGCGGAAGGGTTCCTGCCGCTGGGCATCCGGCAACTCGGCCACCTCGGGGTGCCACTGGACGGACGCCACCCACCGGTGCGGATCCTCAAGCGCCTCCACCGTGCCGTCGTCGGCCACGGCAGTCACCACCAGCCCCGGCGCCAGGTGGCCCACGGCCTGGTGGTGGCCGGAGGCGATCTTTACGCTGAGGGCGCCGCCCGCGTCATCGGCCACCTCCCCGTACAGCCCGGCCACTTTGGACCCCGGCGTCATCGCCACGTCGTGCCAGGCCCACAAGCCTCCGCCGTCGGCCGGGCTGTCGCGGTGCCGCACCTTCCCGGCGGGCATGTCCTGGATCAGCGTGCCGCCATAGAGGACATTCAGGAGCTGGTGGCCGCGGCAGATACCGAACAGCGGAAGCCCTGCCTCTATCGCCCGGCGTGCAACGGCTGCGTCCAGGCGGTCCTGGTCCGGGTTGACGTCATAGCAGGCGTTGCCCGCCTCCTCTCCGTACAGCCCCGGGTCGAGGTCGCCGCCGCCGGGAAGGATGACGCCGTCAAGCGCGCCGAACACATCGGCACCGCCGGCCGCACGCGCGCCGGCCGGACCGCCGTCGTCGTCTGTGCCTGCATCAGCCCGGCCGGCGAACAGCACTTCGGGAGTAAGGAGCACGGGCTCCCCGCCTCCTTCCCGCAGCAGGTCTGCGATGTCGTCAAAAAGGCCGTTGGCCTTGGCCACACGCGGATCAGGATTGGCCGAGCCGGTCAGCCGGACGGGAATGCCGATGCGGGGACGGGGACTGGAGGCAGGCGCTGAATTCTGCATGTTCAAATTCTGCACCACCAGTCCCGTTTTCTGCCCGTATTGCATGCAAGGCATCGGGGCTGTCGCGCAGCCGCACGTTTTCCCCCCAAACGCCCCGGTTTCTGTAGTGTTATGCCCATCAGGGTTAGGCGCATGGGGCCTACATGAGGCGAAAGCAGGTTGTTCCACATGGGTCGCAGGTCGCTGGTTGACCACCTCGTGGACGGCCTGCTGGATGACATCCTCGATGGCAGGCTGAAGGCCCATGAGGCGTTGCCGCCGGAAGCGGATATCGCCAAGACTTATGACGTCAGCCGGCTGACGGTCCGGGAAGCACTCAAGGCGCTGCGCGCACAGAACATTCTCTATGTGAAGGCCGGGCGCGGAACTTTCGTCAACCCGGCCGAAAACTGGACTGGCCTGGATGCGATCATCAAGGCGGCGTCGCACGGCAATGCTGACGACCAGGTGTCGAGAGGTCTTATCGAGGTACGCCGCATGGTCGAAACGGGCGCCGCGGCGCTCGCGGCGAGACGGCATTCGCCGGAGCACATTGAGAATATGCGCCAGGCGATCGCCGACATGAAGCGGTTTCACGACTCCGGTGATCTGGACGGATTCGTGACAGCGGACATCGAATTCCACGACGTGGTGCTGAAGGCCTCGGGCAATCCGTTCGTGCGTGCCCTGCTCGCCCAGCTTGGCCAGTCGCTGTACCGCGCACGCCGCGAAACCTCCGCCGTCCCGGAAATCCAGCGGCACGCCATCGTTTTCCACCAGCGCGTGCTCGACAGCATTCTTACGGGCGACGCTGAGTTGGCCCGCCGGGTCATGGACGAGCACATGGACCAGACGTTCGAGGACTACGAACGCTACGTCCACGGCCCGCAGAGTTAGCCCACCCTTTCGTGGCCGAATCCGACCGGCCTTGACGTAATGCGCATCACCCTCCTAAGATCTTCATCATGTTCTTCCGTCAGATGTCTGACATCAGATTCACCTCATCCAGACGAAAGATGCTCCTCCGGAGCGGACAGAACCCCAAATAAAAGCAATCGGATTCCTCCGCGCGTAGCCGCCGGCCGGAAACCGTCTGATAGAAGGTCGATGATGACTTCATTAACCACAAAGTCCTCGGGACTCGGCGAGCTTGGTGACCGCACACTCCGCAAAGTCCGCCGCCGCGTCATGCCCCTGATCGTGCTGCTGTACTTCATCGCTTACCTGGACCGGAACAACGTCGGTTTCGCCAAGCTGACCATGAGCGAGGACATCGGCCTCAGTGCCGCCGCGTATGGCCTGGGCGCCGGCATCTTCTTCCTCGGATACGCCCTCCTCGAGGTGCCCAGCAACGCCGGCATGTACAAGTACGGCGCGCGCAAATGGCTGGCCCGCATCCTCATCACCTGGGGCATCTTCGCCACGGCCATGGCCCTGGTCAACGGAGAATCCACCTACTACATCATCCGGTTCCTGCTCGGCGCCGCTGAAGCAGGCTTCTTCCCGGCCATCCTGTTCTACCTCACCCTGTGGTTCCCCGCCGCGCAGCGCGTCACCGTGCTGGGCATCTTCATCCTCGCCCAGCCGATCTCCAACGCCCTCGGCGCCCCGGTCTCCGGCCTGCTCCTCCAGATGGATGGCATCATGGGCCTCCACGGCTGGCAGTGGCTGTACATCATTGAAGGCATCCCCGCCATCCTCCTCGGCGTGCTGACCCCGATCCTCATGACGGACCGCCCGCGGGACGCCAAGTGGCTCAATGCCGATGAGCGCGAATGGCTCACCACCACCATGGAGGCCGAACTCGCAGCCAAGTCAAAGGGCGGCAGCCATAACTTCCTGGCCGGCCTGAAGGACAAGCGCACGCTCGTCTACTCGGCCCTCTACTTCGGCCTGGTCTGCGGCATCTACGGCCTCGGACTCTGGATGCCCACCATCGTTGCAGCCCTCGGGAAGTTCTCCACCGCCCAGGTCGGGTTCATCGTCCTCATTCCCTACGCCATTGCAGCAGTCTTCGTGTACTTCTGGAGCAAGCGTGCTGACAAGACGGGCAAGCGTGCCTGGCACAGTTCCGTCAGCATGGTGCTCGCCGGCGTGGGTCTGCTGTCCGCAGGCTACCTCCTGCAGGTCAACCCCATCCTGGCCCTGATCGCCCTCACCGCCGCGGCGATGGGTATCTACGGAGCCATCGCCCCGTTCCTGTCCATGCCGTCCGCAGCGCTCACCGGCGCAGCAGCAGCCTCCGGCCTGGCCCTGGTGAACTCGCTGGGTAACCTCGGCGGCTTCGTTGCCCCCTACGCCGTCGGCCTGTTCAACGATGCGACCGGCAGCAACCAGAGCGGCCTGCTGTTCCTCTCCTTCTGCCTGTGCACCACAGCGGTGGCCACCTACCTCTACGCCCGCAAGCGTCCGGAAGGTGACGCCGCCCTGGATCCCGCTGTCGAGGCGGCTGCCAAGGTCGAAACCACCCGCTAAGAACCATCCGCCAAGAACCGGCTAACACCAGCTAAAGGAATTCCTGCAATGAGCTCAACCACTCCCTTCCCCGCAGAACGCACGGTCGTCCTGACCGGCGCGGCCTCCGCCCGCGGCATCGGCCGTGCCGCCGCTGACCGCATGGCCAGCGAAGGCTGGTCCATCGCCATCCTGGACATCAACGCCGAGGACGCGAAGGCCGCTGCCGCAGAGATCGGCTCCAGCCGCGCGGTGAAGGCAATCGGCGTCGGTGCGGACGTTTCCGATGAAGCATCCGTGGACCGGGCAATCACTGAGATCGAAGAGTCCCTGCCGCCGATCGTGGCACTCGCCAACCTTGCAGGCATCAGCTCGCCCACCCCTTTCATGGAAACCACAGTTGCCGAATGGGACAAGGTCTTCGCAATCAACATGCGCGGTACCTTCGTGGTCTCCCAGCGTGTCCTCAAGGGCATGATCGAGCGCAAGCTCGGACGCATCGTGAGCATCTCCTCGATCTCGGCACAGCGCGGCGGCGGCACCTACTCCAAGGTTGCCTACAGCGCCTCCAAGGCCGGCATCATCGGGTTCACCCGTGCCCTGGCACGCGAAGTGGGCGAGTTCGGCGTCACCGTGAACGCCATCGCCCCGGGCCCCATCGATACCGACATCATGGGCGGCACCCTGTCCGAAGAGCGCAAGGCACAGATGTCCGAAGGCATCATGATGGGCCGCGTCGGAACCCGCGAGGAAGTGGCTGCGCTCATCTCCTTCCTGCTGGGTGCGGACTCCGGTTACATCACCGCCGCCACCTATGACATCAACGGCGGGCTCCAGGTTTCCTAGGTGCTGCCACCCCAGGTGCACGTCTCCTGGGTACAGGTCTCCTAGGAGCAGGTGCGTCACCCTGAAGCAGTAACATCACGAGGAACACCAGAAGCACCCCGCAGCCCAGGCTGCGGGGTGCTTCCCTTTTAAGTTGGCCTGGTCCTGCATTGGTCTGGTTTTGAATTGGCGCGCTTCCAGTTGGCCTGCTTGAATCGGCCCGGCCACTAGGCTGGCACCATGAACCCCTCCGGCAACCTCAACCCGAGCCCGCGGACCCTCGACATCGAAAGCCTGGTCGGCTTCGACGAGCTGGTCAGCGCCGGAGCGAAGAGCATGCACGGCTGGCACGCACAGTCCCTCGACCTGCGGGGCCGGGCATCCGCGCTCGCTGAAATGGATGCCGAAGGCGCCATCTTCCTGGGCTGCACATTTGATCCCGGCATTGAGGAAGCGCTGCGCCGGCGCGGCGCCCTCATCTTTCCCAGACTGACTGGCGTGCCGTTCGACGCCTACCGCGGGGAGCTGTATTCGCCGCAGGAGCTCTACGCCGGCATCCGGGACGCCCCCTACGAGGAGTCCCCGGATGCCCTTGTGTACCAGTGGAGCATCCAGCCCGGGCAGCGGCACCGCCTCGATGCCACGCTCGCGGCCGCCCTCCACGACCATGCCATCGGCGACGCGCTGGAGGAACTCTCACGCGCCGTGCGCAATGAAGGACGCCCGATTGTCGGGGTGATGGGCGGCCACGCCGCGCAGCGCGGAAGCAGCGACTTTGCCGACGCCGCGAAGCTGGGCAGGCTGCTGACACGCAGCGGGCGGATGGTGGCCACCGGGGGCGGGCCGGGTGCCATGGAGGCGGCAAACCTCGGCGCCTACCTCAGCGAATGTCCCGAGGATGATTTCCGGGACGTCCTCGCGGAACTGGCTGCCGTCCCCGGCTTCCGGCCCTCGGTGTCCGCGTGGGCGCGGGCGGCGGCGGCCGTCGTCGAACGCTTTCCTGAGGGCACGGCGTCGATGGGCATTCCCACATGGTTTTACGGACACGAGCCGCCAAATTACTTTGCGACGCACATCGCCAAGTACTTCACGAACGCCATCCGCGAAGCCATCCTGCTGGAGCTCTGCGACGGCGGGATCGTGTTCCTGCCCGGCGCGGCGGGAACGGTGCAGGAGATCTTCCAGGATGCCTGCGAGAACTACTACGGTGCGCCCGAAACCATGACGCCCATGGTGCTGGTGGGCCGGGAGCACTGGGAACACCGGTACCCGGCCTGGCCCATGCTGCAGCGCCTGGCGGCAGGGCGGGCCATGGAGGAGCGGATTTTCCTGGTCGACAGCGTGGACGAGGCCGTCGCGGTTTTGGGCGGGTGATTTCCAAGGCGCACCGGCAAGGAGTGTCCTAGAGATCCTTCCGGCACGGCGCGTTGCCGAGCGCGTGCAGGCCGTTAAGATCCCCGGCGGCAAGGCCCTCCGGGGTCCCGATTTCCCGGTACATCAGCTGTGCCGGGTCGTCGACATGTTCGAGGCCCATGACGTGTCCGAGCTCGTGCAGGATGACGGCGGTGGCGTAGGCGGAGCCGTCGGGCCTGTGCAGTTCAACACCGATCTGAGGTGCGTCGAGCTCGAGGCTGCCGGTGACGAAGCTCTTGGGCCCGCCCTCGTAGCTGAAATGCGTGCTGCCGCCGGTGCCGATGATCTGCCCCTTGAGCTTGGGAGCGGCCTCGGGCGTGGTCCAGCTGATGAGCAGCGGCGCCCACCGCTCGCCGTAAGCCTCGGGCTGGTAAGGGTCGCGCTGCTCGGACGGCTGCTCGCTGCTCGCGCCGTCGTGGACGAAGCGGATGCCCGTAGCCCGCGACATCGTCCTGATGGCTTCGTGCACCAGGCCCGCCGCGCCCGCAGGGGCCAGTTCGGCATTCACCACGTAGTGCAGCGGCCGGCACGGAGAGTATCCCACGGGGGTGCCGTCGTCGTTCGTGGCGAGAAACTTGTATGAGGTGCTGGGTTCGGGCGGAGACTGCGGCGTGCCGAGCGGCTCGGCCGCTTCCTCCCGGCCGGGCGGCGGGGCGTCGGCCGCGCCGTCTGTTCCCCGCTCACCGCCGGGCTCGCCGGCCCTGCCGGACTCGTGCGTCTGCCCTGTCTCGCCGCCAGCAGCACCTTCCCGGGCGGGATCGGGACGGTCATTTCCCTGGCCCGCACTCCCGGAACCCAGCCGGAATTCCAGCAGCGCGGCAAGCCGAGGGTCGCCGTAGGCCAGGCCCGCGGCGAGGAAGGCTCCACATCCAATGACGGACACCAGAACGAGATTGCCCATGAAGCGGCGGGCGGCTTTGGCCGGCCCGGAGTGGCGCCCGGACGGCCGGTGCCCGGCATCCCGCACTAAGCGATCACCGCGCCGAAGGCCATGCCGAGCATGTAGGTCACGCCGGCGGCGCCCAGGCCGATCGCCAGCTGGCGCAGCCCGCGGGTCAGGGGAGAGGTTCCGGACAGCAGGCCGACGACGGCGCCAGTCGCCAGCAGCGCGACGCCCACCAGTGCAGCGGCCACCACGAGCGCACCGATACCGGTCATGCCGAAAATGAAGGGAAGGATGGGGATAATTGCGCCGGATGCGAAGAAGCAGAAGCTGGACAGCGCGGCACCCCACGCCGTGCCGACGGCCTCATGCTCATCTTCGGCGGCGGGGAGCTCTGGCCGAAGGGAGAGGCTGGGGTCGCAGTCGCAGCTGAAGAAGCCCATCCGCTCCGCGACCCGGTGCTCTGCCGCTTCCCGGGACATCCCGCGGGCCAGGTACACAAGCAGGAGCTCATTGTGTTCGATATCGAGCTGCGGCGCCGCGGCGAGCGTGACCTGCGTAGGCCGGGTGGCGGCAAGCAGTTCACGCTGTGAGCGGACCGAGACGAATTCGCCGGCTCCCATGGAAAAGGCGCCGGCCAGCAGGCCTGCGATGCCACTGAGCAGAACCACCGAACTGGCAACGCCGGTGGCTGCCATGCCCATGACGAGGGCCAGGTTGCTGACCAGGCCGTCGTTGGCTCCGAAAACGGCGGCGCGGAAGCTGCCGGCGAGACGGTTGCGGCCGCGTGTGGCAAGACCCCGCACCACCTCTTCGTGGATCTGCTCGTCAGCGGCCATGGCCGGCGTGGCGGACGGCTCCTTCGTATAGGGGGAGCGGCCCTCAGCCCGCTGTGCCAGAGCCAGCACGAAAACAGACCCGAAGTGCCGGGCAAGGAATCCCAGCAGGCGGCTCCGGGCTGAGGCGCGGCGGGGCTTGCCGGCGTGGTCGCCGAGCAGCTTGAGCCAGTGTGCTTCGTGACGGCCCTCTGCCGCGGCCAGTGCCAGCAGGATCGCGCGTTCTTCGCCGGTGCGGTTCTGCGCCAGGTCCCTGTATACGGCGGCTTCTGCGCGCTCGTCGGCCAGGTATTGGCGCCAGCGCCTGATGTCTGCCGGGTCCGGGGCGGCGCCGGTGTCGGCCTGGCGGGGTCGGTCAGATTTGGCGTGCTGGGACACGGGAACTCCTGGGCTGGACGAGGCATGGTTTCGGCCCCATTGCTTGCCCAGCTTACCCCGCAATTCCGCGGATTTTCGGCCGGTATTCCTCACCCGGAAGTTTAGGGATCCCGTAATTTTCCCTGTTCAGGAGCTGATTTTCCGGCGCGCCCCTGCGCCCTTGACCCACCGCACTGGCGGTGATCTGATGAAAATGTGCCTCGCTGACGGAGGGCACGGAAGTCCAACCACACGGAGGTCTGCAGTATGAACACCACCGGAGCACATCCCGAGCCTGCCCGCCACACCCTCGAATCCGATCCCGCCTACGACTTTGCCGAGGATGCTCCGGTAGAGGAAGACTGGGACGCCGAAGACGAATTCCTCGATTCCGAGGAACGGGTCGTTCCCGCTGTGCCGGAGGCAGCGGACGACGACGAACGCGTCGTTTCGCTGGACACGGACGAGTTCCGCGACGACGAGGAATATGATCGCTGACTCCCCGTTCGGCTGACTCCCACGTCTTAACCTCGACTTTTAACCTAGACGGCGGTGCCTTCCCAACAGGGGAGGGCACCGCCGTCGAACGTCAGTTCTTAGGGCTTGCGGGCATGGCTGCTAAGCGTCACTTCCCCTGGCCGGTTGCGGGAACGGCAAGCGGCTTCTCTTCGGCACCCTGGCCGGACACGCGGCGGTACCAGTGCGACATGACCGACGGGTCTGTGGGCGGGGTCAGCAGTGAGACCGCCACGTACACGATGGCGGACGCCAGCAGGCCGAAGTAGATCGGTTCGTTCGCGAACACGCCGTCCAGCGGTGCTTTGGCGTTGATTTCCAGGATGATCATGGTGCCGAGCGTGACAACAGAGCCGACGGCCATCGAAGCGGCGGCGGCCACTCCGGTGCCGCGCTTCCAGACCAGCCCGCCGAGGATTGCGACGAGCAATCCGCCGACGAGGATGTCGTAGGCAATGGTCAACGCCGCAACTACATCCCGGGTGATGATGGCGATGAGGATGGCAACGATGCCGAGTCCCAGTACCCACATCCGGTTTGCCTTGACGTCGTGTTCTGGATTGTCCGAGTCCTCAGTGCTGATCGTCTTGCCAAACCAGCTGGCCACGAACGGGAGGACATCGGCCCGTGCCACGGTAGCGGCGGCGATAAGAGCGCCGGATGCTGTGGACATCATTGCGGCAACGGCGGCGGCTAGTACGAGCCCGCCTATGCCGACGGGCAGCAGGTTCTGCGCCACTTCGGCGTAGACGACGTCCTTGCCTTCAGCGGCTACGTCGATGTCAGGCAAGGCAACGCGGGCTCCGAGGCCGATCAGGGCCCCGGCGGCGCCATAGAGGATGCAGTAGATACCGGCGGTTGCCCCTCCCCAGCGTGCTACCTTCGGGGTCTTTGCCGTGAATACCCGCTGCCAGATGTCCTGGCCGATGAGCAGTCCCAGGGTGTAAACGACGAAGTACGTGATGATGGTCTGCAGGCCGATGCCGTCGATCTGGAAGAAGCTGGCGTCGACACGGCTGCGGATACCGTCGAGGCCGCCAGCGGCGTTGAGGGTGAACGGCAGCATCAGGATGAAGATGCCCACGGTCTTGATGACGAACTGGACCTGGTCAGCCAAAGTGATGGACCACATGCCGCCGATCGTCGAGTAGACCAGCACGATGGCGCCGCCGATGGCGATGGCAAGCGCCCTGTCCCAGCCGAACAGCACCACGAAGATGGTGGCGTACGCTCCGGTGGAGGTAGCGCAGAGCATCAACGTGTAGGCGAGCATAACGATGCCGGATGTCTTGGTGGCGTGGCTGCCGTAGCGCAGCGTCAACATCTGGGACACGGTATAGATCTTGAGCTTCTGGATGGTTCCGGCGAAGAGCAGGCTCAGGAGCAGCACGCCGGCACCGATCGCCACCACGAGCCACATGCCCGAGATGCCGAATTTGTATCCCAGACCGACTCCGCCAACGGTGGAGGCGCCGCCCAGGACGACGGCGGCCATGGTTCCGGTGTAAAGGAACGGCCCCAGGCGGCGGCCGGCCACGAGGAAGTCGCTGTTGTTCTTGGTGCGGGACTTGCCCCACCAGCCGAAGGCCAGCATTGCGGCCAGATACGCCACGACGATGGCGATGTTGACGAAGTTTGCTTCCATGATCTTGATGTCCTTGGAGCTTTCGGGGCAGCTGTGGCAAATTCGGGGAGCACATTCGAGGTGCTTGGAATTGGGGCTGCGGTGAAGACGGGAAGGGAATTTGTTGTTGCATGTGATGCAACGGTTGTTGCTTCCGAGAGTAAGTTGTGATGGGAGTAACAGTCAAGACGCAATTTGTTTGTGACGCGATTCCAGCGGCATCAGATCAGCGGCGTGCCGCTAGTATGGCTGCAGAGATCGGGCCGAGCGGCCGGCCGTGAAAGGTTCGTACATGAAGGCACTTCCAGTTGAGCCGAGCAATATTCCGGTTGCCATCGGTTCAAGAATCCGTGCCGCCCGCCAGTCGCAGCGGCTCACGATCGAACAGGTAGCGGACGCCACCGGACTCACCAAGGGCTTCCTGAGCCGCGTCGAACGCGACCTGACCTCGCCGTCGGTGGCCTCCCTCGTGACCCTGTGCCAGGTGCTGTCCATCTCGATTGGCGATCTGTTCGCCGCCCCGGAGACCCACCTCACCAAGCGCGACGCCGGTCCCCGCATCTCGCTTGGCGGCGAGGGCATCGTTGAACGGCTGCTGACTGCGCGCTCAGAGCGGCGGGTCCAGATCATTCAGGCCGTCATCGAGCCGCAGGGGCGCGGCGAGTCGGAGCTCTACGCCGTGGACTGCGACGTCGACGTGCTGCACGTCATCAGGGGCTCTATAAAGCTCATCCTCACCAATGAGGAATACGAGCTTTCTACCGGTGACACCGTGACCTTCCCGGGGCGGGAGCCGCACACCTGGGTGAACCCGACGAACGAATCCGTTGAGGTTCTCTGGGTGCTTGTGCCGGCTGCCAGCCGGTAGCGCCCCCTTCCCTCCCTTCCCCTTTCGGCCGCCTTCGCGGAACCGGGTCACTTGGCGTGCCTTGGACTCACTGTCTGATCCTCCGGGCCGTTCGTAAACAAGTGATTCGCATTAGGCAACTTCGCGTGTATGATGGCTGCCACATCACCTTTCATCCTCGAAGGAGAGGCGTTCCTTTGGAAGAGCTGCGCATCGAAGCCAACGGCAACCTTGGCCCCATCGATTCATCCCGTATTCCCCGCTACGCCGGTGCTGCCACCTATGCCCGGCTGCCCCGCCTGGACCAGGTCTCCAAGGCCGACGTCACCGTGGTGGGCGTCCCCTTCGACTCCGGCGTTTCCTACCGCCCCGGCGCCCGCTTCGGCGCCAACCACATCCGCGAGGCCAGCCGCCTGCTGCGGCCCTATAACCCCGCCTGGGATGTCAGCCCCTTCGAAAACTGCCAGGTGGCGGACGCCGGCGACATGGCCGTGAACCCCTTCAACATCAACGAAGCCATCGAATCCGTCCAGCACAACGCCCTGGAGCTGACCGCATCAGGCAGCAAGCTGGTCACCCTCGGCGGCGACCACACCATCGCGCTGCCGCTGCTGCGTGCCGCAGCCGAACGCGCCGGCGGACCCATCGCCATGCTGCACTTCGACGCGCACCTGGACACCTGGGACACGTACTTCGGCGCCGAGTACACCCACGGCACCCCCTTCCGCCGGGCAGTGGAGGAGGGCATTCTGGACACCGAGGCCATCAGCCACATCGGCACCCGGGGCCCGCTGTACGGCAAGAAGGATCTCGACGACGACCACCGCTTCGGCTTCGGGATCGTCACCTCCGCGGACGTCTACTATCAGGGCGTCCTCGAGACCGTGGCCAAGGTCAGGGACCGCATCGGCAACCGCCCCCTCTACATTTCGGTGGACATTGACGTGCTTGACCCGGCGCACGCACCCGGCACCGGAACGCCGGAAGCCGGTGGCATTACCAGCAGGGAACTGCTGGAGATCCTCCGCGGCTTCCGCGGCATGAACCTGGTCGGCGCAGACGTCGTCGAAGTTGCCCCGGCCTATGACCACGCCGAAATCACCGGCGTCGCGGCCAGCCACGTCGCCTACGAACTTGTCACGCTCATGGCGGACAACGCCGTCGAGGGCAGCCGCATCGGTGCCGACACCGGCTATGCCGCCCAGGCGCTGGGGCAGGAAGCCCGCCAGCCCGCCGGCTTCGCCAATCCGGTGGCCTCGCGGTGACCGACCTCCGCAACGGCGGGGACCTCGTCGTCGAAACCCTCGAGGCGCTGGGCGCAAAAACCGTCTTCGGCATCCCGGGCCAGCACGCGCTGGGCCTCTTCGACGCCATGGGCCGGGGCAGCCTGAAGTTCGTGTCCTCCCGCGTCGAAAACAACAGCGCCTTCGCGGCCGACGGGTATTCGCGCGCCACCGGGGAAGTGGGCGTGCTGTTTCTCTCCACCGGGCCGGGGGCGCTGACCTCCCTCGCCGGACTGCAGGAAGCCTATGCCACAGGCGTGCCCATGGTGGTGGTCGCCAGCCAGATCCCGCTGGAAGGACTGGGGGCACGCCGCAAGGGAATGTTGCACCAGCTTGATGACCAGAAGGCTTCGGCCGCGAACGTCACGAAGAGCCAGCGCCTCATCCAGCACGCGTCCGGGATTCCGTCGGCCATCCAGGATGCGTGGACCGAGGCCATCTCGTCACCCCAGGGCCCGGTCTGGATCGAGATCCCGCAGAACGTCCTGCTCGATCCCATCATGGTGCCTCCCGTTGAGGACGCCCTTGCCGAAGCAGCGGACAACCCGCCCCGCGTCGAGCTGGTCCGTGAAGCTGTCAAATGGCTGTCCGCCGCGGAGCGCCCTGCCATCATCGCCGGCGGCGGCACCCGCCGCGGGCGGGCCGAGAAGTCCCTGCTCTCCATAGCCGAGAAGCTGCGGGCACCCGTCATCTGCACCCCCGGCGGCAACGGAGCGTTCCCCTGGAACCACGAGCTGTCGCTGCAGTCCTGGATCGAGGACCGGTACATGACCGACGTCCTTGAAGACGCTGACGTGCTGATCGTCATCGGTTCCTCCCTGGGCGAGGTCACCTCCAACTACTTCACGTTCGAGCCGCGCGGCCGGATCATCCAGATCGACGCCGAGCCGAGGGTGCTCGAATCGAACCGGCCGGGACTGGGCATTCGAGCCGACGCCGGACAGGCCCTCACTGCGTTGGACGAGGCCCTTGTTGCCGCCGGCTCAGGTGAACGGCGCCCCAACTGGCACGGCGCAACACCGGAGGAGCTTGTCCGGGAATCCCTGGCGAAGGTCCGCGCCCGGCTCGAGTCGCAGGACATCGGCAAGGAGCTGAAGTTCATGGCCGACATCCGGGAAGCCGTCCCCGCGGACATGCAGACGTTTTGGGACATGACGATTTCCGCGTACTGGGCCTGGAGCTGCTGGGATGCCCGCGAGGGCCAGTTCCACTCCGCCCAGGGCGCGGGCGGCCTGGGCTTCGGATTCCCGGCCGCCGTCGGGGGAGCGGTGGGCCTGGAGACCGTGGGCAAAACCGGCGCTTCTGCCCGCGTGCTGGCAGTTTCGGGCGACGGCTCCGCCATGTACTCCATCTCGGAACTCGCAACGGCCAGGCAGCACAACGTGCCGGTCACCTGGCTCATCGTGGACGACGGCGGCTACGGCATCCTGCGCGAATACATGGTGGGCGCATTCGGGAAGGCGACAGCAACCGAGCTCGCCCGGCCGGACTTCGTGAAGCTCGCCGAGGCCTTCGGCGTGCCGGCCACCCGGGTTGCACCGGAAAAAGTGGGGGACGCGCTCAGGGCGGGGTTCGCCGCGGACGGACCGAACGTCGTCGTCGTCGAAACGCTCCTGAAGATGTTCGCCCCCACCCACCTGACCCCTTAATCCCCCGCACCTTCCATCCAGCGCGAACGTACAGTTGTGGCCCCATTTCCACCCGGATTTGGGGCCACAACTGTACGTTCGCGCTTCTGCTTTTAACCTATGCGGGATACCTATCCCCGGTTGCTTAGTTTCCCAAAGCAACAATGTATTGTTATAGTTGCCTAAGGCAAGCAATGGGAGGATCAATCATGGCGCTTGAGCCCGCTACCGCGGCCGAACTCGTCCGCCAGATCTTCGATCTCCAGCGCGCCGTCCGGTGCGCCGCCGTCGCAAACTCGCGGGGCATGGAGGCAGGCGTAGCCCTGCAGGGTGTCCTGAGATTCGTGGGGGAGAAGGAATCCCGCGCCACGCATCTCGCCGCACGGTTAGGGGTGAGCGCGCCAGTTCTCAGCCGGCACATCGCCGAACTCGAGGAACTCGGGCTGGTCCACCGACGGCCGGACCCCGACGACGGCCGGGCGCAGCTGGTTGCCCTCACCGACGCCGGCCGCGTCAAACTCGTCGAGATCGAGGACCACCGCGTGGCCACCCTGCAGGAATTCCTGCAGGACTGGAGCCAGCAGGACGCCGAGGAGACGGCGAAAGTACTCCACAAACTTGCGGAATCCCTTTGGGAATCTGCCCGGACAACGACGGCCGGCCCCATCACAACCACTACCAAACGCAAGGAGCAGCTCATTGGTTAGCCACGCTGCCGTCTCCGGGACGGTTACGTCACGCCCCTCGGCCCACCCGCCCCAAGCCCCCATGACGCACCGTCAGATCATGGAGGCTCTGACCGGGCTCCTGGCCGCCTTCTTCACCGCGATCCTCAGCAGCACCATTGTTGCCAATGCGCTGCCCACCATCATGTCCGAGCTCAAGGGCACGCAGACGGACTTCGCGTGGGTGATCACCGCAGCACTGCTGGCGAACGCTGCCACCACCCCGATCTGGGGGAAGCTCGCCGACCTGTTCGACAAGAAGGTCCTGGTCCAGCTCAGCATCGTGATCTTCGTGGCGGGATCGGTGATGGCCGGCCTGTCCGAGACAATCCCGCTGCTGCTGACGGCCCGAGTTGTCCAGGGCATCGCCATGGGCGGCTTGACCGCGCTGGCACAGGCGATCATCGGGTCCATGATCCCACCCCGGGACCGCGGAAAGTACTCCGGCTACATGGGTGCAGTCATGGCCGTGGGCACGGCCGGCGGACCCTTGCTTGGCGGCTTCATCGTTGATAGCCCACTGGGCTGGCGCTGGACGTTCTTCGTCTGCGTGCCACTCGCCGTCGTCGCCCTGATCCTGCTGCAGATCACGCTCAAGATCCAGTACGTCAAGCGGCCTGCCAGGATCGACTGGCTCGGCTCCATCCTTCTCACCACCGGCGTCAGCCTGCTCCTCATCTGGGTGTCGTTCGCTGGCAACCCCGACTACTACGACTGGTGGTCCTGGCAGTCGGCACTGATGGTGGGCGGCGGCGTCGTGCTGCTGGCGTTGCTCGTGGTGGTCGAATCCAAGGTTGAACAGCCAATCATCCCGCTGAAGATCATCTCCGAGCGCACCACCGCTCTGGCCATCTGGGCCTCTGTGGCTGTGGGCGTGGCGATGTTCGGATCGTCGACCTTCCTAGGCCAGTATTTCCAGGTGGCGCGCGGTGCTACGCCCACCGAGGCCGGCCTCCTGACCCTGCCCATGATTGCCGGCAACCTGATCGGCTCCGTGGCTTCGGGGCAGCTGATCAGCCGCACCGGCAAGTGGAAGCGCTACCTGGTCGCCGGGTCCGTGCTGCTGATCGGCGGGCTGGGCCTCACCGGCACCATGGACCACACCACGGACCTGTGGCAGTCCGGAGTCTTCACGGCGATCCTGGGACTCGGGCTCGGCATGCTCATGCAGAACCTCGTCCTGGCCGTCCAGAACACCGTCAGCGCCAGCGACATCGGCACTGCGAGCGCTTCCGTCGCATTCTTCCGCTCTGTGGGCGGCGCGATCGGTGTATCCGTACTGGGCGCGATCATGAGCAACCGGGTCAAGGAACTCGCCACCCAGGGTTTGGCGGACGCCGGCGTTTCCGCCGGCTCCGGTTCATCTTCCGCCAGCCTCGACCTGGCGGACATGCCTGCCCCGGTCCGGGATATCATGCGGGCCGCCTACGGCGATGCCACTGCGGAGATCTTCCTTATTGCCGGCGCGATCGCCGTGGTGGCGCTCATTGCTGTCCTCCTGATCAAGGAACAGCCGCTCCGCCGCACCGTCGACATCCGTCCGGAGGCCGCGGCCTCCGACGCCGGCCCTCAGCTTCGTCGCCAGGCAGGCCGAACAGCAGCGGCGCGAACGGACACTTGTGGCCCCTCTTCCGCGAGGATTTAGGGCCTCAAGTGTCCGTTCGCGCTTCTCGGGGAGGATGTTCGTGCGCAGATGTTTCGCTTGGGCAACAGATTTCGTAGAGTTGGAGGGCTAATGATGTCAGCCCCGGCTGCTATTACTTTCAGCAACGAAACCGCACTCATTCCTTAAGGACCCGTGGGCATGCTTGTCACCGTGATACGTCGCTACTCCAAGCCGTATAAACCGTACATTTTGGCCGTTATCGCCTTTCAGCTCGCGTCCACCATCGCCGCCCTATATCTGCCAAGCCTCAATGCCCAGATCATCGATGAAGGCGTGTCGCGCGGCGATACGGACTTCATTTGGCGCACGGGGGGCGTGATGCTCCTGGTGGCGTTCCTGCAGGTGGGTACCGCCATCGCCGGGGTCTACTTCGGATCCAAGACGGCGATGGCCATGGGGCGGGACCTGCGCCGCGGCGTCTTCCGGAAGGTGACGAGCTTCTCCGCCAAGGACGTCAATACGTTCGGCGCGCCGACCCTCATCACGCGCGGCACGAATGATGTGCAGCAGGTCCAGATGCTGGTGCTGATGGGCCTGAACTTCATGGTGTCCACGCCCATCATGTGCATCGGGGGCATCATCATGGCGCTGCGCGAGGATATCAACCTGTCCTGGCTCGTGTGGGTGTCCGTGCCGGTTCTTATTGTTGTGGTGGGCTACCTCGTGGTCCGCCTGATGCCGCTCTTCCGGTCCATGCAGAAGAGGATCGACCGCATTAACGAGGTGCTCCGCGAGCAGATCATAGGCATCCGCGTGGTCCGGGCTTTCGTCCGCGAGCCCTACGAAACTGAACGGTTCGGGCAGGCCAACAAGGACCTGACGGACGTTTCGTTGAAGATCGGCGCCCTGTTCGTTCTCATGTTCCCGGCCATCGGCATGATCCTGCACCTGTCGACGGCGGCCGTGCTGTGGTTCGGCGGCCAGCGTGTGGACTCCGGAGAAATGCAGGTCGGCGCCCTTACCGCCTTCCTGCAGTACCTGCTCCAGATTCTCATGGCGGTCATGATGGGCACGTTCATGGCCATGATGATTCCCCGGGCATCGGTCTGCGCCGACCGCATCGGCGAGGTGCTCGACGTCGAGCCCTCCATCCATGATCCCGAAAGCCCGCACACCCCGGCAAAGCTGGAAGGCGTGGTGGAATACCGCAACGTCACGTTCGCTTACCCGGGCGCCGAGGCCCCCGTCCTGAGCAACGTCAGCTTCACGGCCCGCCCGGGGGAGACGGTGGCGATCATCGGTTCGACCGGTGCGGGCAAGACCTCGCTGCTGGCGCTGCTGCCGCGGCTTTACGATGTTGCCGACGGTGAGGTACTGCTCGACGGCGTCCCCGTCAGCAAGCTGGACCGCGCCGAAATCACTAAACGGGTCGCCCTCGTGCCCCAGCGGCCCTACCTTTTCTCCGGAACCGTCGAGCACAACCTGCGCTTCGGCAAAACCGAGGCCACCGACCAGGAACTGTGGGATGCGCTCGCCGTGGCCCAGGGCGATGGCTTCGTGCGGGAAAAGAAGAACGGGCTGGCCTCCCGAATCGCCCAAGGCGGCACCAACGTTTCCGGCGGACAACGCCAGCGCCTGTGCATCGCCAGGGCACTGGTGACCAAGCCGAAGGTGTACCTGTTTGATGATTCGTTCTCTGCCCTGGACGTCGCCACAGATGCACGCCTGCGCGCAGCCCTGAAGCGGACCACCGCGGACGCTACTGTCATCATCGTGGCCCAGAGGATCTCCACCATCACGGACGCAGACCAGATCCTCGTGCTGGACAACGGCAGGATCGTGGACCGCGGAACCCACGAGGAACTGCTGGAAACATCGCCCACCTACCAGGAAATTGTTGAGTCCCAGCTGAGTGTGGAGGAAGTGGCATGAGCGGCGACAAGACGGCCCTGGAGGCGGACGACTTCGTCGAGGAGGAGTACAAGCCCACCGAGGCGGACGGCGGCATGTTCGGCGCTATGCCGGCGAAGAAGGCCCAGCACTTCTGGCCCTCCGCGAAGCGGCTCCTCGGGCTGCTCAAACCCGAGGCCGCAGGCATCTACTTCGTGGTGGCCATGGTCATCGTGTCCGTGGTGCTCAACGTCATCGCCCCCAAGGTCCTCGGCCAGGCCATGGACGTCATCTTCGGCGGGGTGGTCGGCAAGCAGCTCCCGGCCGGCGTAAGCAAGGAGCAGTTCGTCGAGGGGCTGCGCGCCCAGGGCCAGAACAACTTCGCCGACATGATCTCCCGCATGGAGCTGGTGCCGGGAACCGGCATTGATTTCCAGAAGCTGACGGTCCTGATCTCCGCGGTGCTTCTCATGTACTTCGTGGCGAATATCTTCCTGTGGCTCCAGGGGTACATCCTGAACCGCATCGTCATGAAGGTCATCCGCCAGCTGCGCGACGATACCGAGAAGAAGCTCAACCGGCTGCCGCTGAACTACTTCGACACCCGGCAGCGCGGTGACGTGCTTTCCCGGGTAACGAACGACGTCGACAACGTCCAGCAGGCGCTGCAGCAGGCATTCGCCCAGCTGATCAGCTCCGTCCTCACCGTCCTCGGCATCGTGATCATGATGTTCATCGTCTCGTGGCAGCTTGCCCTGATCGCACTCATCGCCCTCCCGCTGTCCGGCGTGGCAGCGGGCATCATCGGAGCGCGCAGCCAAAAGCTCTTCGCCGCGCAGTGGAAGAACACCGGCGAGCTGAACGGGCAGATCGAGGAGTCCTTCTCCGGCCACGACCTAGTTCGGGTCTTCGGCCGCGACGCGGACATGCTGGAGCGATTCGAGGAACGCAACGATGCCCTGTACAAGGCCAGCTTCGGCGCCCAGTTCGTCTCCGGCATCATCTTCCCCGTGATGCAGTTCGTCTCGTACCTCAGCTACGTGGGCATCGCGGTGGTGGGCGGACTGCGCGTGGCGTCCGGCAGCATGAGCCTCGGTGACGCGACGGCGTTCATCCAGTACTCCCGCGAGTTCACCCAGCCCCTGGGCCAGATGGCTGGCATGGCCAACATGCTGCAGTCCGGTGTGGCCTCCGCCGAGCGTGTGTTCGAGTTCCTCGACGCCGATGAGCAGGAAGCCGAAACTGCCACCCGCCACCTGCCGGCCAAGACCGACGGGCATGTGGAATTCCGCAACGTCACCTTCAGCTACACCGAGGACAAGCAGCTCATCGAGAACCTTTCCTTCACTGCGGAGCCCGGGCACACCGTCGCCATCGTGGGCCCCACCGGTGCGGGCAAGACCACCCTGGTGAACCTCGTGATGCGCTTCTACGAGCTGAATTCCGGCTCCATCACGCTGGACGGTGTGGACGTCACCCAGCTGAGCCGGGCAGAGCTGCGCTCCAAGGTGGGCATGGTGCTGCAGGACGCCTGGCTGTTCGGCGGCTCCATCTACGACAACATCAGATACGGCAAGCTGGACGCCACCGAGGACCAGATCATGGCGGCAGCGAAGGCGACGTTCGTGGACCGCTTCGTGCGGGCGCTGCCCGAGGGCTATGACACCGTCATAGACGAGGAGGGCAACAACGTCAGCGCCGGCGAAAAGCAGCTGATCACCATCGCCCGGGCGTTCGTGGCCAACCCCTCGCTGCTGATCCTGGATGAGGCCACGAGTTCGGTGGACACACGCACGGAACTCCTGGTGCAGAAGGCCATGGCCGCGCTGCGCACGGACCGCACCAGCTTCGTGATTGCCCACCGGCTCTCCACCATCCGCGACGCCGATACGATCTTGGTCATGGAGAACGGAAAAATTGTGGAGCAGGGCAACCACCAGGAGCTGCTGGCTGCAGAAGGCGCCTACTACCGGCTGTACATGTCGCAGTTTGCAGGCGGCAGGTCTGAAGAAGCGCCCGTGGACGGTTCGACGGCGGTGCGCAGCTGAGCGCCCAGCGGCCGGAGGCCGTAACTGTCCAGGCGCAGGAGGCCGTAATTACCCGGCGTCCGGTGGCCCCGCCGTGCCGGCGCATCGAGGTGCTTGTGCCGATGCGCTGGGGCGACATGGATGCCTACGGGCACATCAACAACGTCCAGATCGTCCGCATGCTCGAGGAAGCACGCATTGCCGCCTTCGGTCCGCCGCGCGGCGCCGGGCTGCCCGGCGTGGAGCCGGAGGTGTCGCTGTTCAATGACGTGCCGGAGGGCACTATGGCGCTCATCGTGGACCACCGGATCCGCTACGTCAGGACGCTGGAGTACCGCAACATCCCCGCCGTCGTCCAGGTCTGGATCGGCGCCGTCAAAGGCGCGAGCTTCGACATCCACTACCTTGTGCAGGACCCCGTAACTCGCGAGGATTGTGTGAAGGCCTCAAGCCATCTCGCCTTCGTCGACGAAGCCAGCGGGCGGGTGCTGAGGCTCACTTCGGAACAGAAAGAGCGCCTGGCGCCCTTTGTCGAACACAAGCCCGAACGCAAGGAGCACTGACAGTGGCACGAAAGAAGAAGTCGTGGAAAGAACTTCCCCCGGCCGCCCGCTTTGGCACCATTGTGGTGGGAGCTGCCCAGCTGGCCTTCCTCACAGCCGCCCAGCGCGACATTTCACGCCGTCCTGCTGAGCAGATCCGGGGTTCCAAGACGCTCTGGCGGTTTGCCACGCTGATCAACTTCATCGGCCCTGGCAGCTACTTCGCATTCGGGCGGAGGAGGCTGCCGAAGCCTGCCGGCAAGTAGCCAGCGAAGGGGGCGTGGTGCTGGCGTCCAGCTAAACCCTGTAAATTTGAAGCCATGACCCCCAACCCCAAACCTGCCATGCACCGTGCCCTCGGCGTGTCCAAGGAAATCGAGGAAGCGGCGTGGTTCGTGCTCGGGGCGGGTCTCCAGGGCAGGCCCTCTGCGCTTGACGGGCGGACGCAGACGTGGACGGCGGATGCCGCCTCGGAGCTGCTCGAACGGCTGGAGCGGGGTGTGGCTGATGCCAAGGCGCCCATGATGACGAACCTTCGGCACAACCTCACGGACGCTTCCCGGCCGGCGAAGCAGCTTGCCGTTGAGCTTCTGTTTCTGCAGTCGCTGCCGCTGGCCCACGAGGTGAAATCGCTGAAGGTCAAGCGCGCCCGCGTGGCCGAGGCGGCGTCCTGGCTGGAGCCGCCCCTTCAGCTCCCGGACGAGCTGTACAAGGGCATGACCGACCACGGCGTGATCCGGGACCGGACGGCTGAATTCAACTGGACCATCTGGGACCATCTCATGTGGCTGTGCAGGTTCGTCCGTCACGTGGACCAGCAGTCCACCGCGGCTATCACCAAGGCGCTGAAGGATCCGCTGGCCTTCCACGCGCTCGCAGCCGGTACCCCGGACGACCAGCCGGCCATCCGGCGCAGCATCGAGTTCCTCGCCTGGCCGAACTTTTTCGAGCCCGTCGTGGCGGACGTCGAGCGCCGGGAAATCCGTGACGCCTTCGCTTCGCTGGTGGGCGGCGCCAAGGGGGACAGTGACGAAGAGATCACCGCCGACATCCGCCGCATCCGCCTGCACCTGGACGAGCAGGCCGGCCAGCGCATCGACTGGTACTCGCGCCAGCTGGTGAGCCAGTGGCGGAAAGTGGGAGATCCGGGCCGCCGCGCCTGGCTGCTGCGCACCCATCACGACAACGCCGAACTCCTCACCGCCTGGCAGGCCGAGGAAAAAGTGACGCTCGACGTCGAGCATCTCCGCCTTCTCGACGCCGGCGTCACGGCCGGCGTGGTCCAGCACGCCGTGGATGAGGACTACAAGCACCTCGGCTACGTGGAGCGGGAGGACACCAAGACGGCGGTGTTCGCGTTTCTCACCGTCATGAAGCCCGGGGACCTTGCGCTGTACCAGAACGCGGGCGCCGTCCGCATCGGCGTCGTACTCGGCGAGCCTGACCACAACGCCGACAACCGCCGGATGCGCCGCAAGGTGCGCTGGTTCGACGAGGCCCACGGCATGGCGGAGTTGCCGCGCCACGTGCAGCGCCAGCTCGCTACGCCGGGGATCGTCGTCGACGTGACGCGCGTCGTACAGGCGCTGCAGGCGCTGGTCCCGGCAGAAGCGGAAGCAGAGCCCGACGGCGGCGCGGAACCTGCCGCCGTCGTGCTCCCCGCCCCGGGCGGGTTCCGTCCGCTGACCGGCGACTTCGCGGAGTCGCTCCACATGGAGCTGGAGCCGCTCCAGGAAATCGCCGACCTGCTGGAGGAGAACCGGCAGCTGGTGCTCTACGGCCCGCCGGGCACCGGGAAGACGTACCTGGCCAAGCATCTTGCGGCCGAGCTCGCGCAGGACAGCACCGACGAACGGGTGAAGCTGGTGCAGTTCCATCCGTCCTACGCCTATGAGGACTTCTTCGAAGGCTACCGCCCGGACAAGACGGATGAGGGCCAGGTGTCCTTCAAGCTGGTGGCCGGGCCGCTGCGCCGGCTCGCCGAGGAGGCCGCCAAGCCGGGCAACGAGTCAAAGCCGTATTTTCTGATCATCGACGAGATGAACCGCGCGAACCTGGCCAAAGTCTTCGGTGAGCTGTACTTCCTTCTGGAGTACCGCGACGACAGGATCTACCTGCAGTACAGCCCGAACGAGCCGTTCACGCTCCCGGACAACCTATACATCATCGGCACGATGAACACGGCGGACCGCTCGATCGCCATGATGGATGCCGCCATCCGCCGCCGCTTCGCCTTCATCGAGCTGCATCCCAAGACCGAACCGGTGAAGGGCTCGCTTCTGCGTTTCCTGGAGGCGCGGCAGCTGGACACCACGCCGGCGCTGCTGCTGGATGCCCTGAACGATTCCATCGACGAGTGGGACCGCGACCTGATGATCGGCCCGTCCTACTTCATGAAGAAGGCTGCCCAGACCCCTGCCGGGCTGCGCCGGATCTGGAAGTACGAGCTCATGCCGCTGCTTGAGGAGCACTATCACGGGCAGCTGACCCGGGCCCAGTTGGAGGAGCGGTTCGGGCTGGACCAGCTGATGGGACGCCTTGCAGTCCGCTAGCGCCGTGCGGCCGGGAGTATCGGCTCCGGGTGCGTCCGTGCGCGGACTTTCCGGGCAGGGGTTCCGGCATCTTGTGCTGGACGAGCTGTCCGGCGGCATCGTCGAGAAGCTGGATCCAGCCAGTGCCGCCAGCGTCAACGCCAGCGGGCTCGCCAAGGCCTCGCCCATGGGCATGGGCCTGTACCGCATCGAGCCGGTGGGCCTGGTCGGTTCCGTGCGCACACGGCAGGTGCAGCTCGACGTGCGGCCCAAAGGCCGGCTGGGGCTCAGCAGGCTGCTGTTCCTGCTGAGCTACGCCGGGGACCAGGGGTTCCGCGACGACGCCGTCGCCGCCGCCGAGGACCCCGGCCTGTGGAGCGCGCTGGCGTCGTCCCTGGTGCAGCTCGCCGAACGTGCCCTGCAACGCGGAGTGCTGCAGGGGTACCTCGCCGTCGACGAGTCCCTCCGGACGGTCAAGGGCAGGATCCGCATCTCGGACCAGATCTCGCGCCGGCCCGGCATGCTGGTCCCTCTCGAAGTGTCCTACGACGAATTCACCGTCGACATCGCCGAGAACCGGATACTTCGGGCCGCCCTCGAACGCATGTCCCGTGTCCCCGGCGTCCGTCCCGAGGTGCTGAGCCGCCTGCGCCAGCTCAAGGGAAAGCTCGACGACGTCACCCGCCTTCAGTCCGGCGCGCCACTGCCGCCGTGGAGGGCCAACCGGATGAACGCCCGCTATCACGCTGCGCTGCGGCTCGCAGAGGTCATCCTGCGCAATGCCTCGGCGGAACCCGGCGAGGGGCAGCAGGAGACCGCCTCCTTTGTGGTGGACATGGACCGCGTGTTCGAAGACTTCGTAGGCAAGGCGCTTCGGCAGGCGATGGCGGCCTTCCCCGGTGAGATGCGGTTGCAGTACAACGCCCTGCTCAACGAGGCCGTTCGGGATTCGGACCGGCTTTCCGTCCGGCCGGACGCGGTGCATCTGCTCGGCGGCCGCCCGGTGGTGGTTTACGACGCGAAATACCGGGCACGCTCGGACCGCGGGGCGTCGTTGTCCGGCGACCACTTTCAGATGCTGGCCTACTGCACCGCGCTCCAGGTGCCCACCGCCTGGCTGGTCTATGCCGGGGCGGGGGAGATGAAGCTCAGACGGATCCTCAACACTGATATCGACATCGTGGAGTTTCCGCTGGACCTTTCACGGCCGCCGTCCGAAATACTTGCAGCCATCGCTGATCTCGCCGAGCAGTCGTGGGGCGAGGTAGTGCGGCAGGCCAGGCTGGCCGGCTAAACGACAGCTGAATCAGGCTGGCTGGCTGAGGACGCAGCCTGGGGTGCGCTGCGTCAGACAGGCGCTGCTTCCGGAAGTTCTTCGGATTCGGCATCCGGATCGGCGTCCAGAAAATCGCGTTGCATGGAGCGCAGGTGCTCCAGCAGGGCTTTCTCGGGGCAGGTGGGATGCTGGGCGAGGAGCTCGCGCAGCCTGATCCGAACGGCGGCAGTTTCCGGACTTACGTCGTCGAGAATCGAAGAGATGATTGCCATGACCTGGCGCCGCATGGGTCCCAGCTCCGGATCCTTGGTGGGCTGGTCGTATTGCGGCCACGAGGCGAGCGGTGCGGAGTAGGGGCGCAGCCCTGCCGGGACTAGATTCTGCGACATGTCACTCTCCGGTTCCCTTGGGTCTCAGGTTCTTCGTTAAGTTGTAATGCTTACCGCGCTATATCAAGGCTGACTCCTTCAGATGGGATCAGCCACCCACTGCGGAATGAACAGTCAGTGAAAACTTTATCCTGAGACAGACAGGTCTGTCTCGTGTTTGGGGTTACGATGTTAAACAAATGGAAGATTCATCCAGAACCGCTTTACCAAGCGCCGGGATTTTTCCATCCCGCGGGCTCCAATCTGACCCGCAGGCCCAGACCCTGCCGGGTGAGACGCAAGAAGTGGGCCCCGGCGAGCTGAACAAAGTGTTAAGCCCCGGCGCAACTCGGCAGGAGTCGGGAGCCCAAGCCATGGATACCGAACGACAAACCCAGAACTCACCAGCCATCTCGGGCGCGGGGGCCACCGGCCCAGCTGCCCCAAGCGCAGCAGCCGTCAGCCCGGCCGGAATCCGGGAGCGGATCGTCGACACCGCCTACGATCTCTTTGCCCGGCGGGGCGTGCGGGATGTTGGCATCAACGAACTCATCAGCCGGTCCGGCGTCGCCAAGGCCACCTTCTACCGCCACTTCGCATCCAAGGACCAGGTGGTGCTCGCCTTCCTCGAACAGCGCGACCGCGTATGGACTGTGAACGCAATTGTTGGCGAGGCGCGCAAGCGGGCCGACACGCCCGAAGATCAGCTCCTGGCCATCTTCGACGTGTTCTCCGACTGGTTCCAGCGCACTGATTTTGAGGCGTGCTCTTTCATCAACGTGCTTCTTGAGATGGGCTCCAGCCATCCGCTCGGGCGGGCCAGTATCGATTACCTCGCCAAAATCCGGGGACATGTGCAGCAGCTAGCGGAGGAGGCCGGTTTGCAGCGGACCGAGGATTTCTCCCGGTCATGGCACATCCTGATGAAGGGGTCCATCATTTCGGCGGCTGAAGGAGACACAGCGGCGGCCATGCGCGCCCGCCAGCTCGCGGGCTGGCTGATCGAACACCACCGCGAGTAGGCCCCCGGCCGGGCGCAGCCCGCAGCCCGGTGTCAGGCTGGAACGGCAAACGTAAACGTGGTGCCCCGCCCCACTTCGCTGTACAGCGAAACCTGGCCGCCGTGCGCCTCCACAATGGCTTTGCTGATGGACAGTCCCAGCCCGACGCCGGGAATGGCCGAGTTGCGGACGGCCTGGGAGCGGAAGAACTTGGTGAAAACCTCTTCCTGATCCTCTTTGCTCATTCCCATGCCGGTATCGCTGACACTGCATACAACGGTCCCGTCGTCGGAGCGCAGCGAGACTGTCACCTCACCGCCGTCGGGGGAGTACTTGATGGCGTTGGAGACCAGGTTGTCGAGGACCTGGGAGACACGGGCGGCGTCCACGTGGGCCTCCAACCGGTCAGGGGCATCGGCCCGCAGCTTGATCCCGGATTCCGTGGCGCGGGGTAGGGCAGCGGTGATGCTGGCGCGCACCAGTTCTGCGACGTCCACGGCGTGCGGAGTGACGACAAGTTGTCCGTTCCTGCTCGACAGGAGATCGGAAACGAGGGTCAGGAGCCGTTCGGAGTTCCGGCGGATGATCTCCAGGAACCCCCGCTTGTCGTCCCTCAGAGCCTCGTCATCGAGCATCAGCTCCACGTAGCCGAGGATGGATGTCAGCGGTGTCCGGAATTCGTGGGAGACATTGGCGACGAATTCGTCCTTGGCTGCAAGGGCCTTGACCAGATCCGTGACGTCGCTGAAAACAATGACAGAGCCCGCGAAGTTGCCGTCCTGGTCGATCATCGGCCTGGCGCTCGTGCTCACGGCGCGCTGCTCGTCGCCGGCGCCCAGCCAGACGAGGTAGTCGGTGAACTCCTCGCCCAGTATGGCCCTGCGGACAGGGCGCTGCTCGACGGGAACCAGGGTGGTCCTGTCACGGTCGAAGACGAGCAGCTGGGACTCGTTCGGGTCGTCGTTGCCTGGCGGCGAAGCCAGGAGGTGATGGGCCCGCTGCTTCCGGTTCATCAGGATGTCGTTGCCTTCTGCATCCACTGCAAGGACACCAAGGTGTACCGTATCGAGCACGGTGTTCAGCAGCCGCTCTTGGCGCTTGCTCACGCCCAGCACGCCGCGGAGCTGGATGTCCTTCTCCTCCACATCGCGTTGCTGCCGCATCATGCTCAGGGTCAAGACGGTGACGGAAACGCCGATTCCCAGTGACATGACGGGGAGCAGGAGCGAACGGGCAAGGTCCGGGCCTGTCATGTCTCCCCTGATGAGAAGCGGAACCCAGATGATGCCGAGGGGACCGAGAAATGACAGGGCCACGGCGGTCCTGGGAAACACTCCGGATGCGCAAAGCCAAATGACCGGGAAGACGGCCATCAGGCTGATGCCGGCCAGACTGTCTTGGCCCCCCTCCCTTCCCAGCGCGATCGAGACCAGGTCCAGAAACGGAATCACCAGGAAGCTGGGGTAGGGCAGCCGGTCCCACGGGATGGCAAAGCAAAGAATCAGAATGGCGGCCTGGGAGAAAAGGAAACTGAGGAAGAGCGGATTCAGCAGTGTTCCCGGGAAGTAAGCCAGAATAAGCAACGCCGTCAGAGCCACCGTCACAGAAAGCGGCAGCTGGCTCAGTGCCACCCGGCCCCGCATGGAATACTCGTGAAAGGGCCGGCTGAACAGCAGAAACTTGCCCGATGGCTCGTTCCAAGCCTTTCTGCTCATGGGCCCGGCTCGGTGAGGGCGCGGCGGAAGTAGTCCATACGAGCAGGATATCGGTCGAGGGCTATACTTCAGACGGGATGTAGCGGGCTGAGGGGACTGCAATGGGCGATACACGCGTGGGTTTGGTTATTGAAGACGACCACGATATTCGAGAGCTGGTTCGGGTTGTACTGACGCAGGCGGGCTTTGAGGTCACGGCCGCCTCAAGCGGAGCCGAAGGTGTTTTGGCTGCAAAAAACCTGGACCCCGCCGTCATAACCCTGGACCTTGGCTTGCCGGACATCGATGGGTTCGAAGTGGCGCGGCAGATCCGGCAGTTCTCTGACGCCTATATCGTGATGCTCACCGCCAGGGCGGAGGAGCTCGACACCCTGATCGGCCTGGAATCCGGGGCCGACGACTACCTCACCAAGCCCTTCCGGCCCAGGGAACTGCGTGCCCGTGTGGCCGCCATGATGCGGCGCCCGCGTTCGACGCCGGAACTCGCCGACGATGCAGGCGCACCTGCCGCTGCGGCCGATGATTCCAGAAGCTACCGCCACAACGGACTCGATCTGAGCTACGAATCCCGGACGGTCGCGGTGGACGGCCAGGAGCTGAGCCTCACCCGCACCGAATTCGATTTGCTGCACGCCCTCCTGGAAGCAAACCGTATGGTGCGTACCAAGTCCGATCTGGTGCGCCGGTTGCGCGACGAGCCGTACGACGTCGGAAGCTACATCAGCGAAGCTGATGAGCGGTCCGTCGAAGTCCACATGGGAAACCTCCGCAAAAAGCTGGGTGATTCGGCGCAGAATCCGCGCTGGCTCCAGACCGTCCGCGGCGTCGGCTACCGGCTGGCACCCGAACAGGACTGACGCGTCAGCTTTGGAGGAATCTCTCGAGATGTTCCTCCAAGGCCTGCCGGTCCTTCAGCTCACACTCCCAAACGGTGAGCACATCCCAACCCGCGCTTGCGAGCTGCTGGCGCTGGTCGGCGTCGCGGTTTCTGGTTTTGGTCCGTTTGGCTTGCCAGAACTCAGCGTTGGCCTTCGGCGCGTGCTGGCCAACCCGGCAGTCGTGGAAGTGCCAGAAGCATCCGTTGATGAAGATGACCTTGCGTCGGCTGGCGAAAACCAGGTCCGGATTTCCCGGCAGCTTGGTGCCTCCGGAAGTCCCGTGGAGGCGGTAGCGGTAGCCCTTTGCATGCAGGAGGCCGCGCACCAGCAATTCAGGTTTTGTGTTCTTACCCCTGATCCGGGACATGTTCCAGCTGCGCTGTTCAGGTGTCAGCCGGTCTACCATGGTTCCAGTCTAGGCAGCTCTGTGTGGGCCGGGTGTGGCGCCGGGCGCGCTGCCGTCAGGCGTTGAAGTCCGGTGGTGAACCGAATTCAAAGTGCCTTCCGCTGACGGAACCCGGTTCGATCTCGACGTAGAAATCCTTCAGTGTGGGGACCCACGACTCCAGGCCCAGTTCCTCGGCCTCGGAAATTTCCGCGGACTGGCTCAGCACCCGCGCAGTACCGCGCAACACGACTGACCACGCCTGGTCGGAGAGGATGCCGTCGGTCTCGAAGAGGACGCGGTCGTTGATGGTGAGCTCTGCCAACTTGTTGCCCGGCGCCGTCCGGAAATAGAGCTTCCGGCGGCTGGTCACGTAATTGACGGGGAAAATGTCCGGCTCGCCGGCCACTGTAACAACCAGCCTGCCGTGCCTTGCGCCCTCCAGCAGCTGCCAGCATTGCTCGTCGTCGAGGATAAGGATGGGGTCGCCGTCAGGGTGGTTGAACATCATGGCTCCATTCTTCTACGCAGTGTAGAAAAAGGATAGGGGTGTGCGCCCATTTTCCCAGCACCCAGCCTTGGTTCGCCAGAGCCGTGCGCTGGGGTGGTTGTTAGACCAGTGGTTGAGCCACGCAGTTCCCTTCTTTTCCAGGTCCCGGAATGGTAGAACGAGATGGCTGCCAGGGTGTGGATAACTTTGAGTCGGGAAGTGTGGCCTCAGTTACCCTTTAACCACTGCTCGGACACAGACGTCCGAAACCTATCCGGGGGGATTAGCTGCGCATGACTTCTCGTTCATCCATTTCCGGGCGCGTGCGCCTTACTGCTATTTCCTTTGCCGCCGTCGCCGCTCTGGTTCTCAGTGGTTGCAGCAACGGCGAGGATCCTCAGGGCAGCCCCAGCGCCGGACCAACAACTTCGTCTTCTCAGGCAGCCATTGCTACGCCGAGTGCCACAGCGACTCCGAAACCGACACCTGTCTATAAACCGGCCGACGCAAAGGGCCGGGCGCAAAATGTACCCGTGCCGGTGAAGCCGGCGTTGGCGGACAAGAACTCGAAAGAAGGGCTGGAGGCCTTCGCGAAGTATTGGTTCCAAACGCTCTCGTACGCTTATGAGACGGGTGATAGTCGCCTTATGGAGGCTGCCAGCGGACCCAACTGTCGATTCTGTAACGGGCTTCGGGACAACGTGAAAAACGCATGGCAAGGGAAGAATTGGATAGTTGGCGGCAAAATCCAGACGCCGTCAGTAAGTGGAAAATTGAAAGCCGGTGGAGGGCCACAACAAGCAACCATCCAGGTCATTCAGCAGGAAATTTCCATATATAAGGCCGCGGGAGTTTTGTCTCAAAAGGCCACCAAGGCGTCGAACACTGGAAGTCTTGCGCTTGCTTCCTTTGATTCGACCGGCTGGATAATGACCGACCTCGGCCTCATTCGCTAGACGATGAAAAGGGTCGGTTTAGCAGTTACCTCACTGGTTTTTGCTGGGTTGGCTACGATCTACGCAGCGGTCGGAGCTACTGCTAATGGCTCAACCGCCGTCATCGGATTCGAAGATACCGGTATTGACGTTGGAGCTTCGATTTGGGTGCTCGATAAGACCACGGGTGAGATGCTTCCAGCACCGGCAGGCTATGTAAGTGACGACCCAAACCAATACAACGCGTTTCCGCAGTGCCAGGTAGATGACGGGAACCTAGACATCACTTGCTTGGCCGGGCAACGTCCCTGCCCTCCCAGAGCTGATGGCAAGCCCGGAATTCCTGTGGTGTGGAAGGTCGCGCCCAGATCGATTGAGAATCCTACGTGGACGGACTGGCAAGGTAATGGTGGCGGGCCCACCTGCTTGTACGACAGAAACCCGGAAGACTTGCTGCCCCGAATCGCGGCCCTAATTCAGCGAGAGTTCGACCGACTGCCAATCATTCCTGGAAGGCTGACGGCCCAGCCTAGTCCTCACACTCTCCGTGGCGCAGAAACAAACTTTTATGCAGATGCCGCTATTCAGGAATTTGACATCACGATCCTCGCACAGAGGATTCACATCATCGCCACGCCAGTCCAGTACCGCTGGGATTACGGGGACGGCAGCTCGCTCGGCCCGACGACCACGTTGGGCGGGCCCCTGCCACAGGAGCGCTGGGGCGAGAAGACCCGCACCAGTCACGCATACGCTGCAACGGGAGATTTCAGTGTCGTGCTGACCACTTACTTCCAGGGCACTTACTCGGTCAATGGCGGCCCGGCACTTCCCATACCGAACCAGGGCCAACTCAGCTCGCCCCCTCAGGCAGTGAGTGTCTGGCGATCGGTCACCAGGAATTATGCCGACGACTGCATTACCAACCCCCGCGGCCAAGGCTGCCCAACGCGATAACCCAAGGGCGCGTGCCTTGCTGAATCCGACACAAACGGTGTGACCCTCAGCGCATCCGGAATAGTTGCACACGCGCGCCAGTTACAGGTGGTGAACCCAATGCATTCTGAAAGGAACTCCGCATGCTGTTTTCCCCGCTGACCCTTGGCGAGCTCGAACTTCCGAACCGCCTTGTCATGGCACCCCTGACGCGTGTCCGAACCGGCAAGGAAGGCGTACCCGGCCCCCTCGTGGTGGAGCATTACCGCCAGCGTGCTTCCCTCGGCCTGATCGTCAGCGAAGGAACCTACCCTAGCCCCGCCGGCCGCTCCTACCCGGGGCAGCCCGGGCTTGTAACACCCGAACAGATCGCCGGCTGGAAGAAGGTCACCGACGCCGTTCATTCTGAAGGTGGTCGGATTTTTGCGCAGATCATGCACGGTGGCCGTGTCTCCCACGAGGACATCAACGGCGGCCACCGGGTTGTGGCCCCCAGCGCGATCGCCGTCGACGGTGAGACGCGCACCTACAAGGGCAAGCAGCCGCACCCCGTGCCGCACGAACTCTCCACCGACGAACTTCCCATCGTCCGCGAGGAAATCGTAACGGCGTCGCGCAACGCCATTGAGGCGGGGTTCGACGGCGTCGAGCTGCACTCCGCCAACGGTTACCTTCTCCACGAGTTCCTCGCGCCGAACACCAACGTCCGCACGGACAGCTACGGAGGCTCTCCCGAGAACCGCGCCCGCTTCGTGATCGAGACGGTGAACGCCGTCGTGGAAGCGCTGGGCGCCAACCGGGTCGGCATCCGGATCTCGCCTGAACACAACGTCCAGGGCATCGAAGAGATCGACGCCGAGGATGTGCGGGCCACCTACGAGGTGCTGGTCAACTCCATTGCTCCGCTGGACCTCGCCTACCTGAGCATCCTGCACGCTGATCCCACCGGGGACTTGGTCCAGGATCTGCGGACCCGCTTCAACGGTACGTTCCTGGTCAACACGGGCTTCGGCGTCATTACCACTCGCGATGAAGCTGTTTCCCTGGTGGCTGACGGCCATGCGGACGCGGTCGTGGTCGGCCGGCCGGCTATCGCCAATCCTGACCTCGTCCGCCGCTGGCGCGAGGGACTGCCGCTGAATGAGCCCGATTCGAGCACATTCTACGGGGAAGGGGCCAAGGGCTACACGGACTACCCGGCGTACCAGCCGGCCTAGTCTGCTGCTGTGCCCTGAAAGGCCCAGTCGCCACTCTGCGGCCCGAGGCAGTCGTCACACTCTCGGCCAGAAGCACCGCCCGGACTCCGGGCGGTGCTTCTGGTTCTGGCGCTGTCGCTCACCCCCGCAAATGCTCCCGGCACTCCCGCAGGAGCGACGCCCGTAAGACGCCCCTAAGACGAGCAGCCAAGCGGAATCCCAGGGTCACATGCATCCCGATGCTGTGCACGCCTATAGGATTTGAGCATGCAAAAAGCGTCCAGCGGCCTCCGCGCCGGCAGTCGACAGTCCGGCGAGAGCTCCCAACGCTCTGCCGGCCGGGGCGTCAACCGACAGGTTCTCGCTGACCACGTGTACGAGGAACTCCTTGCCGCCCTCATGGACGGCCGGCTGGAGCCAGGCGCCGCCGTCAGCATCGACGGGACCGCCCGTGATCTCGACGTCTCGCCCACTCCCGTCCGTGAGGCCCTTGCCCGGCTGGAGCACACCGGGATGGTGCGGAGGGTGGCGCTGAAGGGCTACCGCGTTGCCCCGGTCTTCACCCGCGAGGATTTCGCGGAGCTCATGGAGGCCCGGCTGGCCATCGAGCCCGTCAACGCCCGTCTTGCCTGCGCCCGGCTCAATCCCGAACGCCTCGCGGCACTTGAGGAGACGGTCGATGCCCTGAAATCCGCGCCCCGCGGACCATCCTTTGCCGAGTACAAGGATTACCTGGAAGCGGACGAGCACTTCCACCAGCTCATCGCGCAGCAGACCGGAAACCAGTTCATGGAAGCGGCCTACGGCGCCCTTGGCGGGCAGGTCCAGCGGTTCCGGCTTTTTGGCGGCGTAGGAATTACCGACGCCGAATATGCCATTGCCGAGCACCAGGCAGTTCTGGATGCTCTCTCCACCGGGGATCCGGCACAGGCCGAGGCCGCGATGGCCGACCACATCAAGAAGGTCCGGGCACGCGCCATCGCCGACGCACCCGAGGATTAGGGTTCAAGGAATTAAGCCAGGGGGAGTAGCGCCTGCCGTGACTGAAGTAAGTAGCAGTACAGGCCCTTCCCAGCGCTCAGAACGGCCTTTGCTGCTACTTAGTTGGGCGGGGGCACCATCGGTAGGGCCGGCCGCCAGAAGGACGCACCCGAAACGCCTGCGGATAAGAACCAGCCTTTCCTTAGTAACGCCCTTCACAGCACGCACTACATCCCTATAGGATCTTTGATCAAGCGTGGAACTATAAAAAGACCTTGACAGCGCCAGCCGGAATAGTAGATCCTATAGGAAACAGGATTCACGAAGGAGTGCACCACATGGCTTATACAGCTGAGAACTGGCCCATCACCGCAGCCCTGCTGCAGTTCCCCGGCGTAGATGCCCAGGGAACCCCCATGAACGACGCCGACGCCTCCGCCTGGGCCGAGGTCTTCACCGAGGTCAAGGAAGCCGGCTTCGCCGACGTCGACCTGACCGACAGCTGGGTCCGCCCCGGCGACCTCAGCAAGGAGCGCCTTGCTGAGTTCAAGCAGACCGCGCAGAGCGTTGGCGTCGGCCTGCCCGTTATTTCCGCGATCCGCCGCAGCGTGATTGAAGAAGGCAACTGGGAAGCAAACCTCGAGTACAGCCACCGCACCATCGACGCCGCCGCCGAGCTGGGCTGCGAGGTTGTCTCCTTCGGCCTGCACCAGGCAATCACCCCGGAGCAGCAGAAGCAGCTGTGGTTCTGGACCCTTGAGGGCCACAAGGACCCGGCGGGGGACAAGGAAGCCTGGACCAACGCCGTCACGCGGCTCCGCGAGCTCGGCCGCCATGCCGCAGAGGTGGGCGTCCTGCTCTCCCTCGAAATGTACGAAGACACCTTCCTGGGCACCGCCGATTCTTCGGTGCAGCTGGTCCAGGACATCGGGCTGTCCAACGTCGGCCTGAACCCGGACATCGGAAACCTGATCCGCCTGCACCGCCCCATCGAGGACTGGCGCGAACTGGTGGCCAAGACCCTGCCGTACTCCAACTACTGGCACGTGAAGAACTACATCCGCGACGAGGACGTGGCCCGCGACATGTACGTTGCCATGCCGGCCCCGATGGAAAGCGGCCTCATCAACTACCGGGAGGCCTTCAAGGTGGCCATCGCCAACGGCTTCCAGGGCATCATCTGCACCGAGCACTACGGGGGAGACGGGCTCTCCGTCACCGCCAGCAACCAGGAATACCTGCGCCGCCACGTGCTCCCGAAGAAGGACGGCTACGCGCTCGGCAAGAGCCTGGTGGCACAGGGCCGGCAGCAGCCCGCCGTCGAACTCGCTTCATCCTGAAGCCAGCGGAAGTTCAGTTCCCACCGGGACTGAACTTCCGACGGCGGCAGCGGGCAGCGCCCCGACAGCCGCCTTTCAGGCGCCCTCCGGCACATAAAACCGGCGGGAACCCCGGAACTGAACATCCCAACCCGGATTCAATGAGGAACCATGACCCAGATCTTCGACAATCCCGCTGACTTTGCGGATGAGGCACTGGACGGCTTTGTCGCTGCCAACCGCGGCTACGTCGCCCGTGTTGACGGCGGCGTCGTCCGGTCCACCGAGATGACACCCGGCCAGGTGGCACTCGTGATCGGCGGCGGCTCCGGACACTACCCGGCCTTTGCCGGGCTCGTGGGACCGGGCCTGGCAGCGGGCTCGGCATGCGGCAACATGTTCGCGTCGCCGGCCGCCGGCCAGGTGTACCGCGTGGCCAAGGCCGCCAACGCCGGCGGCGGCGTGCTGCTCAGCTACGGCAACTACGCCGGCGACGTCCTGCATTTCGGCCAGGCCCAGCTGCGCCTCAACGCCGAAGGCATTGAGACCCGCACCGTTCTCGTCACGGACGACATCGCCAGCGCCCCGCTGGACCAGATCGAAAAGCGCCGCGGCATCGCCGGCGACCTCACCGTCTTCAAGGTGGCCGGTGCGGCCGCTGAAGCGGGCCTGAACCTGGATGAGGTGGAACGTCTCGCCATCAAGACCAACTACCGGACCCGGTCGCTGGGCGTGGCCTTCGACGGCTGCACCCTGCCGGGCGCGAGCGAGCCCCTCTTCCACGTTCCGGCTGGCCAGATGTCGCTGGGCCTTGGGATCCACGGCGAACCCGGCATCTCCGAACACCCCATGCCGACGGCTTCCGAGCTGGCCGAGCTGCTGGTGTCCCGGCTTTTGGAGGACAAGCCTGAGGACGCCGGGGACCGTGTGGTCGCCATCGTCAACGGGCTGGGCACCGTCAAGTACGACGAGCTCTTTCTGCTCTTCGGCAAGGTCGAAAAGCTGCTCACCAAGGCCGGACTGACGGTGGTGGAGCCTGAGTGCGGCGAACTCGTCACCAGCCTGGACATGTCCGGGCTCTCCCTGACCCTGCTGTGGCTGGACGACGAGATCGAGCAGTACTGGGCAGCTCCGGCGGACACGCCGGCGTTCCGCAAAGGAAACCTCGCACCGCGTACCCGGCGTGAACTCGCCGGTACCGAGGACACAGTGGCCGAAGAAGCCGAGAGCGCCACCGCTGCGTCCGCTGACCTGGGCCGCCTGGCAGCCGCCGTCCTCGCGCAGGTGCGGGACGTCGTCGTCGAACATGAAGAGGAACTGGGCAATTTGGACGCCATCGCCGGCGACGGCGATCACGGCATCGGCATGCGCCGCGGGGTGGATGCGGCCTCGGCCGCCGGTGGGCAGAATGCTGCCGCCGGTGCTTCGGTGGAGCGCGTGCTCACCGCTGCCGGCGAAGCCTGGAGCGAACGCGCCGGCGGAACGTCCGGTGCGCTGTGGGGATCGGCAGTCATCGCGGCCGGACTGGTTCTCGGCAACCGCGAGTCCTACCGGCCCGAGGACGCCGTCGCCGCCGTGGAGGCCTTCACCAACGCCATCACCGAACTCGGCAAAGCCGAACCGGGGGACAAGACGATGGTGGACGCCCTCCTCCCGTTCCGGGATGCCTTCCGGAAAGAGCACGACGGCGGTGCCTCCCTCGGCGGCGCCCTTGCCGCCGCCGCCTCCGCGGCAACGGAAGCAGCCCGCCAGACCGCGGACCTGCGCCCGCTGAAGGGCCGTGCCCGTCCGCTGGCTGAAAAGAGCCTCGGCCACCCCGATCCTGGAGCGGTCTCCTTCGGGCTCATCACCGAGCGGGTCGCCCGCTTTATCCAATCTGAACCGGCCACCTCTGGCCTGGCCTCATCCGACATGGCCGCATCGGCCGGAAATGGAGCACAAGCATGACAACACCTGCAGGCTGGCGCATTGTCATCGGCAACGATGAGGCCGGCGTTGAGTACAAGGAAGCCCTGAAGGCGCTGCTTGAGGCTGACGACCGCGTCGCCTCCGTCGAGGACATTGGCGTCGCGGCCAACGACTCCACCGCGTACCCGCACCTGGCCGTGGCAGCCGCCCGCAAGGTGGCTGAAGGCGAAGCGGACCGCGCGCTCCTCATCTGCGGCACGGGCCTGGGCGTGGCCATCGCGGCCAACAAGGTCCCCGGCATCCGCGCCGTCACCGCCCATGACAGCTACTCGGTGGAGCGCTCCGTGCTGAGCAACAACGCCCAGGTCCTCACCATGGGACAGCGCGTGATCGGCCTGGAACTCGCCAAGAAGCTCGTCGGCGAATGGCTGAACCACCGCTTCGACGAGAACTCGTCCTCGGCGGCCAAGGTGGACGCCATCTGCTCCTACGAACCCGACTACACGAAGGCTGACTGACCATGACCGAGACACCCACCAGCCCCCGCAAGTACGCCGTCGTCGGATCCGGTTACATGGGCGGCGGCATCGCCCAGGTTTTGGCCCTCGGCGGGGCGCGCGTCGCCCTCGCCGACGTGTCCGCGGAGGTGGCGCAAAAGAACTACGAACGTCTCCTCACGGAATCCGACCAGTTCGTGGCAGACGGACTGTTCCCCGAAGGCTCCACGGAAATCCTGAAGCAGAACCTCTGGGCCGCGAAGGACATCGAGGAGGCCGTGGCGGACGCCGACTTCATCGAGGAAGCCGTCCCCGAAGTCATCGCGATCAAGCACGAGACCCTGGCCCGCATCAGCGCGGCCGCCCGCCCGGACGCGATCATCGGCTCCAACACCTCCACGATCTCCATTGCGGAGCTGTCCGAGCCGGTCGCCAACCCGGAGCGTTTCCTTGGCGTCCACTTCTCCAACCCCTCGCCGTTCATCCCGGGCGTGGAGATCATTCCCCACGCCGGAACTTCGGCTGAGACCGTTGGCGCAGTACGCGACCTCGTGCACGGCGCCAACAAGCAGACCGCTGTGGTCAAGGACGTCACCGGCTTCGTGCTCAACCGCCTGCAGTATGCGCTTTTCCACGAGGCTGCGCAGCTGGTGGAGCAGGGCATCGCAACCGCGGAGGACGTGGACACCCTGGTCCGCACCACCTTTGGTTTCCGGCTGCCGTTCTTTGGGCCCTTCGCCATCGCCGACATGGCCGGCCTGGACGTCTACAACTTCTGCTACAAGTCCCTGCAGACCGATTTCCCGGAGCGCTTCGCCACGCCGAAGATCCTCACCGACCTCGTGGAGGCCGGAAAGCTCGGCACCAAGACCGGCGCAGGCTTCCTCAACGTCCCCGCCGAGCGCACGCCCGAGCTGATCGCCTACCGCAACAAGGCCTATGTTGCGATGCAGAAACTGATCGAGGACCTCGGCCCTGCGCCAATCAACTGAACGCCATTCAAGTGAATGTTGATCAACTGACGCGGTCTAAGCGCCTCGACTAATCCCGCTAGACGTTCCGTCAGCCAACAAGGACGGTCACTGGCCGGCAGCTATGCCGGTCGGTGGCCGTTTCCCGTGCCCTTTTCGGGCATTGCCAACTCTTGCTGTCCGTGCACCGGTCCCGGACGTGCGCGCCAGCTCCGCTACAAACTCAGGAGGACATCCATGAGCACCTTCCCGTCAGAACGAACCGTTATCGTCACCGGAGCCGTCTCCGAACGCGGCATCGGCCGTGCCACGGCAAATTACCTCGCAGAGCTGGGCTGGAACATTGGCATCATCGATTTGGACGACGCCCTGTCCCAGGCAACTGCCAAGGAAATCGCCGGCAAGTACGGTGTGAAGGCCCACGGCGTCGGAGCCAACGTAGCCGACGAAGCATCCGTCCGCGCGGCCGTCGATTCCATCGAGGCGGAGCTGCCCGAGATCGTTGCCCTCGCAAACGTGGCCGGCGTCAGCTCGCCCGTCCCGTACCTCGAACTCGAGGCAGCGGAATGGGATCGCGTCCTGAACATCAACCTCAACGGCGTCCACTACGCTACGCGCCGCGTCGCCGAGTCCATGGTGAAGAACCGCATCGGCCGCATCGTGAACATCTCCTCCGTTTCCGCCCAGCGTGGCGGCGGGACGTTCTCCAAGACCCCCTACTCGGTAGCCAAGGCAGGCGTCATCGGCCTGACCCGCTCCACCGCCCGAGAGCTGGGGGAGTACGACATCACCGTCAACGCCATCTCGCCCGGCCCCATTGACACCGACATCATGGGCGGAACGCTCAGCCAGGAACGAAAGGACGAACTCACCCAGGACCTTGTGGTCAACCGCGTCGGAACCCCGCGCGACATCGCAGCAGCCATCGCCTTCCTCATCAGCGAGGACGCCGGATACATCTCCGGCCAGACGCTGAATGTTGATGGCGGCCTCTACATGCACTAGGCCTCTCATTCACCCGGCCTGTTTTGCGGGCCATTCATGCACTCGGAAGGATCACCATGACCTCGTGGACCAGGGAACGCAAGATCTACCTCGCCGTCGGCGTCCTCGCCAGCCTGGCGGGCGTTCTGCTCATCGCGTTCTCGCTCTAAGCACCACATGTTCTAAGCACCACCTG